>CAZSNF010000019.1:0-68867 GCA_964608315.1 uncultured Rhodothermales bacterium | reverse complement strand
CGGCCAACGTAACCGTTACGGTGTTGAACAAGGGCGCGCTGACCCTGACGTGCGCGGCGCCCGCTCCGGTCTACGAAGGTTCGCCGGACATTGACTTGTCGTGCGAGGCTTCGGGGGCTCCCGACGGTTCTTCCTACGAGTACGCATGGGAGGCGCAGGGCGCTGCGGCGAACGCGGACCTGTTGAGCGCAACGGATATATCTTCGCCGACATTCTACGTACCGGACGCGGTAGACGCGACGACGGGGTACGAGTACAGGGTTACGGTCTCGGCGGATAACGCGGAAGACGCTACGGCGGAGGTAACCGTTACGGTGCTCGACAGGCCGGAGCCGCCTGCTCCTCCGTCCGCTATCGCCTTCGCCGCCGATCCGACGGGACTCGGAATCGCCGTAAGCGTTTCGTCCTTGCGCTTCGGCGTACAGTCGGCGGACGCGCAGGTGTCGCTGGACCCGCTGACGGACCGCCTCTCGACGCGCGCGTCGGGCCCGCGGCACGCGGGCCGCATGACGCTTTCGCTGGACGGCGACCTCGCGCTCGGCGAGGACGGGGAGGAGACGACCGTGTCGATAGAGCTGGTTGCGTCCGCAGCGCTGCGCCACGAATCGGGCGCGTCGCCGCCGCTCGTCCTTGCGCCGCGCTGGTCGTACGCCTCTTCGTGCGATCAGCTGGCTTCCGAGTCGATAAGCGGTTCGTTTACGCAGGCGACGCTTTCGGAGTCGGGCTGTCGCCTTTTTCTCTTCGGAGGCGACCTGGACCTGACGGGGGCTGCTCCGGGCCGCTATTCGGGGAATATAGAAGTGGTTCTTCGCGCGGGCGCAGGCGAAGAGACGCGCTCTGTCGAGGCGACGGTTACGGTCGCCGCGTCGCGTCGCGTAATCGCGATAGGCCCGGGCGGCGCGCGCTTCGACGCGTCGCGGGAGGTTCCTGCGGTCTTGTCCAGGGAGCAGAGCCTGACGATATACCCGGACATGGCGTTCATGACGCGGGAGGCGCCGCATGGCGTTTTCGAGTTGTCGAATACGTCGCTCGTTCCCCTGGAGGCGTCGGTGTCGGCTCGCTTCGGGTACGCGGAGGCGACGGAGGACGGTCGCGAGACGGTGGCGGAGGACAAGGAAGCGTCTCTGCTCGGCGACTTGTCGGAGATAGTGGCTATTCATCCGCAGTTCCTGACGCTGGCTCCGGGCGAGCGCGCCGTCGTCCGTTACGGGGTGCGCGCGGAGGCGTTGTCGTCGGCGACGCGCAAGGGGTACGCGGCCTTTTTCGAGATCGCGTCTTCTCCTCGCCTCTACGCGCGTTCGGACCGTTTGCCTGAGGGGACGAGAGAAGGCGGTACGGCGCGCGCGACGCTGCGCGTGCCGGGGGCGTACGCTCCGGGCGGGGCGGCGCGCCTGAGCGCGTCGTTGCTGTCCTTGTCGGAGGGCGCTTCGCCGGCGGCGACGTTTTTGATAGAGACCAACGGCGTTCCTTTCGCGGGCGAGGCGGTGGCGTACGACGGGCAGGGCCGGGAGCTCGGCCGCTCCGGGACGCTTGTTTACACGCGCAGCCGGGTGCGCATGCGTCTGGAGCGCCTGCCGGAGGGCGAAGCCGTATTCCTGCGCTTTACGCCGCGGGGGTCTGTTCGGGCGGCGGAGCCCGCGGTCGTTCCCTGGCGCGCGCCGCAGCGGGAGCGGCGGGACATAGGCGCCGCGCTGGACGACGGGAAGACGCCTTCGACCGCAGCGCTCGCCGAAAGGCCCTGAAAACAGCCTGGCGCGCCTCTATGTCGCCTCCCGAAGGGCGCTTCGCGTCTGCAACGCACCGAACACGCAGTGTTTTCTGCTGATTTCAACGACGTCATCATGGCGTCCTTTACGCGCGAACCCGACGCGCTGATCGAAGCGGCTTTAACCAGCGTATCCTGAAACATGAATTTCCATAGCATCGCGTTCTTTTCGCAATTCTGCATTATCTTCAGCCCGAATTTCCTCATCTGCGGCTCTATTTCCGAAAAACCATGAACATCGATACGTCTTCCCCGGTTATGGTAACCGGCGCCACGGGCTATGTGGCTGGCTGGATCGTCAAAAATCTTCTCGAAGCAGGCGTGACCGTGCATGCGCCGGTGCGAGATCCAGACAATGCAGACAAAGTGCGCCATCTGGATGAACTGGCGGAAAACGCTCCCGGGTCGATTCGGTATTTCAAGGCCGATTTGCTCGAAGAGGGTTCCTATGCGGAGGCTATGGCCGGTTGTTCGATCGTGTTTCACACCGCTTCCCCTTTCCGGGTAAATGTGGAGGATCCGCAAAAGGAACTGGTCGATCCGGCGCTGCTCGGCACCCGCAACGTACTGGAAGAGGCCAACCGTACGTCCAGCGTGCAACGCGTGGTGCTCACCAGCAGTTGCGTGGCGATTTACGGCGACAATATCGATCTCGAAAAAGCGCCTGGCGGGGCGTTCACGGAAGAGATATGGAACACTACGTCCAGTCTGGAGCACCAGCCGTATTCCTTCTCGAAAACGGTCGCTGAAAAAGAAGCCTGGAAGATCGCCGATGCGCAGGATCGGTGGAGACTGGTCGTCATCAATCCCTCGCTGGTGCTTGGGCCGGGCGTCAATCCCAACGGCACGTCCGCGAGTTTCGGCCTGATGCATCAGTTCGGGAGCGGCGCTTTCAAGTCGGGCGCTCCGGATTTTCGTATCGGAGCGGTCGATGTGCGGGATCTCGCAAAAGCCCATATCGCCGCGGCCTATTTGCCGGACGCGGAGGGGCGTCACATCGTATCGGGCCATAACACGAGTTTCCCCGAAATGGCCGCCACGCTTGTCGACAAATACGGAGCGGACTATCCCATTCCGCGCAAGACCGTGCCCACATGGCTGGTCTGGCTTATGGCGCCCAGAGCGCACATGACTCGTAAAATGGCGTATCGAAACATCGGGCGTCCCTGGATAGCCGACAATGCCAAGAGCAAGGAAGCCCTTGGCGTCGCATATCGCCCCCTGAAAGAATCCATGACGGATTTCTTCCAGCAGTTGATTGACAGCGGGGCGTTCGGGGAGAAGTAGTTGCAAGGATATTTTGGCTTCTCGCCAATGCGGCCTTGCTATTTCCGCCGTCGCGTTGCGCGCGGATACTTGATGCGTAACCCGCGGTGGCGTATTTTTTCTGTTGCGATGCGTTCGGGGGAGATGGCATGGCAGAATTCAAAGCACTTTAGCAAAAACGTGCCCGGATTGACGAGATGGGCACATTCGTCCGGAGATTGCATAATGGCGTTTGTACGACAAGAGACAGACAATTGGCGCCGTGAGGTACCGGGCGCGCGGTGGTTCAAGGCCGATTTGCACATCCATACCATAGACGATATTTCCGGAGACAGGGCGAAAATGCCCACTGGTGTTAGTGGCGACCCAAAATCGCCTGAGGTGCTTGAGGCTTATGCCCGGCTGTTTCTCCAGGGAGCGGTGGAACGCGGTGTTCGCGTACTCGGCCTTACACCACATTCGCCACGTGTCGGAACCGATGCCCAGACTAGTGCCGTCTGGAAAATCGTAGAGGAATGGAATACCGGGATTGATGATGACGGCAAGCCTTTTCGAGAAAAGATATATGCCGTGTTTCCCGGCTTCGAACCAGCCCTCAAGCAGGGAAAAAAGGGACTGCACCTGCTGTTCCTGTTTGATCCTGAAATCGGACGCGATAACTATCTCAAGGCGTTCGATCTAGTCATGGGTGGTGTGCAGCCATGGCGCAACAATACGCTTGAAGTGTCGAACAAGGATGCAGAGGAAGCATGCGATGAACTTCGCACTTTTCATGATCGCGAATGTCCCGAAAACGGTGATGAAAGAGATCAATGGCGGTACATTGTTCTTGCACCCCATATCGAGGCAGAAAAAGGGCTGATTGGGGCACTGCAAGCTCAGATACTCGAACTCTTCGAGCATACAGCGGTAACCGGTCTTGAACTCGGTGATAATAAACTGCCCGAAGATACACTTCAGAACCGTCCTTGGCTTTCTGATGGAATGGCGACAAACTATCAGGCGTTCTTCCACAGTAGCGATGCCTATGTTATTGATGACATTGGGAAGCGTTATACCTGGATGAAACTTGCTAGTCCGCGAATAGAAGCGTTGCGTCAGGCGTTCATAGCCAGCGATTCGCGGGTACGCATTGCCTACAAAAAGGATGACAAGGAAGACTTGGTTCCGATTCCGAATTCCCCCGATCCAGAGATTGCGGCGAACCAGCGTCCTTGGCTCAAATGCGTTGAGGTCAATGGATCAGCTTCTTTTTTTGGCGTAGTTGGGTCAGGGAAAGCAAAAAATCGTTTTGAATTAAGTCCTGACCTGACTTGTATCATAGGCGGGAGCATGACCGGTAAGAGCACTTTTTTCGATGGTCTGCGCGTCTATATCGATGCTCCCTTACCACAGGATAGCAATCTGAATGATCAGGTAGAGGCGCGCGGAAAGCAGCGTTTTCTCGGGGGATCCCCGCAAGTCCATTTAGAATGTCCTGGGCAGGATCGAACGGCGCCACACCATGAGCAATGGCCCGCCGTATTCTACACGCAGAATGAATTGCAGCGGATGACCCAGGAACCCGAAGCGATCGAAAACATTCTTGCCCGCCTTGTGGCTTCGGAAACGCAGGATATTGAGGATCGGGAACAACGCTTGAGTACGCTTGGCAAGGACCTCACCAGAGAAGTCCAGCGCTTGGAGAATCTCGACGAGAACCTCGCAGATGCAGAACAGGCGCACCAGCGAAGTAAGAAGGCGGTAAAGGAACTTGTAGCGTTTTCGAATGCTGGCATCGAAGAGTTGCATCAGGTTTCGAGTGATCGCAGCCGATGGAAGGCGTTAAAGAGGGTCGTGGGGGAACGGGTGGGGGAAATTGGTCGCGTTCTGGCATCGGTTGAAGCAGACGATCCACCTGAGATCAACGAAAATTTGGTTGGGATACTCCGAGATCGTGGTGTCGATCAGAGCGAAAAAAAAGTTCGTGCGCTCTGGAGTCGTGCGCAGGAAGCACTTCGCACAGCCATGGATGCTTGGCGAGATATGGAATCCGCAACCCATTCTATTACTACCGCACTGGAAGCGCATGAAGAGACTGTTCGTGTTCGTGTCAATCGAACACTCGCCGATCAGGGTATGGATGGCAACAGAATCAACGAATTCCAGGCACTGAGTCGTCAAGCAGAAATGCTTGCAAGTTATGCAGCGAATCTGCAGCAGGTGCGCAAAGACAGGGATGCCGCACAGTTTTCGTTTGATTCAATTCTTAATGAACGAAAGAGCCTGGTGGAAGAACAGCGCCAAGCGTTCGACCGAGTCATTGCGACTATCCAAGAGCAATTCGCCGGAAAAATTTCTGCTCGTCGGATCGACCACGGGTACAGCAAACCGCTCGAAGATTTTGTCAAAGATTTGAGGCAGAAAGGAGTGACGCGATGGTGGAATGACCTGGACGTGGCGCAGCGACCGTCTCCACAGAAGTTACTCAATGAACTGGATGCGGGGCGACTTGATGCGTTTGGAATGAGCGATGCCGTGCAGGAGACGTTTCGCGAAGTGCTCAGTGTCTCGAAACGTCGTAAATTGGCGGCTCTCCGTTGCCGGGATCGCTACATTCTTGAGCGCAAGCTGGACGACGGAATCAATCGGAATCTGGACGACCTTTCCGGGGGGCAGCGTGTGAGCGTTTTGCTTTCCCTGTTGTTGGAAACGCACGACAATCGTCCTCTCGTTATTGATCAACCAGAGGACGAACTCGACAACCGATCACTGTTCGAAATGGTCCTTCCGGCACTGAAGCGATTGAAGGGACATCGGCAGATTATTGTCGCAACGCATAATGCAAACATCGTCGTCAATGGGGATGCGGATCAGGTAATTTTACTGGAAGCCGACGCGAATCGAGGATGGATCGCTTGTGCAGGCGCCATTGAAGAGCCTGGAATTCGCGATGCCATTGTGCGAACCGTGGACGGCGGGGACGAAGCGTTTCGCTTGCGACGACTCAAATATGGATTTTGAGGGTAATGTTATGGAATGGATCGAGATTCTCACACGGATTCAGATAGGCGAAAGTCAATCGACCGAATTCAAACGCGGGCTTGGCGATTTATCGGCGGTCGGCAAGGCGATATGCGCCTTCGCAAACTCCGATGGCGGCGTCCTCATTCTCGGTGTCGATGATGCCCAGAAAATCGTAGGTGTAAAGGAGGATGTTGAAAAGGTGCGGGAGCGTTTGACTTCGTTTCTTCATACTGGTTGCAGCGCGCCTGTCTCCGCGCGAACCGGTTGTCATAAGGACCCGAAAGGATGGGTGCACTGGATCGAAGTTCCTCGACAGCGTGGTTTCGAACCCTTGCGTTATGATGGACGGGTATGGGTGCGACGCGAACGCAGTAGTGTCGAACCGTCACCGAGTGAATTACAGGAACTCTACAACATATTTGGTTACATTCTGACGGAGGAACGAGCGATTCAGCCTGCAACGTCAAGGCATATTGATTTGCAAGGTTTCCGTGAATATTTGCAGGCGCTGGGCTTTCAAACAGACGAGGGGCCTCAGCCAAGCAAGATGGATGATCTTAAAAACAGGGGGGTTTTAGTGGAATTGGGAGGAATATTACATCCGACGCTATACGGTGTTTTGGCTTTTGGCAAGGAACCACAAATGTATCCGCAAACGGGCAATTTTCGAATAGATTGTGTTGCCTACGAAGGCAATGATCGTTCTGATAGGGCATTGCAAGTCGCAGATGCTCGAGGAACCCTTGACGAACAGGTAAGGAAAGGGGTTGGATGGTTCCTGGGCTTGGGACGATTTGAATTGTATAGAGATATTACCCGGGAAGATCGTGCGCTTTTGCCGGAACAAATCCTTCGAGAAGCATTGGTCAATGCGGTAATTCATAGGGACTATGCGATCACCGGTTCAAAAATACTTCTTGAAGTTTTTTCTGATCGTGTCGATGTAACAAGCCCGGGTGGATTACCCAATCATGTGAGCGTAGAGAGTGTACGCGCCGGGGCGCATCCGAGATCGCGAAACGAACTCATGGCGAATTATATGGTTGCAAAAAGATTCATGGAGCAGCGCGGCCGAGGCTGGCTGGTGATGCGGCGCGCCATGCGCGAGTTCAATGGAACGGAACCCGAGATCATGGCCGAGCCGACGCACGTTCGAGTGACCTTTCGCCTTGATCCGGTCCGTGCGGATCGCCCGGAAAGGCGATCCCCTTGCTAAGAGACGGTTGCGGGGGGCAGGGCTTCATCCTGCGGAATCAGGATGAAAGGGTTGGCGATGGACTTTTTACCAAAGTGCCTGAGGAGTTGAGCCTCATTGCGTTCGTCAAGTTTGTTTTTCTTGATCTCGCGCTGGACCGCTGGCTGCTTCAGGCCCGGGATGCGGATTACGAAAAACGGCCACAACGTGTCGGATTCGTAATGCTTGTCGAGGATAGGAAAGTTTACGATGGGACGGATATTCGTTTGCCGTTGGAAATCCTCCGTGTATTCGAAGTGCCACATTCCCTCACGGAGAGACAGGCGTCCCACTTCCATATCGTCGTACCGTAACAGGAAGTCGGCTTTTTCCTCCTTTGGGGGCTGAACGTACTCGCGTCCCCCTTCCCCTGACAGGATTTTCTTCAGGTGCTCAATCATGGGACGTCTCCGGTTTGCAGGGTTTCGGATAGCAATTCCAGGCGTCTTTGCAGGCAACGCAGGATCATTTTCCGGCGCAAGGTGCTCATGAGTGGACTGAATTCGCTATCGAGTACAGTCCGCACCCTTTGTACGAGTTCAGGGCGGCAAAGATTCGCCAACATTGGACGGAAATCAGGATAAGCATGGTAGATATTCCTGATCAGGGATATATGATTGAGATTTTTTTCTCGTTCCCAGCCGGTTTTCGGTTTCGATCTTCTTATGTATCCGTCAAGATATGTTGGCAATCGTTTCGGGTCTGGATACTGTTCGATGCTTTGCAATTTTTTCTCTGGAGCGTTCCAGAAAAGTCCGCGGGCGCTGTCGTAAATCGGCGAGAAGTATGGCGTATGATCAGGACGCCGGTGCACTACGATGCCCCAATTGTAATGGTGCCGGTCGTTATTGCCCACGATGGCGTCGAAGGCAAGCATGCGAGTGTATGCTTTCAGAATGGAGGATGCCTGACCGGGAAATTCCGAGCGAATCGCCTCATCGACAAATTGAAATGTAAAGAAATCCCGGTCTGCACCGGCTTGTTCCACTTCTTTTACAAAAGCCTTGTCTTCCAGGTATCCTGCGAATATCTCGGTTCCGTGAACGAGATTTTCATTGGGATCAAGAAAATACCGACTCAGAAAACGGATTTGGCCATGCGCTGAGCGGAGGGAAGATTCTGCCATACGGAGGCCAAGTAATTCCCCCTTGAAGTGGTTTAGTATTTATCCGACAGTCCGCCCAAAAAGAGGGCGGCCACCGGGGCTTCTTCGTTTATTCGTTTTCTTCCGCCCGCACCAGCGCCACCCAATCCTTGCCGTCCGGTCCGGGCGGCGGCGCCCCGATCGACACGGCGCCTTCCCCCGCTACATGCTCCACGCTGCCGGTTTGCAGTGCACCGCCTTCCACCGGGTCGTACCAGTGCACGGAGTAGCTTCCCGGGAGTACCTGAAGGGATAGGCCCTCGTCATCCGGCGATGCCTCCGGCACATACGCCGCATACATTTCTCCCGGCTTCGCCAGCACGTATCGGTCGCCGGGAGCAAGGCCGTCGTCCGGCCCCATTTCCCAGTAGGGCAGCCAGGTATCGAAGAAATGCAGGGCGTGGCGCATATAGTCCCAGAACCGGTCCCGGCTCCGGAAATCCTCCAGGTTCAGGTCGTTATGCGGGTGCTGGTAGCCGAAATAAAACTCCAGCCCGGCTCCTCCGGCCATAAGGTGCCCCCAGATGGTGCGCCGCCGGATGTCGCCGTGGTTGTTTTCCGGGCCGTCCGGCATGACGCCGATTTGCCAGTCGCCCTGTTCGTCGTTGGCGATCACCCATTTTTTGCCCGCCGCCGCTGAGGCGCGCCGCCACAACAGGGTATGCTCATGCACCCGGTTCCAGTGCGTTTGCAGGGAAATGCCCGCCAGTTCGGACGAAGCGCCCAGCAAAGGCGTGTACACTTCTGTGTGCTGGTCCGGGTAGGTGTGTATCACGACCGGGTGGTCGTACGGGTCCAGCGTGCGGATATACTCCACATACGACCGGATGCGGTGTTGCTGCGGATCGTCGAGTTCTTCCCAGATGTCGTTTTCCTCGCCCAGATTCCAGTTCAGGGCAAGGTGGTGCCCGAAACGCGCCGCCAGTTCCCGGTAATACAGTTTGCGCTCCGGGCCCAGTTCGCCGCCGTCCAGCAAGAGGTCGTTTTCCGTTTCCTGTGTCTTGAAATGCAGGTAGAGGCCCAGGCTGTCGGCGTGGGCGAACACGCGCTCCCACTGCGCGAGTTTTGAGACATCGTAGCGGTCGCGGGCGTCGCGCCGGATCCACGGCCACACATTTTTGCCGTCTCCCTCGACGTTCATCGTAAGGAACGAAACGGCGTTCAGGCCCTCCGAAGCAAGATAATTCAGTGCACCGACGAGTCCCTTGCCCTTGCCGTTTTGCCAGGAAGGGTTTCCCGCGTTCCAGTCCCCGATGTGCGCTTCCCAGGTTTTGAGCGGAACGTCGCCCGCATGAACGGACGTTCCGTCGAAATCCTCGTAAGCCAGCAGGGTTTCCGGGCTGTCGGCGCCTCCTTTCACGAACCGGGATCCGTCGTCGAAGCGGAGATAATGCTCTTCCACATAGCGCAGCATGCCCTTGCCCCGGAAGTCCCGCCCGGTCTTGTCGGTCCCGGATACGGAAAGGCCGCCCTGCGCGCCGTCAAAGAATACAGGCTCGCCGGCCAGCGGGTCCAGGCGGATCGCTACGTCGGTTCCCGTTCGGAAGGAAGCTTTCCAGGACCATGTTCCGGTCCGGTGGGGCGTGAAATGCGCGCGCCACCGGTTTCCCGAATCGGCTCCGGTGTCTGCGGCGTTGCCGTCGGCGGCGAAGTAGCCCGGCGCGACGAGTTGGTCCCCCGTTTCCTCATGCCGAAACGTTACGTTCAGCCGGTAGTCGCGGAACGGGTTCGGCGTACCGGTTTCGGAAGATTCCGGGCCCTCGAACGTGAGGCTGATCGGGTGATACAGCATCTGTTCCCCGGCGATGACGGCCTGGGCCGGCTGCTGTGCAGTAGCCGTGCCTGTCAAAACCGTAGACGCAAACAGGAACAACAAAGCCCGTATTGAAAACGGAGCAGCGTGTTTGTCTGCGCGAATTTCTGTGTGCGTTTTGACGGTTGCGGTCGTCACGGGTATACTTCTCTGCGGATCTGGTGAAAAAGAAGTCCGAAAGAAAGGCAACGCTTCCTCATATCCCATTCCAACGCTCCAGCCCCAGCAACCGCTTGCCGAGGTCGGTCAGTTCGGCGCGTCCGTACGCCTTCTTTTCCAGTTCGCGCGGATCGCCCGGGAAGGCGACGCCCTTGGGCGGTTCGCATTCGCGCCATGAATGGATGCGCTGCCGGATGATATTCTCGTTGTCCTCGCTGGCCGGGTACATGGAGACGTACTGCGCCATTCGCACCCGATCCTTCGACGTATTCGGACGAATGCCGTGCGCCTGCAGGGAATTCCAGATAATCAGGTCCCCGGCGCGCAGCGGGATGAACTTTATCTCGAATCCGGTCGTGTCCGGCCGGAACGGGTCCCGGTCCGCCGGCTGCGTCCTGACCCACTCGTCAAAGGTGCGGAACAGTTCCGGCACGCATTGCAATCCGCCGACCTCTGCGTCCGTATCTACGAGGGACAATACCCCCTGTACGTTCACGGGCAACGGATCCTGTGAAGTGTCCACATCCCAGTGGATGAAGCCCCCGAACTTCCGCCCGTCCCGATTGGGCGTGTTCAGGTTCGCCCGGTCGATGGTGACCCACAAATCCTCGCGATCCCAGATGTCCACATAGGCGTCGTATACCCGGGGCGTTTGCCGGGTATCCCACAGGAGTTGATGATTGTAGACCTCCACCATGCCCGAGTTGTTGAGCTCCGCCATCCCGTGCGCACGCCGGTCCGTTGCGCTCCATGTGGACATGTCGTCGGGGTCCATTTCCTGAAATTCCCACAAAAAAGCCTTCAGACGCTCGATATGGTCGGGGGAAATTGCGTCATGCACGATCACATAGCCCCAGGTGGTCCAGTGCTCCCAGTCTCCCTCGGAAAGCACCCGGAGGGGAAGCGTTTTTTCAATATCCTTTAGCTGAATGCCCAGAAGCGCCTGGTTGCCCTCGTGATCCGGGCCTTTCATGGTTTCTCGCATGATTCTCGTACAGGTTGTTGCGCGAAGGAAAAACGATGAATGGATTGTTCTGAAGATCAGAGTATCCTTGAATATAGGACAGGATACGCTTTTTTTCAGCGGTCTTCTTCTTGTCCTTCCGCCTGTTCCGTCCACGCGCGGATCCCCTCAAGAATTACGGCTTGCCGATCCGCATTCTCCAGCGCGCCAAGGTATTCCGACAGCAAGGCGAGCGCTTCGTCGCTGCCCGTAGCCGCAATGCGGCTGACGGTGAAGGGCAATATGCGAGGCAAGCGGGCGGAAAGCGCCAGGTCCATGGCTCGCTCCATGTCCGCGGGGACCAGCGGTTCCAGCGCATACCACGTCATCAGGGGAATATTTTGATCCTCGACGTCTTCGGTCCGCTGCAGAAGCGCCTCCAGCGCTTCCCATCTGCGTTCGGGGGCCATGCGCTGGAGGGCGCTGGCGATGTAGAGCCGGACCAGGGCGGAAGAATCTTCCCCGGCCATCCGCGTGAATGCCTGCGCCGCCTCTTCGGGCACGTCCCGGTCTTCGGCCAGAAGATGGATCGCCCATGCCCGGACGTGTTCGTTTTCGTGGTCGAGCAGGCCGGTCAGCGACTCGTCCGAAAGGCCGCCGGTCACATGTAGCGCCCAGAGTGCCCGCAGCTTCCGCGTCTCGTCCGGATTTTCCTCGAACCGGGTCCATAGCGCTTCGTGCACGGCTTCGTCCGATCCCCGGTCCTGCAGGATGCGCCGTGCCGTCCGCACATACCAGTCGTTCGGGTGCATCTGGAGTTCGGCCAGTTCCAGGGGAGAGAGCCGCTCCAGATCGACTGGCATCCACTCGTCGTTCTCGTGCGAAATCCGGTAGATGCGTCCGGTCTCGTGGTCGTGGCTTTCGGGGTTCCCGTGATGACACTGGTTTTTGTCGTACCAGTCGATGACATGCACGGACCCGTCCGGGCCGTATACGAGGTCCAGCATCTGGGACCAGCTGTCATGAGTCAGCATAAAATCCTCTCCGTGCCGGCCCACGTACCCGGAGCCGCTTCGTTCGAGAATGTCCGTGTTCGCCCGGAATCCGTGGATATTATGCATGAAAATGCGTCCATGGTACGTCGTCGGCCACGAGCCGCCCTGGTAAATCATGGCGCCTGCATGGGCGTGCCCGCCGCCCGCCACGCCGGATCGCCGGTTGCCCGCGTGGGGTCCCTGATTGCCCACCCAGTGCACATGGTCGCTGATCGGGTCCAGGTCGTCGTACACGTACGGATTGAAATGTTCGCCGGCCTGCCGCATCATGCGGGCGCCGGGAATGACGTGATGCAAGTGCGGAATGACGCAGGCCGTCAGGAACAGTTGCCCATGCGCATCCCAGTCCAGTCCCCAGGAATTGCTGGTGCCGTACGCAAACACCTCGAAGATGCGCTGCGTCGGGTGATACCGCCATACGCCCGCATTGAGTTTTTCGCGTTCGTCGTCTTCCGCGCCCGGTTTGCCCACGTTCGAGTGAGTAAACACGCCGTGCGTACCGTAGAGCCAGCCATCCGGCCCCCACATGAAGGAGTTCAGGGTTTCGTGCGTGTCGTGGTAGCCGAACCCGTCCAGTAGCACCTCTGGAGGGCCTGCGGGCTGATCTCCGGATGCGTCGACAGGGATGTAAAGCAGGTAGGGGGCCGCTCCGACCCATACCCCACCGAAACCCAGTTCCAGGCCGCTCACCAGATTCAACCCTTCCATGAAGACTTTCCGTACGTCGAATGCGCCGTCCCCGTCGGTGTCTTCGAAAATGAGAATCCGGTCCTTGCCTTCGCCTTCCGGCGCCCGGACCGGATAGGTCAGCCCCTCGACGACCCACACGCGTCCCCGGTGGTCGAGCGCCATCGCAATGGGATTGACGACATCCGGCTCCGCCGCGACCAGCTGTACGCTGAAACCGTCCGGGACGGTCATCGTCTGCGCGGCTTCCTGCGCGCTTCCTCCTTCCAGCAATACCGGATCCCAGGCCGGTAGCCTTGCAATAGCGGAAGGATCGAGTTCATCCGCGAAGGAAGGCCGCTCCGCATGGAAACGAAAGTGGTCGAAGTTGATGTGCGCGTACGCATTTTCGGGAATGTACGCTGCCGTGGAACCGCCGGTGTCCTCGTCCACAAGACGTATGAAGATGGTCTCGCCGACATGCTCTTCCAGATCGGTCACGACAGGCCGCAGGGTAAGGTCGTTGTCGCCGCTCGTCGAAAAAATGACGGCCCCATCGCTGGGCCGGACCAGTTCCGCCCGGGTGCTTTCCAGCGCGCCCCCGGAAATCAGAAAACTTGCGTACGGATGCGTAACCTCGAATGGGGAAGACGTCAGCGTACCCAGGCTTGCCGGTCCGTGCGCCGCGCCGGAACTGACCCACCGGGCGCCCTTGTGTCCGCTGCGCAAGGCCGCCGGCTCCTGCCTGCGTCGTTCCCGCAAGGTCTGGATCATTTCCGCGACAACCGCTTCGCCCGAGGCGAACGGATCGCCTTCGACGGGTTCGTTTGCGAAGGCGTTGCCTGCGGCGGTCCAGTCGGTCAGGTCTCCCGTTTCGAAATCGACGTTCAGCGTGCGCCCGTTGGCGGCGGGCGCATGTCCGGCGTCTTGCGCCATCGACGGCGCGGAAGCGGTTGCGGCGGCAAGCGCTATGGCGGCAAGCAACCGGCGGAAAAAAGAGGAAGCATTAAAAAATAAGGCAAGCATCATGGCGGGTTAAATTATTTAAGGATGCTCTGATTAAGTCCGCAAAGCTCAGAGGCTTGCGAGGGGTGCACTGGCCCAGTGTGGAACGGGTCTGTGGTGCGCCTTTTCGCGAATACATAAGGGTACGCAGACGATGGGCAGGCAGGGGTATTGGCGGCCCGATGTTTCGCTCAAAGGCGCAACCACAGGCCCTGATGAGCGGATGCTCCGGCGTTTTCGCATTTTCGCATCCGGCAGGTTGTTTACTGGACGTTCTGACGAAAGATATACGTGCCTTTCTTGTTGACGACCAGAATGTCCGGATAGTCGTCGCCGTTCGCGTCTTTCACCGCGAGCGCGACGCCGACCCCCGAATCGTCATCGATGAGATGGGGGATCCAGACGACATCCCCGTTATCCGCCCGCGTGAGCCGGACCCAGTAGAGCACCGGCGGGGCGTTCGGTTCGGGGTCCATGGCCTCGCCGTGCGCCCGGAATCGTTTTCCGGTCACGATATCCTTCAATCCGTCCCGGTCCATGTCGACCAGCGCCACGGCGTGCAACTGGGAGAACCGGGCCCTGCCCGGCTCGTTCGCTGCATCCTCCCGGAGAATAATGTGTTTCTCGAAGCCGCCCTCCGGGAGTTGGCGGAACCATGAAAGTCCCCAGCCGTGTGCGTCGCGGCTCGTGATCACGTCGTTCAGCCCGTCCCCGTCCACATCGTAGGCGTACATTTGCGCGCCGCCGAGGGCGAATGTTTCTTCATGGCGTTCCCAGGGCGTATCTGCATCGAATCCCGGATTTTCCCACCACCCGTTCGACAGAAGCAAGTCGTTGAGGCCGTCGCCGTTCACGTCCCCGACCCCGAACCCGTGCGAGAAACGAAACAATTCTTCGTACGGACCTGCGACCTGCCGGAACGTCCAGGGTTCGGTCGGACGCTCCGGATCGCAGGATGCGTAGCCCAGATACCCGTCCACATGGGCGACGATCTCCGGATGTCCGTTTCCGTCGATGTCCAGAATGTGAGGAGATTCGTTGTCCACGACGGGGAGGGCGAGATGCCGCGTCCAGTACCCGGCGTCCTCTTTATCCGGCTCTCCGGGATTTTCGTACCAGAATGCCTCTTGCCCCGGAAATCCGATCACGAGAATGTCGTTTCGTCCGTCGTCGTTGAAATCGTGCACGTCGACAATAAAATTGTCCGAATACGAAAAGCCCCTTATGCCGAATGGCTTGGGTTTATAGAACGCATGGCGCGTCTCGAACGAAGGGCCGGCGTACCAGTACGGTCCCGCCACCAGGTCCGCCGCGCCGTCCCCGTTCAGGTCTCCGATGGCGCCTCCTTCCGCAAGAAACACCTCGGTGAGGTGCATTTTGTCGAAGGCGGCCTGTCCCGTGGCGGCGTTCGCCGTACAGAGCAAGAGCGCCATGCCGAAGGCGGCGTACAGGGTCCGGGTAAAGAGGAGTTTCGTCATGGATCTGTTGGCTGGACGATTTGGTGGATGCCGTTCAGGAGGATGGTTCGCTGGTCGGCGGTTGCCTGCGTCAGGCGTCCGGTAAGCGCGCGCAGCGCATCCTGCGATCCTTCTTCGGCGATGCGTTGCACCGTATAGGATAAGGCATGGGGCCATTTGGAATTTAGCGCCAGCGTCAGCGCCCGATCCGCATCCGCGGACAGGGCGGCGTCGGTGGCGCGCCAGATCAGGATCGGCAGCGTATGGTCGGCGGCGTCTGCCGCATGGGCGTGCAGTCCCTCGAGGATGTCCCAGCGGCGTTCGGGTTCGATGCGCCGCGTTGCTTCTGCAAGATACATCCTCACCAGCAAAGAAGAGTCCTCGCGCGCCGCGCGCGCAAAAGCGTTCAGGACATTTTCCGGGACATTCCCGCTCTCCGCAAGCAGTTGTACGGCTCTTGCCCGGATGTGCTCGTTGCGGTGTTCCAGAAGCCCTGTCAGGTTCGTGCTTGCCGGGTTGCCGGTTGCCTGCAAGCCTGCGTGGGGCGGTGGTTTCAGGGGGGGCAGGGGAATGCTTCCCGGAGGGGGCAACTCATTCAGGAGCGGCGTCCGCGCTGCGGCCCCGTCGCCTGCGTCCGACGCCGTTCCGGCGACGCCTTCCGTTTCCCTTATAATTTCGAACCGCCCTTCCATGCCGGCGGCCCGGTGCCCCGGAATCGTACAGTAATAGACGTCGTTCGCCTCGGCAGCGAACAGAAGATCGGTCCGTTCGCCGACGTCAAGGATTATTTTCGTCTGCGCTTGCAGGGTTTCGAGCGCCAGATCGTGCGCCAGCGGCTCCACATTCACCAGAACGATCCGTACGGTTTCGCCTTGCCTGGCCCGCAGAACGGGGTTGCGGACTCCGTCGATATCGCCGCCCACGCCCCGATAGCCGAGGATGTGGGTTTCGAGAACATATTCCCGATCTGCCGCCCCGGCCTCCTGCGCGAGCGCGGAATGCAAGGCTGGCGAACCCGGGGCGAGGGCGCCTGCCGCCACGCAGGCAAGGAATATGATCGAAGGGGCGCGTCGCATTGGGGTATAATTTCAGGAAAAATGCAATATATTTGCAAAGATGATTACAGGAACCTCTGATTAATTCTGCTTCGATCAGTGCTTCGCGTTCGTGCGTACAGAACATTGCAATGGCATCGTTGAAATCAGCGGCATACGCTACGGATGCAGGGCATGGCGGACGCGAAGCGCCCTTCGAGAGACCGCGAGGAACGCTCTGGCCGTGTCATTCCTCATTATGCGGGGCCTGCCGCATTGCTTCGTTATTCCTTGCCAGCGCGTCCCTCGCAGCCTCTGAACTTTGCAGAATTAATCAGAGGTTCCTATATTGCCTGCCGGGCTTTCGCCCGAATGGATGATACGTCACCCGTACGGTTCAAGCGTTATGTCGAAAAAGACCAAGGTCAACGTTGCGGTCGTCGGACTGGGTTTCGGGGCCGAGTTCATCCCGATATACCAACGCCATCCCGACGCCGAACTCTGGGCGATTTGCAAGCGAGACGAAAAGGGGCTGAACGAGATTGGAGATCAATTTGGCGTGGAGCGGCGCTATACGGACCTGAAAGCGCTTCTTGCGGAACCTGAGGTGGACGCCATTCACATCAACACCCCGATTGCGGCCCATGCTCCCATGTCCCTGGCTGCGCTGGAGGCAGGCAAGCATACGGCCTGCACCGTGCCTATGGCGACGACCGTGGAAGAATGCCTCCGGATCGCGGAGGCCCGCCGCCAAAGCGGCAAGGTATATATGATGATGGAAACGGCCATCTACACCCGGGAATTCCTGTATGCCCTCGAACTGCTCGAATCGGGGCGCCTGGGGAAAATACAGTTTTTGCGCGGCTCGCATCAGCAGAACATGGGCTTGCCCGGATGGCCCGCCTACTGGTACGGATTTCCGCCCATGCACTACGCTACGCACGCGGTCAGTCCGCTGCTGCTGCTTGCCGGGGCTCGCGCCGAATCCGTCGTGTGTTTCGGCTCCGGGCGCATCCAGGAAGATTACGTCGAACCCTACGGTTCCCCGTTCGCCGTCGAATCCGCGCTGGTGTCGATGGTGGATTCGGACCTGTCCTGCGAGGTGACCCGGTCCCTCTTCAACACCATTCGGCAGTACCGGGAGAGCTTCGATGTGTACGGCACGGAAAGCTCGTTCGAGTGGGAACAGACGATCGGCGACGGGCCCGTGGTATACTCCGGCTACGAAGACGCCGAGCGCATCGAGGTTCCCGACTACGCCCACCTGCTCCCTGACGAGATCGCGCCCTTTACCACCGGCGGCGTCTACGATGACGAGCATGAGCACACCTCGTTCATTCAGGGCGGCGGACACGGCGGGTCGCACCCCCATATGGTACACGAATTTCTTCGGGCGATTCTGGAAGACCGCCAGTCGGTCTCCGATGCGGCCCCTGCAGCCAACTGGACGATGACGGGCATTTGCGCCCACGAATCGGCGATGCAGGGCGGGCGGCGCATCGATATCCCCGAGGTTTCCTGAATTTCCCGTTCATTTATTCCGTAACGCGATCATGGTCAATAAAAACCGTCTTTTTGTAGGAAGCATTATAGCGCTGGTCGCTACGTCTTTCGGCTTCGTTATTCGAGCTGGTCTTCTTGGTACATGGGGCGATGAGTTCAATCTGAGCCAGGAACAGATAGGATGGATTGCCGGGGCAGGCTTGCTGGGTTTCCCCATTACGATCATTCTGTTCAGTCTGATCATCGACAAGATCGGATACCATACGTCGATCCGCATCGCGTGCGCGGGGCACCTTCTCTCTGCGCTCGTGACGATATGCGCCGGACATATAGGCGACCCGTTCTGGGTGCTCTACATCGGCACGTTCATCCTGGCGCTGGCGAACGGTATCGTGGAGGCCGTCATCAATCCGGCGGTGGCCACCTTGTATCCCGAGTCCAAGACGCACCACCTGAACATACTGCATGCGGGGTGGCCGGGCGGCCTTGTGCTGGGCGGCGTCCTGCTTATCGCGGTCGGCGATATCGGCTGGCGCTGGCAGGTGGCCTTCGTGATTCTCCCCACGCTGGTCTACGGCTGGATGCTGGTTCGGGAGACCTGGCCGGTGCAGGAGCGCGTGGCCGCGGGCGTCGGGTATGGGGGCATGCTCAAGACCATGTACCATCCCCTGTTTCTTATCCTGCTGGTTATCATGGTTCCGCTGGCCATTACCGAATTGGGTACGGACAGCTGGATTACAGCGCTGATGGAGAGCGTGCTGAGTAACACCCCGGTGCATCCGCTCTGGGTCCTGGTGTATACTTCGGCCATCATGTTCGTCCTGCGGTTTTTCGCCGGGCCGATCGTGCATCGGATCAATCCGCTGGGTCTCCTCGCGTGCAGCGCCGCGATCGCCTGCGTAGGGCTCGTCCTGCTTTCGGAGGCGGGGTCGGCAATGCTTGCGGTATTTCTTGCCGCTACCTGCTATGGTCTTGGAAAGACCTTCTTCTGGCCGACGACGCTGGGCGTGGTTTCCGAGCGGTTCCCGCATGGCGGCGCCATGACGATCAATACGATCGCCGGCGTCGGCATGCTTGCGGCGGGGTTGCTGGGGAATCCGGTTCTTGGCTCTATCCAGGATCAGTTTATAGATAACGAGCTCCATGCTACGGCGCCTGAACTGGTCGATCAGGTGCTTGAACCGGAAGGTTCCGGTCTGCTGGACGCGCGTACCCTCAACGACGATGCAGTGGCGCTACTGTCCCAGGAAGATCAGGATCGTGTCGTGGCCGTGCAATCGGCCTCGAGCCAATCCGCGCTGCGGACCGTGGCGTGGCTTCCGGCCTTCATGTTCGTGTGCTACATACTCCTGATCCTGTACTTCCGCTCGAAGGGCGGGTACAAGGCCATCGAACTGAAGATGGAGGAAGAGACCGGCGGGCTGGAAGGATCGTCTGAAGTTTAGCATACGCTGATCGAAGCAGATTCAATCAGCGTATCCTTTAGCCTTGGTTTTCTGCGCGACGCGTATACATCCATCCATTGCAATGAACGGTCGGAGCGCCGCCGGGAAAGCCGGGGGCGCTCCGGCGCGGTTCTGCGATAATCCTGAAACAAATCATTTTTCATCATACCCCCGACGCCATGAAATCGACACGCACTACACTTTCACTCTGCATGATTTTGTTGCTCGCATTGTGGGCCGCGCCCCGGACGGCCCATGCCCAGATGGAAGCCCCCGAGGGCTACGCGTCCATATTCAACGGGGAAAACCTCGACGGCTGGGTTATTCCCGAAGGCGACGGCGGCCACTGGAAGGTGATCGACGGCGTGATCGACTATGACGCAGAAAGCGAGGCCGAAGGGGACAAGAGCCTCTGGACCGAAAAGGATTACTGCGATTACACGCTCAAGATCGACTGGCGCATCACCACCGTCGAGCCGTACACGAATCCCCGCGTACCGATCATCCTTGCCGACGGCACGCACAAGATGGATCAGGACGGCAAGTCCATGGTGATGTCCGTGCCCGATTCCGATTCGGGCATTCTTCCGCGGGGCCACGGCAAGGCCCAGCACAACATCTGGAACTGGCCGTACGGCTCTGGAGAAGTCTATGGCTACCGAATGGATCGGAACCAGTTACCGGAAGTTCGCCGGGCCGCCTTGCCGCTCGTCAATGCGGACAATGCGATCGGGGAATGGAATACTTCCAAGATCGTCGTTCGGGGCAAGTTCATGACCATCTGGATCAATGGCCAACTCGTCATCGACCGCATTCACCTGAACGAAATCCCCGACTGCGGCCCCATCGGATTGCAGCACCATGGCCACAAGAACGACGCGGGGGAATGGGTCAGCCCGCCCGCCCTCGTGCAATTCCGTAATATCTACGTGAAGGAGCACTCCTGATCCGGGTTGGTTTCCCGGACCGCATTGCCCTTCTATCGCACGACCGTGAACGATCGCATGGCGGAGAAATCTTCGCCATGGATTCGCAGGATATAGACGCCGCTTGCCAGGGCGCCGCCGTCCACGACCAGCGTTTCGATCGTTTCGGAAGCCACCGCGCCGTTCAGGATGCTTCGCACCTCGCGTCCAAGCATGTCGTATAGCGTGGCGCGGACATGTTGCGTTCTGCCGACCGTCAGGTGCGCGCGGGACATTCCCTGCGTGGGGTTGGGGTACGCCGCCGACAGCTCGAACGCGCGGCCGTACAACTCAGGAGGATCGGGCGGGCGTTCGAGCTCGTATACGGCGAGGGTCCGCATCGCCGTCCCCCAATGGGCCGGGTCGCTGCCGAGGCCGGCGACGTTTGTCCGGTACAGGGCGGCTCCTCCGCCGTCCGCGCTTTCCGGCCATGGGGCCGTATCGGTCCACGCAACTCGCTCTTCGAGTATTTCCGGGACGAACGCCGGGTCGTCCGCCGGGGGATCGTCCGGGCGGTTCAGTTCGAGGGTTTCTCCTTCGTTCGCAAGGCGGCCTTCCCAGCCCCCGACCAGGCGCCGCTCGTCGTCCCAGCCGTACGCCAGCCGGAACGTAGCTTCGTTTTCGGTTTCAAGGGCCGGATCGAAAGCGGTCACGAAGAGACTATCCCCTGGCGCAAGTTGCAGCCCGTCCGGAAACGTAAAATCCACGCCTTTCCGCAAGGTCCATCCGGTCAGGTTTTCCGTCGCGTCGCCCGCGTTGTAGAGCGCTACGTATTCGAGATTCGGGTTGTTGCCGGGGGGATGATACATAATCTCCCGGAACACGACCTGCGCCGGTCTCGGCGCGCTGTTCGGACCGCCCAGCGTGGGTTCCTGCAGGGGCACAAAGGAATCGCCTCCTTCCGGGGGCAGGCCGATCGTTTCCCCGGTGCGCGTGGCTCCGAAGGCGACCTCGTCGGCGAACAGGGCGGGGTTTCCGTTCGCGTCCGCTGCGACGAGGCGCACCTCGTCGCCGTATGCGCTGCTCAGGGCGAAGCCGTTCTCGGCGCCGGGGGCATTGAAGTCGTTTTCGTCGAACACGACGTATCCGCCGGCCTCAATGGTCGTTCCGTCGGGGATGCGGTACTTGTCCAGGGGCGCGCCGTCGCTCAAAAGCCACCCGCCGATGTCGATCGACCGACTGGTGGGGTTGTGCAGTTCGATGGCGTCCACCTGAGGGGGATCGCTGTGCGCCAGCAATTCATTGACGATCACCTCGCGGAAGGAGGCGCGCCCCGATGCGCCCGGCGATCCGCCGTATTCGATGCTGGCCCGCCACGCTCCGGCGCGGTCGATGCGGTCGGCGGCAGCGGGATCCAGCGTCAGCGAACTGCCGCCGCCATCCGCTCTCGCCGGCCAGGCGTCGCCGTCATCGTATTCGACGTGAATCAGGCGTTCTCCGGCCACGTTGCTGAGCGTCAGGGCCTCGCCGCCGTTGTTGAGCCTTCCCGAGGCGTAACCGCCTGCCACATTCGCTCCCGGTCCGTAGCGCATGCGAAAAGCGTTCTCGCTGGCGACCACGACGATCCGGGCGCCCGGCGCAAGCGTCTCGTCTCCGAAGGCGAACCCGACGCCTTCGGTGAACGCCAGTCCGCCCAGCGCAACCGGCGCGCTGGAAGGGTTGTGCAATTCGATGAATTCGAAATCGTCGTTGTCGTCGAATCCCGCCGCGATTTCCGCGTCGGTGGGCTCTGCCGGATTGTAGTGAATTTCCGAAATGACGAGTCGCGAAGAACCGGGGGAGGCTATGCCTGCAAAGTATTCGGCCTCCTCCAAAGCCGACCATGCGCCGTCGTCCGAGCGGACGCGCGCCAGCACCCGGTTGTACCCGGAGAGGGCTATCCCCGCATCGCCGTATTCCATGGCCGACCCGGAAACGTCTCCGCCGGGCATGCGGGGATCGACGCCGTCCAGCGTATAGAAAACGGTTCCGCCCGACGGCGACTGTACGGTCAGCGTAAAGGGCTCGGGCGACTCGCCTTCCAGGTGGCTGAACGCGGGTGCGTCCACCGCCGGATACAGGGGCGCTTCCACCAGGGCGTTGTGGGGCTGCCCGAACTCGTACCGGTAGGTCTTTTCGAGTTGTTTGAGGATAACGGGAGTCCGTGCGGGGAGGAACCCGTTTTGCACGGAAGTTACCTCCCGGAGCCAGTCGGCGGGCGTGAAGGCCGGCTCTCGTTTGGAGTCTCCCCAGCGGGCCGATTCCGCAAGAATAATCGGGCTCACTTCGTCGGCCCGGCTTGTCCACCGGGTTATGGCCTCCGCCGCAGTCAATGTCCCGTTGCCGGACAGGTGGCGCTGCGCAAGGTCCGCGAACCGGAGCCGGTATTCGTTCGATCCCATCAATTGCTGGTGAAGCCACTGCGGGTTGCTGAACTGGAACTGGTTTCCTGCGGGAAAGGGCCCGGTCCGGTTGTGGCCGTCTCCGAAAAAGGAAGATGTAAAGAGCGAATGTTCGCTGTCGTGCGCAAACCAGGAGAAGCCTCGTTCGCCGCCGCGCTCCCGGATCCCGAAGAAGTTGTTGGTTACGTTGAACGGGT
Source organism: uncultured Rhodothermales bacterium (assembly GCA_964608315.1). Lineage (GTDB taxonomy): Bacteria > Bacteroidota > Rhodothermia > Rhodothermales > VXPQ01 > VXPQ01. The sequence continues at coordinate 45,829 of CAZSNF010000019.1, read as the reverse complement.
TGATCGGCGCATCCGTATTCCCGGTCCAGAAAATGACGAGCATATACTGGATCAGGTTGTCCGCATCCAGCAGCGCCGGGTAGTCGGGGTTGCGCGACCCGTCCGGGTTCAGCCCTTGCAGTTTCATGTACAGCGCGTCGCGTTCCTCTTCTGTGGGCAGCGCGGCCAGCCGATTGGCTTCGTCGTAAAGAAAGCGCCAGTCGTCGAAGACCCCTGCCGTAACCTCCACCGTGTATCCGCCGTCCAGTCCGGCGGACTTGACGACGTCGTAGTCGTCCGGATTGCCGCCCAGATAGGAAGCGCCGTGCCAGTGATCGGCTCGTTCCTGGGTTTGAAAGAGCCCCCAGTACTGGCCGTTCAGGTACAAATGGCAGTACCGGCTGCGGGTGTAGGGGACGCCCATGTCGCGCTGGGTATCCCGGGAGAACACGTCGCGAAGCATCGTGTTGGCCGGAGAGCCGTTGAACGACCACGAATAATTCTGGGCGGTGCGCAGGTCGAACTTGTCGAATTCGTCCACGCCCTCGTCGCCGAAGAGCGCGTAGGAAAGGGTGCTCGGCCCGTATTCGCCCCGAAAATACAGACGGAAGGCATGCTTGGGGTTCTCGTCGTTGCGGCTCCATCCCCCGCGAATGCGCACGCCTGCGTTGACCGCGAATCCGTCCCGATCCCCGTGCCGGGCGTCGGGTCCGGTTTCAGGGGGAAAGTCTGGCGGGTAGATGAGCTCGATGGAGGCCGGGCGTTCCCATTCTCGTCCGTAGTTGAGCGCGTTGGAGTATATCCCGCGCGCGCCGCCAAAGAGAGAGTCGAACGGGAGGACGATGGAAAAAGAAGGAGCGGCCGTCAGCGCCGCCATTACGTCGTCTTCCTGTCCTTTGACGACATCCGGGTCCATCCCCATATCCACGTCGTTGCCGCCCCAGTACGCAGGCCATCCCTTTTTTACCATGTTCCCCTGCGATTGCAGGATCACGTCTTTCGGGAAGATGTACGTGCGGGTCACGCTGGACGAGGGTTCCAGGCCTTCCATGAAGGCGGCGGCGCGCACCACGGTTGTTTCGTCTATGTAGATCGGTTCGGTCCAGGGCGTCCCGTTCTCTTCGGAGGGGTCCGAATTGTCCAGCGTATAGCGGACGATGCTGCCGGGCGTTTCGGGAAACAGGTACAGCGAGAACGGCTCTTGGAGAATGGCGCCCGCCGCGCTGAACGTGGGCGGATCTAGGACATCGCTCGCGCCCGGTACGTTGGCTCCGTCCGGCGTGGGCAGGTCGAACCAGGTATACCCCCCGTCGATCAGGCCGTACGACACGTCGGGGCGTTGCTCCGGGTATTCCGGGGCAAACTCGGATACGGGTTGTCCGTTCGGGTCGACGAGCGCAAGGTATTCGCCGGCGCGGGCAAGGCGGAAGTTGGTATGAAACTCGCTCCGGGAAGCGAACGTGATTTGCGGGGCCGGCCCCCGGTATGCCGCCGGGCGCGTTTCCGTTCGCAGGGAAAGGAACGGGATGAGCGTAAGGTCCGAAGAGGCGGCGTTAGCGTTATGCGCCTGGACGGCCAGTACGTTCGCGCCTGCCCTGAGCAGGTCTTGCGGATTCGATATGGCGAACGGCTCCGGCTCGCCGCCCTGGTAGATCATCGCCTCGTGCAGGCCCGAAGCCGGGGCGTCGAAGGAGGGGACGCCCGAATTCATGAAGCTGCGGGCGATTTCCTGACCGTTCAGGTACGCCACGAACCCGTCGTCGTAGTCCATGTGCAACACGGCCTGGAGTACGTCGTCCGGGTTGTCCACCGTAAATTCGATGCGCGCGTACAGGGAGAGCAGATTTTCAATGTCTACCTCGGTCTGAATGTCCGCCCCCCCGGCTTCCCGTTCGTATCCGAGCGCGCTGGCGCCCTCGTCCCACTCGCTTGCGTCGAACCCCGGCTGGTTCCAGTTGGCGGGGGGCTGTTCGGTACCCGGAAAATAGCGAAACAGGTCGCCGCGCCGCACCACGCTGTTCCAGACGCCGCCGTCGCTCGGCTGACGGTCCTTGCCGGAAGCGAACGCGACGAAGTACTCTCCGGCATTCAGCGTTTTGCCCGAAAATATCCACTTGTCGGGCTGATCCTCGTTATCGGTGAGCGCCCATCCGCCGAGATCGATCGCCTGTCCGGTCGGGTTATGCAGTTCGATCCAGTCCGAAGCCTCCCCGTCCTCGTCGTACAGCGTGGTCGCGTTCGAGGCCATAAACTCGTTTATGACCGGCGCGGCGTCCTGCGCGGCGGCTGTTCCGAAGGCGAGCGGGAGCAACGTAGCCTGCGTCGCCCGTGCCAACCGGAAAATCCTTCGGGCGCGGCGGCGCATCGACAAGTTTTTGGGAAAGCCTGACATATTATGCTCGTTACATCGTATGATTTTGATGGGTATATTGCACGAAGCGCACAATATTCAACGAATCCGATCCGAAAAGACAACGGGATTTATCTGCTTTTCGGGACATGGCCTTCATCCATAACTACGATCCCATGCCGCGACGCTTTCGCATTCTGCTCTATATCGTTGTTCCGCTCATCGTCCTGAGCATTTCCACCTCCGTCATTTTCGAATGGATGTGGATGCGCCAGGCAGGGTACGAGGGCGTTTTCTGGACCCTCAAGTTAGCCAAGATAAGCCTTGGCGTGCTTGCATTCATGGTTGCGGGCGTTTTTCTGGTCGCCAATGCGCGTATGCTGGCCGGCGAATTGCGTTGGGCGACTTTCGCCGGCACGCCGCTTCAGGAAATCGAACTGAATCTCGGCGAACCGAAACAATACGGCCGCGTGAAGAAGATATTGACCGGCGCCGCGCTGTTTTTCGCCCTGTTGTTCGCGTTCACGTTCTACCTCGGGTGGGACGAATCGCTTCGGTTTCTATGGAACGAGCCGTTTGGACAGAACGACCCCATTTTCGGGAAAGACCTTGGCTTTTACATGTTCCAGCTCCCGTTCTGGGAGATGATGCAAACGTCTTTTGCGTTGCTTGTTTTTCTTACGCTGCTTGCGCTGCTCGCCGTTTATTCGATGTTGCGCCTCCTGACCTTCAAGGGTATCCGTCAAGGCGTACAGGCCCGAAAGAATGTCCGCGCGCACCTCAAACTGAATGCCGCGCTCTGGTTGCTGCTGCTTGCGGCAGGCCTTTTTCTGGATCGCTACGAGATTCTCTTTTCCTCGCAGGGAATTGTTTTCGGGGCGGGATATACCGATGTGCATATTGTGCTGCCCGCGCTCTGGATTGTGCTGATCGCGGTGGCGTTGCTTGCCGTTTTCCTGGTCGCGAGCACGAGGCGGACCGTCTCGCGCCGGATGATGGGCGCCGCGGTCGGCGTGGCTGTGGCGGCCTGGGCGCTGGGGCGCATGGCGCTTCCCGGCATGGTGCAGCAGTTTATCGTAGAACCGAACGAACTCGAACTGGAGACGCCGTACCTGGAGCACAACATCGCCATGACCCGGCTGGCGTACAATCTCCATGACGTTACGGAGATCGAGTACGAAGCCAACGACACGCTCCGCATCGAGGATATCCGGAAAAACCAGGACGCCGTGGACAATATCCGGCTCTGGGATCCCCGGTTGCTGATCCAGACCTACAAGCAGCTCCAGGAAATCCGTACGTACTACGAATTTTTCTCCGTGGACAACGACCGGTACGAGTACGGCGGCGATGTGACGCAGGTGATGATATCGTCGCGCGAAATATCCGCGGATTTGCCGGGCCAGGCAGACAACTGGGTAAACCGGCGCCTGATCTTTACGCACGGGTACGGTCTGGCCATGAGTCCCGTTACGGAGATGAACAGTCAGGGCGAGCCGATTCTTGTGGTCAAGGACTTGCCTCCGAATTTCGGGTACGAGGAACTGACCGTGGATAATCCGGCCATTTATTACGGCGAAGAAGACGTAGGCGGCTACTACATCGTGAATACGGGGGCCGAAGAATTGCATTATCCCAGCGGCGACGCAAATGTGTACAATTCGTACGAGGGACAGGGCGGGCTGCCCATCCGCACCCTGTTTCATCGCTTGCTGTACGCCTGGGAGCTTCGCGACGTCAATATCCTCCTCTCGGACTACATTCATTCCGAAAGCAGGCTGCAAATATGGCGCAGCGTACAGGAGCGCATCCGGCAGATTACCCCGTTCCTCGAACTGGACAGGGATCCCTATCTCGTGATGGGCGGCGACCGGCTGTACTGGGTGCAGGACGCCTACACGACCTCGCGGAATTTCCCGTATTCCCAGCCGTTCCGGAATTTCAATTACATACGGAATTCGGTGAAGATCGTGGTGGACGCCTACGACGGCGCGGTGGATTACTATGTGGTGGACGACGAGGACCCCGTATTGCAGGTGTACCGCTCGATCTTCCCGAATCTGTTCAAGGCGCGCGAAGAGATGCCCCCGCAACTGGAGCGTCATTTCCGGTATCCGCAGGATTTGTTCGAAATACAGATTGAGCGATTCAATCGCTATCACATGACCAATCCGCAGGTATTCTACAACAACGAAGACTTGTGGACGCAGCCCTTCGAAAAATACGGAGGGCAGCAGCTCGTCATGGAGCCGTATTATGTGCTGGCCCGGCTCCCTTCGGGCGCCGACGACGCGGCGGCGGAAGACGTCCGCGGTCCGCTGGAGTTCATGTTGATCAGTCCGCTGACGCCTGAAAACAGGGACAACATGATTGCATGGATGGCGGCGAAATCCGATCCGGAGGAGTACGGCCGCCTCGTGGTGTACAAGTTGCCCAAGCAGCGCCTTATTTACGGACCGGCCCAGATCGAGGCCCGCGTCGATCAGGATCCGGAGATTTCCCAGCAGCTGGCCTTGTGGGATCAGCGCGGTTCGCGGGTGATCCGGGGCAATCTTATGGTGATCCCCATTGAGAATTCGTTCCTTTACGTCGAACCGGTGTTTCTGCTGGCGGAGGGCGTGGACATTCCGCAATTGCAGCGGGTGATCGTGGCGTTCGGGGACGATATCGCCATGGAGCCTACCCTGGACGAGTCGCTGGCCGAACTGTTCGGGCGCAGGACGGCTTCTTCTGTGGAGTATTCCGGGCAATCGACGCCGGACGCCGGAGATGCGGCGCTTGCCGCTCCTCCGACCGTGTCGCCGGACGACCTGGCGCGCGTACGCACGTTGTGGAGCCGCTTGCGCGAAGCCTTCGAATCCGGCGACTGGGCGCAGTACGGCGCGTTGATGGAGGAACTGGACCAGGCGATTACGGAGTAGGGGAGGACGGCTTTTCGAACAAGGCTCCCTGCCCCTGCGGCGCGTTGCTTTGTTCGAGGGCGAGCAGGAGCCGCTTGCGCTCCAGGCCGCCCGCATAGCCCGTGAGGGAGCCGTTCGCTCCGATCACCCGGTGGCAAGGTACGATGATCGCGACAGGATTGCGTCCGTTTGCGGCGCCTACCGCCCGCACTGCGTCGGATTTACCGAGCGATTTCGCCAATTCGCCGTAGGACCGCACTGCTCCGTACGGTATGGCGCGGAGCGCCTCCCATACGCTTCGCTGAAATGGCGTGCCGCGCAGGACAAGCGGTATCTCGAAATCCCGCCTCGCTCCGGAAAACCATTCGTCCAGTTCTTTCGCCAGCTGGTTTGCCAGCGGGTTGCTCGCCGAATTGTCCCGGGAAACCGGCAGGGCGAATCGCCGCGCCGTATTCGCAATATATTCATAGACGGATACAGGCCGTTCGCCCGTCTCGCCGAGCGTTTCGTCGGGCGGAAACGCGAGCAGGCACAGCCCGCCGCCGACGCCGCCGACCAGCGCTGGTCCGAGCGGCGTATCTGCAAACCACAGCCGGACGGCGCCTTGCTCGCCCTCCCCGGAGGGGCCGTATTCGTCGCGTGGCTCCGCTGCCTCGCGCAAGGCCCTGTTCAGCGTCGCCGCCGAAGGGAGCTTCCGGTTCGTTTTCCGGTGGATTCCCATACAGGAATTTTCTATTGTTAGGATACTCTGATTAAGTCCACAAAGCTCAGAGGCTTGCGAGGGGTGCGCTGGCAAGGAATGACGAAGCAATGTGGCAGGCCCCACATAATGAGGAATGACACAGCCAGCGCGCCTCTCGCAGCCTCCCGAAGGGCGCGTCACGTCCCCAACGCACTGAATCCACAGTGGTTCTTGCTGATTTCAACAAGGCAATCATGATGTGCCTTGCAGGCAACAGTGACGCGCTGAGCGAAGTGGTTTTGATCAGAGTATCCGTTACATTCTGAAGCGTTTTTGAGGATGCCGCGTTGCATACGATGCGTTCGCCTCCGATGTTCATCATGCTCGTTACGTTTTCCATGTTTCGTTTTTTCTGCCGTTTTCGCCGGTTCGCTCCGGCGCCGATCGCGTTGTTTCTCGTCGTGTTTTCCGCCTGCGGCCCCATGCGGGACGCCGGCGACGAGCGGGCCGTCGTTCCTCCGGATACGCTGCCCTTCGTTTTCGCCTCCGAACCTGTGATTGAGGCGGATCCCGCCGAAACCGCAGAGAAGGCGAGGGAAATCGCCGCGTCCGTCGATGCGTCTCCTGCAGCGGGGCTCGTACTTTCCATGTACGCCACGGAGGACCTGATCGAGGACCCCGTCGCCATTGACGTGGCGAACACCGGCGAGGTGCTGGTGACAAGGTCCAGCCGCACGATGGGCTTGCTGGACATACGACAGCATCCGGACTGGCGCCTCGAAGGGCTTGCAATGAAGACGGTCCACGACTTCGAGGCCTTTTTGAAGAGGGTTATGGCCCCGGAGGCGAGCGACGAGAACGAATGGATGCCCGATCTCAACGAAGACGGATCCCGGGACTGGCGCGATCTGACCGTGGTCAAGGAGCGGCTCTATCGCCTGGAGGACAGCGATTCGGACGGCGTAGCGGATCGGGCGCACGTACTGGTTTCCGGGTTCAATACGCCGGTTTCGGATATTCTCGGGGGGCTGATGGCGCACGAAGACGATATCTATCTGGGGGCGGCGCCGGGCGTGTACCGGCTGGCGAACGCACTGGGGAATCCTTCGCCGGGCGTTTCGGACGTAACGACTCTCGGTTGGGGGTTCAATGTCCATCCCGGATTTTCCGGCCATGGCGTTTCCGGCGTGGTCATGGGACCGGAAGGACGCATTTACTGGGGCGTCGGCGATATGGGTCTGAGCCTTGCGTCGCAGGAAGGGGAATCTGTTCACTACCCGCATCAGGGCGCTATTCTCCGGGCTTTTCCCGACGGGTCCGGGCTGGAGTGGTTTGCCCGCGGACTGCGCAATACGCACGAATTCGATTTCGACGCGCACGGCAACCTGATCAGCGTGGACAACGACGGGGATCATCCGAACGAAAGCGAGCGGCTCGTATACCTCGTCGAGGGTTCCGACAGCGGTTGGCGGACGCACTGGCAATTCGGGAAATATCATCAGGAAACGAACAATTCCTGGAAGCCCTGGATGGACGAGGGGATGTATCTGCCGCATTTCGAAGGGCAACCGGCCTTTATTACCCCCCCGATCATGAATTACCATGACGGTCCGACAGGCGTCGTATATAATCCGGGCGCGGCCCTGAACGAAGCGTGGCGCGGTCGGTTTTTCATGTCCGAGTACACCGGGTCTGCCTTTACGTCGGACATTCACGCCTTTCGCCTTGCGCCGAAAGGAGCGGGTTTCGAACTCGCGGAAGAAGACGTCGCCGTAAAAAGCGTACTGGCCACCGGGCTGGCGTTCGGCCCGGACGGCGCCTTGTATTTTACCGACTGGATCGACGGATGGCGCTCGAAGGGCGCCGGGCGCGTCTGGAAACTGGACGCCGCCGAGCCGGACGAAATGCAGCGCAACGAGGTGCGTACGCTGCTTGCGACGGATTTCGAACTGGTTGCGCCGGATGCGTTGCATTATATGCTGGGCCATGCGGACATGCGGGTGCGACAGAAAGCGCAGTTCGAGCTGGCGCGCCGGGGGGATGCGGAAACGTTCTTGCAAGCCGTTCGGCAGGCGCAAACGCCGCTGGCCCGCATCCATGGCGTATGGGGTTTGTGGCAGCTGGCGTTGCGGGACGTCGAGCAGGCCGAGCCGCTGGTCGCCCTGCTTGACGATCCGGACCCGGAAATGCGCGCGCAGGCTGCGAAGGTGTTGGGCGACGTCCGCTACGCGGCGGCGGGCGATGCGCTGGTTCCGTTGCTGTCCGACGAATCCGACCGGGTTCGTTTCTTTGCAGCGGAGGCGCTTGGGCGCATGGCCCATCGCCCTGCGCTGGACGGGTTGATCACGCTGCTGGAAGAGGCCAGCGGACAGGATGTGTATCTGCGCCATGCAGGTTCGCTGGCGCTGGCGCGGATCGGGGACGCGGAAGCGCTTGCGGATCTGCTGGGGCATGCTTCCGGCGCGGTCCGTATCGGGGCGGTGCTTGCGCTGCGCCGGATGGGACGCGAAGAGGTGGCGACGTTTCTCGCCGATTCCGACGAAAGGGTGGCGACCGAGGCGGCGCGCGCCATCAACGACGATGGCGGCATTCCCGAGGCGCTTCCCGCGTTGGCTGCCCTGCTGGATGTGACCGATTTCGAGAATGAGCCGCTTTTGCGTCGGGCCGTAAGCGCCAACCTGCGGGTGGGCGGCGATGCGGACGCGGAGCGTCTGGCGGCCTACGCCGCGCGAACCGATGCGCCTGCGGCCATGCGGGCGGAAGCCATTGCGGCGCTGGGGGTTTGGGCGGAGCCGTCTACGCTCGATCGGGTGGACGGCGCGTATCTGGGTCCTGTGCAGCGTCCGGCGAACGCTGCGCGGAAAGCGGTTGCGCCCCTGACCGAAACATTGCTGGCGGATGCAAGCGCAGAGGTGCGCGAAGCCGCGGTGGTTGCTGCGGCTCGCCTGGATGTCGATGGGATGGACGCCTTGCTTGCGGATCGGCTGAACATGGACGATGCGGAAAAAGTCCGCACGGCGGCCCTGAAGGCGCTTTTCGCCCTGTCGGATGCGGATCATGCCGCCGCCCTGCGCCGCGCGCTGGCGGACTCGAGCGCCGAAGTGCGCATGCTGGCGCTCGAACTGGCGCCGGAAGCCGATTTGAGCAACGACGTCGTGGCGTCCGTGCTCGGCGACGCCCTGCGGGAGGGCGGGATTCCCGAACAGCAAAGCGCGCTGGCCACATTGAGCGGATTGCCTTCCGCGCAGACGGACGCCGTGCTGGTCGAATTGCTGGATCGCCTCGAAAGCGGAGACGCCGTTCCGGAAATTCGCCTGGATATTCTTGAAGCCGCGGAGGGGGCGGGGTCCGAGGCCCTGAAAGCGCGGGCGCAGGCCTGGCGGGATGCGAATCCGCCCTTCGCTGCGGCCCTCTATGGCGGAAACCGGCGGCGGGGCCGTCAGGTTTTTCTGGGGAACGCCGCCGGCGAGTGCACCCGCTGCCATGCGACGAGCGGAGAGGATGGCGTGGGGCCGTCTCTTGTCGGGATCGGATCGCAGTTGAGCCGGGAGCAGTTGCTTGAATCCCTTGTGGATCCGGCGGCGCGCATTGCCCCGGGCTTTGGCGCAGCCGGGGGGCCTTCCGCCATGCCCGATATGTCCGTCTTGCTTTCGGAGCGGGATATCCGCGACCTTGTGGAATTTATGATTGCGATACGGTAGGGCCTGTTAATACTATGCAGCGGCGCTCTGCGGGGCCTGTTTTTCCGCCAGGCCAGGCGCCGCGAGCGCAGTGTGGCCCGGCCACATAAGCGAGCGGCAACGCCGCATGGCGGGAAAAGAGGCCCCGCCCTTCGGGTTCCGCCGGTCACGGCGTTACTCTTCGTTGCTCGTCGCTCATTTGGAACCACCAAACTTCACTCCTCGCGCCTTGATTGACGCCGTGCCTGACGGAACAGAGCATTGCTGCATAGTATTAACAGGCCCTGATTCGCGAGCGCGAACAAGGCCTTGACGAAATCGTCCGCCGCATTCGCAGGATCAGAAAAATAATCCAGTCCATAGCCATGAACCGTTCCGCCAGATTCCCTATCGTCCCGGCCTGCCTCCTCGGAATTATGACGCTTGCCGCCGCTTCCCCGGCGTATGCGCAAAATCAGTGGGAAGAAGCTATCCGGACTTTCGAGCAAATGGACGAGACGGATCCGCCGCCGGCGGGCGCCGTGCTTTTTGCGGGAAGTTCGTCCATTCGGATGTGGTCCACCCTTGCAGAAGATTTTCCTGACGCCCGGGTCATCAATCGGGGGTTCGGAGGATCGCAGATGTCGGACCTGATTTACTTTGCGGGCCGGATCGTTACGCCCTATGCGCCGCGTCTTGTCCTGATCTACGAAGGGGACAACGACGTGGTCGCAGGCAAGACGGCCGAACAAGTCTTTACGGACTATCGCCGCTTCGTTTCCCTCATGCGCAACCAGCTCCCGGATACCCGCATCGCGTTCATCGCCATCAAACCGAGTCTGGCCCGCCGTTCGCTCATGGACGAAATGCGCAAGGCGAACGAACTGATCGAGGCGTACGCCCGCACCCGGGATCACCTTGATTACATCGATGTTTTCACGCCGATGCTGGGCGAGGACGGCGAACCGTCGCCGCACATTTTTCTGGAAGACGGCTTGCACATGAACGCGGCGGGCTACGCTATCTGGGCGGAAGCCGTTCGTCCGTATCTGGGGATACGCTAGGGCCTGATCAAAAACGCTTCGCCCGGCGCGCCGCATTCGCCTGTAAAGGGCGTCGTTTCTTGCAGGCGCGCCACTCGCAGAGCAGCAGGCGTTCGCCGGCCTACGACCCGGCGAAAAAAGCAAACGTCACCACATTGCCGGCGGGTTCGCGCACGATGACCTCGTCGGCTCCGTAGAAGGTCTTTCTGCGGGGAATAACCCGCTCCGCATCGGCCAGCGCCTCGTCGATTGCGTCCAGTTCTTCCAGCGTATTCGTCTTGACGAACAGCGCGTTGCCCCTGAGGGGGGTATCGACCAGTTCCGGCACATCGTTCCGGACGCTCTCCAGGGTCTGATACATCACTTCGACCGGGCCGTTCGTCAGGATAACGAATCCGAGGCGATCTCCTTCGTTCACCTTGTCGGCGACGGTAAATCCGAGGCGGTCCACCCAGAAGGGCAGCACAGGCTCGATGGCTTCGACGAGGATGTTCGGCGTGAGCGATTGCATGGCGGACAGCGTTTGCAGAGAGAGGGTGGGCGAGACGCTTGCGGAGGAATACGGCGCCTGATCCATATTTCCGGAATCCATTCCGTTTCGACCGCAGGCAAGATCAAGTGTTCCAAGATATGCCTGAAAGATGGCCGCCTGCGAAAAAAATGACAAAAAAATGAGCCCGGGAGGTCATATTCGGGCGCTTTTTGTGTCTTAAGGCGCAGAAACGGGGAAAGACCCCGTAACTGAACGGCTTCGCAAGGGCGCAAAACCGAAACAGGTCGTTTGCGCCGGATCGGGAGCCGGTTCGCTTTATCTCAAAACCTATTGCGAGGTGACGTCATGAGAATACTCTCAGCAGAAGAAATGCAAATTACAGGCGGCCGCAACAACGAAGGTTGCGGCAAACTGACGCCGTTCATCATAACCGGTTGCGGTGCGTACGGCAGCATCGTCGGATACTTCCAGGGCGGCTGGGCGCAGGCCTGGGTTACGGGCCGACGGTACGCCAGGGCTTGCCGCAAATTCTGCGGTTCGTGACCGGACGCATGTGTTCTTGCTGCACAAGCGAAGAGAGAACGGCGGCGGTTCGCCGGAAATATGTCCAGAGGCAATAAACGCCGGTCGTCCGGCGGAATTCGTGGAGGATGGATATGGATTCGCAAGACGTCAAGCGGGCATTCGCTCGCGTTATGGAAGAACATTCGGGAGAAAGCGTCTGCGTGGCGGCCTTGCTGGACTATCACGGCGTAGAAAGCGTCGGGGTTCATGTTTTCGGCGAATCCATGCTGGACCTGTATGGCGCGCTTGCGGACGCTGGTCTCGACGTGCGCGGGTACGAAGGCACGCTGAGCGGCCTGCGAGCGCTTGAGGCGCCGGGCATCCTGCATTGGGAAGGCGAAGAGGAGGGGCAAGGCCGATTCGTGGTGTATTACGGTTTTCGGGCCGGGAAATACGTTATCGGCGATCCCCGGCGAGGTATCCGCCGCATGGCGCCGCCGGATATTGCTCGTTGCTGGCGTACGCGGATGTTGCTGTATGTCGAAGGTCCCGCGCGGATCGCCTCGGCGTCCGCCGCCGCGGAGCGGTATCGCTGTTTTGACGTGGAGGCGGTCGGCATGGGCAACGAGCGCGTACTGGTTCGCTCGCGACGCACAGGGGCGGTCAGGGCATTGCGCGCAATGGAAGCGCAGCAACTGTTTCGCGCAGACCGGTTTCGGAGCATGGCTTCGCACGAGCACCGGATCCGTCGGGAATTCGCCGGGAGCGTTACGGAGGCCGTGGATTCTGAAACGTGGCGCGCATGGGCCGAATCCGGGTTGCTGACGTCGGAATCCGCCGTACGGGAAGAAGCGATGCGCTACGGGGTGAACGGTGCGGATTTTCCTGAAGAGCGGGGCCATATATCCTCCATCGGCATTCCTACGCGCCATCGCATGGACAGCGTGCTTGCCGCGCTGCGATCCTGGGGCGAGCATGCATCCAGGCATGGGCGATCTGTGCGTTTCGTCGTGGCGGACAGTTCGAGCCCCGAGGAACAGGCGCGTCTCGCGATTGCGCTTGAGGCCTTGCGAAACGATATCGGCGGCGAGGTGGAATATCTGGACGAAGCCTGGCGAGCGACCCTGATACGCACGCTGGCGGACGAGACCGGTTGCAACCCGGACGTATTGCGTTTCGCGCTTTGCGGGAGCGAAGCGTGCAGCACGAATTACGGGGCGAACCGGAATGCGTTGCTGCTGGCTACGGCGGGGGAACTCTCCCTGCAGGTGGACGATGATGCGACCCCTCCTTTGTTCAAGGCGCCGGGCGCCCGGTCCGGCGTCGCGCTTTCTTCGCAAGCGGACCCCAACGAGTACTGGTTCGGCGCATGCGATTGGGAGCAGGCGGAGGAAGCGGATTTCGTCGAAATGCACGAAACGCTGCTTGGTCGTTCGGTTGTGCGCTTGCTGGAGGAATCCGGCCGGGACGACATGGTCGTAGACGATGCGCAGCCGCAGCTCTTGCGGCGTTTGCCGAACGGTCGCGTGGGGCTAACCTTTGTCGGTCATGCAGGAGACGCAGGGACGTCGTCGAATGTGTCCAGGCTGTTTCTCGAAGGGGCTTCTCTGGGGCGATTGGTTCGGGCCGGCTATCCGGAAGGCATGAGCGCCCGCGAGGTGGGACGCGCAACGGCGCGTCCCACCATCGGCAACGGGTTGTTCTGCCTGGGGATGAATATGGGCGTCGACAATCGGGAGTTGCTCCCTCCGTTCATGCCTGCGGGACGCAACGAGGACGGCGTATTCAGCACAACGCTGGACGCCGTTTTTCCGTCGCTCTTGCGGGGATTTTGCGGAGGATACGTCATTGGACATCGCCCCGCGGAAGAACGCGCGCCGTTTCCGGCGGAGATCGGCTTCGAAGGCTTCAGGACCAACGACATACTCGCGGCACTGATTGCGGAATGGGGCGCTTCGCAGTCCGACTTGCTTCCTCGCAGGCTGTACGACCTCGGGAAATATCTCGCCGCGTACGCCTCGCTCGATCAAGCCGATTTCAACATGGCGTGCCGGGGCGTCGTAGAGCGATCCGCGGGCATGTCGATGCTCCATATCGAGCATGCCTTGTCGGGTCCCGCCGGATCGATACCGCCCATGCGGGCGGATTTGAGGCGGTTTGCGGATGCGCTGGAGCAATTTGCAACGCAGCAGGAATGCGATGCGCCGGTCGATTTGGTCGGCGGCGTCGCCGAACGCAGATCGCGCCTGCGCGATCTGGTCGGCGCATATGGAACACTTGTTAAGCATTGGTTCGACATCGTGTTGTGCGCCCGCGAGATGCGGATCGACGAAGCGGTCGTTCCGCGCATGGGGGCGTTTTGACGCAGTCGAGCCGGCGCTATTTCGAAACCCTTTTAATCAACGAAGAACCATGAAGACACTAACCATCGAGCAAATGCAGCGCACGGGCGGCGGTTGCAAAAGTATTGGAGCGCGGCTTGGCGTGATGTTCTCGTCCTCCATGTCTGCGGGCATGATCGCCACGGGATTTGCGCTGGGCCTTGCCTCGGGCGGCATGGCTACCGCCATTTCCATCGGCGGGATGGTGGTCGGCGCCGGAGGAGGCTATCTGATCTGCCGGTTATCGAGGAGCTGACCTGTTTCGTTATCCAACCTGAACGCTAAACCAAAGGTGATCGCTATGAAAACCCTGAATGCAATCCGAATGTCCGCCTTGCTCGGCGGCGCCCGCGCTCCGCGCGACGGGAAATCCCCGCGCGGCCTTCTGGCCCTGATCATATGTTCTGGTCCGGGTCCGTTTTATCCGATCGGCGCGAGGTATGCGTTGTGCTACGTGCTGTGCGCCAGTTAAGGAATCGCGGGGGCGGGTGCGTCCGCATCCGTCCCCGCATTCCGGGCCGGCCTTTCACAGGGGAAGCCCTTTTCGCCATACGCCGCCGGAGAACGAGGCGCGGCGGCTATGCTCCCGACATACAGATACATCAGAAGAAGCGTTTTGCAATGACTTATGGAAATGATTCGGCGCAAGCCGCGCCCGGTTCCAGCGGGTGGGCCGCTCCGCAGGGCGGCGAGCCCAGAGGAAAGTCCGACAAATGGATGTTCTGGCTACTCTTGTTCGGTTATGCGTCGCTATACGCGACCGTCAACTGGATAACCAGCGAATATGTGCAGACGGCGTCGCCTGCAGAAGGCGTTGTGCAACTTCCCCAGGCGCATGGACCGTTGCGCTGGATGGGGTACGCGACGATGCCGTTGTTCGTGCTCGCAAAGGTTGGCTTTACGGCGGCGTGCCTTGCCCTCGGCGCAGCGATTATCTCATGGAAAGTGCGATTTTCCAGGCTTTTTCATGCCGCCATGATGGCCGAAATCGCGTGGATTGCGGGGGAAGTCGTTCGTCTTTTCTGGATGCTCCTTGCGCCAGGCGGGGATCCGTTTTTCTATCCCCTTTCTGCACTGAGCCTCGTAGAAGTCGACGCGGGCTCCCTGTGGGCCATCCATCTCCTGCGGGCCCTGAATCTGTTCGAGGTAGCGTACATACTGCTTCTTGCGTACACGATTCGTCTCGCGACGGAAGACGCTCCGAAAAACGTCACGCTCCTTGCGGCGGTTTCGTACGGCGGCGGGAAGGCGCTCTGGATCGCTGCCCTCACGTTTTTCCTGCTTTCCGTTTTTTGACAGGGCCGCGCCATGAAAAAGACAGGGGCCGTTCTGGTCGTAATCGCGATGCTTGGCGTTGTCGCATGGCTTGGGATAGCGGCCCGGGACATGCGAATCCGCCGTCTTGAGGCTGCCGAACGGCGCGTATATCTCCCGGAAGTCCATCTCGTGGACCTGCAAGGAGCACCGGTGTTCTTGCGTTCTGACGGACGGCAAAGCGTGGTGCTCGCGTTTTTTACGACCACATGCGAATACTGTCGGGCGGAATTGCGCGCATTTAGCGAAAGGGCGATGCTTCTGAAGGAGCACGAGGTGTTTTTCGTAGCCTGGGAGGAGCGCGACGCGGTGCAGGCGTTCGCCCGGGAAACGGGTATCGCCGCCGTGCCCTGGTTTCGCGTACTGCGGGATACCGCTTCGGTGCTTGGCGATACGCTAAGCATCGGCATGGTGCCGACAACGCTCGTCTATGGCCCGGACGGCCGCCTGCGCGATACGTTCGAGGGTCTTGCAGCCATTGAAAACATTGCGGCTGCCGCTGACGGCAAAGAATCGTTATGAGTCGAAAGGACAAGGCTTGCCGGGAAATAACGAGGCGAGCGACCAAATCGATCGTTCGGCAATTCGATCAGTCCGATTGCGGCGTTGCTTGCCTTGCCTGGATTGTACGTTTTTTCGGGGGCGAGGAAACCATGGAGCGGCTTCGGGGCCTGAGCGGCACCATGTCGCAGGGCACGACGCTCCTTGGACTGCACCAGGCGGCCGGGCAAATCGGGCTTCGATCAGAGCCGTACGAAGCCGGGATCGACGATCTTCGGGGGCTGGATGCGCCCGCCGTGCTGCATGTGGTGCTGAACGGCATCCGCCAGCATTACGTCATTTTATTCGGGTGTTTCGGGGGCCGGTTCCTGATTGGCGATCCGGAAACAGGCATAATCTGGCGCGACGCCGCCGAACTCGAAAAAATATGGGAGAGTCGGGCGCTCCTGCTCTTGCGCCCCGATAACGGATTCATAACCCGAAAACACCGGGCGTCGGTCAAGCGAGAATGGTTACGGGATGCTATTCGCGAAGATGTTCGCACCCTGATGCTGTCGGTTGCGCTGGGCGGTCTCGTATCCGCATTCGGCCTTGGGATGGCCTTCTTTTCCCAAATCCTCATCGACGATATCCTGCCAGAGCGGAATATGGAGCAACTTGTGGCGGGGTTGACGCTTCTTTTGCTTGTGCTGGCGGCGCAGGGAGGCATGGGAATCGCTCGCCAGGCATTGCTTCTGGGACAGGCGCGCGCATTCAACAACCGCATCACGAAGCGATTTCTCGACGATTTGCTGCGCTTGCCCTATGCTTTTTTCAGTTCGCGCAAGACGGGCGACCTGATTGCCCGCCTCAACGATACCGAGCGACTTCAGCAAACCGTAACGCATGTGCTGGGCAATGTGGTTATAGAGGCGCTGACGCTCGTGGCGGGCATGACGTTCATTTTTGTACGCAGTCCGGAAATCGCGGGGGCGGTATTGCTTGCGCTTCTTCTGTTCATGCTGGCGTCGCGGCATTTTCATCAGCCTGTCGTAAAGGGACAGCAACGCATCATGACGGCGCATTCGCTGAACCAGAGCGGCTACGTTGAAGCCATTCGGGGCATCGAGGCCATCAAGTCGGCCAACGCCGAAGCCGTGTTTACTCGCCTGATGCGCGATACGTACCTCCATCTTCAGGAGGAAATTTTCCGTTTGGGCCAGGTTGCCGTACGGTTCAGCGGCGTACTGGCGATCGTGGGCGCCCTGATTACGACGGGCGTACTGGCGTGGGCGTCGGCGCTTGTCCTTGGCGACGCCCTGGGGCTTGGGGCCATGGTCGCTATTCTGCAAATGATCGGGATGGTTGTGCCAAGCGCCCAAGCGTTGGCTACGTCGAACGTGGATTTTCAGGAAGCAAAGGTCGCCTTCGACAGGATTTACCAGTTTACTTCGCTTCGTCCCGAATACGATTCGGAGGAAGAAGCGGCAAAAAGCCCCCTTGGCCATGTCCGGCGCCTCAAAGTTTCCCGCGTTGTTTTTAGCTATCCCGGCCAGCTGACGCTGCTCGGCGACGTTTCGTTCACATGTTATTCCGGCGAGCTCATGCTGATTGTCGGGAGTACGGGGTCCGGCAAATCGTCTCTGTTGCGCATGTTGCAGCGTCTCGCCACGCCCCAATCAGGAGAGGTGCTGGTCAACGGATGCGACTGGAACGAATTTTCCGTCATCGGATGGCGGGATATACTTGGCGTGGTTCCGCAGGACATCCGGATATTCAGCGGGACGCTTGTGGACAATATTCGGCTGGGCCTTGCGCTCGATTCCCGGGAAGCCATAAAAAAATGCGAAGAGATCGGGCTTTCCGATTTTTTCGAGCCGTTGCCTAACGGGTATATGACGCTCGTGGGGGAGGGGGGCGCCGCGCTTTCCGGCGGGCAACGGCAATTGGTGGGGTTGGCCAGGGCGCTGGTTCGCGGTCCGCAGGTGCTCCTGCTCGACGAACCCACTTCCGCCATGGATAGCGATACGGCGCGGCAGGTTATGGATATGCTGGATCGCTATCGCCAGGATTGCATAACGATCGTGGCCTCGCATTCGGCGGCGTTTCTGTCGCGGGCCGACCGCGTATATCGCATTGAAAAGGGGGCGTTCCGCCCGGAGTTCACGCCGCTGGACCGGGCCCGCCTTGCTGGAACGTAACGCCCCCGCCTCGCATTTTCGCCGCCATGCCCCGAACGCGAATCTCCTCCCCAAGCCGCCGCCTTAATAATTAAGGCGACGAAATTTGGATCCTAAATAATTAAAGTTACATTGGTTAAGTTCATGAAAATCAATAATTTACGAGAGGCGATCTGGCAAGGAACGACGAAGCAAGCAGGGCGGCGGCCCCGCATAATAAGGTATCCCTGCACTTATTCCCTGATCAGAATCATGGCCGTTCGGGGAGGCAGGTCCAGCGCGAGCTGGCCGTTCTCCGACTGCACGGCGGTTTCCGGCGCCAGCGCGTCCCGGAAGCTTCCTTCGATCGCGATATCCGCCGCGTGCGCTTCTTCGGAGGCATTGAAAACCATTAGGGCGGCTTCATCTTCCCAGGTGCGGACATAGGCGAGCAGCCGCCGGTCGTCGTCGGCCAGCACATAGTCGAGGTCGCCGCGCGCGAAGAGGTCCATGTGCGCCTTGCGGATACGCGCGAGGTCCTGGATGAACGCATACAAGTCCATGTCCGGCGCCACCTGGTCTGTCCGGCGGGGCGTTTCATGGGGCATGGCGCGCTCGTCCTCGTACGCAAGATCGTCCCACAGGAGCGGTTTTCGGCAGTCGGGATCGTCCGCGCCCCACATGCCCACTTCGTCGCCGTTCCATATATGCGGCGCGCCGTAATACGTGAACTGCTGGGTCAGCAGCAGGCGCCGCGCGGCCTCGGTCCGTTCGTCCGGACGGTCGATCTTGTACTCGGGATTGCCGCGGGGGTGGGCCCGGTATTTGTATTTCGTCCGGTTGTTGTAGAGCGAGGTGCCGAGGCGCGGGGAATCGTGGCTGGCGGCGAGATTCATCATGGCCTCGAGATGCGCCCGGTCGATCCCGCTCTCCACGGAATCGAGATGCGCGATATACCCGGTGGCCGTAAGGTGGGGCGGCGCTTCGGCGAAGAAACTCCGGGTGGGCATGTACCAGCGGTAATTCATCACCGCGTCGAACACGTCCCCCTGTATCCAGGGAATCGGATCGGCCATGTGATCCGGCCAGTCTTCCCACCATACCTCGCCCACCAGGTACGCCTCCGGGTTGACGTCGCGCACGAAGGCCCGGTAGTCGCGCCAGAATCCTTTGGGCACCTGTTCCGCCACGTCGAGGCGGAAGCCGTCTACGCCGTCGCTCGGGTCGCCGTCCCCGTTGGGGTCCATCCAGCGCCTCGTTACATGATATACATGCTGTTTCACGGCGGGGTGGAGGTTGCCCCCGTCGTGTCCTTTCGTCTCCACATCGACTTTTTTCAGGTTGGGGAGCGTGGACACCCCGGCCCAGCCCTCGTATTCGAATTCGTTTTCCCCGGTGTCGGGGTCGTCGAACCGTACGATTTCATACCAGTCCGCGTAGGGCGAGGCGGCCTGATTCTCCAGAATATCTTCCCAGGCCCAGAACGTGATCCCCGTGTGATTCCACGAATAGTCGAGGATGATGCGCATGCCCCGCTCGTGCAAGGCGTCGACGAGTTCCAGGAAAAGCAGGTCCGCCGAGGTCCATTGCCAGGTGTCGGGATCGACCGGGTTTTCCTCCGCCATGATCGCAGCGTCCCCTTCGGGGTCCGGCCCGAAATGCCGGTCGATATGCCGGTAGTTCCGGGCGTCGTACTTGTGCAGCGACGGCGCATCGTTGATCGGATTGACGTACAGCGCCGTCACGCCCAGCTCCTCCAGATAATCGAGCCGGTCCAGCACGCCTTGCAGGTCGCCTCCGTACCGCCTTGCCTGCACGGTCCGGTAGAACTCCTCGCCGGAGGCGATGGCCCAGTCCTCCTGCTGGTACCAGTCATGCGTCCACGGAGTGGGACTCCATCCTTCGAACGGCCTGTTAGGGTACGCTCCTGCGGTATTCTCGAAGACGGGGTCGTTGGACGGGTCGCCGTTGCGGAATCGCTCCATGAAAATCTGATACCAGATCGCCTCGCGGCTCCATTCGGGCACGCTGGTCAGATCGTCGGATGCCGTTACGGATTCGTCCCCGCCGTCGCCGCCGGCTTCCGCCTGGCAGGACAATCCGGCGATGGCAAGCAATACCGCGAGAAATACGGTCAGGGCGCGGTTTTCCGCAGCGCCGCAGGGCGTGGTGGGGTGTTTCATAACGATGCTTTTATTCGGTGCTCGAAACGATGTCTGCTTTCCAGGCCGCGATGGCTTCCATGAACCGCGCCGCCAGATCGGGGCGGCCGCCTGCGACGTTTTCGACGGCCTCCGGGTCGCGTTCCATGTCGTACAGTTGCATGGCGGCGTCGGCAGTTCCTTCGCGCGCCAGCAGGTCCAGATTCGGGGTCCGTACGTGTTCCGATCCGGTGAATCCGAAGTAGGGATATCCGTGATCGTCCCTGATCGCAAGCACGATATTCGGGGGGCGGTCCGGGGCCTCTTGCGCATACGGCGCGTTGCCCGGAACCGCCAGGCACGGCAAGATCAGGAGGGAAAGGAGGCAGGGGACTATGTTTTTCATGGTTCCGGTCGCTCCGGGGAGACGATGCGACTAATTTATCCTATATTTTGCTTTCCGGCCTTCCCGATCAAGATACTGTATTCTGTATTTTGGCCTTCCTGCCTTTTTTTCAGATACTGCCCGGAATATTGTGAGTATCCTTACTTTCGCTCTCTTTTCTTTACTTGCATGCATGTCTCTTTACTTTTCGTATATATCTTTACTGTCAGGAATACATCTTTACTTTCGTTCATATTTCTTTTCGATTGGGCTCGCCGCTTTGCTGGCGCGTATGCCTCTTTACCGTTGCGCCTGCCCCGGACAACGGGTTCGCGGCCTCGCCAGCCTGCCCGCATAGCCAGCCTGCCCGCATAGCCAGCCTGCCCGCATAGCCCGCCGCCCGCATAGCCCGCCGCCTCGCCCACATAGCCCGCCCTCTCGTTGACGCACTCATGTCTCGCCTCGCCGATTTTTTCCGCCCGCACAGATTCGCCTTTCCCCGATTGCGCATGCCTCGCCTCGCCTGCCCCGGCTTTTTTGCGGGCTTTGTCGCTGCGCTCCTGCTTACCGCCTGCGGCGGAACGCCGGAAAGCGAATCGGTGGCCCTTGTGGCGGGCCAACCGATCAGCGCAGAGGAATACCGGACGCGCTACATGGATTTCCTGCTTTCTTCCGGCCTGCCGGACCAGGGAATCCACAGGGCCGCGTATCTGGAGCAATTGATCACCCTCAAACTCATGGCCCGCGACGCCGTCGAAGGCGGTCTTGCAGACGAGCCGGCCTACCGGTTTGCAGAGGAACGCGCGCGCCAGAAGCTCCTCATAGACGCCTGGGCGCATCGCGCCGTCTACGACGCCATCGCCGTTTCGGAAGAGGACCTTGCGGATATGTTCGTCCGGGTCAACACGACGGTAACGGCCCGCCACCTGTACGCCCCCACCCGGGAGGCGGCCGATACGCTATACGAACGGCTCCGGCGCGGCGCCTCGTTTGAGGAACTGGCGCAAGAAGTGTTCGCCGATACCGCGCTGGCCCGCAGTGGCGGACATCTTGGCTCCTTCGGTTTCGACGAGATGGATCCGGCTTTCGAGGATGTCGCTTTCGCCATTGCGCCGGGGGCTTTCAGCCCGCCGGTTCGCACCGCCCAGGGGTACTCCATCGTGCAGGTCGAAGATCGCTTCACGAAGCCCGTGCTCACCGAAACCGAATTCGCGGCGCAAAAGAACAAGATGGAATGGTATGTCCTTGATCGAAAACGGCGCCGTGCTCGCGCCGCGCTTTCCGCCCGCTTGCTCGAGGACGCCGCCCCGTCGTATCACGGTCCGGCGTTCGACAGCCTCCTGACCCTGATTACGGATGCGGCGGATCGCCCGGAGGACGCCGCAACGCCTGCGCCGGACTCCGAATTCTCCGTCTGGCTGGAGGATCCGCTGGTAACGTTTGGCCCGCCTCGCGATCGCCAGACCTGGACCGTGTCCGAATTCCGGGAGCAGGCCCGCTTTACCGACCCCCGGCAACGCGGTCGGGTCCGCGACGCCGAAATGCTGCGCCGCTTCATCGACGGGCTGATCGTGCAGGAGATGTTGCTGGAAGCCGCCCGCCGCGCTCGCGTGGATCGTACGCCCGAATTCGCCCGCGCGCTGGACCGCGCCATGGAAGACTGGGCCTTCGAACAGGCCTGGGACCGCCTTGCCCGCGACGTGTCCGTTCCCGAGGATTCCATCCGCGCCTGGTACGAGACTTACGACGAACCCGCCACGCCCCCGGCGCTCGTGCAGGCCCGCCTCCGCGAGCGCATGACGGACGAGGCGCTTCGGGCCCGCGCAGACGATTTGCGAACGCAGCACGAGGTGAAAATATATCCTGAAATTGTCTCTGGATTGCGTATTTTGGATTCCGCGCCCTGACTCCGCGCCCTTACGCCCTGCTTTTGCCTCCCGATCCCTGCTTTCGCCTCCCGACGATCCGACTCCGCGCCCTGATTCTGCACCCTTGTCGGGTATCCTTATCGTCTTGTTTGCCCGAACGCCGCCTGCATCTTTTATCGTTCGTATATTTCCCCGAATTTTCTGTCCGCCTCGCGCCGCGCCTGTTCGTATTTCGCCCGCCTTGCCTGTCGATTATGCTTCGCCGTTCGCTATTCGTCCTGCTGTTCCTGTTCGCCGCGGTTCCCGCCGCCGCGCAGACCGGCAAGATCGTCGGCGAGGTCACGGATTCCGCAACCGGCGAGCCCCTGCCCGGCGTCAATGTGGTCATAGAGGGCGCTACGCAAGGCGCCGTTACGGACGCCGACGGCCAATACGTCGTCATTGGGGTGCGCCCCGGCGTATACGATGTGGTGGCGTCCTTCATCGGGTTTTCCCGGCAGCGCCGCGAAGGCGTACAGGTGAACGTGGACCTGACCACCACCGTCGATTTCGAAATGTCGGAAGAGGTTATAGAGGGAGAAGAGATCGTAGTGACTGCCGAGGCCGAGGCCGTTCGCAAGGACCTCACCAGTTCCGAAGCCCGCGTAACGGCGGAAACCATCGACAAATTGCCCGTAACCGAGCTTTCCCAGGTGCTCGACGTGCAGGCGGGCGTAACCACGCGGGACGGCATTCATATCCGGGGCGGCCGCAGCAGCGAAGTGGTTTTCATGGTGGACGGCGTGCCGGTCAGCGATAGCTACGACGGCTCGTCCGTGATCCAGCTCGAAAACGACGGCATCGAGGAGTTACAGGTTATTTCCGGCACGTTCAACGCCGAGTACGGCAACGCCATGTCCGGCGTCGTGAATGTGGTTACGAAAGAGGGGCGCAGCGACCGCTTTTCCGGATCGGCGCAGGTGTATTCCGGGGGATATGCGGTGTTCAGCGAAGGCGGCGGCGATTTTCTGCGGGGCGTCCGCGCCGAGGAGAACACCAGGGCGGGCATTCAGTACCGCGACGTCGATCCGTATTCCTACTTGTCTTTCCAGCCCACGCATTTTCGCAACGCCACCGTGTCGCTGGAAGGCCCCGTCTGGAAGGACCGCATCACCTTTTTCGCCCTCGGGCGCTATTTCGAAAACGATGGCTGGCTCTACGGCGCCCGCCTCTTCGGGATCGACGGCGCGGCGGGAGATTCGTCCCTCGTCCCCATGAACAATTTCGCGAAGACCAGCTGGCAGGGGAACCTCAAAATTCGCTTGAGCCGCAAGCTTATCCTGAACGTCATCGGGCTGGGGTCGTTTTCCAGCGGCCGCCCGTACAACCTGTTTCGCCGGTGGGCGCCCGACGGACGTTTTCGGAATTTCGACGACGGCTACGACGCCAAACTGAAACTTACCCACCTTATCAGTCCCCGCACGTTCTATACGCTTCATGCGGGCGCGTTCAACCGCGAGGCGAAGGGCTATGCGTACGAAGACCCCTCCGATTCCCGATACAACGATTTCGACCTTGTGGCGCGGGATTCCGTCGAGTATCTGCCGGGCCAGTACATCGAAGTGCTGAGCGGCGGTCAGCGGTACGCGCGGGGGGGGACGAACCTGTCCCATTTCAACCGAACCTCCCGTTCGTACTTCGTCAAGGGCGACCTGTCCAGCCAGATCACCGATCATCATCTGATCAAGACCGGCTTCCAGTTGCGCATCGACGAACTTGCGCTGACCGCGTTCAACCTCATTCCGGCGATCGACGAGACAGGGCAGCGGATCGAACCGTTCCGGCCTGCCATTCCCGTGGAGTCCAGCGTGGCGTACAGCAGTTTCAGCGACCTTTCCCCGCGCACGATCAGCGCCTATGTCCAGGACAAGATGGAGTTCGACGACTTCATCGTGAACGCTGGCCTTCGGCTGGATTATTTCGACGCCCGCGCCCGCGTCCCGGCGGATCCCTCGGACCCCAATATCTTCAACCCGCTCAAACTCGCGAACCGTTTTCGGGATGCGAACGGGGACGGCGTGATCCAGCCGGAGGAGGAACTTCCCGAAAACGCCCTGACGGTTGCGGACAGGGAGGCGTACTGGTGGCAGGACAGCGCGCCCAAGTTGCAAATATCGCCCCGCCTCGGCGCTGCCTGGCCCATTACGGAGCAGGGGGTGATTCACTTTTCCTACGGCATTTTCTTCCAGATTCCCACCCAGAATCGGCTGTTCGAGAATTTCGGCTTCAAGATGCCGGCCCTTTCCGGTTCGTACGGTCCTTTCGGCAACCCGGACCTCGACGCGCAGAAAACGACCATGTACGAGATCGGCTTGCGGCAGGCATTCGGCGGCCTCGTGGCCGACGTTACCGGATATTACCGGGACGTGCGCAGCTGGGTCTCCACGTCGCAGCCCATCGTCGCCGCGCTGCCGGGCGTCAGTTACGTCATCTACACCAACCGCGATTATGCGAACACGCGCGGACTCACCGTGCACTTGTCTCGCGCATTCGTCAACGGCTACGGCCTGGACGCGAGTTACACCTATCAGGTGGTGGAAGGCTCCAACTCGAATCCCGCGGACGAATTCTTCTCCTTGCTCAACAACAACCAGCCCACCCTGGCGCTCCTGCCCCTGAACTGGGATCAGCGGCACAAACTGGCGGGCGCGTTCTACGCGGGCGCGGATACCTACGGCGGCTCGATTCGATTCCGGTTCGAGTCGGGATTCCCGTATACGCCCACGTTCGCTTCCGCCGCGCTGACCGGCAACGACGTACAGCCCGAATTCCCCTCCAATTCGCGGCGGGCCTACAACACCTTCGAGGTGGACCTGAATCTGTACAAGGAATTTCGGGCGGGATCGGTTCGCCCCCGCGTTTTTCTCGAAGTGTTCAACCTGCTGGACGCCCGCAACGTAGCCACCGTGTTCGCCGATACGGGCGAGCCGGACGTAACGCTGGACCAGTTGCGCACCGGACAGTTCGATCCGGGATGGTTCGTGCGGCCCGAACACTACCGCGAGCCGAGAAGGGTGCAACTGGGCATTGAGGTTCGATTCTGATGCAGCGAGGCGCGTTATCCATGAAATATCTGCGTTTGACACGACAGCGAAATGCGCCGCGCCGCCTTTCCGGGCGGACGTTTGCGCGCCTGTCCGCCTCGCTCGTCCTGCCGATGCTGGCCCTCGCCGCATTGTCCGCCTTGCTCCCGGACGCCGCCCGCGCCCAGGGCGTCATCGACCGGAACCATGTGCCCGGCGCGGAGCGCGTCGATCCGTTCGAGCGCCGCCGCGACAACATCGACGCCAACAATGTCCGCGCCACCATCACCAACTGGGCGCAGTCGGGGCAGTCCGGGGATCCGGGAGATTTCTGGTACGAATGGCCCAAAAACACGGGCCGCCGCTATGTAGCCCTGACCCAGTTGTGGGTAGGCGCCGAGGTCGAGGACGAGAATAACGACACGCTGTGGGTCGTGAACGTGGCCGATTTTCGGGGAAATCCCGTCAACGACAACATTTCGTGGACTTTCGAGCCGATCAAGGGGTACGTGAATCCGGCGGGCGCCGAGTACGGCATTGCGCAGTCGGACGAGCCCACGTCCTGGCCCGCCGCCTGGCCGGACAAACTTGGCGACGTACAGGACCCGGGCTGGAGCTACTCCTGGAATGGCTTTTTCGGAAAGGACGTGTTCAACGCGGACCAGGAATTTTTCTACAAGATCGGCGACGACCAGTACGACCGGTATCCCGCGTATTTTCCCGACTCGACCGACCTCAGCCGCCGGGGGATGGGACTCGTCGCCGAGGTGCGGGTGCTGGCCTGGAGCCAGATTCTCATTCAGGACGTGGTCTTTTTCATTCACGGCGCGAAGAACGACGGCACCCGCGATATTCGCAAGGCGGGCTTGTCCATGTGGCTGGCGGACTGCGTAGGCGGCGATTGCAGCGATGACATTCCCTATTTCGATCTCCTGGAGGACGTCGCCTTCATGACGGACCTTGACGGGATAGGCAACGAATTTTTCGGGGCGGACCCGGTGGGGGTAGCCACCTTCGCTTTTCTTGAATCTCCCGGCAACGCCGAGGACCGCATCGACAACGACGGCGACGGCTCCACGTCCGAAACCTGCGATCCGCTGATCGGCGAGTGCAACAGCCCGGTGATTCCCGGCTCCTTTCTTCAGGGCGAGAATCCCACCAATGCGCTGGACGACAACGGCAACGGGCTGATCGACGAGAACCGGACACACGTGCCGTTCGTCACGGCCAGCGGCATACCGCAGACAGGGGTGGGCTATGCGGATTATATCGACAACGACGGGGACGGGGAAGCGGGCAGCCCGGTCGTTACCGAGGCCATGGCGGCGGAGGCCGCGGCGGACCACTGGCGCCGGTGGCCGCCCGTGCTGGCCACGGACGCGAACGTGCAGGACGTCCATCTTGTGGGCGTGGAGGAGGATGACGTGGGCCGCGCGTTCCGGGACGGGATCGACAACAACGACACGTATCTCGAAACGGACAACTACCTTGCCGAGCTCGACTCGCCCACCGTAACGCAGGAAATGGTGGACGCAGCGGCCTCCGACCCGTACCGGCGGTATCGCGTTCCCGGCGCCGGAATCGTGCTGTACGACGTAGGCCCGGAAGATATAGGCAAGGCCTATGCGGACGGGGTGGACAACGACAACGACGGCGCCACCGACGAAGGCATAGACGAGGAAATCGACGAAATGATCGACGAGAGCCGGGCCGACGGGATAGACAACGACAAGGACTGGAACCGTTTTCTCAACGACACCGGGCTGGACGGCGTGGCGTTCAACGGCGATCCCGGCGACAACGACGGGGCGCCTACGTCCGGCGCCGGCACGGGCTTCCCCGGGGAGCGCAATATCGACGTGACGGATATTTCCGAGTCGGACCAGATCGGCATCACGAACGTCCGCATTTTCGGAGCGGGCACCCTCGGCGTCGGCAGTTCTTCCGATCGTTTCCTGTTCCGCCGCTTCATGCTGCCGGGCAATTTCGACACGGAACTGCCCGATCCCGGCGACACCGATATCACCGTGTCCAGCGGGATATTCCCGCTCAAGGCCGGCCAGACCGAGCGCATCTCGCTGGCGGTTGTGATGGGGGGCACGCAGGAGGAGGCGCTCCAGTCGCGGGATTACGCCCTCCAGGCATACCACGAAGATTACCAGTTCGCCCAGGCGCCCATCACGCCCAATCTGCGCGCCGTGCCCGGCGACGGCAAGGTGACCCTCTACTGGGATTCGATTGCAGAGCAGTCGTACGATCAGTTCCTTGCGGGCCTTGGGCGCGATCCGAACGATTTCGAGGGCTATCGCATCTATCGCTCCACGGACCCCGCTTTTCTCGACCCGCAGATCATTACGGACGGCTTCGGCAACCGGCTCCTGCGCAAGCCGATCGCGCAGTTCGATCTCATCAACGGGTTCGGGGGATTTCATCCTGTGGATATCAACGGGATCCAGTTCTACCTGGGGGACAACAAGGTGAGTCCGGGCGAGGGGAGCAACGGGCTGGCGCATCTTTTCGTGGACGAGGACGTTACGAACGGCATCACCTATTTCTACGCCGTAACAGCCTACGATTTCGGTTCCGCGCAGGATAACATTCCGCCTACCGAGACCCCCATCCGCATCCAGCGCCTACCGGACGGCTCCATCCGGACCGGCCCCAATGTGGTGGAAATCGCGCCCGCCGCGCCCGTCGCCGGCTACGTGGACCCCACGCTTGGAGAGGTGCAGCGCGTGGCGGGGACCACGAGCAGCCGCATTCTCTACGAAATCATCGATCCTGTTTCCATCGCCGACGATCGCCGGTTCCGCATCGTGTTCGAGGACACGCTCATTTCCGGCGGGCGCTTCAGCCCCGACACCCTGACGACCAAAAATTTCTCGCTCGTGGACATTACGGCGGACGACACGTTGCTGCGCCGCTCCACCGCCTTCCGCGCCGGGCGGGAATTTCCCTTGCTGGCCGACGACGGCGATCCCATCGGGTTCAGCCTGTCGTTCTTCCCGGAACCGTTCATTGTGCTCAACAAGGCGGAAACGGCGTGGAGCAGCGAGGATATCTATCCCGTATCCCTCGACCCTCACTCCTCGGCGGGGTTCGTGCGCGGCCTGCGCAATCCTTTCGATTACCGGGTGAAGGTCGTCGGCCCGGGGCAGGGGCAATCCATCGAAATGCAAGTGACCCGGCGGCTTACGCTGCCCGCGCGCCCGACGAACATAGAGGTGTATCGCCTGCTTCCGGACGGCACGGAGGTCCCGATAGAATACGCCTTCTGGGACATCACCGGCGACGACTTCGTTTCGTCCCGTTCGACGGAACCGGCCTCCTGGACCGCCGATCCGGGCATAGGGGAGAGCGACTTTATCGTGCTTCGCGAGACCAAGGTGGGCGACGACGGCGGCGAGCCCGTGATTACCTGGCGCATCGGTCTTAATTTCGTGTTCAGGGACAACCGCGATCCGCAGGAAGGCGACGTCGTCACCATCATCACCCGGAAGCCGTTTCTCGCCACTGATGCGTTTGAATTCACCGCTACGGGACCGGGGGCGGACCTGAATGCAGCCCGGGATATGCTCGACCAGATTCGGGTGGTCCCCAACCCCTACGTAGCGACCAACCAGTTTGAAGCGCTCAACCCGTTCAGCACGGGCCGCGGGCCGCGCGTCATCAGGTTCATTCATCTGCCGCCGCAAGCGACCGTCCGCATCTATACGGTGAGCGGGCGCCTCGTGCGCACCCTCCGGCTTGCCGAAGGCAGCAACGACGGCCTTGATCCCGCCTCTCTCCTGAACGGCGCGCTGTCGTGGAATCTGCAAAGCGAGGAGGGGCTATCTGTTTCGTACGGAGTCTATTTGTATCATGTGGAAGCGCCCGGCGTCGGCGAGCGGACCGGTACGTTCGCGATTATCAAGTAATCGGATGAAGGGGAACCAGAACATACCGCGCCGCGTATTCATAACGTCTTTTTTCGTGCTCGGCCAATTTTTTCTTGCGGCTGGAGCGTCTCTGCGCCTGTGCCCGTCTTGCGGAAAAATCCAGCGCGCAAGCGTCGTCCGAACCGGATTTCTCGCCGCGCCGCGCCGCGTTCAGAGCCGCGTCGAGGTTCAAAAGATTTGTGTCTCAGGCGCCCGGACCGTCCGCCGCGCTCACGGGTATCTCCGTGCCCTGTCTGCCTGCCTGTTGTTGGCGGCGTCGCTTTTTTCGTCCGCGCCCGTCTTCGCGCAGCAGGGATTCGACAGCCAGACCCGCGCCGTAAGCAAGCGGGGCACCACCGCGGCCGACTTTCTCGGCATCCCTGTGGGCGCCCGCGCCACGGCCCTTGGCGGGGCCATCACGGCCGCCGTATCCGATCCCATAGCGATCTACTGGAATCCCGCCGGCCTCGCCGGCGTCGAGGACGTGAGCTTCACCGGCGAATACGCCAACTGGCTCGCCGCCATCGACCTCAACTTCCTTGCGGTGGCGATTCCCAGCCGGTTCGGGGTGGTTGGCGTGGGCGTCACGTCCATGCGCACGCCGGACATGGAAGTGACGACCGTGGCCATGCAGGACGGCGCCGGCGAAACGTTCGATGCTTCCTCCTATGCCGCGGCCCTTACGTACGCCCGCGCGCTCACGGACCGTTTCTCCATCGGGGGCTCCGTCAAGTTGATCCATGAGCGCATCTGGAACTCGTCCTCCGGCGGCCTTGCCTTCGACGTCGGCACGCAATTCGAGACGCCTTTCCGGGGGGTGCGCCTCGGCGCGTCCATCAGCAACTTCGGCTCCAAACTGCAAATCGCCGGGGACGACCTGCTGGCCCGCGTGGACGTAGACCCCAACAACCGGGGCAACAACGAGAGCAACCGCGCCTTGCTCAAGACAGACCGCTTCGATTTGCCGCTCATCATGCGCATCGGGGTGGCCGGGGAGGTGTTCCAGCGCGGCGGCAATCGCCTTACGCTTTCCATCGACGCGCTCAACCCGAACAACAGCGAACAGTACCTGAACGCCGGCGCGGAGGTCGGGTTGCTGGGGGACCTGATCATGTTCCGGGCCGGGTACAGCGAATTGCTGCTGGAGAACAGCCTGCGTTCCTTTACGCTCGGCGGCGGGCTGCGCTACCAGTTCGCTCCCATCCATTTCGGGATGGATTACGCCTTCGAGCAGCACGAATACTTCAACGCCGTCAACCGCTTCACGCTAACGATGCGGTTTTAGGGGGAGGGGGGCAACGGACGGGAACTGACAGGTTGCGATTTAGGTAAAAATAAAACGGGCGCCGATGCAGGACCGCGATTTTGGTCCCCCGCTTGTTTCAGATAAAAGTGAAACGATGAACACTCGGTCTGATATAGAAACAACGCAGAGCGATCACGTCATGGAAGGCAGGTTTCCTGGTCAGCCGGTTAATGGAGAGGATCCCGAGGGATTGGATGCCGAGGGAGGATACTGGGGCGATTATCCCATTGACGATCTCCTTATTCGAACCCAGAGTCGAACTATTTTTGAGGTTTATCGACGGATCGAACAGGGAGCCTATGTAATGAGTCCGGATTTTCAGCGTGATTTTATCTGGGATGAAAAAAAACAAAGCAAATTGATCGAATCCGTGATTATGCGGATTCCCCTGCCGGTGTTCTACATGGCGGAAGACGACGAGGGGAGGGTAGTGGTTGTCGACGGTTTGCAACGCCTGTTTACATTCCAGCGATTCCTGAATAACAACCTTAAATTGCAACTTCCGGATCGTCAGGAACTTAACGGAAAAAGATTCTCGGACCTGGAATCCAGACTCAAAAACCGGATCGAGGATTTTAATCTTACTTTTTACACCATTGACTCCACGGTGCCGGAACAAGCCCGTCTGGATATATTCGACCGGGTAAATAGCGGTGAGCCGCTTAGCCGGCAGCAAATGCGCAATTGTCTTTTCATGGGGAAGGCAACGAGTTTCTTGAAAGAGGAAGCCCGGACAGATATTTTTCTTAGGGCGACAGGCCGCAGTTTGAATCAAAAAACCATGCGGGATCGGGAAATGGTGAATCGATTCTGCGCCTTTCAACTCCTTCCGGTCGCTTCGTATCGAGGCGATATGGATATTTTTCTCGCAGACTGTTTACGTAAAATGAACAAGATGGAT
The DNA here is from genome assembly GCA_964608315.1 of uncultured Rhodothermales bacterium. Lineage (GTDB taxonomy): Bacteria > Bacteroidota > Rhodothermia > Rhodothermales > VXPQ01 > VXPQ01. Next base: position 14,305 of record CAZSNF010000019.1, on the reverse strand, counting down.
GACTCCGGTCTTTCTCGATTATCCCATGAGTTCCAAAATGGTCTTGCGAACAACTACTATCTGTTTAGGCGCCACGCATTCAGAAAACACGATCCTAATCATCCAAGAAAAGAATGGCAAAAACGAAGCGTTCTCAACGCATCTTTCTGGGATGTGATGTCAACCGGATTGTCCCATTACACACAAGAACAAGTTCAAGAACACGCCGAACCTGTTCGGCAAGCCATTTATAAACTGCTTGGCGACAGGGATTTTCAGGATGCGATCACGTACAGTCCCAATAGCACCAAGAGGGTAAAACTCCGTTTCGAGAAGACGCGCCGGACTATTGAAGAGATTCTCGGCGCTGGAATTCCTGCGGCGACCAACGATTCTGTAACGGAGGTTCAAAATGCTCACGAGGATTGATCTTCGGCATTTCAAATGCTTCGACTCGTTGAAGTTGCCGCTGCGTCCCCTGACGCTGCTTTCCGGAGCGAATGCTTCCGGTAAATCTTCCGTGATACAGGCGCTGGCCCTTCTGCATCAAACGATGCGCGAAAATGAAGGGTCGTCCCGTCTTATGCTCAATGGCGCAGCCGTCCGACTTGGCGCCGTTGCAGATGTAATTTATCAGGAGCATGGAGGAAATTCATGCATAATTGCGCTGCAGGATGATGAGACGGAGTATATGTGGGAGTTCAGGGGCGAACGCGCCGGGATGTCCATGGAGATAGCGAGTGTTAGCATAGGGGGCAAACATATTCGTTCCCCCAGGGGTGGTCTGCACAGGTTACTGCCAGTGCTTGATGTCACGCTTGCCGATCTTGACAAGCCTTTCGATGCAGTGTATCGCCTTGCCTACCTGACTGCCGAAAGATTAGGGCCCCGCGACATCTATCCGTTAGAAGATGCTCATCTTGCGCCCGTTATTGGGTCGAGCGGAGAAAATGCGGTCGGCATCCTGTATTCTGGCAGCGACGAACCTGTTTTGTCCGGATTACGAGCCGAAGGCGCTCCTCCGACCCGGTTGCACCAGGTTCAGTTGCGCATGAGTCGGTTTTTCCCAGGCTGCGAGTTGGAGATCCAAAAAATTCCCCACGCCAACGCGGTGCGGTTGGGATTGCGAACATCGAAACGCATGGAGTTTTGTCGCCCGGTTCATACCGGTTTCGGGCTGACTCAGGTTTTACCGATCGTCGTGGCTGCCCTGTCGGCTGATCCCGACGATCTTTTAGTAATCGAGAACCCGGAGGTCCATCTGCATCCGGCAGGTCAGGCCATGATGGGGCAATTTTTGGGTGATGTAGCGCAGGCCGGCGTACAAGTCATCCTTGAAACGCACAGCGATCATGTGTTGAATGGCGTTCGACGCGCCGTGAAGGAGAAGCGCCTTGAGGCTGATCGGGTAGCCATTCATTTTTTTCAGCCGCGAGGGGACGACAAGGCGCAAGTAGTGAGTCCTGTGCTGGATAGTGAAGGGAGGATCGATGCCTGGCCGGATGGCTTCTTCGATCAATTCGACAAGGACACAGGTTATTTCGCGGGTTGGGGGGATTAGCAGTGCAACTCTTTGTAAATGACCTGTCCCTGCATGGGCAGTTTCCCGATCTTTCCGCTTTTCGCGATGCATTGGGTCGGATTATGACGATTCGTAGAACGGCCAAGCGGTATGGCAGGGAATTACATTGCCACGGAAGCTTTTCAGGCATGCCTGTAACCTCCGGTGGAATGTTGTTGAAACAGGCGGTTCCAAAGGCATTTTCCAAAGATGAGCAGCGGGCCGTGATGCAGTGGCTGGATCGTTCGGGGCCATTTTGGGATATCGACCGGAAGCATGGTCAGAATGATTATTTCGAATGCAGAGGAGAGGTGGTTACGGATACTGCGGTAGGCGAAGCTGCGTATCGCAATTTGCATGGTTCACGGTGCGACCTGGTCAGCGCCATACCTTCTGACTGGGATTTTTCGCCCATTGAAGTGGTCTGGAGGCAAGGGGGCGAAGGCTTGGGCGACCGGACCGCGAGTCTCGATAATTGGTGGGACTCCGATGCTTTGGAAGAGAACCTGAAAGCCTCTGCGTCGCCCCTGCGGTCCTGGGAGGATTTGCAAAATGTCTCGACGAACAGGTTTGAGAACCTGACGTTCGTTCCCGATTGCTTCAAGCCTCTTGAAGGACATCCATTTGTCGATTCTGCGGCAAACCGTTGCATAGAGCTGCTTGATATTCTGGATCGGCTCGCATGCGCTTTCGATTCAGACGGGAAGCGTACCCCTGAAGGCAAGGAGATTTACCAGAACTTTTTCACAGGAAAGAGGGCGTTGTTTTCAGATTCCACATCGAACGAAAAAAATGATTTTCGGGACGAGATGACATTTCATCATCCGAATAATCCGGAAAAACTCCTGTTTTGTCCCTGGCACGGGAAGGTGAATTATCCGCATTTTCCCATCCGGATTCATTTCTTGTGGCCCGTGCCAGCAACAGAGCCTTTGTATGTGGCGTACGTGGGGCCCAAAATCACGCGGTATTAGCAGGCCGTCCGCCATTCATTCCCTCCCAGCGAGCGCTCGATGGAGCGGTCATACAACGATGAAAACGCTTCAGAGATAGCGCTGTGTTCCAGCGCGGCGGCAATCGCCTTACGCTTTCCATCGACGCGCTCAACCCGAACAACAGCGAACAGTACCTGAACGCCGGCGCGGAGGTCGGGTTGCTGGGGGACCTGATCATGTTCCGGGCCGGGTACAGCGAATTGCTGCTGGAGAACAGCCTGCGTTCCTTTACGCTCGGCGGCGGGCTGCGCTACCAGTTCGCTCCCATCCATTTCGGGATGGATTACGCCTTCGAGCAGCACGAATACTTCAACGCCGTCAACCGCTTCACGCTAACGATGCGGTTTTAGGGGGAGGGGGGCAACGGACGGGAACTGACAGGTTGCGATTGACGCCGCGAGCCTGATCTGCTCAGGATGCTCCCCTTTTTTCCGCGGGTGCCGCCTGTTCGGCCACATCGGCGATGGCGTCCAGTTTTTCGCCGATTTCGGGGTCTATTTCGTGCAGGGGGACATAGGTCGCCAGTTCGTAGAATTGCTTCTTGTCCATGACGTTAAGTAAATCCAGTTCCCTGAAATACGCCTTGAAAAGGGGCGTTAGAAAATCGTCGCTTACCTTGGCGTCCGGCGCCCACGGCGAGCCTTTGCCCAGGATCGCCATGGCTTGCTCTATTTCGGCGATGGCTTCCCGCATCGCTTCTACGCGCCGGTTTGCTTCCGCCGCGGTAAAGAGCGGCGCCTGCTCGGTTTCCCGGGTGCTTGCGCGGGCGTATGCTTCAAGCGTTTCCCGGGTGCACAAGTAGTTTTCGATCTCTCGTTTTTTCCAGAAGATGCATTGCAGCGAGCCGTGTTCCGCCGGGTTGTCGTCAAGGCGATCAAACAGGGCGAAGCCTTTGAGGTCAGGCAATGCTTCCCGCAGTCCGTAATAGCGCCGGGCTGCCTGGGCAGGCTGATCCGCAACGTAATGCACATACGGGCGCTCCAGCGCCTTAATCGCCCTATCGTTCCGGAGGCGTTTGGCGAACGCCTGCAATATGGCCAAATCGGTCGAACCTTCGAGGTACAGCGCCCATCCGGTCTGTTCGGCCTGGTAATATTGTTCGAACCCGATTTCCTTCAGCGCCTTGCTCACTTGGCTTTGCCCGCTTCCGAGGATATGCGGTTTGCCGACGAAAGCGATAACCGTATCTTTGCCGGCGGCTTCGTTCAGAAGCACTTCCGAATGGCTGGCGGCGATAATCTGGTTGCCTTGTTCCGCCGCCACATCGGTGATCAACTTGTATATTTGTCGCTGCCGCAGAATTTCCAGATGCGCGTCGGGTTCGTCCAGCAGGATGATTGCGCCCGGATTGACGCGCATGTAAGCCAGGATAAGCAGCGTTTGTTGCAGTCCGCGTCCGCTGCAGGACAGATCGAGGCGAACGCCATGCTCCTGGTATTCCATGACGATTTCTCCTCTTTCCTGCACGTAGCTGGGGTCGTTTAGCCGGGAGCCGAAAAGATGGTCTATGTCCTCAATGGTTTTTTTCCACAGGTCGGGACGTTCGCTTTGCATCCGCCAGCACAGGTTGCGCAAAACCTCTGCCGTACGGCCCTCGCCTACGCGAACGTTTACTGCGCCTTCGTCCAGCCGCGTTTCCGTGGCCGCAAGCCCCGACATGGGGGGAAGAAAAGCGATCTCCGTTGCCGCTGCCTCATCCGGAATCGGCATGCGGTTCGGCGTTTTGCCCTCTGCAAGCCGTAATGGCCGGCAATAAAACGATTCTTCGTTCGCATAATCGAATTCGAGGCCGCATTTCCATGCCTTGTCCCGGCTGACGCCCTCAACGGCAAGGTCGATCCGGACATTGTCCGTTCGCTGCCTGCCATCGACTTTCCGCACGTTGCGCACATGCAACTCCCGCCACAGCAAATTTGCACTGGGAACAGGGATGGCCAGGAGGTCTCTTCTGTTTACCGTAACGCCAGGACGTTTTTCGGGGGCGCTCTTTCCTGAACGCTTTTCGTTCCATTTTGCCAGGCCGATGTTCCAGAGCGCAAGGGCCTGCATAGCGGATGTTTTTCCGGAATTGTTCGGCCCAATGAACACCACAGGGTTCCCCAGCTCGATGTCCACCTCGCCGAAGCGCTTGAAGTTGCGAATGGTCAGTCGGGTGAGCATAAGGGAGCCTTTTCGGGCTTCGTTTCCGTCCCGCTCAAATCAGGGATTTACAGCGAATGCTTGACATGGCTACGCTTCACAAGAAGTAATAGTACGACAACGAAACGCGATGTTCCACCCCCTTCGGTGCGCGTACAGGTGCGCTTGCCGCAGACAGGACGGCCTTCGCCTTGCGCGTCTGGATCGCGGACTCTGCGGGGGCGCCTGGCCGCGGAACGTTTTCCGCGCTGGCTCGCCTGGTGCAAACCCGTAATCCTGCGCCATGAATCCCCGGACACGCCGTCCAGCTAACCCGAACCGCTTTCTGAATCCGGCGGACCGGGTTTGCACAGCCAAATATCGCCGGACTCGCATCGCCATCAGGCTGCATGTGGCGCCGCATGTCCCCCGCCGAAAAACGCCCTGAACCGGGTCGCCGCCTCTTCACCGTAATTTTTATTTGCAAATGCCGTTATGAAATTGTAAACTCCGTCTGCTGCGCCTTGTGGCGAGCATTCAGGCAAGGAGGAGCGGGCCCCGGCAAGCGCAGAGGGCGCCGCTTTCCTTGCGAACCGTTTATATCTATCCCTCAGCACACAATAATATATATCATGCAAGTCTTTACGACGATGAAAGCGCGGATCGTACGCTGCTTTGCGCTTTTTCTTATGCTCGCCTTCGCTGCGGGCTTCGGCGTGCAGGATGCGCTTGCGCAGCGCGCCGTTACGCTGCACCTGAACACGGCCTCGGCGCCGGATACGCTCACCGCCATGCACGAAATAGAGGTGCGGGGCACGCTCACGGATGCGAACGGGGGTATCGACGGCGCGAACACGCTGCCCGACGGCAACGTCATCAACTGGGGCGACGACACCACGCTCAAGCCCATGAACATAGGCGGCGACTACTGGAAAGTTTCCTTCCAGATTCCGGACGACCGCGGTCTCCAGTTCAAGTTCTGGGCTCCGCTGGACAACGCGGACTGGGAGGATGGAGGCAATCATGTCATCGAACCGGGTACCGGGGACGTCGAATTGGGTCTCCACTTTTTCAACAAGAGCGGCGGTGACCAGGCGGACGGCTACGAGTGGCGTCCCTACGACGCCGCGCACATGGACAGCATTGCGGTCTGGTTCCGCGTGTTCGCGTACACCGAGGATGGCGCCACCAAAGGATACGACCGCGCCGACGCAATGCAGAACGTTGAAGTGCGCGGCGATCCCGCGTTGGGCAGTTTGCTTACCTGGGACGCCATGACGGGCGTGAAACTCGCCAAGGAGAGCGCCGACGACACGAAGCCGGGCTACGATATGTATTCGGGCGTGGGGTATTTCCCGGTTTCCTCGGCGGGCATGGAGCAGCAATACAAGTTTGTCGTTACAGGGGATAGCGATGGCTGGGAATCCGTCGACAACCGGAAATTCGTCGTTCCGGAAGCGGACACGACGCTGCACTGGGTGTATTTTTCCGATACCGATCCGATCAGGGAGGCGCTCGTCGAAGGCTCCGTTCTCTTCGCCGTGGACACCAAACCGCTCGAAGACATCGGCGTATTCAACCTGGCCAACGGCGATTCTCTCGAAGTGCGGGGCGGTTTTAATGGCTGGAATTGCAGCATTCCCGATAAATGCCAGTTGCTGCGCGTACCTGGCGAAACGACCTTCGAGCAGTCGGTCGTGCTTACGCTGGTGTCCGGCGCCGAGCAGGAATACAAGTTCTACATCAATTTCAACGACGACAGGTTCAGGGAATATTTCGGAGCTGAGCCGGTTAGCGGCTGGGAGGAACCCATCACCCGGACGGGCGCGAACCGGACGTTCACTTTCGCAGGGACCGCAGATCAGGATCTCGGGGTGCAGTATTTCAACGACATTGCGTCCGGGAACATCATTCCCCCCGGAACTTCCGTGAATCTCACGATGAGCGTGGATATGGCCCCGGCCATGACGGCTACCGAGCAGTTCGATCCCGCGCGGGACTCTGTCGTGGTGAGTTTCAACGACGCGATCTGGCGGTTCACCATGAACCTGCCCCGCGAGGACGACGACGCCTGGCGGGACGACGGTCGGCTGTATCTGCTCGATCCCGACGGAGACAACGTGTACTCCGCCACCGTGGCGATCGGGGGCGTGGAGCGCAACGGCGTTGCGCTCGGCACGTACAGCGGCCTCCAGTACAAGTACCAGTACATCAACCCGGATGAGAAGCCGGCGACGGAGGCCGGCGAGATGGGCGGCGGCTTCGCCGACCTGGGCCGGAACCGGGTCCGGTATATCGTGCCGAACGCCGACGGGTCCTGGCCCGCCGCGTTCGCGTTCGAGGAGGATACGTTCCAGGAAGAAGGGGTGCTCCCGTTCGAGCAGAATCCTGCTACCCCTACGTCCGTGGAGCCGACGAACGCCGAACTGCCCACGCAGGTGACGCTTGGGGCGAACTACCCGAATCCGTTCAATCCCGTTACCACGTTCGAATACGCCATTGACCAGACGCTCCATGTGACGCTCAAGGTCTATGACATGCTGGGCCGCGAAGTGGCCACCCTCGTGGACGGCGTCCAGCAGGCGGCGAACTACCAGGTGCGATTCGACGGATCGGGGCTGGCGAGCGGCGTGTACCTGTACCGCCTCGAAACGCCCGGCAAGGCGTTGACGCAGCGCATGACCCTGATGAAGTAACGGATTTACGCAGACGTCGCAAGACGTCATTCGGACGCGGGCGGTGCGGATCGGTTTGCCGAAAGGCGGCCCCGCGTCGTCCGCGTTCCGGTTTTTACGGGTTTTCCGGACCGCGAAGGCTCTGGTGCGAGGCTTGTCATGGTTGCGCCGCGCAACTTGTAATGCGCGACGGGGGCGACGCGCCCGTATCGCGGATGGAAACCGTAGTCGTCATGAGGCGTCCCGACGCCGTATCGCCATGCGCATGCTTATGAGAAAAGGCTGGATGCTTGTCGCGTCGTGCGCGCTGCTTGCGGCGTGCGCCCGGGCGCCTTCGGATGCGGAGGCCGGCCTGGGTCCGGACACCTTGCAAACCCCGACGTATCTGGGGGCGGACCTGTCCTACGTGAACGAGATGGAGGACTGCGGCGGGGTCTACCGCGAAAACGGGGAGTTGACGGATCCGTTTGAACTTTTCGGCGAGCGGGGCGCCAATCTTGCGCGCATTCGCCTGTGGTACGCTCCCCCGACCCGATACAGCGCCTTCTCCGACGCCGCCCGTTCCATTCGCCGGGCCAAAGCCGCCGGCATGCAGACGCTGCTGGATTTTCATTACTCGGACCACTGGGCGGATCCCGGCAAACAAGTGCCCCCCGCCGCCTGGAGCGGATTGACCGTGGACGGGATGCGGGATTCGGTGTACGCCTATACGTACCGCGTACTGGATCGACTCGGAGAGGAAGACTTGCTTCCTGAAATGGTGCAGGTCGGCAACGAAATCAACCCGGGCATGCTGCTGCCTCACGGCAGCCGCGACCGATGGGAATCGCTCGCCAAACTGCTGCAAGGGGGCATTCGGGCCGTTCGGGACGCCGCCGCCCGCCACGAAGCCCACATCGACGTCATGCTGCACGTGGCGCAGCCCGAACACGCCATGTCCTGGTTTACGGAAGCCGCCCGCGCGGGCGTCGAGGACTACGATATATTGGGCGTTTCCTACTATTCCCGGTGGTCTTCCGTCCCGCTGTCGGACTTGTCGGACCGCATTGAAGCGCTGGTTTCCCGGTTCGCCCCCCGCGACCTGCTGGTGGCGGAGGCGGCCTATCCCTGGACACTGGCCGGCGCGGACCCCGCGAACAACATTCTGGGCCGGGACGCCCTGGAGCCGGGCTATCCCGCCACGCCCGCCGGGCAGAAAGCGTACCTCGTGGATATGACGCAGGCGGTGTTCGACGGCGGAGGCGGAGGCGTTGTTTACTGGGAACCCGCCTGGATTTCCACGCCCTGCTCCACGCTCTGGGGCCAGGGCTCGCACTGGGAGAACGCAACCTTTTTCGATTTCAACCGGGGCAACGAGGCGCTGCCGGCCATCGATTTTCTGAATCACGCCTACGATTTTCCCGAAGGACGCACGGCGCCCTCTCCCGGCCTCCCCACGTCGGCGGAGCGCAAGGAGCAACCCCGTTCCGCGGAGCTTTCCGGAAATTACCCGAACCCCTTCAATCCGCAGACCATCATCCGGTATGCGTTGCCCGAGGCGGCTCCGGTGCGGCTTGCGGCGTACGACCTGACGGGCAGGGAAGTGGCCCGCCTCGCAGACGGCGTTCGGCCTGCGGGGCGCCACGAGGCCCGCTTCGACGGTTCCGGATTGCCGAGCGGCATGTACCTGTACCGCCTCGAAACTGCCGACCGCGTCCTGGTCCGCCCCATGATCCTGGCGAAATAAGCGCTGCGTAATGAAAAAACGGCGTTCGTCATTTGACAAAGACATGTCCTGTAGCGTATGATTGCGAATGCAAGCTTGCAAACGGTGCAATGATCCGCAATCAAGGAGACGCGCAGACACAGGAGTTCTTTCCTGATCGCTTCCGATGGATGCAACAAGGAGTCGAAAATGGTTGAACGGCTGTATGTAGACAATTACAAGTGTCTGGTTGATTTCGAGCTGAAGCTTGAAGAATTGACCTTGCTGCTGGGCGCAAACGGATCGGGGAAATCGTCCGTGCTGGATGTGGTCATTGCCGTGCGGAAACTTCTGACCGAAGGAGTCAGGGTTACCGATAAAGAAGCGTTTCCCTTGAGTAGTTTGACACGGTGGCAAACCCGTCGGGAGCAAGTCGTTGCGTTGCGTGTCGCTCTCGATGAAGATACGTTCGATTACAGGTTGGAGATACAGCACGACGACAAGATGATAGGGCGTGCTCGTATTATGCTGGAGCGGCTGAGCGTGGGCGACCGTCCTCTGTTTGAATTCAAAGAGGGCGCCGTACAACTGTACAACGACGATCATGAATACGGACCCGTGTTTACCCAGGATTGGTCGGAATCCCAGTTGGCCCGTGTGGTTCCGGGACCGAGCAATACGCGCTTGACGAATTTTATCAACTTTATCCATAAAGTGATTGTGTGCAGCCTGATTCCGCCGCTGTTTCGCGCGGAATCCACGAGCGAGGATGTGTTTCTCTCGCGCGACGGCGCCAACTTTGCCGACTGGTACCGCAGCATGGTACAGGAGCAGGCGCATCTGGCTCATCCGTTTACGGAGGCATTGCGCGAAGTGATCGACGGGTTCGAGGCCATACATCTGGATCGTCTGGGAGTGGAGTCGCGCGCGTTGAGGATATCCTTCAGGCAAGACGCGGCGGATGATTTCAGGATTCATTTCAGTGAATTATCCGACGGGCAACGCGCGCTTATTGCGCTGTACGGGTTGCTTCACCTCACGGAAGGACAGGGCTATACCCTCTTTGTGGACGAGCCGGATAACTATGTGGCGCTGGCGGAGATACAGCCGTGGCTGGTTAATTTGTCGGAAGCTTGCGGCGATACGCTCAGACAGGCCGTCGTTTGCTCGCATCATCCAGAATTGATCGACTACCTTGGCGGAGAATGCGGCGTATTGCTGGAGCAAAAATATGGAGCTGCCACGGCGGAACGTTTGGATCCGGCTCTGCTTTCCAATGGTCTTGCCTTGTCTGAAATCGTCGCCAGCGGTTGGGAGAAATGAGTGGGCGCAGAAGGGTGGCGATTACGGTGCTGTGCGAGGATGCGCAGCACGAAGCGTTTGCGCGGAGTTTTTGCAAAAAGGCGCTTGGTCGTTCGGTACGGGATATGCGAGTGATAAAATCTCCCAAAGGCCGGGGCTCGGGGGCTGATTTTGTCGTGAAGAAATTTTCCCGATTCCTCGACCAGTATCGGGGATCTCATGCAGGGGTTGCGTTGATTGTCATAGTGGATGGCGACGCCACAGGCGCCAGTGGGCGTATGAGGCAGTTCGAACAGGAATGCGACAATGCGGGTGTACCTGCCAAACAACCGGACGACCCCGCATACGTATTCGTTCCTGTGCGCGCAATAGAGACTTGGCTCGCATATCTTGACGGCGAAACGGTCGACGAAGAGACAAAATATCCGCATTTGGGCTTGCATAAAGCGCGGGATTGCGCGCCGTATGTCGATAAGCTGCTGGACATGTGCCAGCAAAATGCATTGCGACAGCCGGCCCCCGCATCCCTGACAGCCGCTTGCAAGGACTACGAACGCCTGAAGACCCGTTTTCCGTGATCTTCCATAATCCACGCCGTAATGCGCCGACTCCTTCGCCTGCTCAGCCTGTGTTCCCCGATCCTCGCCCTTGCCTGGGCAGGCCCCGGACCGCATGTCGCCTCCGCGCAAGACCCGTCGCAAACCCGGGCCCGAACTGAGGCCCAAACCCAGGCCCAAACCCTTCCCGTAACGTTTCGCTACGTCCCCGACGATGTTTTCGCCGAGCGCGCCTTTCTGCCCGGCGTATTCAATGGCTGGGGCGCGCCGTACCGGGCAGGCTCCTCCTGCATCGAGGAAGGCCACGCCTCGGCCATGTCGTTCGTGCGGTTCGATCGCTACTGGCGGTACGCGATCCCTCTCGAAATCGGCGAGACGTACGAATACAAGGTGCAGGTCCATCGCGACATTGCAGGCAACGATTGCGTCTGGCTCACCGACCCGTTGAATCCCCGATCCAATCCGGCGGACAACAACAATTCGGTGCTCACCGTAACGGACCCCATGATTTTCCAGCCCGCCCAGGAGATCGACAACGGGGCTTTCTCCGCCGGGCTTTTCTCCACGCAGGCGTTCGCATCCATTGCATACCATATCAATGGCGTCGAATATGCCGACGGTCTGGACTATTACGACCCCGACACAGGGATTTTCCGGGTCGAGCCCGCCCGCCGCATTCCTCCCGGCGCGCAGTTCCGCATAGCGGCTACCGATCAGGCGGGCCGCCGCGTCGAAGCCGAGATAGGCCGTGTGCTCGCTCCGGTCGAGTGGGTGGGGCCGTCCTTTTCCACGGTCAAGGAACAAGCCTCCCTCCGCGCCCGCGTAACAGGCCTCGACGGCGCCATAGACCCGAACATTACGCAGGTCACGCTCCTGCGGGGCGGGGAAGAAGTCGGGATGGTTCCCGTAACGGACGGAGAGGCGCACGCCATGCCGTCGCTCGAGCTGGGCGCCAACGAATTCCAGCTGCGCCTCGATCTGGACGGGCAGTCGCTGGTTTCCGATCCGATTACGGTCACGCGCCGCCTGCATCCGCTGGATATCGACGTGTTCGACGTGTCCGTAACCGGCTCCGTCGAGATTGTCTTTACCCTCTCCGGGAGCAGCGAAAAGGTTTTCCTTGCGTTTGCGGACGCTCCCGGCGCTCCGGTTGCCTCCGGCGACTCCGTGATCGTTTCCGTCGAACTTGTGTTTCCCGCGCCTTCCGACCCGTTCGACACCGCGGACGTAACGTGGGTGGGCACAGGAAACGTTCCCGGCGGTTTTTCCGTGATCGGCGTGGCCAACGGCCCCGGGGAAGCGTACTTCAATCTTTTTTTCCGTCGCTCCGACTATCCGGGCGAAGTATTCCGCCGCCGCGTCGCCGTCGTGATCGAGGAAGACGGTACGGCGCGGCAAATGCGCTACGAGGAAACCGCTTCCTGGGTCCGCAATGCGGTGGTCTACGAGATATTTCCCTTCAGTTTCGGGCCGGAAGCCTCCGGAACCTCCGCGAATCCGGGCAGCCGCCTTCGCGAAATCGCCGGCGAACTGGACTACATCGCTCAGATGGGCTTCAACGCCATCTGGTTCATGCCGATCATGCACAATCAGGTGATGGACCAGGTTTCCGGGGGCTACAACATCATCGATTTCTACCGGGTCGATCCCCGTCTGGGCGCGAACGCGGATTTCAAGGCCCTCGTAGCGCGGGCGCACGAGCTCGGCATACGCATCATTATGGATATTACGCCCAGCCATGTGTCCCCGGCGCACCCGTGGGTCGCCAGCCTGCGCAACGGCGGTCCGTACGGGGATTATTTGCAGACGGAGCCCAGCTCCCACAGCCTCGGGCTCGACAACCGGGGGGCGAATCTGACCGAGGTCCGGCAGCCCGGGGGCGGTTACTACAAATACCAGGGCTTCGGAGATCTGGCGAATCTGGACTGGAACGACGACGACCTGCAAGCCGAAATGCTCGACGCGCTGGCGTTCTGGGTGAACGAATTCGATATAGACGGCTGGCGGCTGGACGTATACTGGGGTCCCTGGCGACGCTACGGGCCGGAGCGTTTCGGGCGGCCCATCCGTACGCTCATGAAGCGCCTGAAGCCGGACGCATGGCTGCTTGGGGAGATTGTGGGGACGGGTCCGGGCACGGAGGTCTACTACGCCGACGCCTTGCACGGTACGCGTTTCGAGGGGGGGATCGACGCGGGCTACGACTGGCCTTTTTATCATAACGCCGTGCGCGGCGGCTACGGACGGCTCGCCGAGTACGACCGGTATGCGCGCAACAACGATTTTTATCCCGGCCCGAACGCCCGCTATTTTCGTTTTCTGGAGAATCACGACGAACCGCGCATCGCCGCGCTGTACGCCTCCAGCCTCGACCGGCTGTTTCCGCTCGCGGGATTTTTGCTTACCGCCACCGGGGTGCCCATGGTGTACCAGGGACAGGAAGTGGCTTTCCGCGGGGGATCGGACCCGAGGCGCGCGCCCGTGAACTGGAACACGGCCCGCAACCGCGAATTCGCCCGGCATTACCAGCGTCTGGCGCATGCCCGCGCCCGGTTTCCTGCGTTCGGCTCGCAGGCGCTCCGTACGCTGACGACGCGCGGCGCGTACGGCTACGTCCGTCCCCGGGAGGACGAAAACGCCCTCGTGCTGGTCAATTTTTCGTCTGTGGCGCGCACTATTACGGTCGATCCGGGTCCCCATGTCGAGATGTCGGCCCCCGGCCCCATTCCGTATTACGATATTTTTGCGGACACCCTCGCGTCGCATGCGGGGGCGTTCGAGGTGACCGTGCCGCCCTACGAGACGGTCATATATATAACGAGTACGGACCCCGGCTTCGAAATCCCTGCGCTTCCGGCGTTGCCCTACGGGGCCGTCTATACCTCCGTCGGGCGCGAGGAACTCCCCGGTTCTGTGAAACTTTCAAGGAATTATCCGAATCCCTTCAACCCGGAGACGATTATTGAGTATACGTTGCCGCGAGCGGAATCCGTGCGCCTGGTCGTGTACGACCTGCTGGGCAGGGAAGTCGCTCGTCTCGTGGACGGTTTGCAGCCGGCGGGCCGTCATCGGGTTCGTTTCGCGGCGGGGGAACTCTCCAGCGGAGCGTATGTATACCGGCTTGAAACGGCCGGGGAGCGGCGTGTGCAGACCATGATCCTGGCGAGATGAAGGGTGGATTGCCCCAGATTCCTGCATAATTACGCCCCCTGTTGAAAAAAAAATTGGAACAGGGCTTGACTCTGTTTGTTTAGAGTGCGAAATTCCTACTTGACATTGGAAAAAGCATTCCGTATCCTTGCAGGGTACTTGACAAGTGTATGGCAATGCCGTACATTGTCGGTATGCGCCCTTGCGCGCCCATGCGTCGCGCTTCGGCCGCATGACTGCCTTTTGCACGCCCACCCAACGAACATGACCACTCTCGCCGAGAG
>CAZSNF010000018.1:0-75594 GCA_964608315.1 uncultured Rhodothermales bacterium | reverse complement strand
GCCGTCAACGTGAAACTCGCCGACGTACCCTCCGTAACCGGAGACGCGCCCGCCGTGATCGTGACCTCAGGCTCGTTGAAATCGTCGGTAAGGATCGTGTAGGTGGCGGAACCCGCCGTAGAGGAAATATCCAGGTCGTCGAACCACCGCGCATCCCCTGTCGCCGTGCTTGCCTGCAGGGTCACGATCACCGTCTCGTCAGGTTCTACCAGGGTGTCTCCATACACATGAAGGTAGTAGGACTTATTAGAATACAACGCAGGCATAAAACCAGGATCGAGCTCAACGCAACCGTCTTGACCAGGCTCTAACCGTTCGCCACTATACTCTTCTATCATGAAGTCCTGAAGCACAGCATTCCCACTAGTACTCAGCCTCTGGCCCTCCGTCGCGGTGCCGCCGAAGCAGAGATTGAAGGCGAAGGGCGCCCGCGCAGACGGAAAAGCCGGCGTCGAGGAAATCGTTATCCGCCTGAAGACGCCGTCTATTGTATTAGGAGTTGAAATATCTGCGTCCAAGGCGTCGCCCTCTAACGAATCGGGAGCGACGCTCACCCCAAGGGCGTATCTTGTCGCGCCGTCGTCGTCGTAGACCGTCGCCGTAACGGCGGAGGGACTTCCCACGGTGTAGCCCGTGCCGGGAAGCACCGTAAGGGTCACTGCGCCGTCCGGCTCGTCGACGGAGTCGTTCACGGTGGGAACGTCAATAAACCCCTCCCCAAAGCCAACAGTAACCACGGTGAAAGAAGTCCCCTCGTTGCCGGAGGCCACATAGTCCCGCCCGCCGCCCGTGGTTTCGGCGATGCTGTAGTTTATGGTGAGATTGCCGCGTCTTGGCGTCGTCTCGACCGTAAAGCCCAAAGTCTGGCCTTCCGTGACGGACATGGTATACCTGGAAGAAATATTGACCACCGGCGGCGGCGTCTGCGGCGTCTGCGCCCCGGCCGACCGCGGGAAGGCCGCAAGCAGCGGCAGGCAAAGCAGGGCCGCGGCCAGGCGCAGAACGGCTACGCGCGTGGGGGGGGGGGGGTACGCATATTATTTCTCTCGCCTTGTTCGTCGTCAAGCCGCCGACCGGCGCCTGACCTTGTCGTATGCTGGCGCATTCAACCATAGCGATATATATCTTGCTTGCCGCTGTTGCTTGTCGCACCGTACGCCGCCGCCGTTCGCGCGAAAACGCCTCGGGCCTGATTGCGCGCCCTGCATGCTCCATGGTCCTGTCGCGCCGCCCGAGGCGAAACCCGATAACGCTTCCGAAAATGAATATACGCGCCGGCGACCACGGACGCAACAGGTTCCCTAATGAAAAGCGGAATCGCCGCGGAATCGCGCCAAAACCCCGATCAGGTCGCTCCTGGTGATGATCTGATACGTTTCTCCCGACTCCGACCGGACGAGCGCCGCCCCGCCGCCTCGCTCGAGGCGCGCGGCGAGGCGCTCCAGGCCAAGCGTTCGCGGAATCACCGGAAAAGGGGCGTCCATGACGCTTTCCACGGGCTGATCCTGCGTGTCCGGGTCCTTGACGAGACGATTCATAATCACGCTCTCCGTAAGGCTGCCGACCACCTCGCTCCCGCGCATCACGGGCATCTGCGAAATGCCCCGCTCGGCCATAACCCCTATAACCGACCCCAGCGTGTCTTCGGGCGCGGCGAACGCCAGCGTCCCGGCGGCGGCCCGGGCGCTCAGCACCCGATCCGCCGTCATTTCCGGCGCGCCGGGCAAAAAGCCGTGGTTTCGCATCCAGTTGTCGTTGTAGGTCTTCGAAAGATACCTGAATCCCGAATCGGGCAAAATCAACACGAACACATCGTCCGGGGAAAGCTCCCCGGCGTGCGCTTCCATCCAGGATGCGGCCCCGGCCAGCGCCATGCCGGAAGATTGTCCGCAAAACAACCCTTCTTCCGCGGCGAGGCGGCGCGTCATCTGCATGGCCTCCCGATCCGTCGCCTGCACGAAATCGTCCAGGATATCGAAATCCATGTTGGCGGCCAGAATATCCTCGCCCACGCCTTCCGTCAGGTAGGGATAGATATCGTCCGCATCGAATTCCCGGTTATGAAAGTACCCATGGTAGATCGAGCCGTACGGATCGACGCCGATCGCCCGTACGTCCGGGTTCTGCTCCTTGAGATAGCGCGCCACGCCGGAAAGCGTGCCGCCCGTGCCCGCGCCCGCTGCGAAATGGGTGACGCGCCCCTCCGTGCCCGCCCATATTTCAGGCCCGGTCGTTTCGTAATGGGCCGCCCGGTTCGCCGGATTGTCGTACTGATTCAGATACGCCGCGCCCGGAATTTCTTCGGCAAGGCGCTGCGCTACGGAATAATACGACCTTGGGTCTTCCGGGGCTACGTTGGTGGGGCACACGATCACCTCTGCGCCCAGGGCCCGCAGCACGTCCAGCTTTTCCTGACTTTGCTTGTCGGTGGTCGTAAAAATACACCGGTATCCGCGGGTCGCGGCGGCCATGGCCAACGCAGCGCCCGTATTGCCGCTGGTGCCTTCGATAATGGTTCCGCCCGGCTCCAGCAAGCCCTTTTGTTCGGCTTCCCGAATCATGGCCAGGCCGATGCGGTCCTTGACGGACCCCCCCGGATTAAAATACTCCAGCTTGGCCAACGCCGTACAGGGCCATTCCGCCGTAATGCGGCGAAGCCGCACGAGAGGGGTATTGCCTATTGCGTCAGTGATGTCGTCGCGCCACATGATCCGGTTTCCGGTTGTATTGCGTGGGTAAAATGCGTAAAATCTGGCAGATAATACGCATCAGACGGCGTTTTGCTCGCTGCGCAAACGCGCCCAATTGTAAATTTTTGTAACGAAAAGGCCGATAAAACAACCCGCCGCATGGCGCAATCCCCCCGGAATGCCCGCAATATTGGCAGACAATGCGCTTGGCCCGGTTTTTGACGCCTGACGGGCCTCCATCCTTATCGGCGGGGGCCGTATTTTCCATTGAACGCCGACCAGACCCCGCCCCGCCTTCCTGCACACCGGAACACGTTGCATATGCCTGCACGGGACCCATACTTCGATGCGCGCGACCATAGCGAGATCGACGACGACGAGCAGTTCATTCCATTCCCGACGCCCGACGAAGAAAAGCAAATGGGCGCGTCGGACATTCCTGAGGAATTGCCCGTCCTCGCGCTCCGCAACACCGTGCTGTATCCAGGCGTCGTGCTCCCGATCACGCTCGGGCGCGACGCTTCCATGCAGCTGGCGCGAGACGCTTTTGCGGGCAAGCGCATCATCGGCGCCGTAGCGCAAAAACGGAGCGAAATCGAAACGCCCGACACAGACGACTTGTATCGCCTCGGCACGGTGGCCGAAATCCTCAAGTTGATCAAGATTCCGGGCGGCCCCAACTCGATGATCATTCAGGGCAGGCGGCGGTTCGAAATCCAGGAGTACATCCAGACCGAGCCGTACTTCAGGGCCCATGCGACGCCGATAGACGAAGACTGGTCCGCGGACGAGATCGAAATCAAGGCGCGCATCCGATCCGTCAAGGAGTTGGCCATCCAGTTCGTCAACCTGTCGCCCCACCTGCCCGGAGAAGCCGCTGTCGCCATTCAGCAAATCGACTCGCCTCCCCTGCTGGTCCATTTCATTGCATCGAATCTTCAGATCAGCGTAGAGGAAAAACAGGCCCTGCTCGAATGCGACAGTTTGACCCAGCGAGCCGACAAACTCATGGAGTACCTGAACCGCGAAATTCAGGTACTGCAGGTTTCCGAGGACATCCGCAGCCGCGTACGAACGGACGTGGACAAGCAACAGCGCGAATACCTGCTGCGCCAGCAGATGAAGATCATCCAGGACGAACTGGGCGAAAGCGAAAACGACGGCGACGACGTGCAGGAACTTCGCGCAAAGGCCGAAAAGAAATCGCTGCCGGAACATGCGAAGGAAACGCTGGGCAAGGAAATAACGCGCCTGTCGCGATCGCATCCGGCGTCGCCGGATTACGCCGTCACGCGCAATTACGTAGACTGGCTGCTGGACCTTCCCTGGCTGGAATATTCGAAAGACGACCTTGATATTGCGCGGGCCGCCGAGGTGCTGGACGAGGACCACTACGGACTGGACCAGGTAAAAAAACGCATCCTCGAATACCTTGCGGTCCTGCACCTGAAGGGGGATATGAAAGCGCCCATTCTGTGTCTGCACGGCCCGCCCGGCGTCGGAAAAACAAGCTTGGGCAAAAGCATTGCTCGCGCCATCGGACGGAAATTCGTCCGGATGAGCCTGGGCGGAATCCGGGACGAGGCGGAAATCCGGGGACACCGACGCACCTATGTGGCGGCGCTTCCGGGACGGATAATCCAGGGAATCAAAAAGGCGGGCGTCAACAACCCCGTCTTCATGCTGGACGAAGTGGACAAGATCGGAGCGGATTTTCGGGGAGATCCGTCCAGCGCCCTGCTGGAAGTGCTGGATCCCGAGCAAAACGACAATTTCAACGACCACTACATCGAGCTGGACTACGATCTGTCGAAGGTTTTCTTCATTGCGACAGCCAATTTCCCGGAAATGATTCCCGGCCCGCTTCGCGACCGCATGGAAAGCATCGAAATCACGGGATACACCGAGGAGGAGAAACTCCGAATCGCAAAGCAATACCTCGCGCCCCGGCAACTGGAGCAAAACGGCCTCACGGAAGAACAAATGACCCTTGAAGACGAGGCCATCGGCGCCATCATAGACGGATACACCCGCGAATCCGGCGTACGGAAGCTGGAGCGCACGATCGGCGCCGTAGCGCGGGGGGTCGCGAAACAAATCGCTTCGGGCGAAGCAGTCTCCGCAACGATTCGGGGGGAAGACCTGGAAAAGTACCTTGGCGGGCGCAAGCATTTTCCAGAGGTAGCCCAGCACACGGAAGTCCCTGGCGTGGCTACGGGGCTGGCCTGGACCCCGACCGGCGGCGATATTCTTTTCATAGAAGCCTCCGTATCGAGAGGAACCGGAAAACACATCCTGACCGGCAAACTGGGCGACGTAATGAAAGAGTCGGCCCGGGCCGCGCTTTCGTACGTCAAGTCGCGGGCGGACATACTGGGCATTCCGGAAGACGCCTTCCGGCGGTGGGACGTGCATATTCACGTGCCGGCGGGAGCGGTGCCGAAAGACGGCCCCTCCGCAGGCGCCGCCATGCTGAGCGCGCTGGCGTCGATTTACACGCAGCGGCGCATCCGCCACGACATAGCCATGACCGGCGAAATCACCCTGCGCGGACTCATTCTGCCGGTAGGGGGCGTCAAGGAAAAAGTCCTTGCAGCGAGGCGGGCGGGCATCCGCACCGTGGTGCTTCCCGAGAAAAACGAAAACGACGTGAAAGAAATCGCCGACGATGCGCTGGAGGGGTTGCACATTCTTTATGCGCGCCGCGTGGAGGATATCCTCGACCAGGCGCTGGAGAAAGAGCCGGTTGCGAACGCGAGAGAAATGTTCTGCGCCGCCGAAGAAGAGGAAAGGCGGGCCGAAAAACCGCTTCCGCACGACGCCAACGGCTCGACCGAAGCGGAAATGGACATTGAGATTGCGTAACGACTCGCCGAAACCGTTCCGGCGAGCGAGCAGGAAATGTTCGGCTACGCTTCGCCGACAGGGCAGGATACGCTATTCTTCGCCCGTAATCCGGGCGTCGTCGATATTCGGGTCTCGTCCCTCCCTGAACGCCTTTGCGGAGTCCGCGTATATATTCACGGCCCGCCTCGCGGCGGCATGAAGCGTCCCGGCAGCGAATCGGGCGGCGAACCCGCCAAGACACGCCAGTTTGCCCAGCGTATTGAGCCGCTCGAACTCGACCAGGCGTTCTTCCGAACGCGGTTCCGGCTCGCTCATGCCGTCGTCTCGTCGGCCTGGGCGTCGTCGTCAGCCTGAGCGGGGTCGTCGCCCGCCTCTTCCGGTGTCGCCTCGGCCTCTTCTTCCCGGGCCGGATCGTCCTCGCCGAACCGCTTCCTGAACAGATCCTCGACCTCGTGCGAAAGAACTTGTCCAAATTGTTGCAAACTGCGCGCAACCGCCCCCGCCGCATCGGTTACCGAGATATCCTCGTCGTCCGCGCCCGGAGCGTCCTTGCGAGATCGCTTTTCGCGCTTGCCCAGAAAGTCGTCGATTTCTTGCGAAAGCGCCTCTCCGAATTGCTGAGCGCCACGCACTACGGTGGAAGACGCCGCCTCCGCAAGAAAAACCACTTTTTCCTGCGCGGAAAGCGCATCGAAATCGGAACGAATGCGTTGATACGCTTCGTTCTTTTTTTCCTGATCAGTATCGTTCATGGAATACGCTGGTTAAAGCCACAAAGATCAGAGGCTGCAAGGCATGACGAAGCCATTGCGAACAGGCGTGTCGCATCGCAAGCATGCAGTCCTCGCGTCCATTTACGGATGCTCTGATTAAATCTGCAAAGTTCAGAGGCTTGCGAGGGGCGCTTCACGTTCGCCATGCTCCGAATCCGCAGCGTTTACCGCTGATTTCAACGATGCTGTTACAATGTCCTGAACGCACGAACGTGAAGCGCTGATCGGAGCAGATTTAATCAGAGCATCCATATCTTAGACGAAAAACGAGCGCGAAAGTTTCCATGCCTTCCGCCGTCCCCAAGCGCCGATGAACGCCTCGCCGCACGCAGATTCTGCTTCGGAGCGCCCCTCCGGCGTCGTGGAGGGTACGGTGATCCGATCAACGGGGAGCTGGTGCGACGTACGCGCCGGCGACGAAACCATTCCCGCGCGCGTACGCGGGCGGTTTCAACTGGAAGAACAGGACGCCACGAGCCCCGTCGCCGTGGGAGACCGGGTTACGATGCGACGAAACGCCGACGGCGCCGGCGTCATCACGCATATTCACGACCGCAGGAACCAGTTGAGCCGCCGCGCCGCCGGGCGGCGGGTGGGGCGCGAACATATTCTGGCGGCGAATATCGACCACATATGGGTCGTGCAATCCGTCCGGCTGCCTCGCCCCAATGCGGGCTTTGTGGACCGGGTGCTGGCGACGGCGGAAGCAAACGAAATTCCGGCGGGCGTCGTGTTCAACAAATCGGATCTGGCCCGAAAAGAGCATGCCGAAACCCTGTCGGAACTGCGCGACGAGTACCTGCGCATCGGGTATCCCGTCCTGACGGCAAGCACCCGAACCGGAGAAGGCGTAGCGTCCCTGAAAGCCCGCCTCGACGGAAAAACAAGCGTATTCGCCGGACCGTCGGGCGTGGGCAAATCTTCGCTGATCAATGCGCTCGAACCCGGCCTGGACGTCCGAACGGCGCAGGTGAGCGAAAAAACGCGGAGAGGCCGCCATACGACCGCCTGCGCCACGCTTTTTGCCCTGAGCAGCGGAGGCTATATCATCGATACGCCCGGCATTCGGGAATTCGGCGTCCTGCGCATAGAACCCTGGGAACTTTCCCACTATTTCGTCGAGGTCAAGCCGTATATCGAGGCCTGCCGATTTCCGAACTGCACCCACGATCACGAGCCGGACTGCGGCGTACGGCAAGGCGTACGGGACGGCGGCGTCTCCAGGCAACGATACCAGAGTTACCTCAATATCCTCGACGCCATCCGGCTTGGGGACAAAGACGTGGGGCGCTGAGCGAGGCGGCCAGGGCCTGTTAAGGATGCTCTGCGGGGCCTACTTCCTTGCGGGTCGCTTCCTGCCCGATCCCCTGCGGCCTCCTTTCGCCCGCCCGCCCGAAGCGGCCTTTTCCGCCAGCAAGCGAAGCGCCTCCTCCAGCGTAATTTCCTCCGGCGACAGGGTTTTCGGAATGGAGGCGTTGGTCTTTCCGTGCTTCACGTACGGGCCGTACCGTCCCTTGCGGACATCCACCGGGTCGCCGGTTTCCGGATGATCGCCCAGTACGCGGAGCGGCCCCGCTCCTTTTCCGGGCTGCGCCAGCAGCGCAAGCGCCCGATCCAGGTCCACATGAAGCACATGGTCTTCTTCCGCAAGCGAAACAAAAGTCCGTTCGTGCTGCACGTACGGGCCGAAGCGTCCGATATGGGCCACGATCTGTTTGCCCGTCTCGGGATGCGCGCCCAGCGACCGCGGCAGTTCCAGCAAGGCAAGCGCCATCTCCCCATCTACCGCCTCCGGGGGCGTGCCTTTGGGCACCGAAACGCGCTTCGGCTTCTTCGCGCCCTCCGCCCGGCCCAGCTGCACATAGGGACCATAGGGACCCTGGCAAAGCAGCACGTCCAGCCCGCTGTCCGGATGCGTACAAATCGGACGCTCCTTGCTCCCGTCGGAAGAAGTCTCAAGCAGCGCCTGCAAGTCTTCTGCGGAGATGTCGCCGGGCGACAATTCTTTCGGAATGGACGCCCGCGCGGGCGCGCCGTCCACCTTGCCTTCCACATACGGCCCGTACTTTCCCGTACGCACGATCAGCTCAGCCCATTTAGGCGAGGAAATCGTCGAAATTTTTTTGGGATCGATACGGTCCTGCCCGGCCTGCACCTGTTGCACAAGCCCCTTGTCGCCGAGATAAAAATCCTCCAGCCATCCTGTCGAGGCGCGATCTCCTGTGGCGATATCGTCCAGAATCTGCTCCATGTCCGCCGTGAAACCCACATCGACCAGGTCGGCGAACTGATCTTCGAGGAGCTGAACCGCCGCGAACGCCGTAAACGTGGGGACCAGTTGCGATCCGCTGCGCCGCACGTAATCGCGGCGCACGATCGTTTCGATAATGGAGGCATAGGTGCTGGGCCGTCCGATGCCTTCTTTTTCGAGCATGCGCACCAGCGTGGCCTCCGTGTATCGGGCGGGGGGTTTCGTCTCGTGCTCCACGGACTCCACCTTGCGGCAAACCGGCTCGTCGCCTTCGGCCAGGGGAGGAAGCGGACGATCGCGATGCTCCAGCGCAGCGTCCGGGTCGTCGGCCCCTTCCACGTAGGCCCGGTAGAATCCCTGAAATTCAACCTGCTGTCCCGACGCCCGGAACCGGGCCGCCTCCTTGCCTTCGCCGGCTTCGATGCGAACCGCCGTGCGGCGCACCCGGGCATTGGCCATCTGGCCCGCCGCGGTGCGCTTCCATATCAGTTCGTACAAGTTTCCTTCGTCGCCGGACAAACCCAGTTCGCCCTTCGTTTTCATGGCGTTCCCGGCGGGTCGAATCGCCTCGTGGGCCTCCTGCGCATTCGCCACCTTGCCGCCGAATCGCCTCGGTTTCGGACTCAGGAAGTCCTCGCCGTACCGCCCTGCGACCGCCTTCCGGCCGGCCCGAATGGCCTCGTCGGAAAGCTGGGTGGAGTCGGTTCGCATATAGGTGATCAGGCCCTGCTCGTAGAGGCGCTGCGCGACTTGCATGGTCCGCCGCGCGGAAAAACGCAGTTTGCGGCTCCCTTCCTGCTGCAGGGTCGAAGTAATGAACGGCGGGGGCGGCGAATGCGAAATCATCCGTTCCTCGACCTGAACCACGCGCCAGACGCGATCCGGAAGCGCGGCGACCAGCGCCCCGGCCTGCTCTTCGTCAAGCAAAACCAGGTCCTCGCCCGGCTTCAGCCCTTCCCGGAGTTGCCCGGTATGATCGTCGAAATCCTTGCCCGCGGCAAGGCGCACCCCGCCGTAATGCGTCATTTCCGCCTGAAACGCCCCGCCCGGCGCCGCAAGCGACGCCTTAAGATCGAGCCAGATGGCCGGAACAAAGACCATGCGCTCTTTTTCCCGCTGGACAAGAAGCCTTGTCGCCACGCTCTGTACGCGCCCTGCGGATAATTTCGGCGCGATTTTGCGCCAAAGCAACGGAGAAATACTGTACCCGACAAGGCGGTCCAGAATGCGCCGCGTTTCCTGCGCATCGACAAGGCTTCGGTCGATGTCTCGCGTTTCGCGCAGCGCGCGCTGAATGGCTTCCTGCGTAATTTCGTGAAACACCATGCGCCGCACGGGAATCTTCGGCGACAGCACCTGCACGAGATGCCAGCCTATCGATTCGCCCTCGCGGTCTTCGTCCGTGGCGATATACAGTTCGTCGGCCCCCTTGAGCGCCGCGCGAAGCTTGCCGACCACTTTTTGCTTGTCGGGGGACGTTACGTACACAGGGGCGAACCCGTTGTCCACATCCACGCCGTAGTGCTCCCATAATTTCTCCCGGCGCGCTTTCGGTATCTCGGAGGCTTTCCGGGGCAGGTCGCGAATGTGCCCCATGCTCGCCTCCACCTGGCAATTCGCAGGGAGGAAATTCCGGATGGTCCTGGCCTTGGTGGGCGATTCGACGACAACCAATCGCTTCATGCGCAAAGTAAGGTCTACGGGTGCGGGAAGAACTGCGGGATGCGCGCCCTCTCACGCTATCCCCCCGCGCATCGTTCCCGAATGCGGTCGCCGGATTCGCAAAAGACCCCGCGGCATTCGACATCTTTACGGAAGTTTTCGTATTTTGTCAGGATAGGCCTTTTTTCGACGCGGGTCGGGGATGTTTCTGATTACAGGATGCTCTGATTAAATCTGCGGCGGCGGGGCCCAACTGCGGAACGGCGTCTCGAAACGCCATCCGGACCATTCGTTTTTGTAACTCGATCTCTCACATGAACACGCACGACCAGACCGACGCAGCGCAAGCCGTCAAATATGTATACAGTTTCGGGGGAGGCCGCGCGGAAGGCGACCGAAGCATGAAATCCCTGCTGGGAGGCAAGGGAGCCAATCTGGCCGAAATGAGCGCCATCGGCCTGCCCGTGCCGCCGGGATGCACCATCTCCACCGAGGCCTGCCGCCATTACTCCTCGCAAGGACATGCCTGGCCCGAGGGGCTGGAAGAACAAATCGAGGACGCCATCGCCCGCCTCGAAGCCGATATGCAGGCCAAACTGGGCGATCCGGACAATCCGCTGCTCGTGTCGGTGCGCAGCGGCGCGGCGATCTCCATGCCGGGCATGATGGACACCGTGCTGAATCTGGGCATGAACGACGCGGTAGCGGAAGGGCTGGCCCGCCGCACGGGCAATGTGCGCTTCGCCTACGACGCCTACCGACGGTTCATCGACATGTTCGGGGACGTCGTGGTGGGCGTGCCGCACGAACATTTCGAGGAAGCCATCGAAGCGCTCAAGAAAGAGCGGGGCGTGGAAAACGACGTGGACCTCTCGGGCGACGATCTGAAGGCGCTGGTGGATCGCTACAAGGCCATCTACCGCCAGAACACCAGTCACATGTTCCCCGAAGACCCCCGGGAGCAGCTGCGCTTCGCCGTCAACGCCGTTTTTTCTTCCTGGGATGCGGAACGGGCCGTCAAATACCGGCGCATCAACAAGATTACGGGTTTGCTGGGCACCGCGGTGAACGTGCAGGCCATGGTCTACGGAAACATGGGGCCGAGCAGCGGCACCGGCGTATGTTTTACGCGCAATCCCTCGACCGGAGAACATCTGCTGTACGGGGAATTTCTGGTCAATGCGCAGGGAGAGGACGTGGTGGCCGGCATCCGTACGCCCGAGGACATCAGCCGCATGGCGGATCATTTCCCCGAGGCGTACAGCCAACTGCTGGAGGTCACTGATCGGCTCGAAAAGCATTACTGCAACATGCAGGACATCGAGTTCACGATCCAGGACAATCGGCTCTTCATCCTCCAGACGCGCAACGGGAAGCGCACCGGCACGGCGGCGGTTGCTATCGCGGTGGACATGGTGCGGGAAGGGCTTGCAGACAAGCGAACGGCGGTGCGGGACCTCGTGGAGCCGAACCACCTGGACCAGGTGTTGCATCCGCAATTCGAGGACATGGACGCCTACAAGCCCGATGTGATCGGACAGGGGCTGCCCGCCTCGCCCGGCGCCGCGGTCGGGCAGATCGTGTTTTCGGCGGACGAGGCCGAAGCCTGGAGGGCGAACGGCAAAAAGGTTATCCTCGCCCGCATCGAAACCAGCCCGGAAGACGTAGGAGGCATGGACGCCGCCGAGGGCATTCTGACGTCGCGAGGCGGCATGACCTCGCACGCCGCCGTCGTGGCCCGGGGCTGGGGCAAACCGTGCGTGGCGGGCTGCAACGAAATCGTAATCAATTATCGGGACAAATCGTTCACGAATGGCAAGGTTACGTTCCGCGAAGGCGACTGGCTTTCCATCAACGGAACGACCGGCGAAATCATTTCCGGGCAGCAGCCGCTGGTGGAGCCGGAAATGGGCGGCGCGTTCGGGCAATTCATGGAATGGACCGACGAATTCCGCGCGATGAAGGTGCGCACGAACGCCGATGCGCCGGCGGACGCCGCCAAGGCCATCGAATTCGGCGCAGAAGGCATTGGCCTGTGCCGCACCGAGCACATGTTCTTCGAGGGCGAACGCATTCAGGCCGTCCGGGAAATGATCCTGGCGGACTCCGAAAAGGACCGGCGCGGGGCGCTCGCCAGGCTTCTCCCCTACCAGAAGGAAGATTTTCTGGGGATATTCCGGGCCATGGCGGGCAAGCCGGTGACGGTGCGCCTCCTGGATCCGCCGCTGCATGAATTCCTGCCGCACGACGAAGTAGGTCAGCAGGAAATGGCGGACGCGCTCGGCGTCGGCCTGGAAGCCGTCAAGGCCAAGGTGGCGTTTTTGCACGAATTCAACCCGATGCTGGGCCACCGCGGGTGCCGCCTGGGCATAACCTACCCGGAAATCACGGAGATGCAAACCCGCGCCATCCTTGAGGCGGCAATCGAACTCATGGAAGAAGGCGTCGAAGCGCTCCCGGAAATTATGGTGCCGCTCGTGGGTACGCTGGAGGAATTTTCCAACCAGAAAGCCGTCATCGACCGGACCGCGAAGGACGTTTTCTCCGAAAAAGGCGCCTCCGTCGAGTATCTCACGGGCACCATGATCGAGGTGCCGCGCGCTGCGCTGGTGGCCGACGAGATTGCGCGCGAGGCGGACTTCTTCTCCTTCGGCACGAACGACCTGACCCAGATGGGCTTCGGGTACAGCCGGGACGACGCCGGGAAATTCCTGCCCTGGTACGTGGAGCGCAAGATTCTCGCGGACGATCCGTTTCAGGCGCTGGACCAGAAGGGCGTCGGGCAGCTCGTGCAAATCGGCACGGAACGCGGGCGGGCCACGCGGAGCGACCTCAAGGTGGGCATCTGCGGCGAACACGGCGGAGAGCCTTCGTCCATCGAATTCTGCTACCGGACGGGCCTTGACTATGTGTCCTGCTCGCCCTTCCGGGTGCCCATCGCCCGCCTTGCGGCGGCGCAGGCGGCGCTGAACGAGGCATAGGAAAGGAGGCGCACGCGAAAAACAGCAGCGAACGGAGGCCGGCTATCCTTCGTTGCCCCGAGGTACGAAAGCCTGGACGCCGGTCAGTTCGCGGCCCAGAATGAGGCCGTGGATGTCGTACGTGCCTTCGTAGGTGTTGACGCTTTCGAGGTTCACCATGTGGTGGATCACGCGGTATTCTCCCGAAATCCCATTGCCGCCCAGCATGTCGCGGGCCATCCGGGCGATCTCGAGGGCCTTGCCGCAATTGTTGCGCTTGGCCAGCGAAATCATGGCGGGCGTCAGGTCGCCTTCGTCCTTGAGCGTCCCCAGTCGCCAGGCCAGCAGTTGCATCTGGGTGATTTCCGTCAGCATGTGCGCCAGCTTCGTCTGGACGAGTTGCATGGAAGCAAGCGAATGGCCGAATTGCCGCCGCTCGCTCACGTAGCGGCGCGCGCGACGGAAACAATCTTCGGCAGCGCCCAGCGCTCCGAACGCAATGCCGAACCGGGCGCTGTTCAGGCACTCGAACGGCCCGCGCAGCCCCTCGATATCCGGAAACGCATTCTCGTCGGGGACAAACACATCCTCCATGACAATCTCTCCCGTGATGGAGGCGCGCAGCGACATCTTGTGGTGCGTTTTGGGCGTGGAAAACCCCTCCATGCCGCGTTCGAGCAGAAATCCCCGGATGCGGCCCTTATCCCCCTTGTTTTCGCGGGCTTTCGCCCAGACCACCGCAATATCCGCAATGGATGCATTCGTAATCCACGCCTTGGCTCCGTTCAACACCCAGCCCCCGCTTGTTCTCAGCGCCGAAGCTTCCATGGAACCCGGGTCCGACCCGTGATCCGGTTCGGTCAATCCGAAACAGCCGACGTACTCGCCGGAGGCCAGCAGCGGCAGGAGTCGTTTCCGCTGCTCCTCCGTGCCGAAAAGATGAATGGGGTGCATGACGAGCGAACTCTGCACCGAAGCGAACGAACGGTACGCCGAGTCCACCCGTTCGAGTTCGCGCGCAATAAGGCCATAGGCCATATGGCTTGCGCCCGCGCCGCCGTATTCCTCCGGAATCGCGGCGCCGAGCAAACCAAGCTCCCCCATCTCGCGGGCGATATCCTCATGGAACACTTCGTCCTGATTGCCTTCGAGGGCGCGGGGTTCCAGTTGCGACTGCGCATACTCCCGGGCCGATTCCATGATCAGGCGGTCTTCCTCCGCCAGCATGGATTCGAGGAGATACGCGTCGTCGGGGTTCAGGGGCGGGAAGGGCATGGCGGGCAAACGGATTGCAATGCGAAGGGCCGGGCTTCCGTGCACGATCTGGAAGGAAAGGGGTTCCGGGGATTTTTTCCGGAACCTTGCATTGATCTTGAGTGTTCGGTTAACTATATTCTTCCATAAAGGAAGAAATATTCCATATAAAAGGAAAGATTATGGCAACAACGCATGAAACGAGCAATCTGTCCGCCAACGAGGCCGCATGCATCACTGGCGTTCCCCTCAAACAGGTGAATCGCATCATTGATGCGCGCCTCTTGGGCAAGGCGGTCAAGAGGCGCAAGGGCGCCCGTACGATTATGGGCAAGGAGGCAGCGCTCGTCGGCGTAAAGTTGGCCCACGAGACCACCAGCGTCCTTACTCCGAGGGGACGAAAGAGAATGATTCGCCGCCTCCTTGAACGCCCCGATATAAATATTATCCGCACAGAGATCGTTTCGGTAGATATCCGCCCTATGAAAAGGGTTGTGCGCAAAGGATTGACAGCGCTCGAAAAGGCCAAAAAGATGGTCGCCGCAAACGATGACATCCTTGACGGGACGCCTTGTTTTCGGGGGACGCGGATACCTGTGCACGACATCGCAGATATGATCGCCAACGGAGATGCGATTTGTGACCTGCTGGAAGCATATCCCGCTTTGACGAAAGAGAAAATAGAAAGCGCTGTCATCTATGCCTCAGCCTATCCTCGCCGCGGTCGTCCGCGCAAGATATCCGGCTGGGAAAAGAAAAAACTGCTTTCCTCCAGCAAAATTAATTTGCATGAATTACCTGGGACGCTATGAAATTTTTGATTGATGAATGCTTAAGCATACAACTTGCTGAACTCGCCCGAAGCAAAGGGTTTTCCGAATCGACACACGTTAACAGACTTGATCTCAGGTCGGCGCCGGACGAGACCATCGTACGCCGAGCCGTCGCGGATAACTATGTGATTGTCACTAATAATACGCGAGACTTCCTGAGACTCGTCAAGGAGCAAGACCAACACCGGGGCTTGATCTGTATTTCCGCGCCAGGGCGCATCAATCTGGATATACAGACGCGCTTGTTCCTGTACGCACTGGATCAATTGAGAGACAAGGAACCGGCAAACGAAGTTATACAGATCGTCCTGAATCGAACGGAAGAAGTGGTGCTCAGGCGATATGCATGGCCACCAACTTCCTGATTTGGGGGCAAGTGGCGCAAAACGTGTCTTATCTTTTCACATCGTATTTCTTCCAGTCGGGTACGTAGGCTGTCATTAACGCCTTGAACAGCCGTCCGTGATTGGGGACACGCAGGTGCAGCAGTTCGTGTGCGATCACGAAATCCTGAAATCCGTCCTCCTGGTCAGCCAGATCGTTCGCCAGCGTGATAATCCCCGACGTGGAGCACGAACCCCATTTGCGGGTCATAGACTGAACCCGTACTTGCCGGGGATGCACATTCAGGCGCCCTGTCCAGTATTCGACACGGCTACAAATCGCCTCGCGCCGCTCGTCATGTGTCCGCATCGGCATTCTTACCCAAAAGCGTTACAAGAATTCGCGCTACGATACTGCGACGCTCTTCTTCGGCCAGTGTCAGAAACGGTTTATAGAGATCTGCCCGCAACCGTCGTCTCTCCTCAGCATTAACCGCTGCGTGGGGAAACCGCTCAAGGAGCGCTTGGGTATCCCGCGCTAATTCCATTGGATCGATCCCGGCAGCTCGCAATCTCTCATCTTTCCTCAGCGTCCAATAGACGCCAAAAGTGCGCGGCGCAAGCCCGCTGTTTTTCAATTCCTTGATCGCAGTCTCCTTTTCACGAATCAGGTCCGCCAACGAATCCATAGCGGCCAACCCATCCGTACGGCGGCGCTCCATATCCTGAAGAATCCCTTCCGCCCGCTCTCTCAGAGGTATCAGGATGGCCTCCATCTCGGGCTGGTTCTCGATTTCCCGGCGGAGCCCCCGCACAAGATTGAAAACCTTGGCTTCTTTGGGGCCCGGCTCGCCCCGAAGCGTCGCAAGCATGCCCGCATCGAACGTCACCGTTTTCACCGAATCGCCAAGGCTGTACTGGGCTGCGCTCTCTTGCACCATGCGGCGCGTTTTTTGCGCCAGATCCGTTTGGTAAAGGATGGTTTTCGCGTATGCGTTCCGAACCGTAGCATAGAGACGGGCAAGTTGTCCAAAGGCCTCTATATGATCGCGCAGTTCCGGTGAAGGCGACAGGATTTCCCAAAGGGCCTCGATCTCCTTATAGGCCGCAAAAAATTCCTTGCGCGATTCGGGATCCAGAAAGCGCCCGTACACGATCCGTTCAAGGCGCTCATCCGTGTCCACTTCGCTTTCGCCCGCCAGATACTCCGCCTTTGCCTTTTCGATCTTTTCAAGGAAGTCCTCCCTGAGCAAGTCAAGTCCCTCGATGACCCCGCTCACATCCTCCGAATCGAATCGCAACGCTTTCTTCAGTTCGCCCAAAACGCCCACAAAGTCAACGACAAGGCCAACGCGCTTGCGGTCGGCGTTTTCGTCCCCGTAAGGCCGATTTACGCGCGCGATGGCCTGCAAAAGCACATGATCGCGCATCGGCTTGTCGAGATACATGCAGTAAAGAATCTTCGCATCGTAGCCCGTCAGTAACTTGTCGGTAACGATGAGAATCTGCGGATTCTCACCTGCTTTCTTGAACATGAGTCGGACATCCTCCTCGCGCCCCGGCGACAGCTGCAATTCGGCGACCAGCGGACGGCGAACAGTATCGTCAGGGTTCTCTGTATAGACTGCGGCGCTCCATTCACTCGGAAGGTGTTTGTCGAGCGCGCGCTTGTATCTGGCGCAAGCTTCCCGGTTCACGGCGACAAGGAACGCCTTGTAGCCGAGCGGCCTCACATTTTCCCTGAAATGGTTGGCGACAAAGGCCGCAATGTTCTCAATACGGTCATCGGCCGTCAGAAAAGTGCGCAGACCGACGGCCCTGTCGAGCACTTTGTTGAGTTCGTCGATATCGGTTACCGCCTCGCTTTCGGCAAGGGCGAAAAACTCTTGATCGAGCCGCTCCGCCGGCACCCTCATTTCGCTGGGCGCCATTGTGTGGCGAATCGGCAGCGTCGTCTTGTCTTCAATGGATTCGGCGATCGCATACTTGTCCAGGTAGCCCCGCTCGTCGTCTGCACCAAATATTTTGAACGTTCCTTCGCCCTGGTGCGTCCGGGCGATCGGAGTACCGGTAAATCCGACAATCGTAGCATTGGGCAGCGCCGCCATCAGATACGTACCCAGGTCCCTGGCCACCGAGCGGTGCGCCTCGTCGATGAACACGTATATGTTGTCGCGGGCGTTGGCGTTCTTCTCGATACCCTCGAACTTGTGGATCATGGACAGAATCAGGCCGCGCTGGTCGGCCCTGAACAGTTCCCGAAGATCGTCTTTGGAGTTCGCGCGCGCGATGGCTATAGCCTGCTGCTGCATTTCTCCGAGCAGGCGCTCTACCCAGCCTTTGAGCTGCCCTTCGAGTTCTGTCCGGTCCACGACCACGACCACCGTCGGCGTACGAAACCGGTCCTCTCGTTCGAGGATAAGCCGGGCGGCGGTGAGCAGCGTGAAGGTCTTGCCGGAGCCTTGCGTGTGCCAGATGAGTCCGCGCCGCTTTTCCCGACTGGAGCAGCGCTCGACAATGCGGTCGGCAGCGCGACGCTGGTGCTGACGAAGCACGGACTTCTTCGTTTCACCGTCCTCGACGTAGAAGAGAATCCAGTCTCGCAACGTGCGCAGGAAATCGGTCGGTTCGAAGAACGATTGAACAGCGAACCGGTAGGTATCCTCCCGGCGCTCCTTCCAGCGGGCCATAAAACGGTGCGAAACATTCCAGGTAACGCCGTACCAGTACTCGAGCAGATGCGTAACGTTGAAGAGTTGCGCCGCGCCCATAAGTTCGGGCGTTTCCTTCTCGTAGCGCCGCAGTTGGGTAATGCCGCGTTCAATGGCGTCGGCGCCCGTTGGGTTCTTGTGCTCGACAATAGCAACCGGTATCCCATTGACTACGAATATAACGTCCGCTCGATTGCCCTTGCGGGCCAGGGGCTTGATTTTCCATTCCCACGTAACGTGCAGTGCATTATTGCCCGGATGCTCGAAATCGATGAACCGGACTCGCCGGTTACGTTGCTCGTTCTCGTCGTACCCTTGCCGTTCGCCCCGCAACCACAAAAGTATCTCCCGGTTGCCTTCAATCGTGGGAGGTATCGCTTCGAACCGGTCGATAACGGAGCGGATAGTATCGTCCGTCATCCAGGCATTGAATCGCCTCAGGGCTCCTTCGATCTCGTCCCGGAACAACATCCCGGCCTCGCCGCCTCGCTTCTGCAAGGCAATATCGGGCGGGACAGGCGTCCAGCCGATAGCCTCCGCATGGCGAACCATGGGAAACTGAACAGCAGCGGACTCGGTGATTTGCAGATCAGTCATAGGCGCCCATTACCGAATGTTTCCCGGATTGCTGAACAAGGTTTTTTGCACTGCAACGATGGAAATAAGCCGGGATAAGCCGGAATAAGCCGGAATAAGCCCCCTATAAACCCCCATTAGCCCCCTATAAACCCCCATTAGCCCCCCCGGAAGAATCATCTCCTGTCTCAATACGCTTCCACCGGGCTGTAGCGCCATGGCCAGAAGAAACGATTAACCCGCGCTCCTTTAGCGTTTCAAGGTCCCGTGTTACTTGGCGCTCGCTGGCATAGGGAGCCAATCGCATGCTGATCTCTCGCCGCGCCAGTCCATCGCTGGCACCGCTTAGTAGCGCGAGAACCGCCTCTCGTCTTCGAGCTGGGTCAGCTTTAACACCATATGGCGGCGGCACAAATTGGCCATGCCGGAAACGCACGGTCACGCAGTCGTTGGCGTCCTCTATTTCCGGCGCCGGAAGGCCCGCCGAGGTTGCCCAATCCACCATCTTGAGCGTACCGGTCCCCCACTCTTCGATGATTCCACAGCGATGAAAAGTTTGCGCAATCAACGGATTCCAGGGGCGCGACTCATGCGAAACAAACAAGTTCTCCGGAGTCAGGCCGAAATGCAACGAACCTGCAGAGGTTATTTCCAGACGGTCGGCGTAGATCGCCACGCCTATTGAGCCTCCATGTATCGAATAGTCGCGATGACATAACGCGTTCGCCAACGCTTCCCGCGTCGCCAGCGGCGGATAGAGCGGTTCGTCGATCCGCTCGAAGCGGTCTGGTTCAAACCGCCCGGCCACAGGAATGCTATCTCGCAGAAACCGCTCGGCGCTCGCGAGCAAAAAGAAGGCATTGCCATTGAACTGCCGATTGTCCAGGAAATCCATCTTGTCGACGCCCCGGAAACGGGCGACCCGGAGCAGGCACTGGGGCATATCGGACAGCAGGCGCTCCGTGTTTCCGAACAGTACGACGGCTGCCCGCAAAAGTACGCCATTGCGCAGAAGTCCAAGTCCGCGGAGCAAATCGAGCGGTTCCCGGCTTAGCGGCTCCTCCAAATGCTCGAGCCGAACCGCTTCCGCGACAGTTCGCCGAATCCGGGCGGCGTCGAGATCGTCAATTGACCATCCTTCGGCAGGCTGGGTCTCCCAGCGCTGTTCGCCGTGCATTTGCTCCATAAGCATACGACGGTATTCGTGGGCGGACATGGCTACGGTCGTGTTGCCTATCCGCCGATACGACCTTCCACGATACATATACGGCCGCGATGGTCCCGCCTCCACTTCAACCACCAGTACTTCGCGGTCGCCATTCACCCGAACCCGTTCGATGACGAGCAGCTCCTGCGGTTCAATTCCCCGAAGTTCTGCGCTCAACTCTTCAATAGTGCGTTTGCCTACCTCCTGCCCCTCCACCTTGCCTTCAGGGGTCACGCCGAACAGCACATGCCCACCACGATGGTTGAGCATGGCGCATACGGTTTGGGCAGCTTCGCGGCGCGCTCCCGTCGTACTCTTGAACTCGAGCGTCTCGGATTCGCCGGAGGCAGTCAGGGCTATGATTTGGTTAAGGGTCATGGTTACACCGATTTTCATGCTACGTGATACCTGATATCCATCTAATAGCACCAAAGTACTTACTGCTTTTTGCCTATAGATTCCAGCAAGCAATCGATATCTACATCCTCTCCAAATTGATCCTTGGCGGTTTTATCGATAGTTCGCCACAGACTGGCGACAAGAAAAGCGCATAGCATCGTTGCAAGTTTTTGAGTGTTACGTACTAAGTCCAACATTGCATCCGCATCAGCGGATCCCTCATGGTACATTGTCGGATCCTCGTAGTTTGATTTGATTCGAGCACGGTGTAGATAATTGAGAATTGTTGTTGGCGCAATACTGTGCGCAATATCAACTTTCTTTTGCTTTCTCAGAATACCGCGTCTCTTTCCTGATTTACGTACCTTTGCTCTTTCTTTTTCCAATTTAGTATAAATCAGTATTTGACGCGTTGTGTTGAGACACTGTGCGATATGCGCGTCTCTCGTTGTCTCGTTTGGTCGTTCGATATTAAATCCCGATCCTATGGACATACGATCATCGCTAATGTTTATCAATTTAGACTGAGCATACTTGCATCCCTTATAATCATTTTGAAGTATAGCTGAAAAAGGAGATGGAAAAAGATTACGGACGATACGTTCTGCAGCCTCTCGCATAAATGCACCATGTGTTTTGGGTAGATTTTCGGCACCATATTTAGCGGATAAAAAAGCCATGCCGAATCCATGAACCGCAAAATATGCTTGTACGGACAACCAGAGCGCACTGATCATGGCGAAGTCGGGCCTCTCGTCAATGGAAATGCTTTGAATGAACTTCAATGTCAGGTTTCCTCGTAGCAAGTGTTGTCTTACTGATTCGTGATTGTAGCGCGAAGACGATTGAAGTTGCGAAAACGCCTCCAAACGAGATTGTGCCTCGTATGGCGTACAGTCCGTCTGTGTCCACAGGCACCATGCCGCGCTATAGTTAGAATAGGTTCTGATTGCAGCTCGGGTATCAGAAATTTCTGAATTTAGTACGCTGGATATTTTCATGTTTCCTCTGTAATATTTTTGAGGTACAGAATGTATTGAGTGGTGTCAGGGTCCAGTAAATCCGGGATAGTTCCCCTGCAATGCTCTTTCCATTTTTTCCCAACTGCCGATAGATCAAGCTGTCCCACACTGATCTTTCCTGTCATGAGATTGTGTAACAACGCCTTGAACAAATCGTCGAGGACCGCACGTTTCTCACGGTGCAAGTCAATCTTGCGATCAATGGCATTGAGGATAGCGACAATTTCGTGCTGTTCTTTCCGGCCCGGCAACGGAATTGGCTGTTCCTTGACCGTCCGATCTGTTACAGCCGGATAGCTTGCGCCTGTTTGTATCCCCGCAAGCTGCTGAATAAACTGGTCACGCTGCACAACATAGTAGATGAAATTTTGAACGCTCATCTTGCTATCACGGCGGAGAACACAGAACGCAGTGGAGCAAACCTGATTATCCAGTTCATCAGGGACGACGGCGACGCGCAAGAGAGTGGGTCGCACGGTTGCAAATATGGTATCATCGGTCAAAATGCGCTTCCTTGCGCGACCGGGTGCTTCTTTAAGAACGTATGGGGATGTCGTTTCGATGCGCAGGTAATCGCGAGAAATGGATGAAACATCCACATAATTGATCTCTCGGTTACCTTCGGATCGCAGATCAACTGAATCAGTAGAAGTGCAAAGCGCGGCCAAGGGCACCACCTCCCAACTCTCCGGCATCGGCCCAATCTCTGTCTCCTTCTGTACTTCGCCGCGCAGACCGCGTGTGAACAGGGTCTGCATCGCAGCGCGTTTCAACTCCTGGGCAAGTACGACACCCTGATCGTGCATTTTGATAGATTCTCGTACCCTTGCAAGCACGGTAACAATAGCTCGCTGCTCACCGATCTCAGGCTGCGGCACCTCAAGTCCTGCTAACCGGCTGCGCGACAGATTCGGTATCGTCGTCTTGTTGCCCGCCCCCTCAAAAATGCCGAGTTGAGTAAAAGCGGATTGCAAGAAATACACATAGAAACGTGGCTCGATTTCCTCGACAACAGGCCGTAGGCGATGCAGGTGGTTCTGAAACGACATGGTTTCGATTTCCCCGTTCCAGATTGCCGCACGGCCGATCTCGCCGCCTTCGCAAACAAGCATGTCGCCAGGCTGCAGTAGCTTGTTAGACAATTCGCGCTCCGGAATCGACATCTCATCTACAGACGATATATCTATCTCATCCCAAAAGACATTCGAAGTCCTGAGAAATGGGGTCTTGTCAGGACCGTTTCGAGCGGCGGCGGACATGGTTTTGCCCGCACCAATCTCGAATAGATCTCCGAGCGTGCGCCATGTCCAGAAAGCATTCATGGCAAATGTACCAGCATTTTTTTCAGCAACGCATCAACCTGATGAGCCTCATCGTCAAGGCGCTGCATATCGGCAAGAATGTCCTTGATCGGACGCTGCACCACGGCACTAATCCGCCCCACCCACCTGCTCGGACTCAAATTGTAATCCCCCTCCGCCGCTTGCTCCCTTGTGATAACGACGATCTCCCCTTCCACTGGTTCGCCCTTCACGAACGCCGCCGCAAGCGGACGTATATCCTCTTCGGGTATGTAGTTCTTGGGCCGTCCTTTCTTTACCCGCCGACTCGCGTTAAGCAGCACAATCCTGCCCCTTCGCGCTTCCGGCTTGTGCTTTGACAACACCACGATCACGCCGGCAGCACTGGTGTTGTAAAAGAGATTGTCGGGCAACAGAATCACGCCGTCGATCAGATCATGGTCGACGAACCATTTGCGGATATTTCGCTCCCTGTCCTCATGCTTGCTTCCCGAACCGCGCGTCACGGCGCCTGTGTCGAGGACCACCGCAGCCCGCCCTCTCTCGTTCATACACGCGAAGGTGTGCTGAAGCCAGGCCCAGTCTCCCTTGCCAGTTGTTGCGCCGCCTGCGGTGCGGAAGCGATCAAACGGATCGTTGACGAAGAAATCCGAATCGAACGGCTGGTTCCACATCGGATTGGCGACCACGATGTGGTAGGAGTCGATCTTCCCCGAAGACGTCTTGAATTTGGGGTTGATCATCGTGTCGCCGCGAGCAATCTTCACATCCATATCGTGAATAATCGCGTTCATGTGAGCGACAGCGTAGCTCTCGGCTTGCAGTTCCTGTCCATATAGACTGAGCGGCACGCGGCTGGTCGGGTCAAGTTCTCGGGCGACCAACTGAAGTTTGACCAGCAGCCCTGCCGAACCGCAAGCGTAGTCGTGACAACGCTCGCCGGGCCTGGGGCGAAGGATATGCGCCATCAGAAAACCCACCTCAGTCGGTGTGAAGAACTCTCCCGCACTCTGGCCAGAACCCTCTGCAAACTTGCGCAACAGATACTCATACGCCCGCCCGAGGAAGTCGGGCTGCACGTCTGCAAGGCCCAGTCGATGCCGGGGATCGGAAAACGTTTCGACGACCTGCCTGAGCTTGGCCGGATTGATATCGCGCTCGCCGTTGCGTTCCGAAGCAAAATCCACCAGATCGATAACGCCGGAAAGCGACGGATTGTGACGCACTACCGCACGCACCGCTTTCGTCAGACGCTCCCCGATGTCTCCTTGGCGACTGGCCTGTCCCGCGTTGTAGGGCCACTCATCATCTTCACGACCACTGATGAAGTTCCAACGAGCCTCCGGTGGCAGGTAAAAACGCACCAGACCGTGATCGCCATCGACGATTTCCCATGTAGTCTCCAAGTTCCCATATTCTTCCGCCAACCGCTCCACCTCGTCGTCGAACACGTCGGAAAGCCGCTTCAGAAACAGGAGAGGCAATAAATAGTCCTTGAATTTGGGCGCATCCTTCTCTCCCCGGATAGCGCAAGCCGCATCCCACAGCATCTGCTCCATGGGTTTGGTAGAGTC
The DNA here is from genome assembly GCA_964608315.1 of uncultured Rhodothermales bacterium. Taxonomy (GTDB): domain Bacteria; phylum Bacteroidota; class Rhodothermia; order Rhodothermales; family VXPQ01; genus VXPQ01. The sequence continues at coordinate 51,211 of CAZSNF010000018.1, read as the reverse complement.
GGCAGCGCGATCCTTGCGGGAACGGCGCCCGGTTACGTGTACCGCGGAGCGGACCGCATCAACGGCAGGCTCCGAGGTATCGACGCCAGCCTCTTGAGCAAGGTCGAGAATTGCCAATCGGGCCGCTTTCTGGGGCATTCTGGCGCCTCCCTCCCAGCGATTCACTGTGGCGAACGACACGCCAAGGCGTTCTGCAAGCTGCACCTGCGTCAGATCCAGAGTGGCGCGAATGGCCCGGAGGATGGGACCGACGGATTGTATTTCCATTAAATCAAGCATATATGTTATATGATATAGCAAAAATATCAAAAAATCAAGGGTAAACGAAAATAAATTTTCCGCAGGCAGAGAAGAGTACGCAAAAACGCCTGCTCCAGCGTTCCGGCTTACGCTCCCTGCAACGCAAACAACGTCGCAATTTCCAGATCAAACCCCGGCAGCGCCTCCGTGTCTTCAAGGCGGTCCCCTTCCTCAAAAAGCATCATGTTGCCATCAGGATAGTACACGGCGAGGGTGCGCGCCTTCATATCCACAATCCAGACCCGGAGCGCGCCGGCCCCCAGATAGTCGGCTATCTTCTCGCGCATCGCCAGGGACGTATTGGATGGGGACAGGATTTCGATAGCTATGTCCGGCGCGCCGCGAATCCTGCCGCAAAAAAGGTCTTCCGGCGAGACGGATCGGAGCAAAACGGACGCATCCGGAATGCGAACCGTGTCCGGGTCCTCGCTAATCACGTAATCGCATTCCCCGACAACCTCGCCGTACCCCAACCGCTGCGTCCAGTTTTTCAATCGCCATATCAGGTTGGCCTGCAAACGCCCGTGCCAGAACACGACTCCCGGCTCCCTCACAACCATGCCCCGAACCAATTCGCCTGGACAGGCATAGTCCGATTCGGGGAGGCGAACATACTCTTCAAGCGTCATGCGACGAGACGGGCGGGCGGGCTTGCCCGCGCCCTGCCCGGTTTGGAAATCGGCGCTTGCTGTGGCCATGAAAATACCTCCGCTCAAGATTCAGAAAAAACGATGTCCACGCCAAAAGCATAAGCGCCATGTCCCGGCAGGTTTCCGAAAGACGTACAAAGGGGATACTCTGATTAAATCTACTTCGATCAGCGCTTCACGTTCCTGGGTACAGGACATTGTGCTGGTGTCGTTGAAATCAGTGGTAAACGCTACGGATTCAGGGCATGGCGGACATGAAGCGCCCTTCGGGAGGCTGCGAGAGGCACTCTGGCTATGTCATTCCTCATTACATGGGGCCTGCCATGCTGCTTCGTCATTCCTTGCCAGCCCACCCCTCGCAAGACTCTGAACTTTGCACATTTAATCAGAGTATCCTTAAGGAAATGACAAACAATCCTTGACACAATCCGGGATTAGTCATATATTTGGCTAACCCCGTGTTTTCAGGAGTCAGCGATGCCCATAGTGAACGTCCATAAAGCGAAGACCCAGTTGTCGCGCCTGCTTGCGCAAGTCGAGAGCGGCGAGGAGGTCGTCATTGCGCGCAACGGCAAGCCGATCGCTCGCCTTGTGCGTCTACAGCGCCGGGGAAAACCGCAATTCGGCTCATGGAAGGACCGGATAACGCTCGACGACCGCTTTTTCGACCCGCTGCCGGAAAAGGAGTTGTCTGCCTGGGAGGATTGATCGTTGCGTCTTCTTCTTGACACCCACGCCTTCATATGGTGGCTTGCCGGAAGCAACCGGTTGCCGGCCGTCGCCCGGCGCGCCATCGGGAATGAATCGAACGAGAAGCTTGTCAGCGCGGCGTCAGCCTGGGAAATAACCACCAAGCGCCGTATCGGCAAACTGTCTGGAGCCGAGGCCCTTGCAGACGACGTTCCCGGAGCCATTGCAGGGGAAGGCTTTGAAGAGTTGCCGATCACCGTTGAAGACGCCGTACGCGCCGGGTCACTGCCGGGGTCCCATCGCGATCCGTTCGACCGAATGCTTATTGCGCAAGCGCTTGCGCATAATCTCGTTTTGGTTTCTATCGAAACGTTGTTCGATCAATACGGCATTCGGCGGCTATGGGAGACCGCGTCTTCCTGAGGCTCGGAGGGCGGAAGGGAAATGCCTATCTCTTGACGGCGCCATGATAGAATAAGCCCCATAAACCCCCATAAACCCCCTTCGCGCCCCCTGTGTGCTCCTTTCGCGCCCCTTTCGCGCCCCCTTCGCGCTCCGTGACCGCTACCGTCTGCCGCGGCCCCGGGAGGTGTTTTTATTCGGCTTGCGTTTCGAACGTTTTCGGTCCGTCTCCCGCGCCGAACGGCCGCCGCTCTTCCGGGACGAACTGGCCGATTTCGCCTTGTCGCCGGACAGCGCCCGCATCAACTTTCCGCCGCCCCAGTCGATCAGATCGAAAAGAACCGGAACCATATAATCAAGAAACCCGCTCCGCTCGAACCACCGGAGACCACCCTGGCAAGACACGCACTCCGCCTCAAGTGCGGGCGGGGTCTCGTATGCTGTTTCATGCCCCGGTTCGGCGCCTGGTTCAGTCGGAAGCAGGCTGACCTCCCGGCGATCTCCGTCCGAAAAAGCCGTCTCTGGCATGTCCGCAGCGAACGTTTCGCGCACAGCCGCACCGGGAGTCCGCGTCTCCGGCAAACGCCCGGCTTGCACCATAGACGAATCATCGTTGACCACCTCAGTAGACATGGCGGCAGACATTGCGCGCGCCGCGGCGGATTCGGGAACGACCTCGTCCATGGACGCCGCGCCGGACGAAGCCAGCGTACCGCAACCGGCGCACAGCATCAATAATACAGGGAAAAGCGCATATTTCATGGGGCGTCCGTCCGGGAATCTGGTCCATGCAGCGACGGGAAGAAGCGCCACAGCGATCAGGGCATGCCTCCGGGGGTTGCGGGACCTTGAATAATTTCGGGTTCTCCCGCATAGGAAAGCAAAGACCATGCCGTGCAACGCCTTTCGAAGCCTCCCGAAGGGTGCTTCACGTTCGCCATGCACCAAATACGAAGCGTTTACCGCTGATTTCAACGATGCCGGGGCAATGTCCTGCAGGAACGTGAAGCGCTGATCGAAGTAGATTCAACCAGAGTGTCCTTAAGGATACTCTGAATAATTAAGGCAAAACGGTAAAGGAGGGTCTGTGGTTGCGCCTTTGAACGAAACATCGGGCCCCGGATACCGCTGCCAGCCCCTCGTCTGCGCACCCTTATGTTTCGTGAAAAGGCGCACCACAGGCCCGTTCCATCCTGCACCAGTACCCCCTTCGCAGCCTCTGAACTTTGCAAATTTAATCAGAATATCCTTAAATAATTTAACCTCGGAGATCGACGGGTTAAATTTTTAAACCCGCATTCGCAACCCACTCTCCGACGACATGCCGTAAGGGCTCATGCAAGGTAAAGCGCCGCTGCATAGTGTTAACAGGCCCTAACGACGGCACAGGCTGTTTCGACATCCGTCCCGCAGACCGACAACAACGCAGCGAATTCCTCGCACAGGCTTTGCAGGACTTCCTCGGACATAGCGCGGGTCGGGGCATATACGCACGCAGCGACGCGGGTTGTCTCTGGAGTCGTTTTCGTGGCCATGCTGTCCCGCACCGGGTTGACGATCGGTTCTCCGTCGGGCAAGGCGTCAGGATCGTTGCCCGCAACGCGGCACCCGCAGAGCAAGTCCTTCACGTCGATCCGCTGCCCGGCATGATTGAACGCGAACCCCTCTCCTTCGCGGCCCAGCCGAAAGACATACTGGTCCGAAGCGGCCCGATCCAGGTCCCATAAGGATATGGGCACGACATAACGGACGCTGAGGTAGTTGCATATATCCACCGGAGCATTGATGCGCGGAAACGCATGCTCCTGCTGCGAGGCGGCCCGCAGCAGGTATTCGGAAGCGGGTTTGCCTCGGCCGGTGGGTTTGTACGATCCGTTCCGAAGGATATCGCGGGCAGCGACGCGCCTCGCTTCTTCGATCTCGCCAAGCAGCCCGGCGCGCTCGACAAGGGTTTGCTCCAAACGCCTGTCGAAATCGTCCGGGTATCGACCTGTTGCAATCCGCTCGGCGTGGACGACGCCAAGCAGTACGTCGTCGCGGGGAATGGCGTGGCGGATAGTCAGCATGGGCATTATTCTGGTGGATGATCTTTTCTGTATGCACAAAGTCGGGCGCAGAAAGTTGCTTGCAATACCTCCCAACGGACAAAAACACACCCGGAAACATAAGCATTTCCCGGCGGCGCGTTACCGTAGCGCGGGCGCCATCGGACATGGCTGCTTCCCTGCCGCCATTGCAGTCGATACAGACCGCATCTTTCGTACGCCATACCTTGCGCTTGCGCCCAAAAGCATTTATTATCTTTCGCAGTTGGAAACGGCTACGTACGTTTTCCGGCGATGCACACGCCTCGCATTGATCCGCCAATACAATATCGGAAACGCTATGAAAAACCTTGCCTTGGGAGCCTTGCTCGCCGCCGTCGCTATGTTCGCATGGGGATTCGTTTTCTGGGGAATGATTCCGACCCCCGGGATGCACATGCACCCTGACGAAGCGGCGCTGCAGCAACATCTTTCTAAAAATCTCCCCGAATCGGGCGCGTATTACGTACCCTATCCGGCGGGCGCGGACGACGTTGAAGCCATAGCGCGGCACGAAGCCGGCCCCATCGCCTTTCTGTTCGTTCGCATGCAAGGCCAACCCGTTATGCCCGCTTCCATGATGATCGGAGGCTTTTTGCACATGCTTGGTGCGGCGCTCCTCATAGGCATGCTTCTGCGCATGCTGCTTCCAAGCCTGCCGACCTGGCGGAATCGGGTCCTGTTCGCGGCGTTGGCGGGACTCGCTGTCGCATTCTGGTCCGACCTCGCCTGGCCTGTATGGTGGCGAACCCCGTGGACCTTCTTCGTCTGGATGGCGATATACGACATCGTCGCCTGGACGCTTGCCGGAACGATCCTGGGGCGGTTTGTGCGGGTGGGGAAGGCATAGAGGTCCGTGTTCCCTCTAACCAAGGGGATGTTAAATCTGGTGTGGCGCGCCGTAGCCGGGGTTGTCGCGTGAGCTTTGGTCCACCAGTTCGTATCGTCATCAACACAACGCAGAACGACTTTCCGCTCCTCAAACCGGGCAAGGAAAAACCCGTATGGTGGGATGAGCGGTTGTTTCGGTGAAGGGAATCGCTTCCCCTTTCCTTAAATATCACGGTGAAACCGTTCATGATTTTCACTCTATGGAGCATTTTCAACGGATGATGAAAATGCCTTATACAGAAAAAATATGAAAAACCCATTTGCGAGCGACTGGACCGGGCCAAACGGAGAACTGGGCCGCTACATTGCTAACGAGGCGCAAAAAACCCTCAACAGTTACAGGGAACAGCCGAATCTTGTGGCCGAACACGCCAACACCGAAAGCGACACGGCGCAAGGTGGTTACGCCCAGCGCCAGCTGTTCGAATTGGTTCAAAACAGCGCGGATGCGCTTTCTCCCGACACAGGGAATGAGACAGCAGATAAGGTGTCTCACGAGCGAGGCGACGGACACATTGCAATCCATCTAACGGAAAATCATCTCTACTGTGCGGATAATGGAGAGCCGATTAACGAAGAAGGCGTGAGGGCGTTGATGTTTTCGCATCTGTCACCCAAGAGGACAACCGGCCAAATCGGTACGTTCGGCCTCGGCTTCAAGTCTGTCCTCGGCGTGAGCAATGCGCCGGAATTCTTCAGCCGCTCCGGGTCCTTTCGGTTCGATGGCGAGCGCGCGCGAGAACACATTCAAAAAGTTGTTCCGAATGCCGTAGACTGTCCGGTGCTTCGCCTGCCCGAACCTTTAGAGCCAGACAGCTATCGGGACAAGGATGACGTTCTGCGCGAATTCATGGCTTGGGCAACAAATATTGTGCGGCTGCCGCTCAAGTCCGGCGCATACAACAATCTCTGTCAGCAGATGCACAACTTTCCACCGGAATTTCTTCTTTTCGTGGAGCATGTGCGGACGCTCACCCTTACAGACAGCTCGTCGGACATCGACCGGACGATGAAACTGAAGAAAGTTGGTGACGAATACCATCTCACAGACGGGAGTACAACCGGTCGATGGAAACGGTTCGAACACATGCACCTGCTTTCGGCAGACGCTCAAGCCGACCGCAGACCCGGCGACGAACGTAAGGAAGTACCGATATGGTGGGCCGTTCCGCTTGAACGATTAGCCGATCCAGGCAAATTCTGGGCGTTCTTTCCAACACACACCGCAAGCCTGGTAGCCGGTATCCTGAACGCACCCTGGAAAACCAACGAGGATCGGCAGAATCTGTTGCCGGGTGCATATAATGAAGAATTGATCAAAGCGGCAGCAGGGATGATTTCGGATTCGCTTCCCAAACTCGCGACAAAAAACGACCCCGCATGTCACCTGGACGCTCTGCCGCGTCGGCACGAAGCAGGCGAGCCCCAAGCTGATCTTCTCCGCGAGCGCCTGTTCTCTCATCTTAGCGAACGCGAAATCGTCCCTGATCAGGATGGCGTCTTGCGCGCCTGCAGGGATCTTTCGTATCCGCCAAAAGAGCTAACTCTGGATGGCCGAATTGATACAAATCTATTCGAGCGATGGGCAGGATGCCTCGGCAGGCCACTGAAGTGGCTGCATCACAAAGCGCTTACACGCACCAGGCTTGCCGCTATAGATCGCTTGTTTCCATCCGAAACATGGCCACCGGGCGCTCCCAGAGCCACGATTGCCAAGTGGCTTGAGTCGCTCTGCAAAGGAAAGAAAGAAGCCGCTTTGATCGGGGCTTCCAGAGCAAGCGTACAAGTTGCCGCACTCATCCCGTCTGAGATACGAACTCCCTCTGATAAACTGGGCTCCATTGTGCTGACCGCAACCGGCGCCTTGCATAAACCCGATCCAGAGCGTCTCTTTCTATCCAAAGAGATACCTGTTGACGACAATGCCACGAAGCCGGAATGTTTTGCCCACCCGAAGTTGGTTTCGGACCCTGAAACGCTTGCGGCGCTGGAAAAACTGGGGATCAAATCACCGTCGCCGGAAAGCAGCTTCCGGTTCGCTGCGCAACAGGTCCTGCAAAATCAACTACAGCCGACAGATAATCTGATCGAAAATTTCTGGAGGGCCTCAAGGGAATTAGCAGTGGACGATGCGTTTGGCATCGTCCAGGAGTTCGGAAACAGGACTACAAGCCTTCGGGTGCGAACCCTGAAAAGCGAATGGAAACCTCTGCATTCCGTGTTGCTGCCGGGCGAGATCGTGCCCGGCAATGGAAGCCGGGATGACGGTGCCGCTATCGACATGGAGTTTCATAAGTTCGACAGCGAGTTGCTCCAAAAACTCGGCGCGGTCGATGCTCCGGAAAATACCCGCGACCTCTCACAAGAACCGTGGATGGCATCATATGACAAGGATTGCAAGCGGAAATGGCGTATTAGAAATCCCGATGAAGCCAGTAGCACGCAAGACGTATCCTTGGTTTTCCAGTCATGCCAAGGAGTCGGCCCCGTGCAGGTTTTAGAAGAGATATTATCGGATGAAGGTAAAGCGGCGTACACAGAAGTCCTGCTGAATCAGGAAGCCACATATCGACAATGGACGATGTGGCACAAACGTAAACAGCATGATTATCCCCAAAAAACATTCGATTCGCCCGCAATCTGGATGCTGGGCAAGCATGGGCGAGTCAGAACCCCTGACGGCATCGTTCCGCTTGCCGATGCACTTGGACCGCATCCCGAAAATCCGGCGGCCCTGCACACATTGTTGAGGCATCCCAAAGGCGAAAAGATCAAAGCCGCTTTCGATCTGGCGGAGCCCACACCGGAATTCTTCGGGGAATACGACCCGGTTCCGCTTACCGACATCTGGCCTGACCTGAAAAAATATCTCCCACCACATCGAAAAACATGCCGTCTGATACGCTGCGAGCGAATCCTCGTTGCCGACCAGGAGAAGGAATGTACAATTCACGGTTCCGATATCTATCTCGCCTATTTTGCCGACAATAACGAACAGAGCGAACTCGAACTCGTCGAGAAAGAACTGGAACTCGGGTTGAGCCCGCATGAACTCAATGCCGTACTGCAACGCAAAACCCGGCGGGAGATTGAGGAACGACGCGCCGCTATACGACAATATTCGACTGACGCCGAACGCCTTCTGGCGACGGTAGGCGAACAAGCGTTGCGCTCACGCCTACCCCGTTCACTCATGGCCGTATTGGAAAATGAAGGCGGCGCATTGACAGGCATTGAAATTGCGGAGGCTGCTATCGCAACATATCATACGGATGCGCTCAGGGAATACAGGCACGCGTTGGATTGACTCGATCCCCCATCGAAATGGGCTGGATCAAATCGAGCCGTCCGTTTTGTTCGCTCCCTCGGATTCTCTGCCGAATGGGCCGGAGAACGAAACAAAAAGCGCGATCCTTTTCTGGAAATCGAAGGTCCGTATTCGCTTCCGCCGCTTCATGACTACCAGCGAACCATCGCCGGGAATGTTCGGGCACTGCTGAACGGAAAACATGGAAATGGTGACGAACGGCGCGGGATGATCAGCATGCCGACCGGATCCGGCAAAACCCGCGTGGCTGTACAAGCAATCGTCGAATCCATAAGTAAGAACTGCTTCCGGGGCGGAATCCTATGGATCGCGGACCGCGACGAATTGTGCGAACAGGCAGTAGAAGCATGGCGTCAGGTGTGGTCGAGCGAAGGCGCTGAATCGTCACGACTTCGCATCTCCAGAATGTGGGGCGGGCAGCCTCTGCCACAACCAACCAGCGACTTGCATGTCATCGTTGCAACGCTTCAGACACTCAATGCAAGGTTCTCCAACCGACGTGACGAATACGAATTCCTGGCGGATTTCAAGTTGGTCGTCTTCGACGAGGCGCATCGTTCTATTGCTCCGACCGCTACTTCGGTCATGCAGGAAATCGGTTTGACGCGCTGGCAAAAGAACGATGAGCCATTCCTTCTTGGCCTTACCGCAACGCCTTACAGAGGACACAACGAAGAAGAAACTGCTTGGCTTGCCAACAGGTATGGCCGCAAACGACTCGATGCAGGAGCGTTTTCCAGCGATGACCCGCAAAAGGTGATCAAGGAATTGCAAGACATGGAGGTGCTCGCTCAAGCAGACCACGAAACCATTGATGGCGGAACGTTTCGATTATACGAGGAAGAAATAGAAGAGATGTTAAAATTCGTGCGAGGATCGGGAACAGTGCAGCACATGCGAGCCTGGCTCCCAACAAGTGTGGAGGATCGCATAGCATCCGATTCCGAACGCACCAAACGAATCATTCAAGCCTACGAAACACATGTTAAACCGGATTGGCCTGTCCTGATTTTCGCAACGTCGGTCGAGCACGCCCAAACCGTGGCGGCACTCCTCAATCGTGAGGGGATCGTGTCACGCGCCGTAAGCGGCAACACGGAAACGGCAACACGCCGTAGAGTGGTTGAGGAATTTCGAAACGGCGATATTAAAGCGCTCGTCAATTACGGCGTATTCCGCAAAGGTTTCGATGCACCCACGACCCGTGCCATCATCGTGGCCAGACCGGTGTACAGTCCGAATCTTTATTTTCAGATGATAGGCAGAGGCTTACGGGGACCGCTGAACGGCGGCAGCGACCGCTGCCTCATTCTCAACGTCCGTGACAATATCGAGAACTTCGATAAAGCACTGGCCTTCTCTGACCTGGAGTGGCTCTGGGCTTGACGAGCACTACATAGAAAACATCTACCCTCCCAACCTTCGAATTTGCTCCTTCAGATCCTCTATGGCCGTTTGAAGACTCACATTGGGCAACTCTGCCTGCATATCAAACAGCAGATCAAGGCGTGCGCGAAGTTTTTCTGCCGGATCCGACGGTTCCGGATTCAGAAAATCGACGCCCTGCTCCTGTGCAAGCACCCAAAGACGCTCGTACTTTTCACGAGCATCAGCATCCCAGGTCGCCTGTGGCCCCTTCACGCCCGATTGCTGTCGGATATTGCCCGCAAGGATCAATTTCGAGTGTTTAAGCGCATATTCTATCAAACGCTCAAGCGGAACCGTACCCGTAAAATCGACGCTTCTCAAGATTCCGTCGAATTTGGCATGGACGTGCGCCTTGACCTCAATGTTGTGACCATTGACGATTCTATATTCATCAACGGCATAGCCCTGATTCTTGCCCATAGTTACAATGAGTAGTCCCTGAAAACCCGGTTTCCAAGATAAGGATTTGTGCCTCCCCCGGCAACCCTTCCACCACCGAATCGCCCACCAGTTTACCTGCACCTGTCAGAGAAGCGATTTCAGGAAATCGGCTGGCGTTACAATTTCCACGCCACGAAACGGATGCAGAACAAGCAGGTCGTCATCACCGGTAACGACGCATGCTGCATTGCCGTTGACAACCAATTCCAAAACGCCTCATCCCTCGTCCAGAATGGACTGCAAGATACCTGGAGTCAGGCCGCGCCGTTGCACATTGCGACTGATTTCCTGCATGATGTCCTGAAGCGATCCCCTGGATTCGGCGGCGTCGCGCAACCGCAAGTTGACCAGCAAATCCAGTTTACGGCGCTCCTGGTTTGAAACCGAACGGTAGAGATTGGCCACGTCGGAATCGACCGAAACGATTATTTGCTCTCGCATTGCTCTTTCTTCAAAGTAATCGCTATTCACTTCGAGCGCCAGATTTGTACGTACGCACTCTGGAGCCATAGACACGGCTCCGAGCCGGAGTTATGCTCGTGCCTTGTTGCTATATGCATCGCCTCGTTACCCGGTTCCGGCAGGCATGGCAGACTTCCATTCAAACAAGTTCGAGCCGAAGTTCCCGACCAACCGCTTTTGCAGCGCGGGCCAGTACGCCAACCGACACGCCATCTTGCCCGGGATCAAGCAGACAGTCGAGTTGCGACCGACTCGTACGGAGGCGGCGCGCCATTTCCATCCTGGAGATGCCTTGTTGCTTCATCGCCTCGGCGAGTTGAAAGGCCAGTACGCGCTTTACAGCTTGTTCAGTAGTTGTCTCATAGATACCCTGTTCCTTGAGATAATCGTCAAAGAACTGACCAGGGCGCCCTTTCTCTATATCGTGGATCATTTCAAGCCTCTCATTCTCTTAATCGCCAAGCGGAGATCGGATTTCGGCGTCTTCCGGGATTTCTTGATAAAGCCATGAAGCAAGATCATCTCGCCTTCATGGTTGCAGAACAGAACACGGGCAATCCTGTTCCCTGGAAGACTTGTCCGCACTTCCCAAAGCCCTCCGTGGCTTCGTATGCAACGGCATAGGGGCATCCCTACAGGCCACCCGAACTCCGCTGTTCGAATATCGTCCCCAATGCGTTTCCGTTCGTCCTCCGAAAGCCCATGCAGCCACTCGCGCACAGGCATTCGGCCACTCTCAGATACAAAAAAACCGCGCCGGCAACCGTTTAACTGCATTCATGGTTTCATGCGCTATGCATGGCGCGAGCCACAATCGCACTGCTATCGAACGACTCGGACATATTCTACTACACAGGCCAATCCTTGAGCGCCACATTCCTTGCGAGTTGATCTCTCCGCTGTTCCCGACCCGGCTCCTCAAAGCCAAGAAGCCGCAGGCAATCTTCCCGGCTTTCCCTGCGTTGGGAAGCCATATCGGCGAGCCGCTGAGCCTGTTTCATAACCTCGACCAAACGATTTTCGTTCATCTGCTTCTCGCCCAACAGATCGACAAGAGACGGCGCGCCGGATTCCACGGGATGACGAACGAAACGCGCATTAAGCGGGCTCGAACTGGACACCGAGGCGCGTCCAAGTACGCGAAACAGGGCGTTCAGTCGCTTCGAATTCGTATAGTTAGGCCGTTCCTTGCAACCATTCGTATATGGTGGGGCGCGTCACGCGGAGAATCCGGGCAAGCTGCGACTTGTTGAGCGACAGGGCCGCGAGCAATTCCCTTACCTGTTCGGCGATGGGAAAAACCACAACGTTAGCCACGTCAGAATCGACCGAAACGGTTATCTGCTCTGTCATCGTTCCCCTTCCTCCATAGTGAATGTCCCGTCCGTTCCGATCTTGCGCCCGCCAATTCGCTCTGACCGCCAGGCAGCAGAATTTCAAAAAAAGAAAAACCCTTTTACTATACACGCGGCCCCGTTACCCGGTTCCAATAGCGTCTGATCGTAATGAAACGTTGTGCCCGCCAAGCAAAACAACCCGCCACTCCGCCCAACCCGGCGCCCCGCCACTCCCCCCGTCCTGCCCCCATCATCCCGCGGCGGACGAACGGAATTGATTGTCGAGGGCTGGGAGCCACTCCCCCCTCACCCCACCAACCCCTGCACCACCGAATCGCACACCAGTTTCCCGGCGTCCGTAAGACAAAGACGGCCTTTCCCGACCCACTCCACATACCCTTCCTGCTCAAGCGAAACAAGCAAATCGGGCTTGTCGGACAAAATATCCCTGCCGTACGCCCGTTGCAGGCGATGAACGTCCAGCCCGTCCGACGTGCGAAGCCGCAAAAAGACATACTCGTCCGCCAGCATCTTCCGCGACAGGACATCCACCTCCTCTACCGGAGGCGTACGCTGCTCCGCAAGCGCTTCGTACTTGCGCAGATTGGCTTCGTTGCGCCAGCGGCGGGCGACCGCAGCGGACTTGCGGACCGATCCATTCTCCGTACCCGTTCGGACCGCTCCATTGCCCGCCTCCTCCCCCGCCGCGCCAATCCGTTCCGCAGCCGCAACTCCCGATCCTCCGCCCGCCTCGCTCCGCCCCTCCCACCAGAACGAATGCGCGGACGGGCCGAATCCAAGATAATTGGCGTGCCGCCAGTAGCCCTCGTTGTGCCGGGACCGCCTGCCCGGCAGCGCGAAACTCGATATTTCGTAGTGTTCGTAGCCCTGTTCCCGCAGAAAATCCATCGCGAACAGAAAGCGCGTCGCAAATTCCTCGTCCGGGGCGGGCGTTACGCTCCCCTGCGCCACCATCTTGCGAAGCGGAGTGCGCTCCTCTATGGTCAATCCGTACGTCGAGAGATGCGGCGCGCCCAGCTGAACCAGTTTCTGCACATTGGCGCGCCAGTATTCCTCCGGCTGATCGGGAATGCCGAAAATAAGATCGACGGACAAGTTATCGAACCCCGCCTGCTGCGCCCGTTCTATGGCCCCCGCGGCCTGCTCCGGCGTATGGCTCCGGTTCAGAAACGCCAGGTCCGCCTCGTAAAACGATTGCGCCCCGATGCTCAACCGGTCGAATCCAAGGGAACGAAGCGCGCGCAGGTAGTCAAGGTCCGCATCGTCCGGGTTCATCTCCAGCGTCGTCTCGCATACGTCGGCGGTCCGGAAAACACGATGAATCTCGTCCAGCAAATCCCCGAGGGCGCGGGCAGACAACAACGACGGAGTCCCGCCCCCGAAATAGATGGTCTCAACGGGTTCTCGCAGGCCGTATTCCGCCCCGTAATGCGCCAGTTCGGCGTGCATGGCCTTCAGAAACGGCGCCCGGGACGCCCGCGTCGTCGTAAAATAGAAATCGCAGTAGATGCAGCGTTGCGTACAGAAAGGGATATGAAGATACAGGGACGCCACTCAGAAGATGAGGCCAATCCGCAGAGGCATTGAAAAGCCCAGGTGATCGCTGCCGATAATGAGCGTGGGGCTTATTTCGTAGAACATGGCGGATTCGCCGAATCCGTGCGCCCGTCCGGCCCCTATATGAATCGTGGGACCGCTCAGGCCCTTGTTGCCTGCAAGCGGAAGGTATCCCCCCATGCCAAGAAAGAAATATCCGGCGCGCGATCGGGCGGGCGGCGGCGTGATAATGAGCGAAATCTGCGGATCGAAAAGATAATCGGCGCCTTTCCACCCCTCGAACACAAACCCCGTGACCCCAAGCTCCAGCGCGGTCGATATGTCCGCGTTGACCGGAATGGAAGCCCGCCCCCGAAAACCTGTGCCCACGCCATGCTCGCTGCTGTACATGGAATTAAGACTGATTCCGAAACGAGAGGGATTGTCCGGAACGGCGATCTCCTGCGCGCGAACGAGCGGAATAGCAGCCTGCGCGCCAGCCGTCAGGAAGGCGAATGCGAGAAAAAAACGAACGATTTTCATGGCTGTAGCGGCGAGGGCTGCGTGAACAGGCACAGGATGCGAACATGAAGCGCTGATCGAAGTAGATTTAATCAGCGTGTCCTAAAATATAGGAGATATGAAGTTTATTGTTTGCATCAAACAGACGCCCGACGCAACGTCGCTGTTGCGCGTCGAGGACGGTCGCATCGATGCGAGCGCGGGACGCATGGCGCTGAATGCGTTCGACGCCTCGGCGGCGGAAGGCGCAATCGCCTTTACCGAACGATACGGGGGGGAAGTGCGCGCCGTGCTGGCCGGTCCGCCCGAAGCCGAGGAAGCGCTGCGCAAGGCGCTGGCCATGGGAGCGGCGGCGGGCGTGCGCCTCCATGTCCGGGATAGCGGCGAACCGCCCGCCGGACAGGCCTGCGCGCAAATTCTTGCGGATCATTGCAGGACGGAAACGTTCGATGCGATCGTATGCGGCAAACAGGCGCAGGACACCGACGCAGGCGTAACGCCCGCCATGCTGGCCGAATTGCTGGGGTTGCCCTTCGTCGGCAACGCCATTGCGCTGGAGCCAGACCCCGCCGAACCCGGCGCCCGACGCCTGCTGGTCACGAGGCAAGCGGATGCGCATCAGGAAATTACGCGCGTGGAAACGCCCTGCGTAATTTCCTGCTCCAACAATATGTGCGACCCGCGCATTCCGAATATACGAAGCATTGTGGCGGCTCGAAAAAAACCGATCCGGGTGAAAACCGTGAAAGCGCCCGTCGGATTGCCCGCCATGCGCGTGCAACGCTACGAAGCCATGCCGGACCGCCCGCCGGCGCGCATGCTGGACGAAGCGTGGGACGAAGCGCTCGACGTCCTGATTCCCTTCGTCGCTCCCCGCCAGCGCACCCCTCGCAACCTCTGATATTTGCGGACTTGAGGACACGTTGATCAAAACCGCTTCGCCCGCAACGCAGCATGGCGCGCTTGCTTGTTTTCGTTGAAATTCGGGATGGACGCATTACGCGCCCGTCGCTGGAAGCCCTTTCCCGGTGCCGGGAAATCGGCGGGAAAAGCGTGGCCGCCGCCGTGGCGTCCGACGCGCCCCATGCCTGCCTCGGGGAATTGGCGCGCTATGGAATAGAAGAAGCGTTCGTCGTAACCGATCCGCTGTTTGCGTCGCGCAGCGAGATTCCGCAAGGCGCCCCCCTGGCCGACGCGCTGGTCCGCATCGCCGAACAAGCCGCCCCCGACGTCTTCGTGCTCCCCTCCGGGGAAACCGTGCGGGAAATCCTCGGCGCCCTCGCTGTGCGCATGGCGGCGCCCGCCCTCCCCGACGTATCCCGTTTCGACGCGTTCGAGGGCGGCGTGGAAGCAAAACGTCCCGTCTTCACAGCCGAATTCATGGCCCGCGTACGAGCAGAAGGCGCCCCTGTGCTGGTCTCGCTGCGCGGAGGATCGTACGCTGTCTCGGAACATCCGGCCCAATCTCCCTTGCGCGTCCAGGACGTTCCCTTCGCTTTCGACGAAAAAAAGTCCGGCAAAATGGTCCTCAGGGCGCTGGGCGGGACTTCCGGGGGAATCGACCTGTCCGAAGCTGCCGTCGTGGTGGCCGCGGGACGCGGAGTGCGAGACGAAACAGGCAAACGCCTGGTCGAAGAACTTGCGGCGCTGCTCGGAGCCGCCGTCGGCGCGTCTCGCGGCGCCATGGAGGCCGGACTTTTCCCCGCCTCTTCGCTGATTGGCCAAACCGGCAAAACCGTTTCGCCGGACGTATACGTTGCGGTGGGCATTTCAGGCGCCCAGCAACATGTGGCGGGAATGGCGGGCAGCCGCACCGTTATCGCCGTCAACAAGGACCCCGACGCCCCCGTTTTTCGCCACGCCACCTACGGGATCGCAGGCGATCTGTACGACATTTTGCCAACCTGGATCGAGGCGTTAAAGAAAAAGGCGGGTGCATTCGACGCCGCGGGCGAATAACGCAGTGAAAACAATAGCGCGGCGCAAACGGCGGAACGCGAATAGCCCTGTGGCCTTGCCTCGAATATATTCCGGGGCGCTCTGATTAGGGCCTGTTACAGGCCGCGCTGCTTCGTCATTCCTTTCCGGCGCACCCCGCGAAGATTCTGAATTTTGCAGATTTAATCAGAGTAAACCCGATATAATACACCGGATAAGTACGCCTCAAATCCCTTGATTGCGTAATGCAGGGATGATGCGGAAAACTACGCGCTGGCGGCCTTTTTGCGCGTCCGGCGAACCGGCTTTGCGACGCTCAGCGACAAATACACGCGGAAGACTTTCGGATTGTCCGTCTTGCGCGCAGAAATCTTGAAATATCTGCCCGGCTTTTCCACATGACGCTCAAGCCAGGAACGCAAGTTGGTCACGTCCGTCTGGGAACACGGCTCAATGCGCAAAATCTGCTCGTCTTTGAGCGCGTCGATATGCTTCGTCAGCGGTACGAATTTGGAAACGCGACCGGGACGCGCCGGCGTTTTGGCGCGAAGTTTGGCCAAAAGCGCTTCGGCCTCGTCCTTGTAGATGGTGGTCGTGTAGAATGCCATAATTAACGGATGGTTATGCGCAACAGGGAGTAAGCGTCTGTGTGCGAGGCGGCGGAAATCCGTTGCGCGGGAATATCCGCCATGGCCCGGTCAGGAGGCGAGAAAAATGAATCCGGTAAACGTTTCGGCTTTGCCAGTGGACGCCGTCTTGAGCACATACTTGTTCTCAAAATTTTTCTGAAGATACTGGCGCAAAGGCGGCACGTCTTTCTTTTCCAACTTGAGTTTGACCACCGTATCCGCGGTCAGACGCTGCACCGAGCGCCCGATGGAGTCGTACCTGGATCTACGGCCCGAACGTCCGCGGGCAATTTCCACGCGGGCTTTTTCGGGAGATAAAACTTCGACAAAAAACTGACCGGCTTTTTTCCTGGCCATTGCTGCGCGACGCTGTTTTGATGAGTGATAGCGATGTATCGGAAACCCCGAAACGCTCCGAGGGGAATACCTTTCCGCAGGCGAGTCATATCCGGGAGAATCCCGCCGTGGCGAATGAGTATACATAATGTAATATAAATACGCAAGAAAACAAATTATCAATAATATAAAAAGAATTTTCTGCATACGTTCCCTGCTTGTCCGCTGCGGCCCTATAGGATACTCTGATTAAGCCTGCAAAATTCAGAGGCTGCGAAAAGTGCGCTGCGCAGGGCGGAACGGATCTGTGATCGCGCCTTTTCACGAAAGGATACTCTGATTAAATCTGCAAAGCTCAGAGGCTTGCGAGAGGCGCGCTGGCAAGGAATGACGAAGCAATGTGGCAGGTCCCACATAATGAGGAATGACACAGCCAGAGGGCCTCTCGCAGCCTCCCGGAGGGCGCTTCACGTTCGCCATACTCTGAATCCGAAGTGTTTACCGCTGATTTCAGCGATGCCTGCACAATGTCCTGCATACACGAACGTGAAGCGCTGATCGAAGCAGATTTCATCAGAGTGTCCGTAACATAAGGGTGCGTAAGGACATGGGCTGGCAGGATATTTTGGGCCCGATGTTTCGTTCAAAGGCGCAACCACAGACCCTCTCGCAGCCTCCCGAAGGACGCTTCATGCCCGCCATGACCCGAATTGCGGCGTTTTCCGCTGACTTCAACGACGCCGGCACAATGTCCTTTACCCACGAACGCGAAGCGCCGATCGAAGTAGAATTAATCAGAGGTTCCTTAATCAGCGTGTCCTCATATTTATTCCTGATGTTCCTGTATTGTCGAACTGTACGGACCAGCCCCAGGGCGCTCCGGCGCCGTCGGCGAAACGGAGCCGCCGCCTCGCAGCCCGCCGCCGGACAAATCGGTCGCCATGCGGAACTACAGCGCAAAAAGTCGCTTTGAATTAGTGGGCGTATCCTTTTCGCGATGCGCCCCCATACTCCTTCCGCCGATTGCGTCCCATGCGATATCTATGCCTTGCCTTGCTGGCCGCGACCATCGCGGCGTGCGGCAACGAGCCCGCTTCCCGCGCCACGCAACGCGCGGACGACGCCTTCCCCGATATCCCGTTCCGGGACGACGGCAACCTGACGTTCTTCCAGGGCGACGCAGAAATATTGACCATCGACATTGAAATCGCCGAATCGGACTCTGCGCGCATCCGGGGCCTGATGCAACGCCCCTCCCTGCCCGAAAAAAGCGGCATGCTGTTCCTTTTCGAGCGAGAAGCCATGCAAACGTTTCACATGGCGAACACGCCGCTGGCGCTCGATCTTCTTTTCGTAGACCGCGATTCCGTGGTCGTCGATATCGATAAATACAACCGCCCTTTCACATCCGACCTCATTCTCTCGGACGCGCCGGCGCAGTACGTTATTGAAGTGCCCGCCGGATTCGCGGATATCTACGGCCTCCTCGAAGGCGAGCGAGTCCACTGGACCCGGCACGAGTCGGATCCCGACGGATAAGCGCCTACAGCCCGAAACTTTCGCCGCAGGCGCAGGTCCGGGCCGCTTGCGGATTGGCGAAATGAAACCCGTTCCCCTCGAGGCCATCCGTAAAATCCAGTTCCACGCCGTCGAGACACGCAGCGCTCCGGCGGTCAACCACGACAGATAGTCCGCCTGCCTCGATCACTTCGTCGTCGGTCCGGCGGACCGTATCCCAGCCCAGATCGTAGGTAAGACCCGAACAGCCGCCGGGCGTCACGGCGAGGCGAAGCATGGTTTCGGACAAATCCACGCCCTCTCCCTCGGCAACGGCGCGAAGTTGCGTCAGGGCGCGTTCGGTAATGCGGACGGGTTCCATGGGACAGAAAAACGGATCGATGAAAAGGTTCTCGTTAACACTCGGTGAAAACAGGAACGAAAAGCCCGCCGGTTCGGTTGCATACCTACCTGTTATTTATCTTGCTGCGCAGTTCGCGCCCACGATTTTTCCTACTGCCCATGCCCACCACGGAAACAGAATTTCTGCACGAAGTCGCCGCCAGCGAGTATAAATACGGCTGGGAAACGAACGTCGAGGCGGACACCATACCCAAAGGCCTCGACGAAGAGGTCGTCCGCCTGATTTCTGCGAAGAAAGAGGAGCCGGAGTGGTTGCTCGAATGGCGCCTGCGCGCATGGCGGCATTGGGAGAAACTGGCCGCCAACCCGTCGGAAGCATACCCTCGCTGGCCGCATTTGACGTATACGGAACCGGATTTCCGGAACATCACGTATTATTCGTCGCCGAGCAAAAAGCCGCGGTACGAAAGCCTGGACGAGGTCGATCCGAAATTGCTGGAAACGTTCGAGCGACTGGGCATTCCGCTGGCCGAACAGGAAAAACTGGCGGGCGTCGCCGTGGACGTCGTCCTCGACAGCGTATCGGTGCACACGACCTTCAAGGAGGAACTGGCCAAACAAGGCGTCATCTTCTGCTCGTTCGGCGAAGCCGTGCAGGAGCATCCCGAACTGGTGCAAAAATATATGGGTTCCGTGGTGCCGTACACGGACAATTTCTATGCCGCGCTGAACTCGGCGGTCTTTTCCGACGGCTCCTTTTGCTACATCCCGAAGGGCGTGCGTTGCCCCATGGAGCTCTCGACGTACTTCCGAATCAATCAGGCGGGAACGGGCCAGTTCGAACGTACGCTGATCGTTGCAGAAGAAGGAAGCTACGTGAGTTACCTCGAAGGTTGCACCGCTCCGATGCGCGACGAAAATCAGTTACACGCCGCCGTGGTGGAAATCGTCGCCGAGGCGAACGCAGAAGTCAAATATTCCACCATTCAAAACTGGTACCCCGGCGATAACGAGGGGCGCGGAGGCGTCTACAATTTTGTCACCAAGCGGGGTATTTGCAAGGGAGATCAGGCAAAAATCTCCTGGACCCAGCTGGAAACCGGATCGGCGATCACCTGGAAATACCCCAGCGTGATTCTGAAAGGGGACGGATCGGTGGGCGAATTCTATTCGGTGGCCTTTACGAAAGGACGGCAGCAAGCCGACACGGGCACGAAAATGGTGCATGTGGGGAAAAACACGAAAAGCACCATCATTTCGAAAGGCATTTCCGGGGGACGCAGCAACAACTCCTACCGGGGACTCGTAAAAATAAACAAGGGCGCCGAGCGCGCGCGCAACTTCTCCCAATGCGACTCCATGTTGCTTGGAGACCGGTGCGGAGCGCATACCTTCCCCTACATAGAAATCAAAAACCCCTCGGCCCAGGTGGAGCACGAAGCAACCACCTCGAAAATAGGGGAAGACCAGTTATTCTACTGCTTCCAGCGCGGAATTGGCGAAGAAGCGGCGATTAAACTGATCGTCAACGGATTCTGCAAGGAAATCCTCGCCAAACTTCCTATGGAGTTCGCCGTCGAGGCGCAAAAATTGCTGGATATCGAGCTGGAAGGCTCCGTAGGTTGACCGCAGCGGCGGCAATGCGCTTGCGCAAATGCGCAAACGCACCCTTTGCATACGTAAATACATACGCAATTACGAAAAACATCGTCAAAACATGGCCCTTCTTCAAATCAATAATCTGCATGCCCGGATCGAGGAGCAGAACATTCTCAAGGGCGTCGATTTGACGGTCGGCGCAGGCGAAGTGCATGCAATCATGGGTCCGAACGGATCAGGAAAAAGTACGTTCGCAGCGGTGCTTGCGGGACGGGAAGAATTCGAGGTGACCGACGGCGACGTCCTCTACGAAGGGAGCGACTTGCTGGATATGGAACCCGACGAGCGGGCGCTCGAAGGCATTTTTCTGGCCTTTCAGTATCCGGTCGAACTGCCCGGCGTAAGCATGAACAATTTTCTTCGGCAGGCCCTCAACCAGCAGCGGGAACACCGCGGCGAAGAGCCGCTTTCGGCGGGGGCTTTTCTCAAGCGCATGAGAGAATGCGCCGCCCTCGTAGCGCTGGATCCGCAACTCATGAGCCGTTCCGTCAACGACGGGTTTTCGGGCGGCGAGAAAAAACGAAACGAGATTTTTCAGCTCGCCATGCTCGAACCGCGCCTCGCTATCCTCGACGAAACGGATTCCGGGCTGGATATCGACGCCTTGCGCATCGTGGCGGACGGCGTAAACGCGCTCCGGCGCAGCGACCGATCCTTTGTCGTGATTACCCACTACCAGCGACTGCTCAATTACATCGTCCCCGATGTCGTGCATGTCATGGCGGATGGCCGCATCGTGCGATCCGGAGACAAGAGCCTTGCTCTCGAACTCGAAGAAAAGGGGTACGACTGGATTCGGGAAGAAGCGGTGGCGGCGTAACCGATCCCCAAACCGTTTAAGGACACCCGGCGCCCGCGCCCATCCAACCGATTGCGAATATGCCGCATCCCCACACGCTCGCATCGCTCGAAGCATCGTTCGTCGAGGCATTCGAAGCGCACGCCGACCCGCTGGCGAAAAACGGAACGGGGCCCGCATGCGCCTCGCCCTTCGCCGCCGCGCCGGAACTTCGGCGACAAGCCCTGAATCGCTTCCGGGACCTCGGCGTCCCCTCGCGAAAAAACGAAGCGTGGAAGTATACGAATATCCCGGAGGCGCTTGCCGACGGTTTCGCCGTATCCCCCGACGATCCACCGCCCGATTCGTTGCCCGGGCGCTGGCGGGACTGCCTGCTGCCCGACCTGGACGCCCACCTCGTCGTGCTTGTCAATGGACGTTTTTCGAGCAAGCACTCCATGATCGGCGACCTCCCGGAAGGCGTCGCAATTTGCGGACTGGAGACAGCGGCGGCCGTCCGCCCGGACATTCTTCGCCGGCATCTGGGGCGCTATGCGGACTGGGAAACGGAAAGCCTCACGGCGCTCAACACGGCGTTTGCGCGCGACGGACTGTTCGTGTACGTTCCCAAAGGAACAGTCCTTGAAAAACCGATCTACGCGCTTCATCTGCCGAAAGCGAACGAACGCCTGTTCCTGCAACCCCGACACCTGCTGGTGTTCGAGGAAAACGCGCAGGCCAGGATCATCGACAGGTGTTGCGGGCTAACCGGCGAAGCCACTTTCACGAATGCCGTAACCGAAATTTTCGTGGGCGAACGGGCCGTGGTCGAGACCTGTCTGGTGCAGGATCCGGGCAACGAACACAGCGTCGTTTCGACCACGCAGGTTTATCAGGAAGCGGCAAGCGCTTTCTCGACCGCCACGATAACGCTTGACGGAAATGTGGTCCGAAACAACCTGAACGTGTTGCCCGACGCTCCGCATTGCGAAACGCACTTGTACGGCCTGTTTCTGCCTGGCGGCGACACCCAGGTGGACAACCGTACGCTCGTGGATCATGCGAAACCGGACTGCGTCAGCAACGAATTATACAAAGGCGTCCTGAACGACCGGGCTTCCGGCGTATTCAACGGCAAAGTGTTCGTGCGGCGGGATGCGCAGCGCATCAACGCTTTCCAGGAAAACAAAACCATCGTCCTGAACGACGAGGCCACGATGAACGCCAAGCCGGAACTGGAAATTTACGCGGACGACGTAAAATGCAGCCATGGCGCCACCACCGGCCAACTGGACCCGGAAGCCTTGTTTTATCTGCGCTCCCGGGGCATGAGCAAACGACAGGCGCAGGGCCTGTTGCTGCATGCGTTTGCGGGCGATATCCTCGACCGCATATCCATCGAACCGCTGCGGGAGATGCTCGACGAGCGCCTGACGCGCCTTTTCGGCGAATAACGCCGGAAAATTCAACGATGCGGGCCGCCGTCGCCATGCGGCGCCTGCCCTTGACCACAGATACGAACGCAGCGTCCATGTACGCCACCGGCGCAATACAAGACATTCCGGGGAAATTCGACCCCGCGGAGGTGCGCGGCCTGTTCCCGGCGCTCCGGCGCGAAGTATACGGAAAACCGCTGGTCTATCTGGACAACGCCGCCAGTTCGCAGAAGCCCCAGGCAGTCATCGACCGGCTGGTCCGGTACTACTCCTCGGAACACAGCAACGTGCATCGCGGCGTGCATTTTCTGAGCCGGGAAGCCACCGACGCCTACGAGGCGGCGCGCAAACGGGCCGCCGCCTTCATCCATGCGCCCTCCGAATCCACCGTATTATACACCCGGGGCGCTACGGAAGGCGTCAACCTCGTGGCCTCTTCGTTCGGCCCCCTGCATGTCGGGCAAGACGATGTGGTGCTCGTTTCGCACATGGAGCATCATTCGAACATCGTTCCGTGGCAAATGCTTTGCGAAGCGCAGGGCGCGCGGGTCCGGGCCATCCCCGTATCGGACGCCGGCGAAATTATCTACGAAGAATTCGAGCGGCTGCTTGGCGAGCGCGTCCGCCTGCTGGCCATTGGCCATGTGTCCAACGCACTCGGCACGATCAATCCGCTGAAACGCATGATCCGGCAGGCGCACGACCTGGGCGTGCCGGTCCTCGTGGACGGCGCGCAGGCAGCGCCCCACATGAAAATAGACGTGCAGGATCTGGACTGCGATTTCTATGCGCTCTCCTCGCACAAGATGTTCGGCCCTACCGGCGTCGGCGTCCTCTATGCGAAACCGGAGCATCTGAAAGCCATGGGGCCCTGGCAAGGCGGCGGCGACATGATCGAAACGGTCACGTTCGAGCAAACGACTTACAACGAACCGCCGCACAAATTCGAAGCAGGTACGCCGAATATCGCCGACGCGCTGGCGTTCGCCGAAGCCATAGATTTTCTGGAAGGAATCGGCCAGGACCGCATTGCGGCGTACGAACGCGACCTGCTCGACTACGCCACCGAACAACTCCTGCAGATCGAAGGCGTTCGCCTGATCGGAACCGCAACGGACAAGGCAAGCGTACTTTCTTTTCTGATCGGCGACATACACCCGTACGACGCCGGAACCATTCTGGACAGATTGGGCATTGCGGTGCGCACGGGACATCATTGCACCCAGCCGCTGATGAGGCGGTTCGGCATACCGGGCACCGTGCGGGCTTCGTTCGCCCTGTACAACACCTTCGACGAAGCGGACGCGCTGGCCGCCGGCGTACGGCGCGTTCGGGAAATGCTCGGCTAAGGGATACGCTGACTAAGGATCCTTAAACGCCGGAACCTGCGCTGCGAACATGTCGGAACAAGGAACGATTCGGGAACGCGCCCGGGACATCGTGGAAGAGTTCGGCCTCTTCGACGACTGGATGGGAAAGTACGAATATCTCATCGAGATCGGACAGGGCCTGTCCCCGCTCGACCCGCTGTACAAGACCGAAGCGTACCGGATTCACGGCTGCCAGGCCCAGGTATGGATCCGTCCGGAAATGAAAAACGGACGGGTGTTCTACGAAGGCGACAGCGATGCGCTCATTACGAAGGGCCTCGTGGCGCTGTTGATCCGGGTCCTGTCCGGGCAACCTCCGAAAGACGTTGTCGAGACCGATCTGGAATTTCTTGACGAGATCGGCATGAAGGATCATCTTTCATCCACGCGGAGAAACGGCCTGGCCTCCATGGTCCGGCAACTCAAACGCTTTGCGCAGATGCATTCGAATTAGGGCCTGTTAACACTATGCTTCATCATCGCTTCACCTTCCGGCGGACCCATGGAAAAAACGACATCGACCGAACAAAACGAGCAGGAAGGAAAGCAGCAGGCCCAGGACCTTGAGGCCCAGGTCGTCGAGGTGCTCAAAAGCATCTACGACCCGGAAATTCCGGTAAATATCTACGACCTCGGGCTTATTTATGAAATCCAGGCGAAAAACCGGTCCGTTTTTGTCCGAATGACCCTGACCGCGCCGAACTGCCCGGTCGCCGACGTGCTCCCTCAGCAAGTCGAGGCGGCGATCGGCATGCTCCCGGACGTGGACGAATCGACGGTGGTTCTGACCTTCGATCCGCCTTTCACGCCCGACATGATGTCCGAGGAAGCCCGCCTCGAACTGGGATTCATGTAATACGAATGCAATACAATGTACATACAATGTATTGCAAATGCGCCGCAATGGGCCCGCTTCTTTTGACAGAACAGGTTTTCCCCGGAGCCATGCTCACGCTGGCCGAATGGGAGGCGGTCGGGCTTTCGCTGCGCGTAGCGGCGGTTGCGGTGCTGATCACGGCGCCGATCGGGGTGGCGCTGGCGTATCTGCTCGCCCGAAACCGGCTGCCAATGGCGTTCGTCGCAGAGAATCTCGTGCAGTTGCCGCTGGTGCTTCCGCCGGTCGTGACGGGGTGGTTATTGCTCATTCTGCTGAGCCCGGAATCGGCGATCGGGGGCTGGCTGGAATCCGCCTTCGGACTGCGCATCGCCTTCGGATGGTTCGGAGCCGCCGTGGCGGCGGGCGTCGTGGCGTTTCCGCTGATGGTGCAAACCATGCGCGTCGGCTTCGAACAGGTCGATCCCTCCTGGGAAGAGGCCGGATACGTATACGGCGGTACGCGGACCGCTGTTTTTCGGTATGTTACGGCGCCGCTCGCGGGGCGGGCTATCGCGGCGGGCGTCGTGATAGCCTTTGCGCGGGCGCTCGGCGAATTCGGGGCCACCATTGTGCTGGCGGGCAACATTCCGTCTGAAACGCGTACGCTTCCATTGGCTATCTTTACCGAAATACATCGTATGGGCGGCGAACATGCGGCGCTGCGGCTCGTTCTGGTGGCGGTCCTGTTGTCCGCCGCCAGCCTTGCGGCGCACGCCGCGTTGCGGCGGCGTTTGCCGAGCCGGGCGGATCGTCCAGGCGCCTGACAGACCGGCGGCCCTTGCGGGTTTGTACGTGCTCTGCGCGTTCCCGCCGACGTCCGCCCAAATAAAGGATGCCCCGCTGCAAGCAGCGAAGCCTCATAACAAACGCACTATGAAAGAGCGGCTATCAAAGGAAGACCTCGAACGCATCCGGCAGGCGGTAGCCGAAGCGGAGGGCCGTACGTCGGGCGAAATCGTCCCGTATGTCGTCCGGCGCAGCGATACGTACGAGGGAATCGTATGGAAAGGCGCGGGCATTGCCGCTGCGCTGGCGCTGGCTTTTACGGCGGCGATATTCCGGTTCTACGAAGGATGGGGACTGGCCTGGCTCCATACGGGATGGGGCGCCGCCTCGCTGGCGCTGGCGTCGGGGATAGCTGGAGGAGCGTTGAGCGCTTTTGCGCCGCCGATCGGACGGATGCTGGCAGGCTCCGCCTGGCTGACGCGGAGCGTACACCGGCGGGCCATGAAGGCTTTCGTGGAGGAAGAGGTGTTCGCCACGCGGGAACGCACCGGCGTACTGATCTTTATATCGCTCTGGGAGCATCGCATTGAAGTGCTGGGAGATGCAGGGATTAACGCACAGGTATCCGCAGACGACTGGACGGATATCGTGGCCCGTATCCGGGACGGGGTGCGAGGCGGGTGTTTCGCGGACGGCCTGATCGAGGCCATTCGAATGTGCGGCGACCTTCTTGAAAGCAGCCAGGTCGAGCGCCGCGACGACGACGCCAACGAATTATCCGACGCGCTTCGAATGGAGTAAAGGCCTCGCTGCTTCGTCATTCCTTGCCAGCGCCCCCCTCGCAAGCCCCTGATCTGCGCCCACTTAATCAGAGTATCCTTGAATTCTCATGAACGCAGACGCCATTAAAAAAGCCGCAAAACAGGGAGACGCCCTGGCCCAGTACAGATTGGGCAATATGTACGTCAAGGGGGTAGGCGTACCGAAGGACTTTTCGAAAGCGATAGCCTGGTTCCGGCAGGCCGCCAGACAAAATCATGCCGGCGCGCAATTAAAACTGGGCATGTTTCTGTTGTGCAAGTGCATGGTGGCGAAAAAGGACGACGACTTCCTCGAAGAAGGCCAGAAATGGCTTTACCGGGCGGAAGCGCAGGGATTGCCCGAAGCGGTGAACCTGAAACCGAAGTATGTGCTCGAACGCGGGGGCGGACAGGATTTGATCCGCATGATTCAGGATTACTCCAGGGCGTCCGGCCTGAACGATGGCGACTGGGAGGACTTCCTCAAGCAGATGAAGAAGTAGGCGCTGATCCGGTTCAGGGCGTATCCTCCCAAAATCCGAATCCGAACCGTCGCCACACGCGCGCCGCCGCCGGGTCCCGCAACAAGGCCAGAAAGCGCCGGGCGTCTTCCCGCAGCGCGCTCCCCTGCACCACCGCCGCCGTGTACCGTATCCGGGGACGACACGCCTCCGAAACCACCTCCTCCGCCTGTAATTCCGGCGCCATGGCGGCGTCGGAGGCATAGGCAATGGCCGCTCCCGCTGCGCCGGCTTCCACCGCCGCCACCGCCGCGCGCACGTCAAGCGCGGGAACAAGCCGAGGCTTCAGCGCCGCCCACGTCCCTTCGCAAAGCAAGGCCTCGCGGGCGTACATCCCCGCCGGCGCATGGTCTGGATCGGCCAGCGCAATGCGCTCGTTTGCGGAGCCGCCTCCGTCCCGCCGCCGAACCTGTACGAGCCGGTTGGCGACAGGCAGTTCGACGGGCGCCAGAATGCGCTCCGTCGCATGCAAATAGTCCGTCCAGTCCGGGTGCGCGGAAACGAACAAGTCGGCGGCGGCCCCCCGCTCGATCTGCCGCGCCAGAAGCGAACTGCCCGCCACGTTTACCGTCGCCGGCATGCCCGTCGCAACCTGAAACGTGTCCGCAAAGGCTTCCATTACATCCGTCAGCGACGCGGCGGCGTACACGCTGAGAACGTCCCCGGGCGGCGAGCGGCGGCACCCCGCGAACAGTGCGGCGGCGCATAAAATCAGGACGAAACCGCAAATCGCCCCATGCGACGGACCGGACGGCGACACGTTATAGAATACTCTGATCAAAACCGCCTCGCCGGCGCTACCGCTTCCGTCGAAGGATACTCCGACGAACCAGGCGGGTGAGAAAAATCTTTCGATTCCATGGCGACTTCACGGGATGGTGAAAAAGTCAAACGAAATCGCACCGCCACAGACGACGACAGAAACCCGATATATGTTCGCTAATTAGTGTACGAGTGTGTCCCACCTTTTGTTGGCACAGAGGGAAGCGCCCCTCGCAGCCTCTGAACTTTGCAGATTTAAGAAACCTCTGATCAGCGTATCCTATAAGGAATTTTCCGCATTCTGGCGGATGGCGCGGATCCAGGCCTGGGCTTGCCGATGGTATGCAGAACCGTCTTCAGCCAGCGCAACGACCCGCTCGAACTGCTCCAGCGCTTCCTGGATTCGGTTGATGCGCAGCAAAAAAACGGCCCGGTTGTAATTGGCGGCGAGGTGATCCGGGTCCTGCTCGAGGGCCAGATTCGTTTGCCGGATCGCTTCCATGGGATTTTGCGGATCGTACTGATAGGCCCAGCCCAGGTCGGCGCGAACATCCACGTCGTCCGGGTTTTCGGCAAGCACCTTCCCGAGCGCTTCGATAGCCAGCAACGCCACATCGGTTTTGCGCTCGTTGTAGACGGCTTCCATCCAGGCGTACAAAAGTCCGCCTGCATAGCGCCAGTCGGTCGTCGCGTCGGTGCGGCGGGCCAGGCGCTGCTGCTCAATGGCGGCAAGGTCTGCACGTCCGATCTCGGCCAGAAAACGAACCAGTTCCCGCTGCGCTCCAAGAGCAAGCGTTTCGTCCCCGGACTGCATAATTTCCCGGAGCGAATCCGCCGCGGGAGCATGCTGGACAGCGACAGGAATGGATTCGAACTCGTCGATAACGGCGGCGCTGCGCATTTCGGCGGGCATGTCGGCCACAGACGCCGTATCAGGCCGGGCCTGCCGAGTGGACATCTCGCTGATCATAAACAGGGCGATCACAATCAGCACAGGAATACATATAAGAATAGCCACCCGGACGCCAAGAGATCCTTTTTCCGATTCGTCCGCCGCAGGGGCTGCAACGAAGAGCGTCTCGGCGGCGGATTCGGAAGGCGCCCATCCGCATAATTCGCACCGGGCGGCGCCTCCGGCCATCCGGGCGCCGCAATCCATGCAAAAAACGTTAGGCATCGGACAGCCCGGTCTCGCTTTCAAGGCTATTTTTGACCGCCGTATCCACCCGATCTCGCAAACTCCTGGAAGGACGAAACATCGGCATGTAACGCGCCGCCACCGGAATTTCCTCGTTCGTGCGCGGATTGCGCGCCTTGCGGGGTCGCCGGCGCTGCACGTGAAAGGTTCCGAACCCCCGAAGTTCGACGCCCTCTCCCGACGCAAGAGCATCTGAAACACAGGCCATGAAGCCGTTGATGACCGCCTCTGTTTCGATGCGGGTCATTCCGGTGCCCGTGGCGATTCGTTCGACAATATCTGATTTCGTCACCGTCGTAGGAGGTTATTTCATGAAGGATACAATGCGCGGCGCACTGAGCAAAGCGGTTTTGACCAGCGTATTCTTAACGCAACGGCGAGCGCGGCGTTTCCTGTTCAGGAACAAGCGCCTGCAGGGGGCATACGTATTTTTGTACGATTTACGCTCCGACGCTTCCTGATTTACGCCCGTTCGTTCCGTTTTATTGGTGTTATGACGTCATGATGTGCATTCGATACGTCGCGCTGCTGTTGTTCGCTTGCTTGCCGCTGGCGACGAGCGGACAAACCCGCCAGGCAGCGGAACCCGTCTCCTCGACGTCCCGCCCCGAAGCGAATCCAGCTGGGCAGACAACCATCGTCCAGTACGACATGGACGTTACCGTCCATCCGGACCGGCACGCCATAGAGGGTCGTCAGCGCCTTACGTATGCCAACACCTCTCCGGACACGCTCTCCCGCGTGTTCTACCACCTCTATTTCAATGCTTTCCAGCCGCATTCCATGATGGCTGAGCGGAACCGGGAGTTGCCGGATCCCGACCCGCGTACGGCGCCCCGCATTTTCGACCTTGGCCCGGACGAAATCGGCTATCACCGCATCGAATCGCTCACGCAGGACGGAGAACCCGTTTCGCACCACGCCTTCGACACCGTTCTCGAAGTAACGTTGGCCCGCCCCCTCCCGCCGGGCGGTCAGGCCGTTTTCGACATGACATTCGTTTCGCAAATTCCTCTCCAGACCCGCCGCAGCGGACGGGACAGCCGGGAAGGAATCGATTATTCCATGACGCAATGGTATCCGAAACTCGCACAGTACGATGCGCGCGGATGGCATGCGGACCCCTATGTAGGCCGGGAGTTTTACGCCCCGTTCGGAACCTTCGACGTACGCATCACCCTGCCCTCCGAATATATCGTCGGGGCCACGGGAACCCTCCGCAACCCGGAAGAGGTGGGGCATGGCTACGCAAGCGATTCGCTAAACACGGATGCCCCTGCGGCGCAAAGCGATTCGCTGACCTGGCGTTTTTACGCGGAAAATGTCCATGACTTCGCCTGGTCGGCGGACCCGGACTACATTCACGACGTGCTTGAAACGGAGGCGGGCTACGCGATTCACCTGCTCTATCAGCCGGATGTCGCCGAGGTATGGCGAACCCTCCATGAAGCCGCCCCGAAAATCATGGCGTTCTTCGAAGCAAGGTACGGCCCCTATCTCTACCCGCAGATGACCATTGCGCAAGGTGGAGACGGCGGGATGGAATACCCGATGATCACCCTGGTAACAGGCAGGCGGCCTCCCCCCTCCCTCCATGGGGTAACCGCCCACGAAGTGGCGCATATGTGGTTCTACGGAATGATCGGATCGAACGAAGCCGACTATGCGTGGATGGATGAAGGGTTCACGAGTTACGCCACGCGCGAAGCGCTTGCGCACCTTCGCGGGCAACCGCGGCCGTCACATGCGGGCGCGCTGGTCGGTATTCTGAACATGAAACGCCTGGGCCTCTTCGAACCGCTGAACACCCCCAGCGACTGGTTCGATACGAACGCGGCCTACGGCGTGGCTTCGTATTCGGGCGGAGAGATGATGCTCGACATGCTGGGGTACGTTATCTCGGACTCGCTGCGCGACCGGTTCCTGCTCGAATACCACCGGCAATATGCGTTCCGGCACGCCGGCCCCCACGATGTGGAGCGCGTAGCCGAACAGGTGTCGGGCATTCATCTGGACTGGTATTTCCAGCAATTCGGGGATGCGAACCGGGAGCTGGATTACGCCATACGACGCTTCAGGAGTAACCCGCACGGAACGGAATGGCGCGCAACCATGACGCTGAAAAGGCATGGACGCGCCGTCATGCCCATAGACCTGCAAATCACGCTCGCCGACGGATCGGTGCAATGGGTGCATATACCGCTGGGCGTCATGCGGGGACACAAACCGGTCCCGGAGGACTGGATCGTGGCGGAGCCCTGGCCATGGACCTCGCCCGAATACGCGCTGGACGTCATGCTGCCCGTCAGGCCGCGCCGCGCCGAAATCGATCCGTACCTGCGCACCCCGGAATCGAACCGGCTCGACAATACCACCGGGCGAACGCGCGAATATTCTTTCCTGCAACCCCCTGCGCCCAACATCCGCCGCTTCGACGTCGGATGGCGACCGCTCGTGCAATACGCGCAGCATTGGGGGCCGGGCATAGGGGTGCAATTTCGCGGCGCGTATGCGCTCACCGGGGAAACGCAAAAAAAAGCAGTGACGATCTGGCCGCAGGTGCTTTTCAGCAGCGGCGAAAAACCCGATGTCGCGCGCCGCCTCGCGCAAGACGAATCGCCGGAATTCCACGCGCTGAACGGCGTCGACTACAATTTTTCCCGCTCGGAAGAGTACCTGAAGGGCTACCTGATAAACCTGTCGGGATGGGCAGAAAAACAGCTGGGGATTTACCGAACCGGCCTGGAGGTTTCCTTTTCGGATCCGGACGATCTCCTGCGAAAGCGCAGTCGCCGCTACGCGACAGGGGCCAGGATGCACTTTCAAAGCAACGACCGCGCCAACGTCTGGAATACCTCCGGCGCCTGGATGCAAGACGTCGTTTCCGTATATGGACGCATGAGAGGAACAAGCGACTGGTATCGATATGTCTTTTTCGCGGAATTCGGCAGGTGGTTCGCGGAAGCAGACGAATGGTTTCCGGGGTTCACGGAAAGAGGCGAATGGTCGCCGCGATTTGCGGAAGCGGACGAAGAAAGCGAAAGGTGGTACTCCGCCAACCGGGTATCCATGGATTTGTCCCTTGGCGCCCCGGTCGGACCGTTCACGGGCTCCGTGCGCCTGTTCGCCGGAGCCGGATCCAACGACCTGTCCCCGGATAAACTATTCCGTTTCGGGGGGGTATCGATCGAGGAGCAGTGGAGCGATGCGGCCTACCGCAACGTGGAGGCGCTCTTCGAGGAGCCGCTCGCCGATGCGAACTGGGTGGCCTTTGGCGCGCCGGGCCCCGTCGCCTACATGCGGCAGGAGAAACCGTACGCATCGCATCGGCATGCGGACGATCACGACGGACACGAAACAAGCCGCGCCGCAGAAGAGCCGTTTTTTCTGGGCGTCACGGAAATGGTCGCCTTCAGCGCACGGCTGCTTACGCCCCGGCTACAAGGTCCGCCCCTCTTGCGCCCCCTCCGGCTGGAATTGTTTATGGGTACTGGATATGTAGGAGACCTGAGCAAGAAAGAACGTGACGAGCGCCGGAAACGCACCCTGATGGACGCAGGGCTGGGCGTCCGGTACGACCTGAATCGCTTGCGGGGATTCGACCGGTGGATCAAACAATCCGACGTCTTGTCGGACCTTGTGCTCGTAGCCCGCTTTCCCCTGTGGGCCAACGATTACGAATATGCGGACAGCGACAAGGCGTTCGCATTCCGCTGGGTATTCGGCGTCCAGCTGGACCGCCTCCCCTGGGACTAGGGCCTGTTAACAGGCCCTAACGCGCCCTCCATTTTACCTATCCCGACGAAACAATGCTTCGCGTATCAACCCGTTTGTCAACCCATGCAGCGACCGCCCTCCTCGCCGGCGCGCTGCTGGCCCTTGCAGCCTGCGACGGCGACCCTTCCGAAGAGGCTTCCGCCCCCGGCAAGGCCGAGTCCATCATACGGCAGGCGGCGCTTGCGCACGGCGGCGAACACGCGGACCGCGTGAAGATCGAGTTCGACTTCCGGGAATATCATTACACCATCATACTGAACGGAGGAATGTTCCAGTACGAACGCGAGCGCCCGGACTCCGCCGGACACATTCGGGACATACTGACCAACGACGGCTTCTACCGGGAAATAGACGGAGTGCGCACAGAACTCTCCGAAGAGGCCGATTCCAGCTACGCCTCCTCGCTCAACGCCGTGTCCTACTTCATGCTATTGCCCTTCAAGTTGACCGACGAGGCGGTACAGGCCCGATACCTGTCCGAAGAAAACATACTTGGCGAGCCGTACCATGAAATCGAGGTCACCTTCGAGCGGGAGGGCGGCGGCGACGATTACCAGGACCGATACGTGTACTGGTTCCACCGCGACCGCCACACCATGGACTATTTCGCCTACGATTATGAAACAAGCGATGCAGGGACGCGCTTCCGGGAGGCATACAATGCGCGTACCGTGGGCGGCATCCGGTTCCAGAATTACCTGAATTTCACCTCGGAAACGATCGCCGCGCCGGGAGATCCTATTGAGCGCATGGACAGCCTGCTGGCTATTCAGGAACTGGACACGGTCTCTGTCATCGAAAAAACGAACATCGTCGTAGAGAAAACACGCGAATAGATACGCTCCCTGTCGTATATTCGGGGAACCTCTGATTAATTCTGCAACGTTCAGAGGCTGCGAGGGACGCGCTGGCAAGGAATGACGAAGCAATGCGGCAGGCCCCGCATAATGAGGAATGACGCGGCCAGAGCGTTCCTCGCAGCCTCCCGAAGGGTGCTTCGCGTCCGCTGCGCCCGAATCCGTAGCGTATGCCGCTGATTGCAACGACGCCGTCATAATGTCGCTGTACGCGCGAACGCGAAGCGCTGATCGAAGTAGAATTAATCAGAGGTTCCTCAAAACCTTCCAACGATTTTCATCAACGTTATCCAACCCACCAGACAACGCTATGCCTGTATCCATACCCCGCACCCTGTTGCCCCTGCTCGTTACGGCAGCCCTCCTCGTTTTCGGCGCGCGCGCTGTCGCGGCGCAAGACGCCGTTACGATGGATGTCGTTCCGCCGCCTAATCCGATGAGTCCGCGGGCCGTTACGCAGACCTCCTTCAGCGACGGAACCTACGCCAGCATCCACTACGGATCGCCCCGGAAACGCGACCGGGAAATTTTCGGGGGCCTTGTGCCGTTCGGCGAGGTTTGGCGTCTGGGCGCCAACGAGGCCACGGAAATGACGGTCACGCAAGATGTCCGGCTCGGAGACATGGACCTGGCCGCAGGCACCTATGCCCTTCTCGTCATCCCGAATGAGGAAGCATGGACCCTGATCGTGAACGCCGGCCTGGGCATGTGGGGCGCCTTTTCCTATTCGGACGAGCACGACGTCCTGCGCCTGGAAACCCCGACAAGCATGACCGAAAGCATCCACGAAGCCTTCACCATCAGCCTCGAAGCCAACGAGGAAGGCTCTGCGGCCACGCTTTCCATGATGTGGGATCAAACGAGCGTGTCGATTCCCGTAACGCCTGCGGAATAGTTTCGGCGCCATATTTTCGATAAATGCTTCCTGCAAGACGACGCCTCGCAAGGCTGCTCGTCGCAATCACGATGCGGACACGCGATGCAGCTTTCGGGGCTTGACGTCGAAGCAGAGGGCACGGGCATATCGCGCCCGTTGAGCCGCCAGGTCAATCTTCTTGGCGCGCTACTTGGGCAAGCGATACGCCAGCAGGCGGGACAACATGTCCTTGACCTGGCGGAAGAGTTACGGATGCTCTG
Organism: uncultured Rhodothermales bacterium; assembly: GCA_964608315.1. Classification (GTDB taxonomy): domain Bacteria; phylum Bacteroidota; class Rhodothermia; order Rhodothermales; family VXPQ01; genus VXPQ01. The sequence continues at coordinate 16,458 of CAZSNF010000018.1, read as the reverse complement.
CAAGCAATCGGTAGCGGAGAATGCCCCGGCGTCCCGCATAAAGGCGAAAAACCGCATTGCGCAGCTTGGCAACGAGGATATTCTCTGGATGCTTCGCGCCTACACCGCGTTCTTCCATCTGGTGAACCAGGCCGAGCAGGAGGAAATCATTCGGATCAACCGGGACCGGGCGCGGGCCGGATCGCCGGAAAACCCCCGGGCGGAATCCATCCTGGAGGCTATTCGCCATCTCAAGGAACAAGGATATTCCCGCAAAGAGACGCTGGCGCTCCTCCGCCGACTGGATATCCAGCCTACGCTGACGGCGCATCCCACCGAAGCGCGGCGGCTCAGCATCCTGTACAAGCAGCAGCACATCTCCCGAATACTGTCCCGACTGAACCGGGAGCAACTGACGCCACGAGAAAAAGAACATGTCCTGACGGATATCCAGAACCAGATATCCCTGCTGCTCTCCACCGACGAGATTCGCGCGGACAGGCCCAGCGTAGACGACGAAGTAGATCAGGGACTGTATTTCCTGCGCAACGCGATTCGGGAAACCGTCCCGGACATATACGACGACATACGACGGGGACTGCATGCTTATTACGGGGCGGCGGGCGACATTCCCGTATTTCTGCGGTATCGATCCTGGATCGGCAGCGATCGGGACGGCAATCCGAACGTCACGGCGGACGTAACGCGGCGGACCTTCGCCAAACAGCGTCTCGCCGCCATACGCCTCTTTCTTGACGAACTGGTGGAATTGCGGCGGGAACTCAGCATCTCGGACCGGCAAGTTTCCATCCCGCATACGCTGCACGACGCCATCGCCGCCGATGCGGAGATGATCGACCTCGACGCAAGGAGCAAACGAATCTACCGCCACGAGCCGTACCGACTCAAGATAAGCTACATGGCGGAGCGCCTGCGCCGGCTTGCAGAGCAAGTGGAAACCGCGCAGGACGGGAAGCGCCCGGGAGCCGCCGAGCCATGCGACTACGCCAGCGCGGCTTTTGTCGAGGACCTGGAGCTGCTCCGGAAATGCCTTGTCGAAACGGGCTGCGAAACCTGCACCGAAGCCGGTCGATTGCAACGCATGCTCGTGCGAGCGCGCACGTTCGGATTTCATATGGCGGCGCTCGACGTACGGCAGCACAGCCGCATACACGAGCAAGCCGTCGCCGCTATCCTGCGCGCCGCAAACGCGCACGACGACTACGCCCGCCTCGACGAGTCCGAAAAAGTCGAACTGCTGGCCGCCGAGCTGGAAAATCCGCGCGCCCTGCTTCCCCGCGACGCGCAGCTCTCCGGCATGGCGCAGCAAGTCGTGGAAAGTTTCGAGGCGATCCGGGAAATCGTCCAGCGAGAACCGGCCGCCATGGGAAGTTACGTCATCAGCATGACGCATACCGTGAGCGACGTGCTGGAAGCCATGTTGCTGGCGAAAGTGGTTGGACTCTGGCGCATACAGGACGGGGAACTGTACTGCCCGCTCGATATCGTGCCGCTCTTCGAAACGATAGAGGACCTGGCTGAGGCGGACACGCTCATGGCCGCGCTCTTCGCCAATCCGGTATACGCCAGGCACCTCGAATCCCGCGGGCGTTTTCAGGAAATCATGCTGGGCTACTCGGATTCGAACAAGGACGGGGGATACTGGATGGCCAACTGGGCGCTGCACAAGGCCCAGAAAGCCCTCGGCGTCGTATGCAGGGAACACAGGGTCACGCTAAGGCTGTTTCACGGGCGAGGCGGCACGGTCGGACGAGGCGGCGGCCGGGCCAATCAGGCTATTCTCGCCATGCCCCCCGTCGTGCATAACGGGCAAATCCGGTTTACTGAGCAGGGAGAGGTGATCTCGTTCCGGTATGCGCTGCCGGACATCGCGCGGCGGCACCTCGAACAGATCGTCAGCGCCATGATTGTGAGCACGGCGGCGGGAGCGCGGAGCAATGGCGAAAACGACTATGGAACAGCCGCCGAAAATGTCGAAGCGCTAGACCGCATCGCCGAGCGCTCCATGGAAGCCTATCGGACGCTCATCGAAGACCCCGCACTGTGGTCATGGTATACCGGCGTCACGCCTATCGAGCAGATAAGCCGTTTGCCTATCGCCTCGCGTCCGGTTTCGCGGGGGTCCGCGCACGAGGCGCCCTTCGAATCGTTGCGGGCCATCCCGTGGGTCTTCGCATGGACCCAGACGCGATACACGCTGCCGGGGTGGTTCGGAACGGGCCGCGGTCTGGCCGCGCTCGCCGACGAAGACCCGGCAATCCTCCTCCGGCTCCAGGCGCTCTTCCGGGAATGGACCTTCTTCCGGGCCGTCGTGAACAGCGCGCAACGGGAAATGGCGCGGGCGCGATTCGCAATCTCTCAGCATTACCGGGAACTGGAAAATTCCCCGGAGAGCGCGCGCATCCATAAACAGATCGAGGAGGATTTTCGCCAGGCGCGGGACATGATTCTGCAGATCACAGGACAAAGCGAATTGCTCGACAGCAACCCGGTCATTCAGAAATCCATTATCCTGCGGAATCCCTATACGGACGTACTCAACCTGCTGCAGGTCGAACTCATCAAGCGGTACCGGGCCACCGAGGACGAAGCAACGCAGGATGCGCTGCGACACGCCTTGTTCCTGAGCATCAACGGAATTGCAGCGGCCATGCAGAGTACGGGGTAGGAACTCACTCCCCCCACAATCCCCGCCCTTCCTCGCGGGCTTCCCGCTCGTATTCCAGGTACTCGTCGCTGTATTCGAACGGAATACCCGAGTAGATATTCGCATACCCGTCGGCGACAAGGCGGTCGTTTACCCGGTACAGGCGGCGGCCCTGCTCGTCCAGGACCCATACGTACGCAAGGGTCCTCCCGTACCGGTCCGTTCTGCCTCCGGAACCGTATTCAAGCTCGACCCGCTTGCCGAGCGCCAGTTCCGCGGCGTACGCGCTGGCCCGCCTCCCCAGCGCCCGGATCGTTTCCTTGTCCATGCCAGTGCGCTCTGCGTCCCTGCTCAATTTGCCGGAAGGATGTACCTCTGGCGTGTCTATGCCTATCAGGCGCAGCATCGTTCCATCCGAGAGTTCGAAGGTATCCCCATCCACGATGCGAGCCACGGTAGGCGTTCCGGCGTAGTCGTAAAAATCAGGCGCAAACGCAACGTCTGAATCGACAGGAAATTCGGCAGAGAATGCGTCGGAAAATTCCCCATCTGCGGGGGGCAAAGCACCGAGGCCGTAATAATATGACAGAAGCGCGGCGACGTCGTCGTCATAATATGACAGAAGCGCGGCGACGTCGTCGTCATAATATGACAGAAGCGCGGCGACGTTGTCGTCATAATACTGCGGATCGTGCGGAAACGGGGCCGGAGCAAGCGCATCCTCCAATGGAACGGCCTCCGGCGGATCCATGCGATTCCATAACTCCACGCCAAGATTGGCGACAAGAAGTACGATCAGTACCGCAAGGAGCGTCCGCACAGTCATAATGCCGAAAGATTGCCCGAAAAAATGCCCTGTATTATCGCGGATTTCAACAATTTCGCAAATCCACCAGCAACCTGCCCCGGATCGCGCCGGACAAAAGCCGTTCGCTATACGCTGCAAGATCGCTCAGACCGATCATATCCGCAAGAAGATGCTTCGCCCGCTCGTCCGTCATCCAGCGGGCAAGGCGCGCCCAGGCTTGTCGGCGCATGGGTCCGGGACAGGTGTTCGTATCCACGCCGATCAGGCGCGCGCCGCGCAGAATGAACGGAAACACCGTGGTATGCAAGGCGTGCCCTCCGGCCAGTCCGCAGGCTACCGCCACCCCGTGAGGCTTCAGACCCGCCAGAATCGCTTCGAGCGTTTTTCCGCCTGCGACGTCCACCGCGCCCGCCCATTGCCCCGAATCCAGCGGTCGGGCAGCGCCGGCGGCAAGCGCTTCGCGTTCGACGATCCGGTCCGCCCCAAGCCAACGCAGCCAGTCGTGGGCGTCCGGGCTCCCGGTAGACGCCGCCACGTTATATCCCGCCGCATGCAGCAACCCCGCGGCAAAACTTCCTACCCCGCCCGACGCGCCTGTCACCAGCACTTCGCCCCGGCCCGGCTTCACGCCATGCGTCTCCAGTTCCATCACAGCCAGCATGGCCGTAAGTCCCGCCGTGCCGGCCAGCATAGCCTTGTCAAGGGACATGCCCTCAGGCAACGGGAGCAATTTGGCCGCATCCACGCGCTGCGTCTTCGCATACCCGCCCCAATGGGATTCGCCAAGCCCCCATCCCGTGCCGATCACCAGATCGCCCGGCTTGTACGTCTCCGAATCGGAAACGCGCACCTTTCCGGCCAGATCGATCCCCGGCACGAAGGGCCAGGCGCCGCGAATAATCTTGCCCCGTCCGGTAATGGCCAGCGCATCCTTGTAATTGAGCCCCGAATACCATACGTCGAGCAACACATCTCCCTCCGGCAAGCGGGTTTCGTCTATCTCGCTTACCGAAGCCTCCACCCGGCCCTCCCTGCGATGCAGCAAAAGTACGGTCGTCATGCCGTCGGCGAATCGTCGTCTTCAAAATCGAGCGCGGCGGAATTGATGCAATACCGCAGCCCGGTGGGATTCGGCCCGTCCTCGAACACATGGCCAAGATGGGAGTTGCACCGCGAGCACAACACCTCCGTGCGCACCCTGCCCCCGCTAAGGTCTTCCTGCGTTTCGATAACGTCCCCGTCCTCCGGCTGGTAAAAACTGGGCCATCCGCTGCCGGAGTCGTACTTGGCGTCGGAATCGAAAAGCGGCTGACTGCAGGCGGCGCAAACATAGGTCCCGTCCCCCTTATGGTCGCACAAGGCGCCGGAAAACGCCGGTTCGGTGCCCTTTTTCCGAAGTATCCTGTACTGTTCGGGAGAAAGCGCGGCTTTCCATTCCGCCTCGGACTTGCTGATTTTGCTGGTCATCTCGTAAAACCGGGTTGGCGATGGTTTGGCGGCGCGAGGCGCCCCCGTACGGAAACGCCCTGTAAAAAAGCGACGCGCCGAACAAAGCGATTTTCAGGATACGCTGATCAAATGTGCAAAGTTCAGAGGCTTGCGAGGGGTGGGCTGGCAAGGAATGACGAAGCAGCATGGCAGGCTCCATGTAATGAGGAATGACACAGCCAGCGCACCCCTCGCAGCCTCCCGAAGGGCGCTTCACGTCCGCCATGCTCCGTACGGCGACATAGCCTCACGAAACCCAAAACGCTTGCTTGAAATGGGTAACGACCGGCTCGGCGTTTTTGCGCAGTACGACAGCGACCACGTCGAACCGGCACGGCGTCCGCTCCATGCGCTGCTCCCGCAGCCAGGCCTGCGCGGCCTGCGCGATGCGGCGTTGCTTCGTTGCCGATACGGCTTCTTCGGGGCGCCCGAACCCGAAACCGGAGCGGGTTTTTACTTCGACGAACACAATCTCCCCTTTCCCGGAAAGGGCGGCGGAGACGGCGGAAGCAGCAGGAGCGGTGGGGGCGGCATGGCATATCATATCCAGCTCCAGGCGCCCGAACCGGTAATTGCGACGGAGAATGCGGTACCCGGCGGCTTGCAGATACGCAGCGGCAATATCTTCTCCTCGCTTGCCTATGTCTTTTCCGTGTCCAGACATAATGCCTCCAGGGAATACTCTGATCCAGTTCGCGAAGCTCAGAGTATCCTTGGGATACTCTGATTGAATGTGCAAAGTTCAGAGGCTGCGAGAGGCGCGCTGGCAAGGAATGACGAAGCAATGCGGCAGGGCCCGTGTAATGAGAAATGACACAGCCAGAGTGCCTCTCGCGTTCCGGCGAACCGCAATCCCTGCCCGGGTCCCGCGCGGCAAACGCGCCGCGCGAAAACCAAACCTTGCTTTCTTCGTACTTTGACACAAATGACTATCAGGATACTGCTTGCGCCGCCGTGTCTCCTATCATAACACTTACCACCGACTTCGGGACGCAGGATGCGTATGTCGGGACGCTCAAAGGCGTCCTCCTTGGCTTATGCCCCAATGCGCGCATCGTGGATATTTCGCATGCGATCGCACCGCAGGACATTATGGAGTGCGCCTTCGTGCTGCGCGAAGCCGCCTGCTATTTTCCGCCCGGCGCCATACATCTCGCCGTGGTGGATCCCGGCGTAGGAACGGATCGGCGACCCGTAGCGCTGCGTTGCGGCGAACACTTTTTTACCGGGCCGGACAATGGCATATTTCCGCTGGTTCTCGATGGAGCCGTCCCCGACGCCTGCGTACGCCTCGACCGATGTGAGTACTGGCGCAACGACGCCCCCTCTCAAACCTTTCACGGACGCGACATCTTTGCGCCCGCAGCGGCCCATCTCGCCAACGGTACGCCCATCGAACGCCTCGGCTGCGCCATCGACCAGTTGACTCCCATGAAATGGGCGCTGCCTATCATGGACGATCAAGGCATACAAGGGTGGGTAGTGCACATCGACCGTTTCGGCAATTGCATCACGAACATTTCTCGCGAGATGATGGAGGAACGGCGGGCAGGCCGGCCCGTCAAGTGCTTTGCGGGCAACACCATCCTTGAAGGGATCCAGCTCGCATACGCCGCCGTCGAGACCGGAGAACCTCTTTTGCAGTACAACAGCAGCCGCCTGCTCGAAGTGGCGGTCAATGCGGGCAATGCGGCGCAACTGCTCGGCATTCGCAAGGGCAATCCGGTAAATATCCTCTTTTCCTGAGGACACTCTGATTAAGGATACTCTGATTAAATGTGCAAATCTCCGAGGCTGCGAAGGATGCGCTGGCAAGAAATGACGAAGCAGCATGGCAGGCCCCGCGTAATGAGGAATGACCAGTCACCGCGCTCCTTGCAGCCTCCCGAAGGGCGCGTCACGTACGCCATGCCTGTTCCCGAACCCCAGAGCCCGCCTCAGGGTTTCTGCGCCGCCGGGATCGTAATCCGAAACGTGCTTCCCTGGTCGGGCCGCGAATGCAGCAGCGCAAGGCTTCCGCCATGATGGTCCTCCACGATGCGGCGGGCCAGATTCAGGCCGAGCCCCCAGCCCCGTTTTTTGGTGCTGTACCCGGGCCGGAATATATTTTTCCAGTTTTTCCGGTCAATGCCCTTGCCCGTATCGCGTATATCTATCCGGATGTCGTTTTCCTCGAGCGACGCCTGCACATGAATGGCGCCCCCGGTCATTTCCATGGCGTCCAGCGCATTCTTGAGCAGATTCTCTATCACCCACTCGAACAGCTCGGCATTCAGCGGCGCATACAACGCGCCGGCCAGGTCCAAATGCAACGCGATGAACCCGGCCCCCTGGGGAATGCGCTTGCGCACATAGTCCGCCGCCGCCTCGATAACCGGCGCCACCGCATCCACCTCGAGCCTGGGCATGGAGCCTATATCCGAAAATCGGGCCGTGACCCGTTCGAGGCGCGCCACGTCGCGCTTCATTTCCCGCAACGCGCCCTGCTTTTGTTCTCTGGATAGCGCATTGCCTCCAAGCAACTCGACCCACCCCATCAAACTGGAAATCGGGGTGCCCAGCTGATGCGCCGCCTCCCTGGCCATGCCAACCCACAAGCTGCTTTGCTCGCTGCGACGCACATACGAAAATCCGAAATAACCGATCAGGATGAAAAAGCCCACGAACAACAATTGCAGAAATGGAAAAATCCGGAGTTCCCGAATCAACCTCGAATCGTCGTAGAATACGTATTGCGTGAAGGATTCCGGAGGCTCGCCATACTTGATCGCGATCGGGTCGTAATCCTGCGCCATGACGCGCGCGCGTTCGTTCAGGCTGCGCATCGCGGCGGCTTGCTCCTCGGGCGACAAATCCTCTATCGAATCCGGCGTCGATACATGCCGCCAGAACACAGGCGTCGATTGCGTCGAATCTATAATGATGGCCGGAATGCCGAATTCCCCCTGCAATATGATCTCTCCGGCAAGCGTCACATCGTCGGCGGGAGGCATGCCGCGAGACCAGGCGAGCGCACTGCGATATCGCGCAAGGGCTTCGGGAGAAATAGCGCCGTCCGACTCCGCCGCCGCGACCAGCTGCTGTTCTATTTCGGCGAACGCGGGGATGTAAGGATTTCCCCGGGGCGTCGCCAGGCGCTCCTGCGCCGACGCCCATAGATGAATCGCAAACTGCTCGCGTTCGCGCAACCGGTCTACGGTATGGCGCGTGTACGCAAGCGAAGCAACCGATATGAGCACGGCCAGTGCGATCAGGCCGAATTTGAGTCGTACGGAATGGCGATACGCCTTCATAACAGGCCTCCTGCGCTGTCCAATGGCCACGCAGAGGGGCTATTTTACCCCCCTGTACTGACGGAAAAGGCGAGCGCAGCCTCCTCCGAAATAATCTGATCCCGCCTGGGGCCTGTCGAAATCATGGAAATGCGAACGCCAAGCGAGTCGCTCAAAAAACGCACATAGCGGCGGGCAGCCTGCGGCAAATCGTCCATATGCCTTGCGCCTGCAATATCTTCGGACCACCCTTCGAACGAAACATAAACGGGCTCCACTTTCTCAAGGGTCGCCGCCTCGCTCGGAAAACGCGTCGTCTCTTTGCCGTCGTACCGATAGGCCGTGCACACCTTGAGCGTGTCCAGCCCCGTCAGCACATCAAGCTTGGTGATGGCCAATTCCGTGAGTCCGTTGATCATGGAGGCGTATCGGAGCGCAACCAAGTCCAGCCAACCGCACCGCCGGGGCCTGCCGGTGGTTGCGCCGAACTCGTCTCCCGCCTTGCGCAACCGCTCCCCGGTCGCATCGTGCAGTTCCGTGGGAAATGGTCCATTGCCCACGCGCGTGCTGTAGGCCTTTACGATCCCTGTGACTGTATCCACCGCGGTGGGCGGCACGCCTAACCCCGTGCAGCACCCCCCGACCGTAGGGTGGCTCGAAGTCACAAACGGATAGGTCCCGAAATCCACGTCCAGCAAGGATCCCTGCGCCCCTTCGGCGAGAATGCGCTTGCCTGTGCGCAGCGCCTGTCCGAGGTATTGCGACGTATCCGTAACGAACGGGTCAATCAATTGGTCAAACTCCACATATTCTTCGATAATCTGCTCCACATCAAGCCCGTCGGCGTCGTATACGCCACGCAGCACGGCGTTCTTTTCCTTGATCGCGCGCTGGAGTTTGTGGCGCAGCGTATCCCGATCCAGCAAATCGACCACGCGAATGCCGGTGCGGGCAAACTTGTCCATATAGGCGGGCCCAATGCCGCGCCCGGTCGTGCCAATGGCGCCGCTGTCGCGCATCCGTTCCCGGGCCTCCTCAATTCGCTTGTGATACGGCATGATGAGGTGCGCATTGTGCGAAATCAGGAGGCGCCCGTCCACATCGTACCCGAGATCGCGAATCATGCGGATCTCCTCCATGATCGCCACGGGGTCCAGCGCCACGCCGTTCCCGATCACGCAGGTCACATGCTCATGGAAAATGCCGCTTGGAACGAGGTGCAGCACAAACGTTTCGTCTCCCCAGCAGATGGTGTGCCCCGCATTGGCCCCGCCCTGGTAGCGCGCCACAATGTCTACATTGGCGCTCAGGAGATCGACGACCTTGCCCTTGCCTTCGTCTCCCCATTGCGCTCCTATGATAACGTTAACACCCATTTTAAGAAAATCCTGACGTGCGCCTGTATCGTGATATGCCGGCGGATCGGAGAAATTGCAGGCCAGGGAAACGATTTGCAAGAACCAATGTGCAACCTGCGCGAAATGTCCCGCGACCCGAAACGAACGGTCCTGCTATGCCGGCGTTGGCGGATCCTCCTCGTAGCCAAGCACTGCTTCGTCTACGGATTCGTAGTGTTTAAACACCGCATCAAGGCGCGTGATCGCCAGCGCCGACCGAATGCCGTCGCCCAGGCCCGCCAAACGAAAATCGCCTCCGGCGTTTCGCATGGTGGTCATCGCGCTGATCAGCATGCCCAGCCCGCTCGAATTCATGAACCGCACCCGGGACATATCGCCCACGATATAACGCTTCCCTTCGTCTTTCAATTCGTGCAGCCGATCATGCAATTTCGCGCCGTCGGGACCGCCCAGAATATTGCCTTCCAGCGCCAGAACCACTACGCGCCCCTGTTCCTGCACATCGTATTTCATGAAGACCTCTCGGATTCGTTACGCAAAGATTCACCGGCGACCCGCTTTCATGCGCGTCCTGAGTTCCACTACAACCGGCGAAGCCACGAAAACGGAGGAATACGTACCGATCGTAACGCCCAGAATAAGACCGAAAGCAAAGCCGCGCAGCACCTCTCCGCCAAAAATAAAGAGGACCGCCACGACGAGCAAGGTCGTACCGGACGTAACGATGGTCCGGCTGAGCGTATTGTTGATGGAACGATTCACTAATTTATCATACGTCTCCGTCTTGAAAAGATTCGAATACTCCCGGATCCGGTCGAAAACCACCACGGTGTCGTTGAGCGAATACCCCACAATAGTCAAAAACGCAGCAATAATCGCCTGATCGATCTGAAGCGAAAACGGCAGAACGCCGGCGCCCAGCGAGAAAATGCCCAGCGTGATCGTGACGTCGTGGAACAAGGCGGCCACCGCGCCTATCCCGAACCGCCACTCGAACCGCAGCAGGATGTAGACGAAAACCACCAGAAGCCCCCCGAGGATAGCCCAAATAGCCCCTTGCTTCAGGTCCTCTGCGAAACGCGGCCCCACCACATCGGTCTTGACCACTTCCGGACTGGATCCCGGAAAAGCGTCCGAGACGCCTTCCACAATCCGATTCTGCATTTCCGAAATATCTCCTTCGACGGGGGTGCGAATAAGTATCTGTCCGGCGCCGAACGTTTTCACCTCCGGTTCGGCGCCCAGTACGACAGCCAGTTCCCCGCGCACGGCCACGGGTTCCAGTTCGATCGGGCTTGCCACCACGAACTCCATGCCGCCCTGAAAATCAATGCCCACTTCAAGACCGCGCACAAGCAGCGACCCGATGCTTAGCAGGAGCAGGATCCCGGAAACGACATACGCCTTTCGCCGGTTGCCTATAAAATCGAAATCGGTGTTTTCAAAAATTCTCATCGTTTTGCCTTTATCGAAAGCCCGTCGGCGAATGCTGGATAGCCCGAAAAGCCATCATCCGTAACTGACGTTCATGCGCCGCTTGACCACCATATAGTCGAACACGATCCGGGACACGATAATGGCCGTAAACAGCGACGAAAGAATGCCTGCCATCAACGTCACCGCAAACCCCTGAATGGGGCCTACGCCGAACGAGTACAGAATAGCCCCCACGAAAAACGTGGTGACGTTGGCGTCGAAAATAGCGCTGAACGCCTTCGAATATCCGGCGTCGATGGCCGCCTTCAGCGTCTTGCCGGTAGCGCGTTCTTCGCGTATTCGCTCGAAAATCAGTACGTTGGCGTCCACAGCCATGCCGATCGTCAACACAATGCCGGCAATGCCCGGCAGCGTAAGCGTAGCCTGAAACGCAGCCAGTATCCCGAAGATGAAAATGATATTGAACAACAAGGCCAGATCGGCGACCAGTCCGGCCGTCCGGTAATAGAAAATCATGAACAGCGCCACCAGCCCAAGCCCCACCATGACCGAAATGAATCCGGCCCGGATGGACGCCCGACCCAGGCTTGGACCCACCGTGCGCTCCTCGACAATATCGACCGGCGCAGGCAACGCGCCGGACATGAGCACCGTCACAATGTCCTGCGCCTCCTCTCGGCTGTCCAGCCCCGTAATGGACGAACGCCCGCCTACGATGCGATTGATGACGGTCGGATAGGAATACACCACGCCATCCAGTACGATGGCGATGTTCTTGTTGACGTTCGCCCCGGTCAGCCGGGCCCAGGTGCGCGATCCCTCGGAATTCATCACCATGGTGACTTCCGGGAGATTCAACTCGTCGAAATCGACGCGGGCCGAGGTAATCACCTCGCCCGACAATTCAACCTGCTCCCGAACGCCCAGCAGGTAATACATCTCCAGCCCATCCTCTGTCACCCCGGCGGGATTTGCGTCGTAGAGCAGGTCTACGCCTGGCGGAAGCGCATTCTGCACGGCAGGGACCGAAAGCAACTCCCGAACGCGCGCCGTATCCTGCTCCGAAACCAGTCCGAACTGTACGCCCTGCCCAACCGGCTGCATAATGTCCAGCAGCGAATTCGTCGGCTCGTCTTCTTCCGGTTCGTTAAACAAATCCTCCGCTGCCAGCGTCGAATCGGCCTCTGCGTCGTCTTCGGCCTCGTCGTCCACCATGGTGATCTCCACGTGCACATTGTAATGGTTGATCGCCTGCTCCAGCGCGCGAGCCAATTCCTCCGGTTCGGCCATGAGATGAAATTCGAGGCGGGCCGTGCCTCTCAGCAAATTGCGCACCCGCTCGGGGTCGTCGATGCCCGGCAATTCGACCACCACGCGCCGCGTACCCTGTTTCTGGATGGACGGCTCCGTCACGCCGTACCGGTCCACGCGGTCCCGGATAATGGAAATAGCCCGGTCAATAGCGTTGTCCGCCTGACCGAGAAGATATTGAGACACCTCGGCGTTCGTGGACCGGCGCGTAATCCCGGCGTCGGAATCCCGAAAATACCGGGACAAACGCGCATTCGGGTCGCGCCGCTCGAACTCCATCGCAAACGCATCGATAATGGAATTGCCGGTCTCGTCCGCCGTCGTGCGCGCCGCGGCCAGTACGTCCTCGAACGTTTGATCCACGTCCGTGGCCAACTCCCGAATCAGGGCGTCGGTCCGGACCTCCATGGTGACATGCATGCCCCCCTGCAAATCAAGGCCGAGTTTCAGCGCATCCTCCTTCACGTTTCGGATTCGCTGAAGATTTTCCCGTTCATACTCCTCGCGTTCCTGCTGCTCCATGCCGCCGATCCGCTGCTGAATGAAATAATTCCGGGCGGACGGATAGAGATACCAGGCCGACAGAGCAAAGAAAAATACGACCAGGCCGATTTTGAACCCGTTTCCCTGCATGGCGAATTTTATGGATAGATGATGGACCTTCTGGAGAATGCGGAAAATAAAGACCCCTTCCTATACCGCGCGCAGCGGGTTTGTTCCGTGGCCCGAACCCTTAACAGGGGCTTGTCGTCTGCGCGTCACGGCGAAATACGCCCCATAAGCCGCGGAAACGGAATGGTCTCCCGCACATGGTCGATTCCCGCAATCCACGTAAGCAGGCGTTCCAGCCCCAGACCGAATCCGGCGTGGGGGACGGAACCGAACCGGCGCAAATCCAGATACCATTCGAACGCTTCTTTCGGAAGCTGATGCGCAGCAATCTGTTCTTCGAGAAACGCCAGGTCCGTCGCCCGCTCGCCGCCGCCAATGATTTCTCCGTATCCCTCCGGGGCCAACACGTCCAGCGCCATGGAGAGCCGCGCATCGTCGGGGTCCCGTTTCATGTAGAACGCCTTTGCGGCGGCAGGGTAGCGATGCACCATCGCCGGGCGGTCGAAATGCCAGGTCAACACCGTTTCGTCGCTGCCCCCGAAGTCGCTCCCCCATACAAAGGATCGGGCCGAATCTTTCCAGGCCGGGAGATTTTGCAAGGCCTCGGCGATCTCGTCCGTCCGACGACGAATCGCAATTTCGCGGGCGTCCAGGCGGCGTCGCTCGCCTTTTTTGGCCTGACCGTATCGCTTCCGGTTCGCCGCCAGTTCTTCGGTCAGCGCAGCGTTTTCTTCTTCCAGCGCCTGCATCCTCTTCTCCAGCATGTCCGCCGTGGCGTCGCTGCGCAGCAAGGCCACCGCCTCCGTATAGGAAATCCGGGGAAAGGGCTTGCGAACCCGCTCCAGCGGCGCCGTATCGCGCCCGAGCATCGCAAGTTCCCCGGCGCAATGCGACAGCACGTCTCCAGCGATATGCGTCAGCAAATCCTCGGCCAGGTCCAGCGTATCTTCCAGATCGAAAAACGCCATTTCGGGCTCGATCATCCAGAACTCCGCAAGATGCCGCCGGGTCTTGGATTTTTCGGCGCGAAAGGTGGGCCCGAACGTATAAATGCGCCCGAACGCCATGGCCATCGCCTCGCCGTACAGCTGTCCACTCTGCGTCAGGTAGGCCTTCTCGTCGAAATAATCCAGTTCGAAGAGGCTCGACGTGCCTTCTACCGCATTGCCCGTCAGAATCGGGGCGTCCATCTGCAAAAATCCGCGTTCCTGAAAAAACGCATGGATCGCCACAATGAGCCGATTGCGGATGCGCAAAATGGCCCAGGGCAAACGGCTGCGCAACCACAAATGGCGATGCGACATCAAAAAATCGATCCCGTGCTCCTTGGGCGTAATGGGGTACTCCACGGATTCGCCGACGAGCTTCAACGAAGAAACGACCAGTTCGACGCCGCCCGCCTGCCGCTCGTCAAGCACGACCTTGCCCGTTACCGTCAGGGCGCTTTCCTGCGTAGCCTCATCCGCCACCCGCCAGGTATCGGCGTCCACGCTGTCCGCAGCCGCCACGCATTGCACCAGTCCCGTGCCGTCTCGCAGCAGGAGAAAAAGGAGATGCTTCGAGCCCCGCTTGTTGTAGAGCCAACCCCTGAGCGTCACTTCCCGCCCGGCGTACGCAGCCAGTTCCTGAACGGTCACATGCCGGAATCCGGCGTCGTCGTGGGTCATCAGCGAAAATGTTTATGGCCTGTTAATACTATGCAGCAATGCTCTGTTCCGTCAGGCACGGCGTTAATCAAGGCGCGAGGAGTGAAGTTTGGTGGTTCCAAATGAGCGACGAGCAACGCAGAGTAACGCCGTGACCGGCGGAACCCGAAGGGCGGGGCCTCTTTTCCCGCCATGCGGCGTTGCCGCTCGCTTATGTGGCCAGGCCACACTGCGCTCGCGGCGCCTGGCCTAACAGGAAAATAGGCCCCGCAGAGCGCCGCTGCATAGTGTTAACAGGCCATAGGCGGCGAACCAGCCGCTGTCCTTAACGACGATACAACGCCGATTGCCAGTTGGGCAACGAGCGCTCGCCCGGAACGCTGGAATGCAACAACTCGAAACGACCGAACCCGTTCATGTCCGCAAACACGAAAATGGACTGCCCGTATCCCGGCACATTGTTGTATTGCCATATCTCGTAGGGAACCGTTGCCTGATCGTACAGATGCGGTTCGATGTCGTTGGGCAATCCGTACGTAACGACCACCCGCCCCCGATCGCTTTGCCAACCCTGCTCCATGGTTGACGTATAACGATCGTTGGCGTACTGAATGCGGCCATAAAAAGCGTCCTTGAACTCGTTGAACGGCGTCATGGGCCGGTCGTCGCGCTTTTGCCAGAAATCCATTAGAAAACGGCGGCTGGCGTCCAGGTCGGGCAATCTCCGCATCCGGCGCCGCTCCGTATCGTTGGCGATAAGGCGAGCATGCGCCAGACCCTGTTCGACCTCTTCCTCCGTCATGGCCGCATAGGAACTTGTTTCGAAATTCAGTTCGAGCAACGCCGGGTCTTCGCGGGATACGTCCGGATTGTACGCGAAAAATCTGCGGGACCGTTCGAAAACGCCCTCGTTGCGGTCGTTGAGCAACGCCATATGGAGGGCATACGATCCCGTAGGCAACGCGCTCGTATCGAAACTTCCGACAAGCACGTCGGGGGACCTTGTCGCGCGCTCAAGGCGCCGCTCCATGCCGGGCAGCGGATTCGACCGGTCGGCGTCCGTCACATAGACATACAGCATATACCGGCCTTGCGCGGAAGCGACGCCCTCGGCGCCGTAGACCTCCGCATAATAGTACATGCGGGGCAAGCCTTCGCCAAAAAGGCGGTTCGGGCTGGGATGCACAAGCAATCCATTCTTGAAGAAGATATCCTCCCGACGCGCATTCGGCGCAATGCTGGTGGCCAGCGCAATGTCCGAAATAGCCGCCGCGTCGTCCAGTTCGAAACGGTCCACGGCAAACGATCGCCTTACCTGTAATTCGGGCCGGTCGGACGCATCGGAAACGGCCAGGCGCAACACATAATCGTCCGGCGCGACGGCGGCGCGTATCTGATGCGTAAAATAATGCCCGGAATGCATCCCGGCGGTATCGGGGAGCGCAAAACGGAGCACGGTGGAATCGGCCCAGACCGGCGTAGCGGAAGCGTCGCCGCCGTCCGTATCTGCATTGCGGACCAGGTCGAGGCGCAACGGCAAAAGCGCCGCGAAACCTTCAGGTTCAACCGCCTCGAAATACAGCGACGGCGCCTCTACGCCGATATAAATCTCCACGAGCGACCGGGCTTCGTCGTAGGCGAAGGCTGCATAATCGACGTCTACCTTCAGCGGCGCGTCTTGCGCGCGGGCGTCCCCTGCGAGCAGGCCGAAAAAAGCCAGCAGCGCCATGCCCGTTCCAGCGGAAAATCGTGCCTTGAAACAACCGGTCATGCCGTATCCCTTAAGGATACTCTGATTAAATCTGCAAAGTTCAGAGGCTGCGAGGAGCGCTCTGACAAGGAATGACGAAGCAGCGTGGCAGGTCCCACGTAATGAGGA
>CAZSNF010000017.1:0-82410 GCA_964608315.1 uncultured Rhodothermales bacterium | reverse complement strand
CCCGCTCCTCCCCCCCGCCCCCCCCCCCCCCCCCCCCCCCCCCCCCCCCCCCCCCACATTTCATGAAATATTCGTTAATTTCCCCCTCACCCTCACGCCGCCCCCGCCGCAAACCCTATCGTCCCCGGCAGGTTCGGCTTGGCGTCGCACTCCGCCTGGAGCATGGCCAGCAGCGCGTCGGCGTCGTCCAGTTGCTCCGTGATCTCGGCCTTGCGGCGAACCACCGGAAAATCGCCGGGCGTAAGTCCATGCATACTCGACAGCGCTGCGGGCGCTTCCATATCGAAGTAGAGGCGGAACAGGCCCGCCGCCTGCCGGGCCGAACTGTACCCGAAACGCACTTTGAACAGGAAGCGTCGATGCGTGGCGTCGTCCAGCTTCTCCGAGTAGTTCGTAGTGCAGGCGAACGGCAACGGGTGCGATTCCATCTGGGTCAGCATCTCGTTCACCTGGGTCACTTCCCAGCTGCGATGCGCCCCGCGCCGGTCGGCGAGCAACGAATCCGCCTCGTCGAATATCAGGAACGAACGAGTGTCGCGCGCTTCCTCAAACGCCCGGGCGATGTTTCTCTCCGATCCCCCTACCCACATGGACAGCAAATCGGACGTGCGCTTGTGCAGCGCTTCCAGCCCCATGCGCTCCGCCAGGTAGCGTACGTAGGCGCTCTTGCCGGTTCCCGGCGGGCCGTACAAGCACATGGACAGCGGCTTGGGGCCGCGCCCGGCCAGCCGCTCGGCGAGCGCGACCAGGTCCTGATCCGCCTGGATGAACGCCGGGTCAAAGCGCCGAGGCGTAGCTTGCGACCGTCGTTCGCCGCCCATCAGGGCCGCCATGTTCTGGAGGCCGCGTTCGAGCATGGCCTGCCTTTCGCCTTCCGGCGCCAGGGCCGCCGCCCGTATCGGACCGTCCACGACGCCGGGCGGCATCTCGAACCGCTGCGCAAACTGCGCCACCGTCTCCGCTTCGATGCGCACATCGTTCTTTTCCAGTTGGCGCGCCAGGATACGCTCGCGCACCCGGGTCGGCGGTTTCCCGAGGTGAACCACACAGGTCATGCGCCGCAGGAAGGCCGGGTCGATGGCCCTCCCGTGATTCGTGGTCCAGATGGTGGGCGTCGCATTCTTTTCCAGAAGCCGGTTCAGGAACAGTTTGGAGCCGCTGCCCCAATCCTGTTTCGCAGCCATCCGCCCGAATGAGAAGAAGCCCGTTGAGTATTTGGACAAAAGATCGTCCATCTCGTCGAACAACAGGAGCGCGTTCGCGTCTTGCCCGAGCAGGCATCCCGCAAGGCGAAGGTCAGCGAGGCGCTCGCGCCGCGACGGTTCGTCGCCGCGTTCGTCCTTTTCGCCGACGCCGAACAGGGTTGCGCCAAGCCTGTTGGCCAACACCTTCGACAACTCCGTCTTGCCTGTGCCGCTCGGTCCGTACAACAGGATGTTGACCCCTTTGGCTCCTTGCCGCAGCGCCCCTCCGAGCGCTTTCTCCAGAATATCCCGGTCCCGGGCGAAATGATCGAAATCGGACCAGTCCAGTTCCGTGGGCGCGCTGGCGTCGAGCAGCAGCCGGCGCACGTCCGATTCCTCCTCCGACGCCCAGGCGATCTTTTCCAGCCGGGACGGAGCGTTGACGTCGCCATCGGAATCCATGCTCAGCAGGCCGGAAGCGACGAGCGGCGCATCGTCGGCCAGGCGCTTGCGGATGAAACTGGCGTTCATGCCCAGGCAGCAGGGCATGGCCTTGTCCATAGCGCTCAACTTGGCGCGCGAGCGAAACCCCGAGCTGCTGGAGACGCTGTCTGCCAGCGATTCGAGCAGCGCCTGCGTCTGGTAGCGCACCACGAACTCCAGGATGCGTACGTCTTCCGGCGAGAGGCGAGCGATTTTGGCGAGTTCCTCCAGGCGCGCGGACATGCGGTCCGGGCCCGCGTCTTTCGTCGCCTTGACAAGCCGCTCGACGTGCTCTCGCAACTTTCGCCACGCCTTGTCCGAATGCGTGGCCTTCTCTTCGTCGTCAAGGTCTGCCAGGTCGTCGTTCGGGGCGTGGAGCCGGCTTCTTCTCGTCCGCCTGGAGGCGGGGATGCTCTTCACGGCCTTGAGCAGCGCCGCCTCGTCCGCCACCGGCCCCGCCTCGTTCAGGCCCTCGCACAGTTCCAGCGCGTTTTCTTCTATCCATTCGATTAGCTCCCCGGCCTCTTCGCTTCGCCGGTTGAGACGCTTCATGGCGTTGGCGATCCATACGAGGGCGAGGCGGTGGCGGTACGTCTTTTGACTATGCGATTGCATAACATGTCTCCGTATTTTACAGAATTGCCTGCGCTGTCGCGACCTGTCGTTGCCGAATCAGCGTGCATCGTCGGACAGCGCGGCGGTGCGAACATGTAATATACTGTAATAAAATACAAAAAGTCAATTATTATAATGCATTTCTTGTCCCCAAAAGGCCATTTTCACAAAACACGGGCCGCAAAATGCCCGCCAAGGCCTCTCCGTAAAAATTTCACTTGACAGGATTAATAATTGTAAATAATGAACTTACAGTAAAAAAACATCCTTGCTGCCTGGTAATAATTGACAAAATGAAAAAAATTTCCGTTTTTATTAACAAACGCCTAACACAAGCGACAGGAAGGAATTCCTGCCTGTAACAAGGCCGTCGTACGCCAGGAACAGGGATTTTGCTTCTTGCAGGTACGCCATGAAACGACCTCCCGCATCAGAGGAAATCTACCAGCGCATAGGGCGGAACGTGGCCGAACAGCGGCGCAAGGCCGGGCTTTCGCAGACCGAGCTTGCGGAGCGCTGCGACCGTACCCGGGGTTCCATTTCGAATATCGAGAGCGGAAAACAGCGCGTTACGCTGCATACGCTTTCGGATATTGCAGAGGTGCTCGAAGTAGACATGCGCTCGTTGTTGCCTGCGCCCGAAGCGGACAGGGAAGGCGAAGAGGGAGCGTCGGATGCATTTGCGAACGCCCCGGGCTGGTTGCGGGAAAAACCGCTCGCCTTTCTGATCGACAGCCTTCTCGCTCCGGGCGTTCTTACCCGCACCGCACGTTCCGAGTATGCGCAATTTCAGCATTGCGAGGAAGACGCTGATACCGTGGAAGAAGTTGCTGTGCGGGAACTCGATCCCAAGAGGCGAGCCGCGATGGCTCGCGCGCTGAGCCGGATCATGCGATCGTCTTCGCTCGAAGACGCCGGAGCGCCTCCCCCCATTCCCACCGAAGAGCTCGAAGAAAAAGCGGGGAGCCTTTTGCTGGAGGCGGGCATGACGAGCATCCCGGTGCCCGTGGACAACGTCGCAGAATACCTCGGCGTCAAGGTCGCCGAGGAGGACCTTGGCGAAGAATGTTCGGGGATGCTGGTGCAGCATAGGGATTTTTCCGTGATCGGCGTCAATGCAAACCACCATGAGCATCGCAAGCGCTTCACCATTGCGCACGAAATCGGCCACTACATGCTGCACAGCAGGGCGGCGGAAGAGGTATATATCGACAGCCCTCCCCACGTAGGCTTTCGCGCTGCGGATCCCGGTTCCGGCACGGAACAGGAAGAAAACGAGGCCAATCGATTTGCGGCGGCGCTGCTCATGCCCGCCTGGCAGGTCCGGGCCGCGGTCGCAGAGCAACGCGTCGATCCGGCCGAGGAAGACGAGATACTGGACCTTGCCCGGCGTTTCAGGGTCAGTCCGCAGGCTATGACCAAGCGCCTGATCCATCTCGAACTTACTTCAGGCGATTGAGGCTGCGGCATTCGCCGTTTCGCCCGCCTCTCTATAACTCGCGGGTTTTCGTCGGCCTGCCCGCCGCCGGCCCTAAGGCGGCGTTCGTTGTTTCGCCCGCCTCTCTACAACTCCGCAATCTCCTGCTCCAGCAACTGCTTCCGGTAGAGGTCCGCGTACAATCCCTTGCGGCGCAGCAGTTCCTCGTGCGACCCCCGTTCGGAAATCATTCCCTCTTCCAGCACGAGAATCAGGTCGGCGTCCATCACCGAAGAAATGCGGTGGCTCACGATGACGACCGTGCAGGAGCCGTAATACCGCCGCAAATGCCCCAATAGTTCGTTTTCCGTGTTCGTATCCACCGCCGAAAGCGCATCGTCCAGAATGAGGATGGCGGGCCGCCGGATAAGCGCCCGGGCAATGGACGCCCGCTGTTGCTGCCCGCCGGAGAGCGTAATGCCCCGTTCGCCCACCAGCGTTTCGAATCCGTTCGGGAAATCGCGCACATTGTCAAGCAGCGCCGCCTCCCTGGCCGCCTCTTCGATGCGCGCTTCGTCCGCCTCCGGCGCCCCGAAAGCGATATTGTTGCCCACCGTGTCGCTGAACAGAAATACGTCCTGGGGGACATACCCGGTGGACGAGCGCACGACGTCCAGCGGGATATGCCGGATAGGCCGCCCGTCGATGCGCACTGTCCCTTGCGTGGCTTCCAGCAGTCGGGGAATCATTTCAACGAGGGTGGTTTTGCCGGACCCCGTACGCCCTACAACGGCCAGCGTGGAGCCGGCGGGCGCGTCGAACGACACGTCCCTCAGCACCCATGGCCCCTCCTTCCCGTACCGAAACGAAACCTTGTCGAACCGGATCGCCCCGCGGATTTCCCGGACCTCCGAAACCATCTCGTCCGTGTCCGCAATGTCGGGCTCCGTGTCGAAAATGCGGTTCAGCCGGATCATCGAAGCGGACGCCCGCTGAATCATCGTAACCACGAAGCCCATGGAGGCCACCGGCCAGGTCATGTACGCCACGTAAATCACGTATTCGGCGATGTTGCCGATGGTGATGGACCCTTCGACCACCAGCCGCCCGCCCAGCCAGATCACGATAATGCCCGCCATGCCCACCAGCAGCAGAAACACCGGGCGAAACGCAGAATCGACCACCGCCAGGTCAAGGTTGCGCTTCCGGTAGGCGGCGCTTTCCTTCTCGAAGGCCCGGGCCTCCGCGTCCTCCCGCGTGTAGGCCTTCAGGACGCGAATGCCCGCCAATGCTTCCTGCACCCGGCTGGTGAGGCGGGAATATTGCGCCTGAATCGCGTCGCTGCGCTTGTGCTGCATGCCCGCCATGAAGAAAACCGCCACTGCGAGGAAGGGCATGGGAATGAGCGCGTACAGCGTGAGCGTCGGGGAAATGATAAACATCACGGTGATGGCCGTGACCACGACAACGCCCGCCCGCACGATATACATGATGGCCGGTCCTATGTAGCGCCGCACGCTTTCTATGTCGCTTGTGGCGCGGGCCATCACGTCCCCCGTCGAATACGTATGGTAGAATCCCTGCGACAGCCGCTGTAACTGATCGTAAAGCGCGTTGCGCAGGTCGAACTCGATATGCCGCGACGCCACCACTACCGTCTGTCGCTGCAAAAAAGAGAACGCGCCGCTCAGGAGGCTCAGCCCGATGATGATCAGGCCGAAGGCGAGCAGGCCCACGAAGAAGTTCGCATACAGGTAACTCTCGGCCGGAGTCCCCTCGTACACGTGGTACAGGTTCACCAGGCGCGGGATGCTATCGACCGCAATGCGCACCACCACCGGCACCGTTACGGAGAACCCGGCGGACGCGATGGCGCACAGCAATCCCGGAACGAAGAGATGCTTGTACTTCCAGTAGTACTTGTTGAGATCGGCGAGCGGACCCATGCGCCTTGGTGCGTTTACGTCGTTGGGGGCTTGCGGGGAGAGCGTATTCGAAACGGATTCACGGGCCGGTTGCCTTTGTACGCAATACGTACGGATGCGAGGGGCGGGCGTTCCTTGCCCGGAACAATAAAGGAACCTCTGATTAGTGTTAACAGGCCCTGATCAGAGGTTCCTGAAGGCAGACCCGCCCGGCGCGGAGTTCCACGCATCCGAGATATTGTCCAGGCGAATGCTTCCCCGGAAAGGCATGTCCAAAGGGGATACGCAGGAATCATTGCCAGCATACTGAATGTTTTGGCCTCTTCGTACGCCTCAGGTTGAGCGTTTGCATGGGCGATACGCAAACTTTCGCCGCTGTTGAAGTCATTCCTCGCCAGTGTATCCCTACCCTAACGGCCTCTGGATTTTAGGATACTCTGATTAAATCTACTTCGATCAGCGCTTCACGTTCGTGCGTACAGGACATTGTGATGATGTCGTTGAAATCAGCGGTAAACGCTTCGGATTCGGTGCATGGCGGACGTGAAGCGCCCTTCGGGAGGCTGCGAGGGGCGCTCTGGCTGTGTCATTCCTCATTATGCGGGGCCTGCCACATTGCTTCGTCATTCCTTGCCAGAGCGCCCCTCGCAGCCTCTGAACTTTGCACATTTAATCAGAGTATCCTTTACGAAATTAATCAGGGGTTCTTTAAAACGATTCATCTTCATAAATAATATCCTGAATTATCTGTGTCTTCAATGTTTCTATTTCTTTTTTTCCTTCTTGATCATTTCCTACTACTATTCCTGGCTTTATCATCTCCGCAGCTACAAAAAAGTATTCTCCTGCGGTAAATGAAATTATCATTATTTCGTTTACTTTGTTTATGATTTTATCCCATTTTTCTGCCACTTTCAACCATTTTTCCTCATTATTTTCTAAAGCAATTTTTCTTGCCTGTATCATTTTTTGTTCATATATTGGTGCAATTTTTTCAGATTCTATTCCATTGTTTATTGCAATATTTCCTAACCATTTTATTGCTCGTGCTTCTCTATTTGTAAATTTCGCAGGTTCTGAAATTGAAGGTGGATTTTTAAATTGTATATTTGATATTCTTTTTTTATTCGATTCGATTATTTTGATTTGATTTTTGTTATTTTTCTTTAATTTTGCAATTTCTTTTTTATCATCTATTAAAACCATCCAAAGATTGTTGGCTTCCATCTTTAAGGTTGCTTCTTCAATCGCAAGCTCCAGACTTTGCTTATATTTTTTAAGCGCTTTTAGTACTACTTTGTTTTCTATATTATAATCCCTTTGATTTATATCTTGTCCATAGATTGGATGCATGGACATGATAAAATACAAAAAAGGCAATATCATTTTTGTATATCGAATAGCGATAGGTATTCCTGAATTGCACGGCATTTCCTATGTTGCAGGCTTGGTGATTAGCAGCATGGGAGGTTAAGGATACGCTGATCAGAGTATTCTTAAGGCGACAGATGGGGATACGCCAAATGTAGATATTGGTCGTATCCCCATACTGATGCGCCTTGTACGCACAGGAGATTATTCGGAATAACGGATATCCCTGCAGTCGTCATAACCTATATCGATGGTGAATAGATCGGTTGTAATGGTTATCTGGTCATCTTCGCCGCCAAAAAACAGAACGGCACCCAGGCAAGCATTGCGACCGGCCCACGCCAGAAATCTTTTGAACCACTTGGCTTGTCCCTGTAGAGCAGAGAGTTCAAGTTCTGCCGAAAGCTCTCCGACAGCAGTAACCGGAACAGAAGAAGCTGTGACGGCGTCGGTTACGGCATTGGCTCGCGCCTGCCGTGCGGATACGGGCGATAGCGCCAGCAGGCCGGCGATTGCAAAGGTCAAGGTAAGGAATAAGTTCTTCATAACCAAGGCGTGGTTTGAGGATGAAAGCAAGGCGAAGTCCCGATGAGTCGCGTGTACGCGCCGCCGGAACGTATGCACAAAGTATACCCCCCCCTCCCCCCATTAAAAGTCAAGCCATTATCATGAATTTTAAGTGAAAAAAATAAGGCGGCCGGACGGCTTCTCTGCCGCATGGGCGCAAGACGTTCCGGCGACGATCCCTTTGTACGCCCGCGCTATGTCGCCAGCGGAGCAGGAAAGGCTGCCAATGTCACCCGGGGCGTACGCGCGCCGGAAGAATCTGTGGCTTCGCGACCGGTTGCCTGCGCGCGCAATACGTACTGAGGGAGATGGCGGGCGTTCCATGCCCGGACCGTCTTGAAGCGCCCTTGCTCCAGATCCAATTCGCCCGTCCCCTGAACGGAACTTTGACAAAATTGTAACTTTGACGAAGTTATTTCGTATACGATAAGGATGCTCTGATTAAATCTGCAAAGTTCAGAGGCTGCAAGGGGTGCGCTGGCAAGGAATGACGAAGCAGTGTGGCAGGTCCCACATAATGAGGAATGACACAGCCAGCGCGCCTCTCGCAGCCTCCCGAAGGGCGCTTCACGTCCACCATGCACCGAATCCGCAGCGTTACCGCTGATTTCAACGACGCCATCGCAATGTCCCGTACGCACGAACGTGAAGCGCTGATCGAAGCAGATTTAATCAGAGCATCCTTAAGTATAGCCCATTTTTCCGGCAGGCGCCGCGACGATCCTTCGTCGGTCTCCCGGCGCGCCGCCGTCCGGCCCTGCCGTTCCGCCCTCGCACAACCCCCGTACACTCCATATATAATACGTATGAGCGCCCGCACCATCCTGGTCGTCTTTTTCCTTATTCTCGCCTGTATGCTGCCCGTGTACATGGCGCCCGCGCAAGAGCAGGAACAGGACCTGCTCGCCCGCTTCGAGGAACGCGTTACGGAATTCACCCTCGACAACGGATTGCGCTTCATCGTGATCGAACGCCACGATGCGCCCGTCGCCACCTTCTACACCTACGCCGACGTAGGGTCGGTGGACGAGGTCAAGGGCATTACCGGCCTTGCGCACATGTTCGAGCACATGGCCTTCAAGGGCACCTCCACCATCGGCACGACGGATTACGCGGCGGAACAGGCCGCCCTCGACAAGGTGGACGTCGCCTACGATGCGCTCAAGGCCGAGCAGCACAAGGGCCTCCACGCCGATCCCGACAAGATCGCCGAACTGGAAGCGGCGTTCGCTGCGGCCCGCGACGCCGCGCAGGCCTACAGCACCCCCGAATTCGAGGAAGCGCTCGAGCGCAACGGGGGCACGGGACTCAACGCCTCCACCGCGAACGACCGCACGGATTATTTCGTGAGCCTGCCGGTCAATCAGACCGAACTCTGGTTTTCTCTGGAGTCGGAGCGCTTTCTTGATCCTGTCCTTCGGGAATTCTACATCGAACGCGACGTAGTGGCCGAGGAGCGCCGCATGCGCACCGAGAGCAATCCCTTCGGACGACTGCTCGAAGAGTTCTGGACCACGGCGTTCAAGGCGCATCCGTACGGCGAGCCCGGCATCGGCCATATGTCGGATATCCAGTCCTACACGCGGGCCGAGGCCATAGACTTCTTCCATAAATTCTACAATCCCGCCAACCTGATCGTGGCGATCGCCGGGGACGTGGACCCGGATGAAATCCGTACGCTGGCCCAAACCTATTTCGGGCGGCTTCCCGAAGGCGATCGCCCCGATCCCGTGGAAACGGTCGAACCGCCGCAGATCGCCGAGCGCCGCGTAACGATCGAGGAGCAGAGTCAGCCGATCGTCATCGCCGGATGGCACAAGGGCAGCGTGAACCATCCCGACCAGGCCGTATACGACATCCTGGAACGCATCCTCAGCGACGGTCGGACCAGCCGTCTGTACCGGGAAGTCGTCGAGGAGAAGCAAATCGCCTTGCAGGCGCAGGCGCTGAACGGCTTTCCCGGCATGAACAAGTATCCGCACCTGTTCCTGATCTACGGCGTACTCAATCAGGGGCAAGCGCCGGAAGCGTTTGAAGAGGCCGCGTACGCGATCCTCGAGGATATTGGGGAGAACGGCGTTACGGAAGACGAAGTCGAACGGGCGAAAACGCAGGCCCGCGCCCAGCTGGTGCGTCAGTTGCAGTCGAACACCGGGCTGACCGTGCTCTTTTCCTATCACGAAGCCGTGACCGGCGACTGGAGCGACATTTTCACCTATCTCGACGAGATCGACCAGGTATCCGCCGAGGATGTGCAGCGCGTCATCGGAGAAACCTTTACGAAATCCAACCGGACGGTGGCTGCAATCCGCACCGAGACGCCCGATATGGAAGAGGAGATCGAAGACGAAGAGGGTATGGAAGAAGACATGGATGAGGGGGCCGAAGGATAACATGCGTACGACCCCGTTCTTTTCGCTCCTGTTCGAAAAACCTGCCGAAATGCCTGTTTCAACCACTCAACCCCTCTCCGCCATGACACGCTATGCGTTTCGGATGCTGACCGCCTGCGCCGTCGCCGCACTGTGCGCAGCGCCCGCCTTCGCGCAATCCCATTATGCGGATATCGACACGCCGCCGCTCCCCGAATTCGACATTCCGGAGCCGGAGCAGGTCACGCTTTCCAACGGCATGACCGTTTTTCTTATCGAGAATCCTGAATTGCCCCTCGTGGAGATGTCTGCCCGCGTGGGCGCAGGCGCGCTCTACGAACCGGCCGACAAGGTCGGGCTGGCGTCGATCGCCGGGGAGGTCCTGCGCACGGGCGGCACGGAAAACGTGGACGCCGACGCCCTGAACCTCCGGCTGGAAAATATGGGCGCGCAGATCGAATCGTCGATCGGGACAAGTTCCGGTCAGGTGTTCATGTCTTCCCTGACCGAGACGGTGGACGAGGTGCTGCTCCTGTTCGCCGACGTGCTCATGCACCCCGCCTTTCCCGAGGACAAGATAGACCTGGCGAAAACGCAGGAAAAATCGTTCATCGCCCGCCGCAACGACCAGGCCCAGTCCATCGTGAACCGGGAATTCTCCAAGTTGCTGTACGGCGCCGATTCCCCGTATGCGCGGCATACCGAATACGCCACCATCGACGCCATCGAGCGCCAGGACCTGATCGATTTTCACGGGGAGTATTTCCTCCCGAACAATACGATTCTGGGCGTGTGGGGAGATTTCGATGCCGGGGCCATGGTGGAGAAACTTGAAAACGCTTTCGCCGCATGGGAAGCGCAGGAAGATTTCGTGCGTCCGAAGCAGCCGTCGCCCGATGCGGATTCCGAATACGGGGTCTACTATGCGCCCAAGCCGGATGTGACGCAGAGCGCCATCCTGATGGGGCATCCAGGCGAGATCATGCTGAATCACCCGGACTATTTCGCGGTAACGGTGATGAATCAGGTGCTGAGCGGATTTACCGGGCGGCTTTTCCAGAACGTGCGCGACGACAAGGGGCTTGCCTATTCGGTCTTTGGAGGCTACACCGCTAGTTACGAGCGGCCCGGGCGGTTCTATGCGGGCATCATGACGAAGTCGGAATCGACGGTGGACGGGACGGAAGCCGTGCGCGAGGAAATCGAGAAGTTGCGCGCCGCGCCGCCGTCCGCGGAGGAACTCCAGCTGGCGAAAGACAACTACCTGAACAGTTTCGTTTTCAATTTCGATACGCGCCAGGAAATCGTGAATCGCATGATGACCTATGCGTACTACGATTATCCGCTGGATTTCCTGAATCAGGTGCGGGAAGGGGTGCAGGCCGTGGATGCGAGCGACGTGCACCGCGTGGCCGGGAAGTACCTTCGCCCGGACGACATGAAGATTCTCGCTGTCGGCAACGGGGACGATTTCGGGCGCCCGCTTGCCGATCTCGGCGAGGTGGAAACGATAGACATCGCCATTCCGACGGGTCTGGAGCCGGCGCCCGAAGCCACCGGGGAAACGCTTTCGGAAGGGCAGGACCTCTTCGAGAAGGCCGTGGATACGCTTGGCGGTCGGGAAGCTTTTGCGGCGATCAAAACCTTGCGTCAGTCCCTGGCCACGACGGGCTCTACCCCTGATGGGCAGCAGTTCGAGATGGAGATGACGCAGTACGTGGCTTATCCGGATCGGGTGCGCGTCGAAATGGACCAGCCGGGGCTGGGGCCGATCACTATCGTGGTGAACGGGGACGACATCATGCTTGATACCCCGCAGGGGGTGATGCCGGCGCCGCCCATAGTAAGCGAACCCCTCAAGGCGCAAATCGACCGAGACATCATTTCCATACTGGCCCGCGACGATCTCACAGCGCAGTATCTGGGTCAGGAAGAACTTGATGGAGGACAGACGGTGGACGTACTTTCCGTTACGGCGCCGGATCTGGCGAATCCCATTCAGTTTCTGCTTGACCCCGAAACGCACGAACCGGTCGGGGTGCGGTATAGCGAGGGGCCCGTGCAGATGCTTGCGATCATCGCAGAGATGCAGGAAGTCGGCGGGGTGAGGCTCCCGAGCAGGCTTGAAACCTATATGGATGGCGTTTCGGCGGGTTTTGCGGAAATGGAGACCGAAATCAACGTGGAGTTGCCGGATCATCTGTTCGAACTGAAGGCGTCCACCGGGTCGTTTTAGAGCGTTCCTCGCAGCCTCCCGAAGGGCGCTTCACGTTCGCCATGCCCTGAATCCAGAGCGTTTACCGCTGATTTCAACGACGCAGTCATAACGTCCTGTGCGTGTGAACGCGAAGCGCTGATCGAAGTAGAATTAATCAGAGTGTCCTTAAGGCGTTCCCATGTTTGTCGAAATACTTTCCGATTACGACGCGGTCAGCGAGCGGGCGGCCCGGCTTGTCTCTGATGAGATACGCCGCCGCTCGTTACGTACAGGGGGCGCGGTCCTCGGCTGCGCGACGGGGAGCACGCCGATCGGTCTCTACCGGCGCCTGATCGCCCGCCACGCGGAAGAAGGCCTGGATTTTTCAGGAGTCGCCACGTTCAATCTCGACGAGTATGTGGGCCTGCCTCCCGAGCACCCGCAGAGCTACTGGCGTTTCATGCGGGAGCATTTTTTCGACGCGGCAGGCATCGCCAACGACCGGATTCATATGCCGGACGGAATGGCCGCCGATCTGGACGCGGCTTGCGCTGCGTACGAACGAAGCATCGAGGAGGCCGGAGGCATCGACCTGCAGATTCTGGGCATCGGGTCTAATGGGCACCTTGCGTTCAACGAACCGGGGTCTTCGCTTGGCTCCCGTACGCGCGTCCAGGTATTGGCTGAAAAGACCCTGTCCGACAACGCCCGTTTTTTCGGCGAGGGGGAAACGCCGCCCCGCAGGGCCATTACGATGGGCCTCGGCGCCATCATGGAGGCGCGCAAACTCCTTATGCTGGCGAGCGGAACCGGAAAGGCCGTCGCCGTCCGCGACGCGCTGGAGGGTCCGGTTACCGCCATGTGCCCGGCCTCCGTCCTTCAGATGCATCCCCATGCCCACATTCTGCTGGACGAGGATGCCGCCTCTGCGCTTGCGTACCAGCACCGCGACGGCGTTGCCGAGCCGAAAGCGTAAGGGCGGGTTTTACGGTATGAATCGCAGGGCGGCGAACAGCAGGCCGGAGGCTGCGAAAACCGTTCCGACTATCCAGCGCACAAGGCGGGCTTCAAGTTCGCTTATTTCGGCGCGGATTTCAGCGCGGACAGCGCTTATTTCAGCGTGCACGAAATCTTTCGTGGCGACGTCTCCCTGTTGAGTTCCCATAGCGTTCGCAATCGCTTCGGCGTGGGGCCTTTCGATGCCTGCTTCGGAGAGATCGCGGGCGATGGAAAGAGTGTTGATCATGGCGTTTCTGGGGGGCTTTAAGGATGCGCTGATCGAAGCGGACTTAATCAGAGCATCCTTAAGGGTTAATATGCCGTTTTCGGCGTTCTGTTTCAATGCCGCGGGCGTTGCATGAACCGGTATCCGACGCCGTACACGGTTTTTATCCATACGGGATCGTCGGGGTCGGGCTCGATTTTCTTGCGCAGCGCCGACACGTGCCGGTCGATGGTGCGCGTGGATATATCGAGGCGGATTCCCCATACGTTGCGCAGGATTTGTCCCCTGCTGACAGTTCGTCCCCGGTGCTCGATGAAGTACCGGAGGATGTCGAACTCCTTGGCGGTGAGCCGAACGACGGCGCCGTTCCGGTGCGCCGTATGGCTGCTGAAGTTCACGTGCAGACTCCCGACTTCGTACGTCTCCGAAGGATGTGCCGAGGGGAGGCTGCTGCGGCGCAGCAGCGCCCTTATCCGGGCTGCAAGTTCCTCGATATGAAAGGGTTTGGTCACGTAATCGTCCGCGCCCATGTCGAATGCGCGCAGCTTGTCGACGGCCCTGGACCGAAAGGTCAACATGACGATCGGCGTGGTTACGCCCGCGAGGCGGGTCTTGCGCAATATGTCGAAGCCGTTGCGCCGCGGCATGGCGGTTTCGAGCAATACGACGTCGTACGGGGGCGTCCGGGTGAGGAGATGGAGTCCCTGTTCTCCGTCCCAGGCCCCGGTTACGGCATAGCCTTTCCGTTCGAAGATTTTCCGTAAGTTTGCGGACGTTTTTACGTCGCTATCGACGATCAACATGCGCGTAGAGGCGTTTTTCATGTGGATCAACCTGCTGTTTCAGTGATTTTTTGCGTGGTTTCATGAACGGGTACAATGGGGTCGTTCTCCTTACGCTGGTCGGTTTTCTGGCGCTGGCTGCGTTGCTGCTGGTTCCGGTATACCGGTTTCTGAAGCGAGAGGAAAAAGTTGCGGAAGCCTGGACGGAAGACCCGTATCGTTCGGTTCACCCGCCCGAAGAATCGCCCGAAGACGAATCGTCGGACGAGGGAGGCGCCCCGACGTAAATGTGCGGGCGAAGGCGTTCGAGGGTTTTCGGCCCGATGCCCTTCACCTGTTGCAGGTCGTCTACCGAGCGAAACGCCCCGTAGGCCGCCCGAAACGCAAGAATGCGTTCCGCCGTTTTCGGTCCGATGCGGGGCAGCTGCTCCAGCTCCGCCGCGCCGGCCCGGTTGACGTCGATGCGCAACGTTTCCGAAGCGCCCGCATTGCCTGGCGCGGACGACGCAGCGGGCGGTTCGCGCGCCGGGGCCGGGGTTGAGGACCGGGTCGAGGCGGAAAGGTCGGCGCGCGCGGTTTCGCGTTCTCGTTCCCGCTGGTTGCCGTCCGGTTCGCTGCCGGAGGCGGGGGCCGCCGAAGTCGTTTCTGTCGCGCCCGCCGCGGTCCCTGCGCCTTCGCTTGACCGCTCGAAAAAGAGCTGGTCCAGTTCGGCGTAGGCGTCCGGCGTCGCCAATATGGCGCGTTGCTGGACTTGTCGCACAATAATTCCGATTATGAGCAAGCCCGACAGGCACGAAAGCGCCATGGCCTCGTGTTTCGTAAGGCTGAGTCGTTGCTGAAGGCGATGCAGCGGTCGCATGGTTTTTCTATACAAAGACACATAAAAATCCCGGATATAACCTCTATCCCGAAAAATGATTGTTTGCACCGAGGCGATCGTGCTCAGAAGCATCCAGTACGGCGAAACCAGCCGGATCGTCACCCTCTTCACCAAAGAGAAGGGCAAGGTGGCCGCCATGGCCCGGGGCGCGCTACGGCCCAAAAGCCGGTTCGGCTCGACCTTGCAGCCCATGTCGTACGTGCAGGCCGTTTTGTACTGGAAGGCGTCCCGACAGGTGCAGACGCTCTCCGAATGCAGTCACCTCCGCACGTTCGGGCGGCTTGGGACGAATCTTGCGGCGCTGGCGTACGGGCAGCGCGTGGTCGAAATCGCGCAGGCGTTGATGCAGGACGAGGACGAAAATCCGCTCGTATTCGCCCTGCTTCTGGATGCGCTGGAGCGGCTGGATCGGCACGAGGGGCGAGCCGAGCAAGTCTTCTTTTTGTTTCAGCTTCATCTGGCCAAAATTCTTGGTTTTACGCCGGATATCGACCGGGAAGCCGTGGAGCGCATCCCGGAATCCGGGGGCGCGCTGCTGCTGGAAACCGGGTCTGTGCAGCCGTCCGGGGCGCAGGGGAGCCCTGAAACCATGCGCTTCGCCGCCCGCCGGACCTTGCGCGCGTTCGCCATCGTGGCCTGCGCCGACCCCGATACGGTCATGGAGATGCGGCTGGACAAGCGCACCTCCGTCGAACTGGGCCAGCTGATCGAGGATTTTCTCCGGTATCACGTCGAGGACGCCTTGCCGACGCGCGGCGGGCGCGTGGTGAAGCAACTTTTTCGCGATCCCTGAGCGTCGCCGAAATATTTTTTGCCCTGCGCTTGACGCGGGAATTATTTATACATATATTGAACATATACTAGAGTGTCCTTAAGCGTATGCTTCAGTCGGCCCCGCGAAAAGATCGGCCTCTTCGCGCGCGTATGAGCGCGAGCATTGCGGCCTGGTCCTGGATCGGGACGCGAATGCGGCGAGAAATGTCTGCTGGCGTGGCCTTCAGGTTATCCGCCGTGCTTTGCGGCGGACGCTTGTTCGCGCCGCGGCGCCTCCGTACGCTCCTTCGTGTTTTGAAAACACACGCATCCAATTGTTATGGCTCGTAAAAACCTGACCTCGAAACAGTACGAATTCCTCCAGTATGTCTCGGACTACGTACGCAAGCACCGGGTATGGCCCACTTACCGACAGATTGCCTCCCATTTCCGGTATCGGTCTCCCAACAGCGTGACCCAGAACCTCGAAGCGATTTGCAAGAAGGGTTTCCTGACGTACGGCCTTCGGGGGTATCGCCTGCTGGACCAGGACGATTTTCTGGCGAGCGCGGCGGGCATTCCCGTGCGCGGCGTCATTACGGCGGGGCATTTGCAGGAAGCCGTCGAAGCCGATCTGGGAACCATTACGCTCGAAACGCTCTTTCCCAATCTGGATCGCATTTTCGCCATTCGCGTATCGGGGCAGTCCATGATCGGCGCGGATATTCACGACGGGGATTATGTCTTGCTGATAGACGACGATATTCCCAATGGGGGCATCGGGGCGATTCTCTACGATGGCGAAACCTCCCTGAAGCGGATATATTACGATGGGAACGGGCTGCGCCTCGAACCGGCCAACGAGGAATACTCGGATATTCATATCAAGCCGGATGTTTTCGAAGAAGTGCGGGTTCTCGGACGCTACGTAGGGCATGTGAACCATAGCGGCGTTTATCGCACCTCTGCGTACGGCCCGCCTCGCAGTTATCGAGGGATGCTCTGATCAAATCTGCCTCTCCCGGCCTCTGAACTTTGCTGATTTACTCAGAGTATCCCTGACATGACGGAACGCATCGGGATCGATACCGGGGGCACGTTCACGGATTTCGTGCGCCTGAAGGACGGAAGGCCAGTTGTTTGCAAGGCGGTCACCACGCCGCAGGACCAGAGCCGCGCCGTGGAGGAGGGGGTGCGGCTGCTCGGAGCCGCAGAGGACGCTGCCATTGCGCACGGCACCACTGCGGCGACGAATGCGCTCCTCGAACGCCGGGGCGCCCGCTGCGCCCTGATTACGACCCGGGGTTTCCGCGACGTTCTGGCGATAGGACGGCAGAATCGTCCCGACCTGTACGCATTGTCCCAGCATCGCCCGCCGCCGCTCGCGCCGGCGGACCTGCGGTTCGAAGTCGCGGAGCGGGTGGCCGCCGACGGTTCGATCCTGACGCCGCTGGACGAGCGCGCCGTCGCCGCCCTCGGGGAAAGGCTGCAAGGCCTGGACGTGGCGGGCGTGGCGATCGTATTTCTTTTTTCGTTTCTGTATCCGGAACATGAGCGGAGAGCGGCGGAGATTCTGAAGGAATGCCTTCCGGATGCGCAGTTCTCGCTAAGCGCGGATATTCTGCCGGAATACCGGGAATACGAACGCACGGCGGCGACCGTCGCGAATGCGTATCTGCAACCTGTCGTGGCGCGGTATCTGGACCGGCTCGGGCGGGCCCTTGCGCCGAGGCCGGTGCGCATCATGCAATCGAACGGCGGGGTGATCGGGACGAAACAGGCTGCGCAGCGCCCGGCCCGTCTGGCGCTCAGCGGCCCGGCGGGCGGGGTGGTGGGCGCGTTTCGGTTGGCCGGAACGGCGTTGAGCGGGCCGGCGCCGAAGATTCTCACGCTTGATATGGGCGGCACCAGCACGGATGTGGCGTTGTGTCCCGGCGAAATACCGCACACCGCCGAAAGCGCCGTCGCAGGATTGCCGTTGCGTTTGCCCTCTGTAGATATACATACGGTGGGCGCGGGCGGAGGCAGCCTGGCGTACGCCGACGCGGCGAACGTGCTTCATGTGGGCCCCGCCAGCGCGGGCGCCGCGCCGGGGCCTGCGTGTTACGGGCGGGGCGGCGCCGCGCCTACGGTTACGGATGCGAATGTGGCGCTGGGACGCATCCTGCCGGACCGGTTTCTGGGCGGCGAATTTGCGCTGGACGCCGATGCTGCGCGGCGGGTCGTGGAAGAACTGGGGCGGCCGCTGGGTCTTTCCTTGCGCGAAACGGCGCTCGGGATCGTACGGATCGCCAATGCGTCCATGGAGCGCGCCTTGCGCCGCGTATCGGTCGAGCGGGGGTACGATCCGAAGGAGTATGCGCTGGTCCCGTTCGGGGGCGCCGGACCGCTGCACGCCTGTGACCTGGCGGACGCGCTTTCGATCCGCCGGATTTTGTTGCCGCCGCAGCCCGGCGTGTTGAGCGCGCTGGGTTTGTTGATGGCGGACGTCGTATACGATACGTCCCTTGCGGCCCCTGAAGACGAGGCTGCGCTCAAGACGCTTTACGCCCGGGAAACGGAGCGCGTCCTGAAAATATTCGCCGGGGAGGGGGACGGGCGTCCCGTCATCGAAACCTTTGCGGACATGCGCTACCGGGGGCAAAGCTACGAATTGACTGTGCCGACAGACCCTGCCCGTCCCGATGTCGCCCGGCAGCGTTTTCATGCCCGCCATGCCCGTCGTTACGGATATGCGACGCCGGATGCGCCCGTAGAGATCGTAACGCTGCGCGTACGGGGAACGGCTCCCGGCGCCGAAGCGCCGTTGCCGCGGGATGCGGAGCGGGCCGGGGCGTCGGAGACCTCCGGGGCGGCGCAGGTCGGGGAGACGCCGGTGGCGCTGGATACCGGCGAGGAGGTCATGGCGGCCCTGTATGATCGGGATCGGTTGCAGTGGGGCCATGCTTTCGAGGGGCCCGCCGTGGTGGTTCAGTACGATGCGACCGTGTTCGTCGCGCCTTCGTGGCGCGTGGAGGCGGACGCCTGGCGCAACCTGCATTTTTCCAGAATCAACGGACACTCTGATTAAATCTACTTCGATCAGCGCTTCACGTTCACACGCACAGGATGTTATGACCGCATCGTTGAAATCAGAGGCAAACGCTCTGGATTCAGGGCATGGCGGACGTGAAGCGCCCTTCGGGAGACTGCGAGGAACGCTCTGGCTGTGTCATTCCTTATTACGCGGGGCCGCCATACTACCTGCTTCGTCATTCCTTGCCAGAGCGCCCCTCGCAGCCTCTGAACTTTGCAGATTTAATCAGAGTATCCTTAACCAGAGTATCCTGTAATGGCCCGCGCAATGGACCCGATTCTCCTGGAACTGTACCGGCATCGGTTTGCGGGCGTCGCCGAGGAAATGGGCGTGACGCTGCGGCGGACGGCGTATTCGCCCAATATCAAGGAGCGCCTGGATTTTTCGTGCGCCGTGTTCGACCGCCGCGGCGGGCTGGTGGCGCAGGCCGCGCACATTCCGGTGCATCTCGGAGCCATGCCGCGCAGTCTCGAAGCAGCGCTGAACGCCATCGACGTATGGCGTCCCGGGGACGCCGCGATTCTGAACGATCCGTACGAGGGCGGCACCCACCTGCCGGACATTACCATGATTTCTCCGGTGTTTGCGGAGGGGCGCCTCGTTTTCCTTGCGGCGAGTCGGGCGCACCACGCCGATGTGGGCGGCATGAGTCCGGGGTCGCTTCCGCTTTCTCGCGAATTGTATCAGGAAGGCGTTATTATTCCTCCTGTGAAATGGCGCAACGAGGGCAAGGTCGTCGCCGATCTGGAGCGGTTCCTGTTGCGCAACGTGCGTACGCCAGAGGAGCGGCGCGGCGATCTGGCCGCGCAGCAGGCGGCCCATTTGGTGGCGGAAACCCGCCTTGCGGCGCTGATCGAGCGGCATGGCCTTGCGGAAGCGGAGGCGTACGCCGGCCATTTGCCTGCGTGGAGCGAGCGTTTGCTTCGGGAGCGCATTCGGGCGTGGCCGGACGGGGTTTTCCGGTTCGAGGATACGCTGGAGCCGGCGCCCGGCGATGCGCCGGATGGGGCGGAGGTCGTCATTCGGGTGGCGGCCCGTATTGAGGGGGACGGCGTGACGTTCGATTTCGAGGGGACGTCGCCCGCCACAGACGGTTCGCTGAACGCGGTGCTGCCCGTAACGGAGGCGGCCTGTTACTATGCCGTGCGCGCGCTGGCTGCGTCGGACATTCCCATGAATGCGGGGTGTTTTGCCCCCGTTCGCGTGGTCGCTCCGCCGGGGTGTCTCGTGCATGCCCGCCCGCCTCATGCGGTGGCTGCCGGAAACGTCGAAACGTCTCAACGCATCGTGGACGCGGCGTTCGGCGCCCTGGCGCAGGCCATGCCGACCCGGGCGTGCGCAGCCGGGCAGGGCACGATGAACAACCTGACCATCGGGGGTTTTCGCGCCGACGGATCGCCCTATGCGTACTATGAAACCATTGGAGGAGGGATGGGGGCGTCTGCCGGGACGGACGGTCTCGACGGGGTGCATGTGCACATGAGCAACACGCTCAATACGCCGGTCGAGGCGCTGGAAATGGCGTTTCCGTTTCGGATCGAGACGTATGCGCTGCGGCGCGGGAGCGGCGGGGCGGGCGAGCGGCGAGGCGGAGACGGACTGGTTCGCGCGTACCGGTTGCTTCGGCCCGCCACCGTAACGGTCATCAGCGAGCGGCGCGAGACTCCTCCCTGGGGTTTGCAAGGCGGCGCATCCGGCGCCTGCGGACGCAATACGCTTGTGCGGCCGGGCGGCGAGGAAGAAACTTTGCCCGCGAAGTTCAGCCGACGGTTCGAGGCGGGCGATGTGCTGCGCATCGAAACGCCGGGCGGCGGGGGATGGGGCAGCGGGGATGCTTCATGATGCTACGCCGTCACGCGCTCGCGCCGCAGGTAATCCCGCAGCACATAGTGGAGGATGCCGCCGTTGCGGTAATAATCCACTTCCACGTCGGTGTCGAGGCGGACTACGGCCCGGAAGGTTGTCTGCGTTCCGTCCGGCTTTGTGGCCGCGACTGCGATTTCCTGCCGGGGGGCTACCTCGTCGGTTACGGGAATATCGAAGGTTTCCTCGCCGGTCAGTCCAAGGCTGGCCGCGGTTTCTCCCTTGCGGAACTGCAAGGGGAGCACGCCCATCCCGATCAGGTTCGACCGGTGGATGCGTTCGTAATTCTCCACAATAGTCGCCTTGACGCCGAGCAGGAGCGTTCCTTTCGCCGCCCAGTCCCGGCTTGATCCCATGCCGTAATCCTTGCCTCCCAGCACGACGAGCGGAACGCCCGCCTCGCCGTAGCGCATGGCTGCGTCGTAGATGGACATGGTTTCATTCGTGGGGAAGCGCCGCGTGACGCCGCCTTCCGTTCCCGGAACCAGCAGGTTCTTGATGCGGATGTTGGCGAACGTGCCGCGAATCATCACTTCGTGGTTCCCCCGGCGCGATCCGTACGAATTGAAGGCGTGTCGCTGGACGCCTTTTTCGGTCAGATATTTTCCGGCGGGCGTATCCTGCCCGATGGCGCCGGCGGGCGAAATATGGTCCGTGGTGGTCGAATCGCCCAGTTTGGCCAGCACCCGGGCGCCCCGGATTTCCTGTATGGCGGGCGTTTCCGGGTCCATGTCCACGAAGTAGGGCGGCTCCTGGATGTAGGTCGAAGCGTCGTCCCATTCGCACAGCGACCCTTCCGCCGTTTCGATGGCGTTCCAGGTTTCGCTGGACGTTTCGACGCCGTCGTATTCGTCCCGAAACAGGTCGGGAGTGACGACTTCGCGGATCGTACGGAGAATTTCCCCGGAGTCCGGCCAGATGTCGCGCAGGTATACGTCGTTGCCCGCCGAATCCTTGCCGATGGGGTCGTTCGTCAGGTCGATATCGACTGTGCCGGCCAGCGCATAGGCCACCACGAGCGGCGGGGAAGCAAGGAAATTGGCCTGCACGTGCGGGTGAATGCGGCCTTCGAAGTTCCGATTGCCCGAAAGCACCCCCGCCACGACGAGGTCGGCCTCCCGGATGGCCCCGGCGACCGGTTCGGGCAGCGGCCCCGAATTGCCGATGCAGGTGGTGCATCCGTATCCTACCAGGTTGAATCCCAGTTGATTCAGGTACGGAAGCAGCCCGGCTTCGTGCAGGTAGCGGGTTACGACGCGGGAGCCGGGGGCCAGGCTCGTCTTGACGTGCGGGGGGACGCGCAGGCCGCGCTCCACGGCGTGCTTCGCCACGAGGCCCGCGCCGACCATGACCGACGGATTACTGGTGTTCGTGCAACTGGTGATGGCGGCGATGGCTACGTCGCCGTGCCGCAGCGTACGGTCGTTTCCCTGTTCGTCCCGGTAGCGACCCGTGCGGGCGAGCGCGTCCGGTTTCAGGCCGAATCCCTGGGGACCGGCCGGGGCGGTAAGCGTGGCGGCGAAGGTTTTGCCGAGTTCGGGCATGGGGATGAGGTCCTGCGGGCGTTTCGGGCCCGCCACGCTCGGCACGACTTCCCCAAGATCCAGTTCGAGCACGTCGAGAAATTCCGGGTCGGGAGCGTCCGCCGCGCGGAAAAGGCCTTGCTCCTTCGCATACCGCTCCGCCATGTCCACGAGCGCCGGGTCGCGGCCCGTGCGGAGCATGTAGTCGAGCGTGATCCGGTCCACGGGGAAGAAGCCCATGGTGGCGCCGTACTCCGGGGCCATGTTGGAAATGGTGGCGCGGTCCGGAATGGACATATGGTCGAGGCCGGGACCGAAAAATTCCACGAACCGCCCTACTACGCCGTAGGACCGCAGGAGGCGCGTGGCGGTCAGCACGAGGTCGGTGGCCGTGGCGCCTTCGGGGAGCCGTCCCGTCATCCTGAATCCGATCACTTCCGGCATGAGCATGCAGATCGGCTGGCCCAGCATGGCGGCCTCCGCTTCAATGCCTCCCACGCCCCAGCCGAGTACGCCCAGCCCGTTGATCATGGTCGTATGGCTGTCCGTTCCGACGAGGGAGTCCGGATAGGCGACCTGCAATCCGTCCTCCGGGCGGGTCCATACGCCCCGGGCGATATATTCCAGATTCACCTGGTGGCAAATGCCGCCGGACGGGGGCACGACCGAGAAATTCTCGAAGGCTTTTTGTCCCCAGCGCAGGAAGGCGTACCGCTCCCGGTTGCGCTGGAACTCGATGTCCGAATTCAGGCGAAGGGCTTCGTGCGTTCCGAAATGATCCACCTGAATGGAGTGGTCGATCACGAGATGCACGGGCACTCTCGGGTTGATGGCGTCCGTGTCGCCGCCGAGGCGGGCCACTGCCGAGCGAAGGGCGGCCAGGTCCACCACGGCGGGGACGCCTGTGAAATCCTGCAACAGGACGCGGGCCGGGGTGAAGGGAATTTCTTCGCGGGCGGGGCGCTTCGGGTCGTACGCAGCAAGGCGTTCGACGTCTTCCCGGGTGACGGCGCGCCCGTCGCATTCCCGGAGCGCGGATTCGAGCAGCACCTTGATGGAGAAGGGGAGGCGGTCCGGGTCGCCGAGGCCGCGGTCGGCGAGTCGGTCGAGGCGGTAGAGGTAGGCGTCGCCCGATCCTGTGTCGAATGTGTCGCGGGCGCCGAAGGGGTCTTTCATGGCGTTCTTGTCGATGTATCCGGGCGGCGGAGCGTTCGGAGCGTTCGGGCAGGCTGGCGGACCCGGAAGGCCCGGAAGGTTGCGCCGCGCATCGTGGTCGGGATGAAAAAACGGGGTATCCCGTAAGTACTCTCCAAAGGACGAAATGGTTCGGGAAAATGCGCCGGGTCAGGGGTATCGGAGACCTTCGGAGAGGGCAAGAGAAAGGGGTTCTGTTGCTCATCCATGAAAATCTAAAATGTAATTATGGATTTTCATGGATAGATATAATGTGTTCAGGGCTGGGGCGGTGTGCAGAGAGGTTCCGGGAGGGCGCTTTCTTCCGGCGATGCGGAGGCGTACGGGCTCCGCGATGCGAGGCGATACTTGAGCTGCGCAGCCGGAAAGCCGGCGCGAGGGTTGCGTCTTGCTTGCGTTTCTGGCGGCGTTACGCGACGCAGTTCCGGCGTTGATGATTGCCGACGAAATAGCGCAAGGGGCCGGGCATCAGGACGAAGCGCAAATTTTCGGCGCTCCAGGCAAGCAGCGGCGCAAGGCGCGGGACGATGCGGCTATTCCGGCTTTCGCTCCTGAGTTGCGGCGCGGCTTGCGGGCTACGAGCCGCGGCTAAATTTCGGACGGGCGAGCGCATGGCCCCGATTGCTCCGGCGGGTTCCCGAACGGGCGGGGTTGCGGGCGCGTCTGTGTTCACAGCGGTAATGCCGAGGTGGTTCTCAATGCGATCAACGCGACCTTCAATTCGAGCGAGGCGGTTCTCAATGTGATCGACACGGGTTTCAATGCGGGCGAGGCGTTCCCGAATGTCCGTGACTTCTCCCCGCAAGACCGACACCTCTCCTCGTACGTCCGCCATTTGTCCTCGCAGGTCCGACATTTGTCCGTTGAGAGACGAATGCATGTTCAGGACTGCGACGAACAAGGCGATCCCGATCGTCGCGACGGTCCCCAGATTGGTCCAGTATTTTGTCGTCTCGTTCACGGCGTCTCGTAACCATTAAGGATACTCTTGGTCTGCTGCCTGGGGCGCCGGGTTACGGTGCAGGGCCGTCAGCAGTTCGTTGCCTATGGTTTCCGCCTGCCACCGCCGCACCCCGGGGATGGCCGTCAGGGCGGCGAGATGCTCCGGCCCGGCGACGGCGATGTTTTGCAGCACATGGTTCGGCATGATGATTCCCCGATTGAGTTTCAGGCGCTCCGCCGCGCGGTTGCGCACATTTTTCAGCTGCTCGAAGGCGGCTTCTTCTTCCTCGGTCAGCCGCGTATTGCGGGGCGCGGGCGGGCAGGGCGACAACGCCGAGTCCGGCAGGCGATCGACCCGGTCCAGCGCGTTGAGCAGCGATGGCCCTCTGGTCTCGGCGAGGCGAGGCGGAAATCCCCTGATGGCGGCGAGGGCGTCGATGGAGGCGGGACGCCTGACGACCACCTCGACGAGCGCGGCATTGTTGACAATGCGGCCGGGCGCCCGGTCTTGCGCGCGGGCGATCCGATCTCGCCAGGCGATAATTTCCCGGAGCGCGGCGACGGATCGGTCGTCCATCGTCTGGGCCTCTTTGAAACGGGTTACCGGATCGGGTTCGGCGTCGTTTTCGCAGGCGTTTGCCGCGCTCGCTGCAAGCAGGCGGTATTCTTCTTTGGCCCAGTGGAGGCGGCCTCGCTTGCTGAGGTCCTTCTCCAGGATCGCTATCAGGCGGTGCAGGTGGCGCGTGTCGCCCGCCGCGTAGTGGATCATTTTGCGGGGCAATGGGCGGCGGGCCCAGTCGGCTTTCTGGAATTTCTTGGAAACGCGAATGTTCAGGCGTTGCGCCAGCAGGTCCTGGAGTCCGATGGCGGGTTCGCCGAGGAGGTTCGCTGCGATCTGGGTGTCTACCGGATTGGCTACCGCAATGTCCAGGTCGCGCTTCAGGAGCCGCAGATCGAAGGCGGCGCCGTGCAGGACGATTCGTCGTTGCGGGTCCTCCAGGAGCGGTTTCAGGCAGGGCGCCAGGTCGATGGCGAGGGGGTCCAGCACGAAGGTTTCGCGCAGGACGGAGAGCTGAACCAGGCAGAGGCGGTCCGAGTAGCGATGGAGTCCGGCGGCCTCGCAGTCCAGGCCCAGCGTACGGACGCCCTGGACTGCATGTTCGATGCGGCGAGCCGCGTCATGCGTTTGTACGTAAGTGATGGGGCCCTGGGCCTGCATGAAGTCGCAAATGTCTTTCAGAGGGCGGCTCCTAAACGGCGGGGGCGGGGTAAGGTTCGGCGGGGGGAGAGGGGCGCGCTGGCGCCGCCGTCGATGTGATTGTCGTCACGCCGGGAGACATTGAGCGCTACCGGGACAGCCATGCGCTGGTTATCAAGCCGGCGCTCAACGAGGGGAGGGTGGTGTATGAGGCGGCATGAGCGTTTTGCTCCGGATGATCCGAGGGAGGTCGTCAAGGCGGCACTTGTTCATGTCGTGCAGAACAAGGTCGAGGTGGCGTACCTGGAGGGCGAAGGCTAAAATGCCTTCGCCGCCACCGCGGTTGGCGTTCGCTGGGTCTCTCGCCGGTGGCAACTTGAGTTTCGGCTATGAGTCGCCAAACTTCCCACGTACTTGTCATCCGTCCACTAAACCGGGGTAGCACTACAATTGACCTACCGATACGGTAAGCCACTGCTCAGGATGTACTTAGGAGATCAACCTCTCTTTCCGAGCGACGGTTCAGCTTGGGGAAAGTCCTGGGAGCCGTTGAAACCTGAACCGAATGCCACGCTATGGCGTTATCTGAGCTTCGCGAAGTTCTGTTCACTGGTGGAGCGTGAGGAACTCTTCTTCGCCTTGGTAAGCGACATGGAGGACAGGTACGAGGGCTTCATCTCTCACCCACCACGCAAACCCAGAGATCGCTTTCAGCAGGCGGAGCGTTTGGGGCGCGAAGCGCTGCACGAGATAGCTCGAAGTGCCTTGATAAGCTGCTGGACGGAAGCCGGCCACGAATCCAGCCTTATGTGGACTTCGTACGCCGGGGAGGAAGGTGTAGCGATACGTACATCCTTCCATGATTTGCAGGAGTCGCTTCGCGTGATCGACGCGAGACTGCCGGTCACGTTCGGAAAGGTCAAGTACATCGACTACGGTCAACAGCACGTGCCCCGGTTCGGGTGGGCGCCGCTTTTACATAAGCGGCAGGAATATCGAGGGGAGGACGAAGTGCGAGCAGTCCTGCCCGGCCCGCCGCGGGAGGTTCGCCTTGATCCAGGCACACAGAAGACGGTTGACATTCAGCTCGATTCGGATGTCGCCGAACAGCAAGGCCGATACATCCCAGTGAACCTAAGAATCCTGGTGAAGGATGTCGTGGTCTCGCCGCATGCGGGACCGTGGTTCGCCCAGTTGGTGAAATCGGTAGTGGACCGGTCTCCGGTCAAGGCAAGCGTTACGCCATCGACCCTTCGGTCGTCGCCAGATGATTGACGGCCGCAGTTGGGTCTCGGGCGGATGGACGCTCGGCTCCGATCTCCTCGCCCGAGCGCGGATCAGGCCAACCGGGGGCTGCAAGGGCTGACCACGACCGCCGCGCCTCGGGCCGTCGGTCAAGCCGAGGAGACCTTGGACCTCGTTTTCGAGGACCGTCCGCTTGGCTCTTTCGGCGGTTCCTTCGCGGGCGTTCACAGCGCTGGCTTGAGCCACCTGCGGTAGCTAAGCCAGCCGACGTGATGTAAAACATTCGCGCTCTGGCGATCGTCTCGGACGCATGTCAGTGAATCTCCTCCGCCTTGATGCTATGCCAGAGCGCTCCACATCCACATTACCCGCCCAGTGGTCCTTGCTCTCCATGAAGAGTTGCGTACGCCATGCGCCTTGATCTTTGTCTCGCGCTCGTTGGCGCGAGCAGGGCAATTTCGCCTGAGGCTCCTTGATGGCGTCGGGGTCCCATTGATTCCATGACTACATCTGGTTTCGTTGGGACAGGTAGATCCCCGGAACCGCCCCGCTTCGTTCAAGTAGATTATGTCTCCGGGGCTATAGCTCAGTTGGTAGAGCGCTGCAATCGCACTGCAGAGGTCAGCGGTTCGACTCCGCTTAGCTCCACAATCTCCGCATATTTTGCGGAGATTAACCCTTCGGAAGAAATCATTCTCGACGCATTTTCGTTATTCACCGCATATTTTGCGGCGAATAACTCTGTAGCAGGCGTCGTTCTTGACGTGCTTTCGTAATCTCCGCATATTTTGCGGTGAATAATTCCGCGAAGGAATCAGGCCGGGCGCCGCCGCTGTTTTCATGCACTGCGCCCGGCTTGTTTTTCGCCTCGTTTTTCCGTCCCTCGGGGTTCGTGGGTTCGCGCAATCCCCTCAAACAACGGTAATTTATGGCAATGCACAAGCAGTCGGGTCGGTTCGTATGGTACGACCTGTTCACCAAAGACTCCGCAGCGTCCATCGAGTTTTACGGAAACGTCATTGGCTGGGGAACCGAGCCTTTCGAGGGCGGAGACATGCCCTACACCATGTTCTCCAACGAGGGGGCGCCCTTCGGCGGCCTTATGGAAATCGCGCCGGAAATGGGAGAGATTCCGCCCCACTGGCTTCCCTACGTTTCCGTGGAGGACATGGAAGGAACCGTCGAGCGAATCCGGGAACTGGGCGGGGCGCTCCATGTGGGGCCGCAGGACATTCCGAACGCAGGCCGGTTCGCCGTAGTCGTCGATCCGCAGGGCGGCGTCTTTGCGATCTTCGCATCGAGTACGGGCGAGCCGGACATGGAAGCAGAGCCGGGGATCGGCGAGTTTTGCTGGCATGAACTGGCCGCCTCGGACTATGAGGCCGCCTTCGATTTTTATCAGGCCCTGTTCGGCTGGGAA
Organism: uncultured Rhodothermales bacterium; assembly: GCA_964608315.1. Taxonomy (GTDB): domain Bacteria; phylum Bacteroidota; class Rhodothermia; order Rhodothermales; family VXPQ01; genus VXPQ01. Next base: position 54,178 of record CAZSNF010000017.1, on the reverse strand, counting down.
ATCACCAGCGAAATGGACATGGGCGACGCGGGCGTTTACCGTATGTACGGTCAGAACGGCTTGACCTATGGAGGAATATTCACCAAGACCGACGACATGCCCGGTCCTCCGCCTCCCTGGTGGTCCTTATATGTGGATATCGAAGATATCGACCGGACCCTTGAAGCCGTCGAGCAGCATGGCGGTCGGGTGTTGATGGGTCCCAGAGAGATTCCCGGCGGTAATCAGGTGGCCCATTGCATGGATCCGCAGGGCGCTGCGTTCGCCTTGCATTGCAGCAAATAGCCGCTCCGCCTCCGGTTTGCACATCAGAGTATCCCCAGGTTTTTTCTGCGCAGACGGGCTGCGCTGCGCCCCGTAGCGTTGCGGGCAAGGGCAAGATGCGTCATTTTCTTGCGCATGAATTGTTATTGAAGCAAGGATTGCGTAATATGTCTCCAACGCTACCCCGTAACGACAAGGAGATTCTTGTATGAAACGCGCAGTATTTATCGGAATGATTTCCCTGTTCGCCGCCTCCGGCGCGCTGGCCCAACTCCCTGCTACTCCGCTGGAGGGCACATGGGAGATGATCTCCCAGCGAGTGGTCTACCCGGACAGCACCGTAGACCGAACCGATCAGATTCCGTATACGATAAAGATTCTCAACTCCACGCACTTCGCCTTCGGACGGCAGATACTGGACGAGGAGGTGTTTGCGGGCGGGGGGACCTATTCGTTCGACGGCGAAACCTACACCGAGCACATCACATGGCATAGTTCGGCGGGCCTGGCGGGGCAATCCGTCTCGTTCGAAGCCCGCGTCGAAGGGGACAAGTGGCACCATGTAGGCCACATCCTTGATTTCCGGCTCGAAGAAGTCTGGCAGCGGGTCGGCGCCTCCGGGGATGGCGAAGCGATGGAGTAGGCGGCGCGTCCTCTTCCGCATTGGCGTTGCGGAAACGGTTTAATCACGGCTTGCCGGTATGGGCAACGGGTTTATCCCGTAGTTTCTATTGCTGCCGGTTGGGTCTGATTCATGCGCCGACGAGCGTGGCGCAGGTCAGTCCTGGAGCCGTTTTCTCGCCGCGGCTCATATACGCCCGGTTATCTGCCTATGCAGTAATTCGCGGATCAGTTCAATCAAGTCGTCAAGGTGATTTTGATCTCCCTGGTCTGCAAGGCCTGGACGTATCGTGTCCGATTCGGCTCGGTTCTGAGCATTTCGGGGAGGATGGTATCTCCCGGTAACAACCTTCCGGATTTCACGCAAAGGATAAAATAGCACACAGCTCTTGCTGTCCGGCCATTGCCATTTACAAAGGGATGGATATGATTAATGCGCCATAGAGCGAATGCAGATAGCGTAAGAGGGTCGGTGGATTCCCAATATCTATTTACCAGATTCACAAAATCGTCCATGAGCGGAGGAACGCTGTAATGTTCCGGCGGCCTGTATTTTCCTACCTCGACTGGATGCGAGCGATATTTTCCCGCCGAATGATGCAGGCCAACGACCGCATGAAAATTGAGCGCCTTGATGATGGACTGAAACAGCATGGGTCGTTCGATTGCCAGGGCTGTGGCAGCCATGGATTCTAAAAAACTGTAATGCCTGTTGCCGTTCTCGACAGACAGTTTCTGATAGGCTGGATGCTGTTCATCGCCAAAGAGTTCGAACAAATCCATCGCTTACAAGTAGTTTTTATTCAGCATTTTTCGCACTTCATCCTTTGTCAGGGGGCTGTCCGCGGGTAACATCCCCATGACGAAAGACACCCTTTGCTCCCTTCGTTCTTCTGGCGTCATTTTCCTCTGCGCCGCTTTCTTCAGAAGCTGTTCGAAGTCCTCAAAGGATTTGTCTTGCTTTTTGAACATGGCGTTTTGCCTCCGGGTATGTACGATGGGTTTGCCTGCGCTTTTTTGAACCGTGACCGGGTCGCTCGGATCCCGGAAAATGCTCTGTCCACTTGCCCTGCGCATCAAGCGCAGTCCCCCTTTTAGACACAGAAGCCCGGCGAATATAACCTCGCGTCCCGCCGTTTTTTTCGCCGCGCAGTATCCCGGCGGCGGGTCGGCGCGTCCGCCCGCAGTCCCCTATCCGTCCAGCAGGACCAGCGCCATGACGTCGTAGAGGGCGTGCGTCCAGGCGGCTATGCCGAACCCCCGCCAGAGGAACACGACATTCAGCGCCAGCCCGAAAAGCATCCGGAAAAGAAACGAACCCGGCTGGAAGGCGTCCCCCAGCGGGCCGATGTAGTGCATCAGACTGAAAAGAAAAGCCCCGACGAGCGCTGCTATGGCATAGGCCGGTACCCTGCTTTCCATGATCCGGTGCAGAACCTGGAACAGTATTCCGACCAGCAGGACCCGAAACAGCAGTTCCTCGTACAGACCCGCTCCGACCGAAAGGGCCAGTTTCATGGCGAGTCCTTCGGTTGGGGCAGGCTGCGCCAGCATGGGCAGGATGGCCTGCACCAGCTTGGCGACGAGGAGCGCGATCACGACGGCGTACGCGGCGCTTTCGAGCAGCATCCACGCAAAATAGCGGGGACGGAAGGGGATCTTTTTTTTGCGGTCGCACCAGAATACGGCGATCCCCGCAATCACTATGGCGACGCCGAAAGCGATCAGGCCGTGATCTCCGGCCACCCACAACAGCTGTTTGAGCCACATTTCGGACGAAATGCGGACCTGCGTAACGGCGCTGCGGTTCGCAAAAACGATCAGCAACTCGTACAGAATAAGCAGGGGGAGCGCCGCCAGGAACCCGTAGGTGGCCGAGCGGGAGGTCGTATGGTATCGGCTCCAGACGTTGTCAATCATCGAATCCCGCCCCGTCTATCTGCATCAGGGCGTCCCGGAGTTCGGCCTGCGCATGCGTGTCGCGCTGCCGCCCCGCGACTGCGACGCCTTGCGTCCAGGTCCGTATGGCCTCTTCCTTCCGGCCCAGTTCCTCGTACAATTTCCCGAGATGGTACCATGTCCCGACGTATTCGGGATTTTTTGAAACCAGCCCCTCGAAAAACCGAAGCGCTTCTTCGGCGTTGCCTCGCTTGCGGTATTCCTGCGCCAGCGCAAACCGGACGAATGCGTCGTCCGGGTCTTCTTCGTGGAACGCTTGCAGCGCCTGTAACCGGTCAGCCTGCATCATGACAGGAGAAATATCGTCGGGAAGGTCCAGGCGACCATGCCTTGAAAAATCGCCGGACAGGCTACCACCCGCCTCCCGCCCCGCCGCCGCCGAAGCCGCCTCCGCCAAATCCCCCGAAGCCGCCCAAACCGCCTCCGCCCAGTCCGCCTCCAAATCCGCCGCCGCCTCCCCCCAGGCCGCTTCCCCAGACGATGAAATGGCTTCCGTGCGCATGACGACGATAGCGTTCGCCTCCGTCGTTTCCGCCCCGGCGCCGCCGGATGGACGCAACAACGAACCACACTACGATGAGCAACGTGAAGATCGTGGACGGATCGATGGGGGGAGCAGAGCGCCGCACCGGCGCCTGTTCGGCCGTATATTCGCCCGCCGCCGCCGCGATCAGCAGGTCCGTCGCGGCGGAAAGTCCTTCGTAGAACCGTCCTTCGCGGAAATACGGAACCATGACGTTGCGATAGATGCGGGCGGCGATCGCATCGGAAATGGCGCCCTCGAGGCCGTATCCCGTTTCGATGCGCGCTTCGCGGTCGTCGCGCGACACGAGGATCACGACGCCGTTATTCTTGCCTTCTTGTCCTACGCCCCATTCGCGGCCCAGGGCCAGCGCATATTCCGCAGCCGGCACGCCCTCGAGCGACGGAATCGTAACGACCACGATTTGCGTGGAAGTCGTGTCTGCGTACGCCGTCAGTTTTTCGGCCAATCGTCGTTCCTCGGAGCGGGTAAGCAAATCCGCCTCATCCGCCACCAGGCTTCCGGCGGCAGGAATGACGTCTATGCTCCCTTGGCCGAATGCGGCCGCCGGACAGCATAATCTCGCAATGCATAATCCGCATAATCCCGCCAGCAACAACCGGCCCGGAATCCATGCCGGCAAGCGGCGGCCCCAAAGACCTGCCCGCATTTTTTGTCCTGCGCGCGCGTCGTCGTCCTGCCTGGCCATTTGGCGTCCGGGGGTCGTTGTCAAGAGGAAAAGTCGACGGCGGGGGCTTCTTCGGCCCCTGCTTCCGCCTCGAACGGAGTGCGTCGTTCGAACCCGAACGCGGCGGCGAAAATCGCGGCGGGGAAGCGGCGTATTTGCGTATTGTAGCTCCGCACGGATTCGTTGTAATCGCGACGGGCTACGTTGATCCGGTTTTCGGTGCCTTCGAGTTGCGCCTGCAAATCCCGGAACGCTTCCGTGGCGCGCAGTTGCGGGTAATTCTCGGAAACGGCGAGCAATCGGCCCAGCGCGCCGCTGAGCCGGCTTTGCGCCGCCTCGAATGCGCGCAGGCGAGCCGGGTCGTCCAGATCCTCCACGTTCAACTGGATCGAGGTGGCCTCGGCCCGCGCTTGCGTAACGGCCTGGAGCGTTTCCTGTTCGAAGTCGGCGGCCCCGCGCACCGTGGCGACCAGATTGGGAATCAGGTCGGCGCGGCGCTGATATTGCGTTTCGACATTGGCCCAGGACGCCTCGACGTTTTCCTGGCTTCCCACCATGCCGTTGTATGCGTTGCATCCCATGCATCCGCCGAAAAGCACGACCAGAAGCACGAGGAGAAGGATGATCGTTCCGTTGCTGCGCATCGTTGCAAGCGTTGTTGAGCGTATGGAGAAGAAAAATTGGTTGAAGAAAGGTCGCAGGCGCGCCGGAGCGTTCCCGCGTACGTAAAGTACGACAAGGCGCCGTCTGAGTTGCAGGCTATCGCCTCGCCGGAGCATCTTTTCGCATGAATTCCCGATCCGGCGGGCACTTTACCGGAATTATCTCGTAAAGAGTTCCAAACGCCTTGTTGCGCTCGAAGACGATGCCCGCTTCTCCCAAACGATTCCGGATCATGCCCGCCGCGCTGCTGCTGCTGGCGGGCGTGCTGCTTGGGGTTACCCTCCGATCCACGTTGCCTGGGGAGGATACGCTCACGCAACTCCGCAAACTCGAGGATGCGTTTCTGCTCATCAACAAACAGTATGTAGAACCCGTCGATCCGGCGACGCTGGCTGAGGAAGCGATCCGCAGCATGCTGGACGATCTGGATCCGCATTCGATCTATGTTTCCGCCGAGGACGCGCAGGATATGCAGGAGCGATTCCAGGGGTCGTTCGGCGGCATCGGCATCTGGTTCGAGATTCCCCGCAACGACGACGATTTGAGCGACGACACCGTGCGGGTGATGTCTGTCATTGGGGACGGCCCCAGCGAACGGGCCGGTTTGATGGCGGGGGACCGCATCGTGCGCATCGACGACTCCACGGCGGTAGGCCTGTCGGAAGACGAGGTTACTTCGAGGTTGAAAGGAGAAATCGGAACGCAAGTGGACGTCGCCATCCATAGATACGGAGCGGGCGCGCCGCTCGAATTCACGCTCACTCGCGACGCCATTCCGCTATACACCGTAGACGCCTCGTACATGGTGGACGACGCGACGGGGTACATTCGCCTGTCGCGCTTCTCCCAGGAAACCTACAACGAATTCATAGAGCACGCGCGGGCGCTGAAAGACAAGGGCATGGAGCGGCTGGTGCTGGACCTGCGCTCCAATACGGGCGGGTATATGAGCGAGGCTATAGAAATCGTGGACGAGATGGTTCCCGGGCGCAAGACGGTGGTGTACACCCGGGGTCGCCGACCGGAAACCACCAGCACGTATCGGACTCGCCGCACGGGCATTCTCGAAAAAGAGCCGGTGATCGTGCTGGTGAACGCCTATTCCGCTTCGGCCAGCGAAATTGTGGCGGGCGCCTTGCAGGACCATGATCGCGCGCTTATCGTGGGGCAGCGCACCTTCGGAAAGGGACTCGTTCAGCACCAGTTCGCCTTGCCGGACGAGAGCATTCTCCAGATGACGGTCGCCCGCTACTATACGCCCTCGGGACGACTCATCCAGACCCCGTACCAGGACGGCGACCAGGAAGATTATTACGAAGAGAAATTCGCTTCGCTGGAGGATGCGACGTATCGCCCCGGCGAATACTCGGACAGCATTCCCGATTCGCTGCGTTACAAGACCGCTCATGGCCGCGACGTGTTCGGCGGGGGCGGCATCCTTCCCGATTATATCGTGAAGCCGGATACGGTGGCGCCCCTCCGCGAGGTGCTGGGGCGGGGCCTCGACAGGCGCTTTGCCCGCGAATGGTTCCGCGAGGACGAACGCCGCTTGCGCGAATTGTGGCGCGACCGGGAAGAGGAATTCGTTTCCACGTTCGACGTTTCCGACGATCTGTGGGCGTCTTTCGTGGAATACGCTACCGACGCCGAGGCGGACGATTCGCTGTCGGAGGTTTCCGCGGAAGCGGACAGCGCGCGCACGGCGATGGCGGACGCCTTGCAGACGCATCGGGAGACGCTGGAAGTGCACCTGCGCGGACGTATCGCACAGGAATTTTTCGGGCACAGGGCCTGGTATGGCGTCTATCAGGAAGTAGACCCGGAATTGAATGCTGCGCTGGGTTTATGGGGACTTGCCGAAGGCCTTGCCACATGGCAGGAATCGCCTTCGCAGGAACCTGATCGTCCCGCAAGCCGCTGATAGCGTCCAATTCCATACAGCCTGCTGCGCAGCGCCTCCCCATGAACGTGCGTTTTTTGTTTGCTCCCTGTTTTGCAGCGTTTGGGGTTGCATTGCTCGCCGGGTGCGCCCCGGCCAATCTGGCGGGCGTGGCGCAAACGACCCATATCGAGCAGGTCGCCAACAGGCCCATTCCCTGGGAGATTACGCCCCCCGACTATTACCGGCAGGCGGTTCTTCGGGGAACGCGTTCCGTCACGGGCGAGCCCGGCCTGAATTACTGGACGCAGCAAACGCGCTATGCGCTGAATGCCCGCGTCTTTCCCGTGACCGGCTTGCTGGACGGGAGCGGCTCCATTACCTATACGAACCATTCGCCGGATACGCTTTCCCGGCTGTACCTGGAGATTGCGCAGAATTTGCACAGGCCGGGCGCCCGCCGCGCCGAAGCGGCGGAAGTGACCGGGGGCATGGCGATCCGCCGCGTGGCGGCGCAGGGCGAGGAACTTCCCCATGGCCCTGTTCCCGAAGGGCCGAATTTCCAGGTCGGCGGGACCAATATGATGTTGATCTTGCCGCAGCCGATCGCCTCGGGAGAAACGGTGACGATCGATATCGAATGGCATTTCAACATCCCGGAGGTCGGCGCGGGAGGGCGCATGGGACGCGGCGGGGACAACCTGCTTTTTCTTGCCTACTGGTATCCGGTTATGGCCGTGTACGACGATGTGGCGGGTTGGCATACCGGGGAGTTTACGGGCGTATCCGAATTTTATCACGGCTTCGCTGATTACGACCTTACGGTGGAGATTCCGGAGGGATGGATCGTAAGCGCCACCGGCGAATTGCAGAACCCCGAAGAGACGCTGGCGCCGCACATTCTTGATCGCGCGCATGCGGCGTGGGAGAGCGATAGCTCCATGCAGGTGATTGGACCGGAAGATTTCGGAGAGGCGGGCACGGCAATGACCGACGACGGTTTGTTGCGGTGGCGTTTCGCGGCGGACAATGTGCGCGACGTGGCCTTCGGCGCGACGAAGGAGTCTGTTTGGGAGGCGGGCCGCGCGTCCGTCGGGGATCGCGACGGCGATGGAGAAGAGGATTTTACCCGGATCAACACGTTCTATCGCGAAGGGGCGCCCCTTTGGGCGAACGTTACGGAATATCAGCGGCATGCGATCCGGTATCACTCCGCGAATACCGGTTTTGCGTATCCGTGGCCGCACATGACGGCCGTGGAAGGCGCGGAGATCATCGGCGGCGGCATGGAATATCCCATGATGACCCTGATGGGGGATTATAATGCGCGCGGCGACAGCGCGTTGTACAATGTGACGGCGCACGAACTGGCCCACATGTGGATTCCGATGGTCGTCGGCGCGAACGAGCGGCAATTCAGCTGGATGGACGAGGGATTCGCGACCTTCCACGAGAACGACGCCCGGATGGACTACCACCCGGGCCTCAATCATTATCTCCCCGACAGGCAGATTTACGCCGCGGTGGCCCGGCAGCGTATCGAGGGAGCGATCATGCGGCATTCCGACTATCACGAAACGCCGCTTGCTTTTACGATCGCTTCCTACATGAAGCCCGCCACAATGCTGGTTGCCTTGCGCGCCGTGCTGGGCGACGAGGCGTTTTACGAGGCCACCCGCACGTTCATCGCCGAGTGGGCGTACAAGCATCCGTATCCGTGGGACTTGTTCAATACGTTCGAGCGGGTTTCCGGGCGCGACCTGGACTGGTTCTGGCGGTCGTGGTATTACGAAACCTGGACGCTCGACCAGGCTATCGAAGAGGTGCGCGCGGAAGGGAGCGAAACGACCATTACGGTGCGCGACAACGGGTTGGCGCCTATGCCGGTTTTTCTCGGCGTCGAACTGGAGTCCGGGGAGGTGATCGGCAGGAGGATTCCCGTTGCGTCCTGGCTGAACGGCGCCACCACCGCTTCGTTTACGCTTGTTACGGAAAGCCCCGTCGCGCGCGTCGTGATCGATCCGGAAAATCTGTTGCCGGATGTGGACGAGTCGAACAACAGCTGGTCTTCCGGGGCGGCGGACGAGTAATTCCCGCCAATGCCTACCGCAGCGCATCAAGCAGAATTTCCGCCGGATGCAGCGCCTGCCGCTTCGCGGTATCGAAAATCTGGGCGCGGCACGAAACGCCTGCGGCGGCGATTAGCGTGTCTTTCGGCGCATTCCGGACCGCCGGGGCAAGCCGCCGCTCCGCCATGGCGATGGACAGATCGTAATGCTCTGCTTCGTAGCCGAAGGCGCCGGCCATGCCGCAGCATCCCGAATCGACGGGTCGCACCGCGTAGTTCGGGGGCATTTCCAGGCAAGCTGCGGTGGCGTTTGCGCCCTTCAGCGCTTTCTGGTGGCAATGCTCGTGCAGGAGCACTTCCCGGGCTTCGCTGGTCCATTGCGCCGCTTCGGCGAAAGCGTCCGCCCGGTCGATCACGAATTCCTCGAAGGTAAATACCTGTTTGGCGAGGCGGGCTATGCGCGCGTCTCCGGGCAAGAGCATTCGGGCTTCGTCGCGGAACGTAAGAATGCAACTGGGTTCGAGGCCGACCACGGGGACGCCCTGTTCGGCCCATGGATACAGGGCGTCTGCGGCTTGCCGGACCTGCTGCCGCGCTGCTTTCAGAAACCCTTTCGTGAAGAGGGGGCGTCCGCAACAAAGCGTTTCCGAAGCGACCTGTACGGCAAAGCCGGTCCGTTGAAGAAATTCCGCGGCGGCCCGGGCCGTTTCGGGATGGTTCCAGTTGTTGAACGTATCGACGAAAAGCAGCACGGGCGGGCTGTCCGAAAGGGCGCGTTGCGGCGCCTGCTTCGCAAACCACTGCGTGAACGGTTCGGCGGCGAACGAGGGCAATGCGCGGCGGGCGGAAATTCCCATGGCGCGTTCGAGCAGCCGGCGGACGGTCTGTTTTTTTTGCAATCCATTGGCGAGGCGGGCCGCGCTTGCAGGCGTCCGCCGGACCATCTGCGGCATGTGCGCGAAGAACCGCGTACGAAGGGACGGGACCTGCTTTTTCCAGTACATGCCAAGCCATTCGGACTTGATGCGGGCCATATCCACGTTCGACGGACATTCCGTTTTGCAAGCCTTGCACTGAACGCACAGGTCCATCACTTCGTACATTCGTTTTCCGGTCAGCGCCTCCTGCGGCAGTCCGCCGGACAACGCCTCGCGCAGGGCGTTGGCTCGTCCCCGCGTATTGTCCTGCTCGTTGCGCGTGACCATGAACGGAGGACACATCGCGCCGGCGTCGAGTTTGCGGCAGGCTCCGTTGCCGTTGCACAATTCGACCGCCCGGACGAATCCGCCCTGATCGGAAAAATCGAGTTGTTCGACGACCGGAAGCGTTGCGTATTCCGGGCCCATGCGCAGGTGTTCGGTCATGGGCGGGGCGTCGACGATCTTTCCCGGATTGAGCAGTCCGCGGGGGTCGAAGAGTTGTTTCGTTTCCCGATAGACCCGATACAGGTCCGCGCCAAGCAGCGGTTCGATGAATTCGCTGCGGACCAGTCCGTCTCCATGCTCCGAAGAGACCGTTCCGCCGAACCGCCGCACGAGTTCCATCGATCCCTGCGCAATGTCGCGCATTTTCGCCACGTCTTCCGCGTCCTTTGTGTTGATGAACGGACGGATGTGCAGAGTGCCTGCGGAAGCATGGGCGTACAGGACGGTGCGGGTCCGCTCCAAAAGCGACAGAAGCGACGCTACGTACTCGGCAAGATGCTCGACCGGCACGGACGCATCTTCGATGAAGGCAATGGGCTTGTGCTCGCCTTCGACGCCCATGATGAGCCCAAGGCTCTCCTTGCGCACGGTCCATACGTTGGCGATTTCTTCCAGCGTACGGGCAGGGACAATCGCGTATGCGGCATGGTTGCGCGCCAGCGTTCGCCTGAGATCGTTCAGCCGGGCGGTCAATTCCTGATCGCTATCGCCAAAGTATTCCGTGATGAGCACCGCTTCCGGATTGCCCTCAATGAACGTGAGGCGATGCGCAAACCCCGGCGTGCGGCGGGTCTGCTCAATGGCGACGCCGTCGAACAGTTCAATAGCCGACGGGCTGGTTTCAAGAATGGCGGTTACGGATTCGAGCGCTTCCCGCAACGTGGCGAAGTGCGCGACGCCCAGCGCCGATCGCTTCGGGCGTTCGACCACCTGCAACCGGATTTCTTTGGTGACGGCCAGCGTGCCTTCGCTGCCGCACAGGAGGCGCGCGGGGTTTCTGGACGCCTTGTCGAGGAGATGTTCCAGGCGGTACCCGCTGTTGCGCCGCCAGTGCCGGGGCGTATCCCGGCGGATCGTTTCTGCATGGGTTTCGAGTAGTTGGCCCAGTCCTCGGAAAATGTGTCCTTCGCGTCCGGTGGCGCGGGCGCGTTGATCCCAGCGTTCGGGGGAGGTTTCTTCCAGACGGACCAGCGCGCCGTCGTCGAGAAAGACGTCCAGCGCATGCACATGGTCGATCGTATTCCCGTACAGAATGGAATGAGCGCCTGTGGCGTTGTTGCCCACCATGCCTCCGAGCGTGGCGCGGTTGCTGCTCGCGGGGTCAGGTCCCGCCATCAGTCCGCGGGGCGCCAGCGCGGCGTTGAGGCGGTCCAGCACCAGTCCGGGCTCTACGCGAACCTGTCGTGCTTCCTCGTCTATTTCCAGAATGCGATCAAGGCGCTTCGTAAAGTCGATGACCAGGGCTTCCGCCACTGTTTGTCCGGCCAGGGAGGAGCCGCCGCCGCGCGGCAGTATCGGCATTCCGAAGCGGGCGGCTTCTTCGATCGCCGCTTGCACGTCGTCCATCGTGCGCGGAACCAGCACGGCGCGCGGCGTCATGCGATAGATACTGGCGTCTGTCGCGTACAGCGCGCGCGACATCTCGTCGAAAAGCAGCTCGCCCGCAATGCGGGGCGCAAGCGCGCGCCGAAAGTCCTGCAAGGCGTCGTTCATGCGTGTCTCCTCCATTTAGGGCCTCCTTAACAGGCCCTGGTCCTTGCGAACAAGTCTTACAGGTCTACCGGCGTCCCTTCTTCAGGGACCACGACGCGTATGTCCGGGAAAAAAAAGCGGATATTCTCGGCCATCCACGTTCTCGCGTTCGTTTCGCCGTGCACCAGCGCGACGGTTTTGGGCGACAGGCGTTCGACCAGTTTGATGAGATCGCGTCGGTGACTGTGTCCGCTGAAGCGGAATCGGCGGACTTCGCACCGGACGGGTTGCATCGGTTTCGTCCGGTCGAGTTGCACCTCGGCGTCGTCGCCTTGCTCCGCGGCGGCCATAAGTTGGGCCGCCGGGGAATCTTCCTTGGCGAACCCCACCAGAAAAATTGCGTTTTTTTCGTCCTCGACGAGACCGCGCGCAAGCCTGTTGGATATGGTGCGTTCGAACATCATGCCGCTGGCCGCCACATGAATAGCCGGTCCCTGCAACGCCCGGTTGAGCGAAGCCGGTTTGAAGGGCAGGCGCATCTGCTCCACGTCGAACACTTTGAATTCCTCGTCGAGGCGGGGCGTGTTGAAGCGCGTACGATCATAGATATCGGCAAACGCCCGCATGGAGCCGGAGGTGTAGACCGGAATGTCCGCCGGAATCCGCCCCCGTTTCTTGAACCGGTGAATGAGCGCAAGGATTTCCTGCGCTCGCCCGAACGCGAACGAAGGAATGAGGACCGCGCCGCCCCGCTCCAGCGCCTTCGCCAGGGCTTCGGCGAATTTCTTTTCCTCTGCCTTGCGGCTGGTCAACTCGGCCCCGGCGTCGGCCCCCAGCGTAGATTCGAGGATCAATATATCTACGGGAGGTTCTGGATAATCTCCGCCCGGGACAATGGATTGCGCATGCCGATTGGTGTCGCTCGTGTAGAACGCCCGCCGGGTTCGTCCATCGGCTTCCCAGGAAAAAAGGACGCCAGCGGCGCCCAGCACATGCCCGGCATGGTAAAACCGCGCCGTGATCGGGCATTCGCCGCGAAGGCCGGTTACGTCAAAATCGGTATTGAGATCGCGGGGGGCGTACAGGAATTGCTGCTCTTCCAGTTCCTCTTCGTGAAAAAGGGGCGCATGAATCGACGTGCCTTCTTCAAGTTTGCGCCGTTGCAGGCGCGCGGAAGCGGGGAGCACGAAATCCGTCAGGTCGCGCGTAGCCCGCGTCATATGGACGCGCACATGCGGGAAATGCTGGATCAGCACCGGCAACGAACCGATGTGATCGTGGTGCGCATGCGTAACCAGCACATGGTCCACATGCCAGTCCGGCCGCTTGCGGATCATGTCGAAGTCCGGCAACGAGTCCGGCCCTTCTTCGTCGGGGTCGGCGCCCGCATCGATGAGGAGGCCCGTATTTCCGATCAGCGCAAGGTGACAGCTGGCGCCGATGGCTTCTGTTTTCCCCAGAGAAACAAACTGCATTCCGTACCCGCCGTTACGGTGTTGCGGAGGCGGCTGCTTCGTATTCCCGCCAGTCGGCGAGAAACCGCTCCAGACCGATGTCTGTGAGCGGATGATGGAGCAGCTTCTTGATCACGCCAAGCGGCATGGTGGCTACGTCCGCGCCGGCGAGGGCCGACTCGACCACATGCAGCGGGTGTCGAATGGAGGCCGCCAGCACCTCTGTGGCGAAGTCGTATTGCCGGTATATCCGGACGATTTGCTCAATGAGTTCCATGCCGTTCGACGAAATGTCGTCGAGGCGTCCGATAAACGGGCTGATGTAGTTGGCGCCCGCCTTGGCGGCGATGAGCGCCTGCGTGGGCGAGAAGCAAAGCGTGCAGTTGGTTCGGATACCTTCTTCCGAACAGGTTTTCAGGGCCTTGATTCCGTCGGGGATGAGCGGCACTTTCACCACGACATTTTTGTGGATGGGCGCGAGACGCCGCGCCTGCTCCATGATTCCATCGTAATCGACGGCGGTGACTTCCGCGGATACGTCCCCGTCCACCAGTTCGCAAATGCGGTAAATGTGCTCGTGAAAATTCACGTTGCCCGCTTTTTTCATGAGCGACGGATTCGTGGTTACGCCGTCCAGCACGCCCAGCGAGGCGGCTTCGCGGATTTCCTCCAGGTCCGCAGTGTCTACGAAAAATTTCATGGCGAAGCGACGGTTTGAGCGGAAAAGATACGGGAAACAAAGGATACTCTGATTAAGTCCACAAAGTTCAGAGGCTTGCGAGGGGTACGCTGGCGCAGGGCGGGGCGGTGAACGGGCCTGTGGCGCGCCTTTTCGCGAATACATAAAGGGTGCGCAAGCGATGGGCTGGCAAAGGGATTTTGGGCCCGATGTTTCGCCCAAAGGCGCGCCCACAGTCCCTTCTCAACCATCCTTAAGGATACGCAACAGGGGATTGGGATTCGAGTCTTTTCGCGTTTTCGAGGGATACTATCCCTGTACGGTTATGCGGGTGGTTCCGAAGGTATGGTCCGCTTGACGACCAGCATGGTGAGGTCGTCGGACAATTCTTCGACATTCCCTGTGAATTTCGCAATGTCCTTATGGACCAGGTCTACAATGTCCGCGGCCGATTCCGTATGCGATCGTTTGAGTACGGCTTCGAGGCGTTCTTCAAGGTATTCTTCGCCGGCAGGGTTCATGGCCTCCGTCACGCCGTCCGTGAACAGCGTCGCAACATCTCCCGGCTCCAGGCGGACCGCGCCGCGTTCGTAGCCCACCCGATCCATTACGCCGAGGAGCAGGCCTCCCGTGCTCAGCAATTCCATAGAACCGTTTTTCCGGACGATCAGGGGGGGATTGTGTCCCGCATTCACGTATTCCATATAGCCGGAATCGAGGTGCAGGATGGCCATGAAAAACGTAATGAACCGGTCTGTGTCGGTGTTCTCGCAGGTGACGCGATTGATATGTCCCACCGCCTGCTCAATGGTCATGTCCATCGGCAGCACGACATGCAAGCTGGCTTGCAAATTCGCCATGAGGAGCGCGGCGGGCATGCCCTTGCCTGTTACGTCGGCGATAGCGAGCAGGAGCCGTTCGCCTTTGAGCCGCACCACATCGTAGTAGTCGCCTCCTACGACGCGGCTTGGTTTGGCGAGCGCGGCGACTTCGTAGGGATCTGTGCCGGGGGTTTCCCGGGGCAAGAGCCGTTCCTGAATGCGCCGCGCAATGCGCATCTCTTCCTCCAGGCGCTTTTTTTCGATCTGTTCTTCGACCAGAAACGAGTTCTGCACCGAAACAAGGGTGAGATTCCCGAGCGCGGACAGAAATTCGATGTCGGCGGGGGTATATGATCGCCCGCTTCGTTTGGGGCCAAGACATAAGGCCCCGCACGGCTGTCCCTGATGTTTCAGGGGCAGCGCGAGGATCAGTCCGAGGTCCCGGAGCCCCTGTCGAACGTCGTCCGAAGGCGTTGCATTGTCGTCGGGAGGCACGAGGCGTTCCAGCGTACAGAGTTGCTCCGCCAGTGCGGGCGCAATCTGCTCCGGCAAGTCTCTGGAGGTGGTTACGAACAGCCCCGGGTTGTCTTCGCTGGTCCGGTTCCGGCGCACCATAAACAGATGGCGGGATACCAGGAGCTGCCCCATCAGGGCGAAGGACAGCAACTTGACAAGCCGCTCCCGATCAATGGTTGCATTGAATTCCTGCGACAGGTCGAAGAGCGTGTTCAGTTCCTGAATCCGTGCGTCAAGGTCGCGGTTCGCCATTTGCAACTCTTCCACCATCAGGGAGTTGTGCACCGCCGTGGAGGACATATGCACAAGCGATCGGATAAACTCCAGTTCGAACGGATCGTACGGTTCGCCCGTCGCTTTGCGGCCGGCGGCGAGCATGCCGATTTCCCGGTTCCCGAACCGGATCGGCGCCGCCAGCTCCAGACCGTGTTCCCGCAGCGCGTCCGGCGCTTCCGGGCCCGTCAGCACGGCGTCCTCCGGCAGGTCCGGCGTTTTGAGCACGACGCCTTCCTCCAGCGTTTTTATGTTTCTTGTGGCGGCCACGCGGTATCCGTTTTCGACCGCATCGCGCATCAGCACGGCGGCCCGGGTCGTCAGCAGCTTGCTCATGACGGTCAGGAGCAAGTTGTTCAGCACGAACTTCAGGTCGAGCGATGTGCTTAGCAGGCGGCTTGTTTCGTATAGCGCCCGCAGGTCGAAGCGTTCGCTTCGCATGGGAGATATGTCCGGATCAGCGCCCATCAGCGTGTCTCCAGGTGCACGACGTCTGCTTTTCTGGCGCTGCCCTCGGCGATCTCCAGCAACACGCAGGTCTTGATCTGGTGCAGCCCTTGCCGGCCCGCCGCGCCGGGGTTGACGTACAGCATGCCTGCGGGATTGCGCACCCGTTCGATGCGCAGGATATGGCTATGTCCGCAGATAAAAATATCTGGCGGGTCTGCGGCGAGCGCGCTGGCGATCCGGGGATCCCAGCGCCCCGGACTTCCCCCGATATGCGTCATGCAAATGCGTACGCCCTCCATTTCGGTTCGCAACGTCTCCACAGTGCGGTAACGGACGCCAGGCCCGTCCACATTGCCCCAGACAGCCTTGACGGGCGCGATTTCCTTCAGGCGATCCAGAATAGCCGCGTCGCCGACGTCGCCGGCGTGGAGAATGCAATCCACCCCGTCGAAATACGTTGCGACCGCCGGGTGCAAGTAGCCGTGCGTGTCTGAGATGACGCCGATTTTCACGAGTGTGTCCTATATTTCGAGCGTATTTCCTGGCTCCATCGGTTGCGCCGCAAACCCCGCCTCTTCCATGCGTTGCTTCCATTCGTTCACGTCCACCTCAATGGGCGGAAACGTATTGTAATGCACCGGCACGGTGAGCCCGGGGCGCAGCAACCTGGCCGCGCGCACCGCGTCGCGAATGCCTGAGGTAAAGCAATCGCCTATCGGCAGCAGCGCGAGGCCCAGGTCGAAATCGTCGCCGATCCATTCCATTTCGGCGAAGGCGCAGGTGTCTCCCGCCGCGTAAACCGACTTGCCCTCGATCTCGAACACAAACCCGTTGGGATTGCCTCCGTATCCGCCGTCCGGAAAGGAAGACGAATGGCGGGCGTAGGTTTGGTGGACCTTTCCCCAGTCGAAGGTCCAGGCTCCGCCCGTATTCATGGCAAGTACGCGGTTATGCCCGTGCTCCCTCGAAAAATAACTGGTGATTTCAAAATTGCTGACCACAAGCGCTCCGGATCGTTTGGCGATCTCCGGTGCGTCCCCGAGGTGGTCCTGGTGCGCATGCGTAAGAAAGATGACGTCCGGGTTCAGGTCTTCCGGCGATATAACGCCTTCAGCCCGCGGATTTCCGGTGATCCAGGGGTCCACGAGCAGCGTGGCGCCGCTTGTTTCAAGCTGGAACGCGGAATGGCCGAAATAAACGAGTTTCATGGTGCGAACGGGTAGTAATTTCAGGGCCTGTTAACACTATGCAGCGGCGCTCTGACGATCAGGCCCGCTTCGCCACGCGGTACAGCCATACGATGAAGCAGCCGAACGCAACCAGTCCGAGGGCGTTGGCCACCGGCTCGAAACCATCCGGCGCCAGTCGGAGGACGGCTGTATTCTGCGCAGCGGCGAACGGGATGGCCAGCAGGATGCCTACGAGGGCCTCGCCCGTGATAAGCCCGGAAGCGAACAACAATCCCCGTCGGCCCGCCCGTTGCACGGCTTCCTCGCCGATCTGATTCTTGCGGCGGCGCAAGGAACGGTTGGCGAAAAAGGCCACCAGTCCGCCGATGAAGATGGGGACGGTCAACTCCAGCGGCAAATAAATGCCGACGGCGACGGCCAGCACCGGCATGCGAAATTCGGCGCCGCGATGCTTCAGGTATTTGTCCATGGCAATGATGACTGCGGCGATGAGCGCGCCGGCGACGATCATGTTCCACGGCAGGTCCTGCCGGAATACGCCGTCGGCGACCGAACTCATGAGCGTGGCTTGCGGAGCCTGAAGCGCCTGCGACGGGTCCATACCCTCTCTCGGGAACACATTGCCGAGACCGTATGCCTGGAACAACAGGTCCAGAACAGGCGCCAGCGCCAGGGCGGCGGCCACGACCCCCACCACCTGCATGATTTGCTGCTTGAACGGCGTGGCGCCCACGAGGTACCCCGCCTTCAGATCCTGCATGTTATCTCCGGCGATGGCCGCCGCGCAACATACGACCGCGCCGACCAGAATAGCGGTGGCGGCCGCCGTGGTGGCTTGCGTCGCGTCAACGGCGAAATTGATTTGCGATCCCAGAATCCAGAGCAGCAGCAAGGAGACGCTCAGGATCGTTGCGATGGTGACTCCGGAAACAGGGTTATTCGACGATCCCACAAGCCCGGCCATGTATCCGGCTACGGAAGCAAAAACGAATCCGGCCAGCAGGGAGAAAACCAGTCCGAGCGCAAGCGTGCCCCAGTACAATCCCGCCGTGATGCCCAGCGCTTCCTGGTCCACGATGAACAGGAAACTGATGAAGATCGGGATCGACATGGCGAGCGTTCCCCAGAGAACGACATGAATCGGGGTGTCCCTTTCGGTCCGGGCTATATCCGAACGATTTCCCGATCGGGCTTGCCGGACGGCGTCCAGCGAAGACATAATGCCGTCCTTGACGGGCTTGACCAGCGAGAGCAGCGCCCAGACGCCTCCGATAGCCATGGCGCCGACGCCGAGGTACCGGATGCGTCCGCTCCACACCGCAAGCGCCGCTTCGTATCCCGCGGCGTCTCCCGTAATCGCCGCCAGTTCCTCGGGCGAGACGAACGCGGTATAAATGGGAATGCCGAACAGCCAGGAAATCAGGCCGCCCCCAAACACCAGAACGGCGATGTTCAATCCCACGATGTATCCTACGCCCAGCAGCGCCACGCCCAGTTCGGTTCCGTATCCGAAGACAGCCCGCCCCGCCTGCACGGCTCCCGCCGCCGAGTCCGCCACGAGGCGGAATCCGGTCTGGCACAGTTTCAGCGCCGCGCCCGCCGCGCCCGCCAGCGCAATATACCGCGCGCCTTCCCCGCCTTCCGAACCGGCCTTCAGCACTTCGCCCGTGGCCACGCCTTCCGGAAACTGAAGTTGCGCCTCGATAATGAGCGCTCTTCGCAACGGGATGGTGAACAGCACGCCCAGTACGCCTCCTGTGAGCGCGATCGACATCGTGGCCAGAAAGTCGAATCCTTGCCAGTATTGCAGCATCAGCAAGGCCGGCAACGTAAAGATCACGCCCGCCGCAAGCGATTCGCCCGCCGACGCCGCTGTTTGCACGATATTGTTCTCAAGGATATTCGAGGTGCGGAAGAAGCGCAGAATCGCCATGGAAATGACCGCCGCCGGAATGGAGGCGGACACGGTAAGTCCAACCTTGAGTCCAAGGTAGGCGTTGGCTCCAGCCAGCACGGCGGACAGAATAAAGCCGAGAATCACGGCCTTGATCGTAATCTCGGGCAAGGATTGCGACGCCGGGACATAGGGCGTAAAAGCGGCGGACTTCTTTCCGGGAGGCGTGTTCATAACGTACCTTCGACAGGCAGGGTCAGGGATTGTGTCCAGACGAAGCGCATACCCGAAAATAGCGCAAGAATACGCGAACAATCAAACGGGCTATGCAAGGATACGGAAAGATACTATCTTCCAGGGGATACTCTTCAGCAAACAATATCTCCCGTACTATGGAAATCGGCATGATCGGACTGGGGAAAATGGGGGGCAATATGGCGCTCCGGCTTCTCCGGCATGGACATCGCGTCATTGGATTCGATCTTTCGCCCGAGGTCGTTTCGGAATACGAGCGATCCGGCGTGGTCGCCGCCGATTCCCTGGAAGCGCTGGTGAATCGGTGCGCGGCGCCCAGGCATATCTGGATGATGGTGCCCGCCGGCGATCCGGTGGACGCCGCCATTGCCGCACTTGCGCCGCTGCTCGAATCAGGCGATGTCCTGATCGACGGCGGCAATTCCGATTATCGCAATACGGCGCGCCGGGCCGCTTCGCTGAAGGAGCAAGGGGTGCACCTGGTCGATGCGGGCGTCAGCGGGGGCGTTTGGGGCCTTTCGGAAGGATATTGCCTGATGGCGGGCGGGCCTGCGCAGGCTATCGAACGGCTTGCGCCGGTTTTCGATGCGCTGGCGTGTGACGGAGGGGAAGGATGGGGACATGTCGGGCCTGCCGGCGCGGGCCATTTCGTGAAAATGGTGCACAACGGCATTGAGTACGGCATGATGCAGGCGTATGCAGAGGGATTCGCGATCATGGCGGGAAGCGACCGTTTCAATCTGGATACCCATGCCATTGCTCATATCTGGCGTCACGGGAGCGTGGTCCGGTCGTGGCTGCTGGACCTTACGGCGGACGCATTGGAAGAGGATGCGGAGTTGCGCGACATCGCTCCCTTTGTGCCTGATTCCGGGGAGGGCCGCTGGACCGTTCGCGAGGCGATAGACCTGAATATCCCTGCGCCGGTCATTACCGCCTCGCTGCTTCAGCGCATTCAGTCCCGCGACGATCAGTCTTTTGCGCACCGCCTTCTTTCGGCCATGCGTAACAAATTCGGGGGGCATTCCGTAAAAAGGCGGGGGTCTTGATTGCCTGAAAATTATGGCGGCGGTTCCCGAACCGTTTCAGCGGGCGTTTTTCAGGGCGTTTTCCA
Source organism: uncultured Rhodothermales bacterium (assembly GCA_964608315.1). Taxonomy (GTDB): domain Bacteria; phylum Bacteroidota; class Rhodothermia; order Rhodothermales; family VXPQ01; genus VXPQ01. Next base: position 33,970 of record CAZSNF010000017.1, on the reverse strand, counting down.
GAAGAACTATCACGGCGGCCGTAACCCGGTCGAGCGGTTCGCCGGCATGGATCGCGAAGGCTTGTTCCGGCTCTTCCAGCGCCGCATACTGGCTGTCGAGCAGATTTTCTCCAAAATAATGACCGCGTCGGGCGCCTATTCTTTTCGCGACGATGTTTCGTTCTGCTTGCAGGTAGACGAAGAGGACGTTGCGATCGCCTCGCCGGAGTACGTCCCGGTACTTTTTTTTCAGCGCCGAACACGTTACGATGGCCGGGCGCCGCTCGTCCAGGCATTGCTGGATTCGGGCGCGCAAGGCATTGAGCCAGTCGGCGCGGTCGCTGTCGTCCAGGGCAATCCCTCGACGCATTTTGTCGATATTGGCCGCCGAATGAAAATCGTCTCCCTCGAAGAGGGGCCACCCGAAATACTCCGCCGCCGCTTGCCCGACCGTCGTTTTGCCTACGCCGGATACGCCCATGAGCACCGCGACCAGCGCGCGTCGCGGCGGCGCATCGGAAACTTTTCGGACCGTCATGCCGCGGCGGAGTTTGCGGGGAACCTGTCCCGGCCGGCCCGCCGCCGGGTTTCGGGGCGGAACGTAACGGGACGTTCCTTCTTTTCATAGCGAGCCATCGGATTCATCGTTATCCTTCGTTTGCATCCTTTATCAACTACCATTATATGTCCGGTTCCATGCGCGTGGGTCTTCTCACCGGCGGCGGCGACTGCCCTGGCCTGAACGCCGTCATTCGGGGCGTCGCCAAATGCCTCATTTTGCACCATCGCGCCGAAGTGGTCGGCGTCGAGGATGGTTTTCTGGGATTGATCGAGCGACGCACCCGTCCGCTTCCCTACCGCGACGTTAGCGGCATTCTTACGCTTGGCGGCACGATTCTTGGCTCCAGCAACATAGCCAATCCATTCAGCTACTACAAACAGGACCATGCGGACGTTTCGGAACAGGTCTGCGAGTATTGTCGCCTGATCGGACTGGATGCGCTGGTCGTCATCGGCGGAGATGGCACGATGTCCATTGCGAATGGCCTGGCGAAGATGGGCGTGAACATCGTCGGCGTGCCCAAGACGATCGACAACGATCTGATGGGAACCGAGCGCACGTTCGGCTTCGACACCGCCGTTTCAATCGTTACCGACGTGGTCGATCGCATTCATACGACCGCGCAGAGTCATGACCGGGTGATGATCATTGAGACGATGGGGCGCTATGCGGGATGGATCGCCCTGTACGCCGGGGTGGCGGGCGGCGCCGACGTCATTCTGATTCCCGAAATCGAGTATACGGTGGAAGATGTGGCGTGGGTCTGCCGGCAACGGGAAGCCCGGGGGCAGAACTTTACGATTATCATAATCGCCGAGGGCGCCCGGGCCCGGGGAGGCGATCTGGTCATCGAGCAGGTTGTGGAAAACAGCCCGGATCCCGTGCGCCTCGGGGGAGTGGGCAAGACGCTCGAACAGGCGCTGAGCACGCAGATCGATAGCGAGGTGCGCACCACGATTCTCGGACACATGCAGCGGGGCGGCGCCCCGACGGCGTACGATCGCGATCTGGCGACCGCCTTCGGCGTTTACGCCGGCGCCATGGTTGCCGAGGGACAGTTCGGGCGCATGGTTGCGTTGCAAAACAACCGGCTCGCAAGCGTTCCGTTCGAAGAGGTCGCCGACAAAACCCGCATGATTCCCCTTGATCATCCGATGATCGCTACGGCCCACGCCACCGGGGTTTCCTTTGGGTTGCGCGATTTCGATTACCGCATCGAAAGTCTGCATATGCAAGGGACACTCTGATCAAAGCCACTTCGCTCAGCGCGCCGCGTTCGACCGTCGCGAATTTCATGATTGCACCGCTGAAATCAGCAGAAAACACCGTAGATTCGGCGTGTTGCGTACGCGACGCCCCGAATCGTTATCCGCCCCGGACGCCATGACCATTTTTCTTACCGGGGGTACTGGTTTCGCGGGAGGCTATATCCTCCGCGAACTGATCCGGCAGGGACATGCCGTGCGTTGTCTGGTGCGCAACAAGGCCCCGTCGCTCGACGCCCTGTCGGCCCGCGTGGAGCAGGTGGTCGGCTCGGTAACCGACCCGAAGACGTTGGGCGGATCGATGGGCGGCTGCGACGCCGTCGTGCATCTCGTGGGCATTATTCGGGAAAATCCCGCGCGCGGCGTCACGTTCGACGCGCTGCATTTCGGGGGGACGAAAAACGTGGCGGACGAAGCCCGCAGCGCAGGCGTCCCCGGATTCGTGCACATGAGCGCCAATGGCGCCCGCCCGGATGGCGTGTCCGCGTATCAGACCTCGAAATGGCGGGCGGAAGAATATGTTCGGGAAGCTGGTTTCGCCCGCTGGACGATTTTTCGCCCTTCGCTCATTTTCGGGGATCCCGGCCCGGACGGATTCGAATTCGCTTCCGGGTTGGCCCGTACGCTGGTGCGCCCCTGGCCCGTCTTGCCCGTTTTTGGCGACGGCCGCTACGAAATGCAACCGATTTCCGTTGAGGAAGTCGCGGCGGCGTTCGCGCAGGCGCTCACGCTGGAGGCGGCGCAGGGCGCAACGTATTGCGCCGGGGGGCAGGAACGCCTGACTTTTTCCGTCCTGCTCGACCGTATAACCGATGCGGCGGGGCATGCACGCAAGCCGAAAATCTCCCAACCGGTCGGGCTTGCGCGCCCGTTGGTGCGTTTTTTCGACGGAACGGGCCTGCTGCCTGTTTCTCTCGACCAGTTCGACATGCTCCTTGAGGGCAATACCTGCGACAACACGGCGTTCTATCGCGATTTCGATCTTGTATTCAAGCCGTTTTCGCCCGAAAATTTGTCGTATCTGAACCGGCGTGGAAAGCCGGGGCCGGCATGAACGCCTTTCTTCGATGCATTGCGCTGGTCGGATGCCTGCTGTGCCCCGCCGCGGCCGCCCAGGAGCCGGATACTACGGCATTGGGCAATGCTCCGTCGCCGGATTCTCTTGCCCGCGCGCCGCTGCATCTCATGGGCTTCGGGGATGCGCCGCCTGCGGAGGGCGGGGTCGGATGGGCGCTTTCCGATTCGCTTCCGGCGCTCCGGCCCGACATTCGCCTCGCCGAACTGATCGCCGCCGCGCCCGGCAGTTTTACCTATCTGTTCGATCGTCCGGGCTGGCCCGACGGATGGAGTCCATTCGGCTTGTCTCCCAACACGCGACCGCTTTCGTTGGGCGAGATTCCGTTCACGGATATTTTCACTGGACGGCCGGCCTGGGACCTGATCCCGTTGCCCCTCATTGCGCCCCCTCGAATCGATCCTGTCGGGGCCGGGGTGCGGACGCGTTTGCGGTCTTACGGAGGCGTTCCGCCGCGTACGGAGGCCACCTATTGGCGCGACGGAGAGGGGCTCCAGAGCATAGACGTGGTCCATGCCCAGCAGCGCCGGCGGTTGTTTCGGGGGCGACCCGGGTTGCTGCAAGCGCTTGGGGCGTATGGCGGGCGCGCCACGAACATTCCGTATCCGGGAAGCGATCTGACGCGCGGGCGGCGCAGTCTTTTGCGCGTCCGGTATGCGCAGCGCGCCTGGTCGGCGGAGTTGCTGTATATGAGCCAGCGCCGCCGCGTGGGCGCGCACGGCGGCGTCGTGATTCGGTCCGGCGATCCGAACGCCATTTACCAAAGCGATATCGCCGAAGTCATTCTGCCGGAAGCCGAGCGCCGCATCGCGCGCAACGATCTCGCGGGCGTCGTGCGGGCGCGGTGGTTTTCCGCCGGCGCGACGTCCGTTGCCTTGCACCATTCCACAGAAACATTTCGGTACCACGATGCGATCGACACGCTGGGCGTTCGATCCATACGCGCCGGAGCGCATATTCGCCAGCCCTTGTTGCGCACGGCAAGGAGCCGCCTTGCGCTCCGCGTAGCGGCGTGGTCGGAGCGTGTGTCGCCCCGCGCCTCGTTTCGGGAAATCGCGCAACGGCGATTTGCGCTGGATGTGCATGTGAGCGATTCGCTCCGTTTGGGGCGGGCTGGCGCGGAGGAGGCGCCGCCGCAATGGGTTCTGGCGCCGGAAGCAAGCTGGTTTTTTCATCGGAGCGGCGGTCCGGCGGGCGCTGTCCGCCTTGCGCGGCGCGGAACCCGAACGGCCTTTCGCATGAGCGTTTCGACCGCCAAACCGCGCGTCGCCGTGCTGTACCATACCGGATTCGCCGACTTGCGCGGGCGGTCCGACGCGGCGCCGGGGCGGACCGTCGCCGTGCATATCGAAGGGGCCGTACAGGCAGCGCCTTTGGTCGTAGCCATCGGGGCGTTTGGGCGCCAGGCCCGCGACCCCGTCGATTTGTTTGTCGAAGGGGACGGAGTCGTTGTGGCGACGGCGCGCTCGCCGCTCCGGCAGGCAGCTATGTATGCGGATATTGGCTGGCGGCGTTCCGCTCGCCGCGGATTCTACGCCACGGCGCGTCCCACTTTTATGTATGTCGCGGAGCCAGGCGATGCTCCTTTGCATGCGCGCCGCGCCGATACGCTGCCCCGGTGGTTCGCCCAGGCGCGTTTGGGCGTACGGTACATGCTTTTCGAGGGCGACTTGCGGTTCGATCTGTATGCGGAAGGAATGGCGTGGTCCTCCTTTCGCAGCCGCTCGCTGCACGCCCCTTCCGGGTTGCTTGCGGTGCCGGAGGCGTCTTCTTTGCTGCTTGGTCCCTCGAATACGGCGAATATCGCGGCGGAAGTGCGCATTCGCGCGGCTCGTCTGTTTTTCGCGTACGATCACTTGCCGGCCGGCGCTTCGCTGATTCCGGGGACCATGCTGGCGCCTGTGTATCCGCTTCCCGCAGGCCGTTTTCGTTTCGGCGTACACTGGCCGATCCTCGGATAAATACTGAAGGAACCTCTGATTAATTCTACTTCGATCAGCGCTTCGCGTTCGCGCGTACAGCGACATTATGACGGCGTCGTTGCAATCAGCGGCATACGCTACGGATTCGGGCATGGCGGACGCGAAGCGCCCTTCGGGAGGCCGCGAGGAACGCGCTGGCCGCGTCATTCCTCATTATGCGGGGCCTGCCGCATTGCTTCGTCATTCCTTGCCAGCGCGTCCCTCGCAAGCCTCTGAACTTTGCAGAATTAATCAGAGGTTCCTGAAGTGGTTTAGTATCCTGTATATTATATTTTCGCAACTTTGCCAAAGTATACCTGTAAAGTATCTTTAAAGAATACTCATAAGTATCTTGAGATTACGCCGCCTTCCCACAGACGCATGCTTTCTTTTCGCGTATGAGCAGAAGACATAACATTATTCGGTGTTCGTTCTGCGGACAATCGGTGGACAGCGCCGAGTCCATGGTCCAGGCCCGGGAACCTGGCGTATACATTTGCGACCGGTGCATCGGCGAAGCGGCGACCGTGATCGGGGGCGTTCCGGAAACGGAGGTTTCTTTTCGGTCGTCGCCGGCGAAGCCGCGCCTGCTTGCTCCGCGCGAGATCAAGGCGGCGCTGGACGAATATGTCATTGGTCAGGACTATGCGAAGAAGGCCCTGGCCGTCGCCGTGTACAACCACTACAAACGGATCGACAAGGATCGGTATGTGCACGAGTACGATCAGGTGGAGCTGGAAAAATCCAATGTGCTGCTTCTGGGGCCTACCGGCGTCGGAAAAACACTGCTTGCCCGTTCCCTGGCGCGTATTCTGGACGTGCCTTTTTCCATTTCGGACGCCACGGCGCTGACGGAAGCCGGGTATGTCGGCGAGGATGTCGAAAGTATCCTGACCCACCTTCTGCATGCGTCCGATTTCAACGTCGAGCGCGCCGAACAGGGCATCATCTATATCGACGAGATCGACAAGATTGCGCGCAAAAGCGACAATGCGTCCATTACGCGCGACGTGTCCGGGGAAGGCGTACAGCAGGCCTTGCTTAAAATTCTGGAAGGCACCGTGGCCGGCGTGCCGCCGAAGGGTGGGCGCAAGCACCCGGAACAGAGCCTGATCAACATCAATACCCGGAATATTCTCTTCATTGTGGGGGGCGCGTTCGACGGTTTGCAGGAAATTGTTGCGCACCGGCTGTCCATCAATACGATCGGGTTCATGTCGGAGGGTCGCAAGGTGTTCGACCGCAACGATCCTGCGATTTTGCAAAGCGTCGAGCCGGACGATCTCCTGAAATTCGGGCTCATTCCCGAACTGGTGGGGCGCGTTCCGGTCATGGCGGCCCTGAAGCCGCTTACCGACGCGGCCATGCGGCAGATTTTGCTCGAACCGAAAAATGCGCTGGTGAAGCAATACCAGAAATTGTTCGCCATGGACGGCGTACAACTTGCGTTCGACGACGACGCCCTGGAGATCATTGTGCGGCGGGCGAAAAAACTCGGCACGGGCGCGCGCGGATTGCGTTCCGTCATGGAGCAGATCATGCTCGAAATCATGTATGACCTGCATGCCCGGCCCAATGCGGCAACCTGCCGGGTGACGCGGGATACGGTACTGCACGGCGCCGATCCCGTTTACGAAAAGCGCAAGGCGAGCGCATAGCAGGTCGCCGTCGCATTAGCCCTCGCAAACATGTCCGACGCATCGCCAACGAGTAACGCCCCTGCGCCGTCCCAACGGATGACCCCGTTCCGGATTGCGTTGCTTGCGGGCGGCGTACTTCTGTTTCTGGGGATGACCTATCAGATAGGCAGCGATTTTCTGGGGCCGCCGCTGATCGCTTTCGCCGGGGTGGTGTTGTTGTGGCCTTTGCGGAAAATACGTTCGGTGCGGACCTTGCTCGTGGCGGGCGCGCTGATGTTGCTTCTGTGGGCGCTCAAGGATCTTGCCGTCATTCTGATTCCTTTCGCGACCGTCTATTTGTTTGCGTATTTGTTCGATCCGCTGGTTACGATGCTCCGTGACCGGTTTCGCATTCGGCGGGGGATCGCTTCGTTCGCCATGACTGCGATCCTGCTTGGCGTTGTGGCTTCGTTCGCCTTTCTTGTTCTGCCTACGCTGCTTACCCAGTTCGAAATTCTGTTCGTGCGCCTGACGGACACCATGGACGATTTTCGCGCCTGGCTGCAATCTGCTACGCTCCTGGACAACCTCGAAAGGGTGGGCGTGGATCGGGAGCAAATCGTGCGGGACCTGACCACGTTTTTGCAGGAACAGGCCACAACGCTGGCCACGAGCATTCCGAATGTCTTGCAGTATGTGATGCACTCGATCGGCACGGTGCTGGGCGCGGTGGCGCTGATCGCCGTGCTGCCGGTGGTTCATTATTACCTGCTGAAGGACTTTCCGGACATCAAGGAGCGCCTCGTCGAGCTGTTCCCCACGCTCGGCGGACGCCGCGATTACTTGTTTCAGACCGGCGAGGTGGTCGGAAACTACCTGCGCGGCCAACTCATCATTTGCGCCATCGCAGGGTTCAACGTGACCGTCGCGCTCATGCTTCTGGACGTTCCGTTCGCCCTCGTGATCGGCATCGTGGGCGGCCTCCTGAATCTGATTCCGAATATCGGCATCATCGTCACGAATATCGTCGGGATAGGCATCGGGTTGTTTTTTGGCGATCCCTGGTATATCGACGTACTCAAGATCGTGGCTGTGCTGATGGGGCAGTCCATTCTCGAACAAGCCGTGCTGGTTCCGAACGTGATGGGTCAGCAGATGGGGCTTCATCCTGTCCTGATCATCCTTTCGCTCTTCATTTTCGCCCATTTCATGGGGTGGATAGGATTGCTGATCGCCGTTCCCGTTACGGCGCTGCTCATGGCCGCGTACAGGACCTATCGGGAGCATATCCGGTTCGAGCTGAAGGACGCCGAAGTGGACGTCATGCCCTGATTCGGCCATGCGATTTTCCGTATCCGGCAGGGATTCCCGTACGGCGGCGCGGGCCGGGCAGATTGAAACCGACCGCGGCCCGATCCAGACCCCGGTTTTCATGCCGGTGGGTACGCTCGGCAGCGTCAAGGCCGTCGATTCGCGTACGCTGCTTGAGGAAGTGGGGGCGCAGATTATTCTGGGGAACGCCTATCATTTGTACTTGCGTCCCGGGACGTCGCTGATCGAAGAGGCGGGCGGGTTGCACCGTTTCATGGAATGGCCCGGCCCGATGCTGACGGATTCCGGGGGATATCAGGTTTTTTCGCTGGCCAGTCGCCGGACGCTGAGCGAGGAGGGCGTGGCCTTCCGCAGTCACCTCGACGGTTCGTCGCATTTTATTACGCCGGAATCGGCGGTGGATATTCAGCGCAGCATCGGGGCGGATATCATGATGGTCCTCGACGAGTGTCCGGCGGCGGACGTATCCCGGGAATACGCCCGCGCCTCGCACGAAATGACCCTGCGCTGGGCCGCCCGCTGCAAAAAGCGATTCGGGGAAACAGCGCCGTTGTACGAATGCAGGCAAGCGCTTTTTTCCATTGTGCAGGGGGCGGTGTTTCCGGATATCCGGCGGGAGTCCGCGCGGCGGCTGGTGGATATGGATTTTCCGGGATATGCGATCGGCGGCCTTTCGGTGGGCGAACCCGATCATGAGATGTACGCCATGGTCGAGGTTGTCAACGAAATATTGCCCGCCGACAAGCCGCGTTACCTGATGGGCGTGGGTACGCCCGTCAATTTGCTGGAAAACATAGCGCGAGGCGTGGATATGTTCGATTGCGTTATGCCCACGCGCAATGGACGCAACGGCATGCTGTTTACGACGGAGGGGATCGTCAACATTCGAAACAGGAAGTGGCGCGCCGACTTTTCGCCGCTCGACCCTGGCCTGGACGCCTGTGTTTCCCGGACTTTTTCCAGGGCGTACGTTCGCCATCTTTTTATGGCGAACGAAATTCTTGGTTTGCATATCGCGTCTGTGCAGAATCTGTCTCTGTACGTTTCGCTGATGCGCAAGGCGCGCCAAGCGATTCTCGACGGTTCGTTTCTTGCCTGGAAGGAGAAGATCATTCCGCGCGTCAGCCGCAGGTTGTGATTGCGATGCGATCGGGGCCCGTCCGGGATTGACGTTTTCGGGCGAACTTGCATCGTTTCGGGGCGTTACAAGTTAGCCCCTTGTCAATCTTCGTTAACCATGGCTGCCCGCAAGTTCAACGTTCCCGGCGCCTACGCGAGTTCTATTGTATCGATCGTGAAAAATGCGCGCAGCGCCGCCGATCCGCGCAAGCGAGACCTTTCGCCGTCCGTACTGGACTTTGGTCCGCTTCGCTTCAAGATCGCCCGGCATTTCGGGTTTTGTTTCGGGGTCGAACATGCGATCGACATTGCCTGGCGGGCCCTGGAGGAGAATCCCGGACGCCGCATCTTTCTCCTCTCGGAGATGATTCACAATCCTCGCGTGAATGGCGATTTGCGGGCCGCGGGCGTGCATTTTCTGCGGACGACCACGGGCGAGCAATTGATTCCGTTCGAGACGTTGACTCCCGACGATGTGGTAATCATTCCCGCCTTCGGCACCTCTCTCGAAGTCGAGAGCAAGCTGGCCGAATGCGGCGTTGACACCATGACCTACGACACGACCTGCCCGTTCGTCGAGAAGGTATGGAACAAGAGCGGGCGGATCGGACGGGGCGGGTATACCGTGATCATACACGGCAAACGGCGCCATGAGGAATTGCGGGCCACGTTTTCCCGCGCCAGCCAGAATGCTCCCACTGTCGTGGTGCGCGACATGCGCGAAGCGGAAGACCTTGCCCGCCTCATTCGCGGAGAAGCCGCCGCCGATTTTTTCTTTGATCGATTCAAGGGCAAATATTCGCCCGGTTTTGATCCGCTCCGCGATTTGCAACGCATCGGGGTGGTCAATCAGACCACCATGCTGGCCACCGAGACGAAAGCCATTGCCCGCTTGTTTCGGCAGGCCATTCTTGATCGATACGGCGAGGCGGAATTGTCCCATCGTTTCGCAGACACCAGCGACACGCTTTGTTACGCTACCAACGAGAACCAGAACGCCACCCTGGAACTGATTGCGTCAGGGGGCGATCTGGGCATTGTCGTGGGCGGCTACAACTCGTCCAACACCACGCACTTGCTTGATCTTTGCGCCGAAAGGATGCCCGCGTATTTCGTACGCGACGCCGGCGAAATCGTATCTCCCGAAACGATTCGGCATTTTGATTCGCAAGCGAGGGAAGTCCAGGTTACGAACGGATGGCTTCCCGTCCGCCGTCCGCTGGATGTTGTGCTCACCGCAGGCGCTTCCTGTCCGGACGCCTTGCTGGACGAAGTGATTCTCAAGATGACCGGATGGACGGAGAATGCCCGCGCCCTGAACGATGTGCTGGCGCCTTTCGCCTCTGAAAAGGCGCCATAACCCGGGCGATCCCATGTGGTACGAGGAATGGTTCGATCATCCTGAATACGAGCTTGTTTATCAGGATCGGGACGAGGACGAAGCGAAGCGTATGGTGGACTTGCTGGAGCGCATCGTTCGGCCTGTCCCCGGCGCGTCCATACTGGATATGGGGTGCGGTCGCGGACGGCATGCGCGCGCCCTTGCCCGTCGGGGCTATCATGTGACGGGCGTGGATCTTTCTGCCTACGCCATCGAAGAGGCCGCGCGACGCGCTGCGCAGGAAGCGCTAACGGTTCTTTTTCGCCGCGGCGACATGCGCAACCCGGTATGCGATTGTTGCTTCGATGGCGTGATCAATGTGTTTACGGCATTCGGGTATTTCGAGAACGACGAAGATCATGTGCGCGCGCTGCGGGCCATGCACCGCTCGCTGTGTCCGGGCGGGTGGTTCGTACAGGATTTTTTCAATGCGCCCTATGTGCTCGAACACCTGGTTCCGGAAGACCAGTTCGAGCGGGCCGGTTCGATCATTCGGCAGCAGCGCTGGGTGAAAAACGGGCGCGTCAATAAGCGGATTACGATTCGCGCCGGCGCAAACGAACAGTCCTTCGTAGAATCCGTACGCCTCTATACGCTGGAGGATTTTCGGGCGATGTACGACAAGGCGGGCTTGCGCCTCCGGCATACGTACGGCGACTACGAAGGACATTCTTATTCGAACGCCAGTCCCCGGCTCATTTTGCATGCGGAAAAGCCAGAGACGGATACGTGTTGATTCCTGCCCGGCCATGCTGCCGTGCATGCTGATCGCGCTGGCGCTTGCGGCAGGGTGCGACTTGTTCGCCACGCGTACGCCGGATCCTCCGGGCACGGAGACCGGAACCTATCTCCAGCCGGATACGCCCGATCAAGTGCTGGAAAATTTGCGTTCCGCGATTTCCGAATTGAACGCCGCCAATTATCGCCGGTCGTTTGCGGACGAGTTCCAGTTCCAGCCTACGGCGGAGGCAGAGGCCAGGGACCCTGCCATCTGGAACGGATGGGGTCCCCAGGAAGAGGAAAGTTATTTCCGCGCGCTGGTGGAGGCGGCTCGCCTTACCAGCGGCAACGAGTTGCGCTTGACCGATATAGAGCAAACGGCGGGACCTGAGCGGTATACGGTGGACGCGGCGTATGTACTGGCGTTCAATCATCGCAGGCCCGAATTGCCGAACGCGCTGCGCGGTCGCGTCGCCTGGTCGATAGAAAAAGGTCAGGATGGCTTGTGGTATATTGCAAGCTGGACAGACCATTCGGCGGGCGAGGCGGCTTCCTGGAGCGACCTGAAGGCGGCATTCATCAAATAAGCGACGATCCGATGAGGATACGGTGGCCCGCCATGTTTTCGATATTGGCGCCAGTCGCGCTTGTTGCGGCCTGTAATCCCTTTGCTCCTGCGCTTGAAGAGGGCAGCGCCTTCGGCGACTTGCTGGGAGATCCCACCACCGTCGACGGCTTTTTCGCCAATTTCCGGAATGCCTACGAGCTCCGGGACCTGTCGCTTTACGAATCGTTGCTGGACTCTTCGTTCATTTTTATCTACTATGATTTCGATGCCCAGGTTGATCGCGAGTGGGGGTTTGCCCAGGAACTTGAATCCACGCGGCGTCTTTTCGAAAATGCAACGCTGGTGAACCTGCGGTGGAACCAGATTCTTTCGCAAACCCTGTTCGAGGAAGATTTGCGCGCCCGTGTCGTGCGCCCCTTCAACCTGACTATTTCGCTTGAGGGCGGCGATGTGTTTCGGGGAGATGGAAACGTGAACTTTCTTATTATTAGGGAAGACACGTCCGCTGTCTGGAGGCTGCTCCGGTGGCGGGACGAAAGCGAATTGTAGGCGCCCGAGTGGCCCTGTCCGGTATTTGCATATACCCGGTTTTTCCACGATTGCGTATGTCTGTTTCCGATGCGCTTGTTTACGCCGCGCAGCATGAAGTCCGGTTTGTCGATGAACTGAAGCGCTTGTTGCGTATTCCGTCCGTCAGTACGGATCCGGCCTATGCGGGGGAGGTGCGCCGCGCTGCCGTATGGATTGCCGACCATCTGCGCGAAATCGGCGTCGGCGAGGTGCAAATCCACGCAACGGAAGGGCACCCCATTGTCACCGCTGCCCATGTGCGCGATGCGCAGCGTCCGACGGTGCTGGCGTACGGTCATTACGATGTACAGCCGCCGGACCCGCTGGACTTGTGGGAAACGCCTCCCTTCGAGCCCGTGGAGCGCAACGGCCAGCTGTTCGCCCGCGGGGCTTGCGACGACAAAGGGCAGCTTTTTATGCACGTCAAGGCGGCGGAATCATGGCTGCGCACCGCTGGCGAACTCCCCGTCAACCTGAAATTGCTGATCGAGGGAGAAGAAGAATCCGGTTCGGCGCATTTGCGGCCGTTCCTCGAAACGCATCGGGACTTGCTCAAAGCCGACGTAGCGTGTATTTCCGACACGGCGCTGTTTGCCGACGGGCTTCCTTCTATCGCGTATGGACTGCGCGGCATGGCTTACGTTGAGGTGATGCTGGAAGGACCCAACAGGGATTTGCACTCGGGCGTGTACGGGGGCGCGGTCGAAAATCCGATTCATGCGCTGACCCGCCTGATCGCCGGATTACACGACGAGCAAGGCCGGGTTGCGCTGCCGGGGTTCTACGACGCGGTGCGGGATCTCGACGAGGAGGAGCGCATGGCGTTTCGCGAACTGCCCTTTGACGAAGCGGCCTGGAAACGGGATATAGGCATCCCCTCAGCGCGTACCGAAGAAGGGTATTCGGTGCTGGAAGCCACGCGCGGGCGCCCGGCGCTGGACGTGAACGGCGTCGGCGGCGGTTATCAGGGGGAGGGCGCCAAAACAGTGTTGCCGTCGCAGGCCTGCGCCAAAATTTCGGTGCGGCTCGTTCCGGATCAGCGACCGGACGATGTGGCGGCCATGCTGCGGCGTTATTTTGAAACGGAAACGCCGCCCGCCATCAAGCTGACCTTTCGCGATCTGCACGGCGGCATGCCGGTGCTTGTCGATCGGTCGATGCCCGCCATGCAGGCGGCCTTTCGAGCGTTGCGCGATGAGTTCGGGCGCCCGCCGGTCTTTATCCGGGAAGGCGGCTCGATCCCCGTCGTGGCGGATTTTCAGGAGGCGCTGGGGTTGGATACCGTACTGATGGGGTTCGGACTCGATTCGGACGCCATTCATTCGCCCAACGAGCATTTCGGACTCGACCGTTTCCGCCAGGGTATCGCCTCGTCCATCCGTTTTCTGGGGGAATTGGCCGCTGCGGAATAATTCCGGAATATTCTGATCAAGTCCACAAAGCGCAGGGGCTGCGAGGGGGCGCTGGCAAGGAATGACGACGCAGCGTGACTGCAAGACCGGCTTACCATTCCGCCAGCGAGCCGTCGCTCAGCCGCCATACGGGATTTTTCCAGGCGCTTTGCCCGGACGTACGGTTAGCTTCCTTGCGTACGACCTCCTCGTCTATTTCTACGCCCAACCCCGGTTTTTCGGGCAGCGTCATCGCACCTTCCTGCAAGGCGAATACTTCCGGGTTGGCCATGTAATCCAGCAATTCTACGCCGGCCTGGTCGTGGTAGTGCATGCCGAGGCTGGTTTCCTGAATGAAGGCGTTGACCGATGCAAAATCCACGTGCAGCGAAGCCGCCAGCGCAAGGGGTCCCAGCGGGCAATGCGGCGCCAGCGCTACATCGTATGCCTCGGCCATCGACGCAATCCGCCGGGTTTCGGAGATCCCTCCGGCATGGCTGACGTCAGGCTGCGCCACGTCGATATGCGATAGTACGTGCTTGAAATCCCACCGGGAATAGAGCCGCTCCCCTGTGGCCAGGGGGGTGCGCAATCCCGCGGCGAGACCGGCCAGCAGGTCTTCGTGTCCCGGCGCAACCGGTTCCTCCACAAACATCGGCGCATACGGCTCCAGGGCCTCGATGGCCCGGCGGGTCAGCCCGCGATGGATGCGTCCGTGGAAATCCACCCCGACGCCGATATCCGGCCCCACTGCTTCGCGCACCGCCTGCATTCGTTCGGCTATTTCCGTGATGCGCTGCGGACTGTCGATCCACGCCATCCGGCCCGATGCATTCATTTTGACCGCTTGAAATCCTTGCTGCACCCGGTGTTGCGCCGCTTCCGCCACTCCGTCCGGGCTGTCGCCGCCTATCCAGCCGTATACCGCGATGCGGCCCCGCACCGCTCCGCCAAGCAGTTCATAGACAGGGACGCCCAGCGCTTTGCCCTTGATGTCCCACAATGCCTGATCAATGCCCGCTATGGCGCTCATAAGCACCGGCCCGCCTCGATAGAATCCACCCCGGTAGAGGACTTGCCAGATGTCCTCGATGCGGTTCGCGGGCCGCCCGATTACATATTCGGCCAGTTCCTCGACGGCAGCCCGTACGGCGCCGGTGCGTCCCTCGATGACCGGTTCGCCCCAGCCGACAAGCCCTCCCTTTGTGGCGATTTTCAGAAAAAGCCAGCGCGGGGGTACGTCGAACAACTCGAAGGATTCAACAATGAGATCTTTCTCGAAAGACCTGAGAGGGGCCGGTTCAGCGGGCATGGGATACGTGGAATGAATGCCTTACGGAGTTTTTGGGAGCGCAACGCCCCCTGAAATTGAGCAATGCGCCGCCGAACTGCAAGCGGGCAAGGCGAAGCCGGACGGAATAGAATCAAGTTATGGCCGTGCGGATCCCGTACATCCGATGGTCGCGGCGCGGAAGCGCGATGACAATAGATATCCGCTGTTCGTCAGGCAGAATGCAGGCAAGGACGACGGGGCTCCTCGCAAGGTCGGAATGGCCTCATTCGTCGGCGGACACGACGTCGAAGGAGATGCTTCGGCTGTTGAAGGCGCTGAATACGCCCAGACCCCCCTCGATATTCGTCGGCGGCTCGTTAAGGTCGCGCGAGTCCTGTTCCCGGTTCTCGTAAAGATCCGCGTACTCCTTATTGACCCGGTAGACGATGGCCCGGTGCGGGCCAAAGACTTCGAGTACGCCGATTCTGATATCGAAGAAGTTGACGTCGGTGGGCCTTGTGACGAGCCGGAAGCCGGCGAATCGCTCCCGGACGAAATCCGGCAGAATGTACTCCGGCTCCCCCGTCGCCAGGCTTTCAATCACTACGTAGTGCAACAGGTTGGACGGGTTTTCCCAGGCGACCGTGAGCGTATTATCCTGAATCTGGCCGGGACCGCCAGGACCGCCGGCGCCGCCAGGACCGCCGGCGCCGGGGAAGCCGAACGTTGGCGCTTCAAGGACCTGGTCGGAGAGGGTCAGGCCCTCGGGCGGCGGGGGAACCGTCGTCTCGGCGACGATGCGCTGGCCGCCGCTTTCCGCCTCAAGGAGAAAGACGTCGCCGGTTTCCACCGAGAGATCGTCGCCCGGATAAGCGTAGAAGCCGTCGGCGCCTGCAGGGGCCAGTGCGTAGGGTACGCCGTTTTTGACGAGTCGCACGGTTGCGTCGTTGATCGGCGTCGCCACGGTGTCTTCGCTCGAGAGCGGAATGGCTTTCACAAGCCTGACGTTGGTCACTGGCTCGTGGGCGTACAGGAACGCTTCGACGACGATCAGGTCGTCCGTTGCGTTGGAATCCACGCTGTCGCACCCCGGCAGGGGCGCGATTAGCAGAGGCAACAGGCAAAGCGCTCCTCGCAGTCTCCCGAAAGGCGCGTTGCGTCCGCGCCCCCCCGAATCCGCAGCGTTTTCCGCTGATTTCGACGATGGAATCATGACGTCTTTTGCGCGCGAAAGCGACGCGCCGACCGAAGCGGTTTTGACCAGGGTGTCCATACGTCTTACAGATCTACGCGGAGCGAAAGGTTGGGCGTGACGCCGAGAAACGTTACGTCGGTGGTCAGGAAGGGCGCCTCCGTCAGGTCGAATTCCTTGTACCACACGTTCGTACGGTTGTAGAGGTTGAAGACCGAAAAGCCGAGGTCTACGTTGGCCGCGCCGATGGGAAAACGATAATGCACGGCGGCGTCGAGCCGATGGTAGGCGGGCAGGCGCTCGCCGTTTTTTTCGCCGACGTGGATGTAGCTTTGCCCGGTTCCGTCGAGCAGCGTGATGGAATACTGCGACTCGGGCGCCGTGTAGGGTTTTCCGGTCGCGAAGACCCATGTCGCGGACAGGTTCCAGCGCTGGCCCAGACGGGCGCTTCCCACTGCTTTCAGTTCGTGCGGCTGGTCGTGCAGCGCCGGGAACGGCTGCCCGTTGTTGAGCCCCTCGAACGTGTGCTCCACCTCGGCGAGCGTGTAGCTGACCCAGCCCGTGTACCGGGTTGCCTTTCTCTGAAGCAGAAACTCGACGCCCCGCGCTGCGCCTTCGCCGTCGAAGAACAGGTTGTCGGCCTGGAAGTCGGCGCCGCCCCGGCGGAAGCGCAACGAGAACTCGGACAGCCCGGTCAGGTCTTTCCGATAGGCTTCCACGTCGAAGAGCCACGTAGGCGTTTCGTAGCTGGCCCCCACGATGTAATGGGTTGCGCCCTGGACGCCCACGTTTTCTCCGTCCGCCAGCAACCAGAAGTCGCGCGCGCCCTCGGTCACGTTCTCGTTCACGACGCGGGAGACGAACTGGTTGTACCGACCGTAGGCCCCCTTGATGCGCATTTGGTCGGTCAGGTCGTACCGGAAAGAAGCCCGGGGTTCGAGGTATGTCTCGCCCGTGAGGTCGTGATAGGCGCCGCGCGCGCCGGCGACGAGACGGAGTTTTGCGAGCGGCTTCCAGGCGTCCTGAAGGTATACGGCGGCCTGCCGGGTGTTCTGTTTTTCGTCGAAGACGATGAGCGTATCGTTGCGGACGTTCTCGTACTTTACGTCGGAATGCGTGGCCTGGAGGCCGAATCCGAGGTTATGCGCCTGCGAAATCTGCCACTCGTTGTCGAGCCGCAGGGAAAAATCGCCGAGGCGGTTGTTCTCCAGGCCGCCGAGGCTCCATGATCCAAGCAGAGTATCTGCCCCGGCGGCATAGCGCTCATTGAGTTGGGCGCGCTCGTTATCGCTGAAGTATTGCGAATACGCCAACAGCGCATTCGAGTAAAAGCGCGGCGACCATTGCCGCGACCACTTGCCGCTTGCGCCGAGGTTGCCCCAGCCGGTGACGTCGTAGACGTCATTGAGGATGGTGGCGCCCTCCTGCCCGCCGCGCGTGATCGTATTCGTCGTGAAACGCGACTCGTTGAGGTTGTCCCGACCGTTATAGAAGCTGAGCGCAACCACGTCTTTATCCGTCGGCCGGTAGTTCAGTTTCGCATTGAGGTCATAAAAATAGAAATCGGGTTGTACGGTGGCGAGGCCGGGCCCCTGGAGCCCGCCTCCGAGCGCCCGGCCTCCGCCAGGCCTTGGGAATCCGCCGCCGGCGGCCTGCTGATCCTGATCGGACGCGAGGTTTTCGCCCGTCAGCGTTTCGTAGATGCTGTTATAGAGCCCCGTTTGCAGTATATCGGTGTAGGAGCGCCGGGCCGAGACGAGCACCGATCCTCGTTGGCCGATCGGCGCCTCGGCCAGCATACCGGCGCTGAGCAGGTTGAGTCCCACGCCGAGCCCGTAGTCGTTCCCCCCGGTGCGGCCCGTCAGGTCTATGATGCTGGAGGTGCGCCCGCCGTAGGCCGCCGGGAAACCGCCTTTGTATATCTGCACGTCCTTGATGGCGTCGGCGTTGAAGGCGCTGAAGAAACCGAAGAAATGATCGACATGGTACACGGTCATGCCGTCGAGCAATACGAGGTTCTGATCGGGGGCGCCGCCGCGCACGTAGAGCCCCGAAGACCCTTCGTTGGCGCCGCTGACGCCCGGCAGGAGTTGAAGCGAGCGAAAAATGTCCACTTCCCCAACGTTGGGCAACGAAGCCATGTCTTTTGGCGACACGGTGATTTTGCTAACGGTCTCGGTTGCGTTCATCATCTGGTACTGCTCTGCCGTCACCAGTACTTCGTCGAGATAGGTCGCTGCCGGAACCAGTTCGATCCGGAGCGGTCCCTCGAGCGTTTCCGTATCGATTTCTACCGTCGCCGGCCGATAGCCCAGATACGTGGCGCGCACCGTGCGCTTGCCCGCCGGAACGCCGACGAGGACGAAAAACCCATCCACGTTCGCGGCGGCGCCCAGGGTCGTTTCTTCGACCACCACGCTTGCGTAGGGCAGCGTCTCGCCGCTTTCGGCGTCGCGCACGGAGCCGGAGACGGTGACGCGTTGCTGGGCAAGCGCTTCGGCGCCGACTGGAACAAGGGCGCCCGGCGCCAGGAGCAAGAGTACGCATAGAAGCCGGGCGATGCGTTGCGCTGCGGGCGCGGCGTCGGCAAGACGGCGGGGTCCGGGCATATGCATAGATGTTTTTCGTACGGACAAAAGAGGGAATACCGTGCTTGCGGGGCCGATGTCATTCTGGCGCCAGGTCCAACGGACGAACGCCTTTTTTGGCGCATCGGCTCTTTTGATCCCGGTACGGCCGGTTTCATTCCGTTGGCTCTTCTTTGCAGGCGACGTCCCGGCTCTGCGCGCCGCTGGTTTAACGAGGGATGCGCAGGTTTAGTATTCGTCTGCTCCTCGTCTCCTTCGCTCGTCCGAAGAAAGATGCGTTCCGCCCCGCGCCCTGCGGATCCCATACAGCCGACGGTCGTTGTACGGAAGGGCTTGCGGAAACGCTCTGGAGTTACGTAAAAACTCCGGCGAAAACGCTGCATGTCCATGACCCTGCCCGGGTGGCGGAATTGGTAGACGCGTCGGACTCAAAATCCGATGGCCTTCGGGTCTTGTGGGTTCGAGTCCCACCCCGGGTACGGAACTGTTCTTTTGCAAAGCGCTAATCCTCAATGGGTTTGCGCTTTGTTTTTTTGATCATGTTTTTCTTGCTCGGCCTTTTCAGTGGGGAAGCGAGTGCGAAAGGACCAAGAGAATCCTTAAGAATACGCTTTTACGCTCTACCGGGAACGTTAGAGAATGAATAGCATATAATTGTTGAAATCATCATAAAAAGACTTTTAAACATATCTATTAAAAATGATACCTTCCCAGGAAATATCTCAGAACATGATCCCGGACTTCGATCAGCGCGGGCTATTGCCACCGGGGGAATACAGCGTGACCTTTGAGGAGTTACGTCAATCTGTTCTTGTCTCAGGTCCGTCTGCTCCGAATATCCCTGGCTGGGATGTCTCATGGCGGGAGCATCTCACGCATCAGGCAGAGATTCTCGTGCGGCAACTCTGGCAGGTTGGCATCACAAAGGTCTTCCTCAACGGTTCCTTCGTTGAGGACAAGTTGCATCCCAACGACATCGACGGTTACTTTGTCTGTGACTTTCACGACTTTGTTTCACGGCGGCTGGAGCGGCGTCTCAATGCGCTTGATCCCCGCAGCGTCTGGACGTGGGACCCGACCTCACGTCAGCCGTATCGAAGCTACTCGAAGAAGCAGCTCCCGATGTGGCATGTCTACCGCGTTGAACTTTATCCGCACTACGGCAGTGGCCCTGGGACAGGCATCGTCTCGCCAGCTGGATATGAGCGACTTTTTCCGATAACGTTCCGCCGTCATCGTACGACCGACGAGGAGAAAGAAATCGTAAAGGTGATACCGAATCAGTAACTGCCGCCGACCGATAGCAAACTAACCCTACGGAAAAACTGACATGATTCGCACAGACGCCGAATACAAGCGAGCACTTGAGAAGTTGAAGCAGGATGCTCGTTACGTTGAACAGCAGCGATCCCGCCTCCAGGAGATGGATCTAAGCGCGGATGAGAAAGCGTATGCGCTCCAGCCAGCCCTTTCGTTTACCGCACAACTCAAGGAGGAAATTGAGGCCTACGAGCGAATGCGCCGGGGTGATCTGGGGCCGCTTTTCAGTTTTGCCCACATCGGGCGTTGGCTCGTGGGTGCACGAATCGCGCTCGACCTGACGCAGCAGGAACTCGCCGAGCGACTCGGCGTCTCGGGCGCTCAGGTTTCCCGCGACGAGCGGAACGACTACCACGGGATCACCGTCGAGCGAGCACAGCGGATTCTGGAAGCCCTCGGTGTCCGGTTTCGTGCTGAAGCGGACCCTGTCTTTGCTGCCCGGGATTCCGGTTTTGAGTATGCCTGACATCACGGAACTGCTCTCCTGAACAGGTCCACTGACAAACGAAACAAGCATTATCAGCCTATGGACTCGAACTTTCCAACGGGCGGATCTTGATGCTTCGGAAGTGTACCTCGTCGCCATGGTCCTGCAACAGAATCCGGCCTTGTTGCCAGTGCCCGAACCCTTGCCAATCGACGTATTTGCTTCGAGCCACCAACGCGTCGAAGGCTTGGGTGCCGCGCTTGTATTCGAGCACCTTTCGATTGTTGAGCCAGTGCTCGACGTGCGCGCCGCGAAAGACACGCGTTTCTATGTTGTTGCCCTGAAGCCAGGTGTCTGCGCGCGTGCTTTTGACGACGAGGCGGGCACGGTTCCACTGGCCGGGCGGGTTAACGATCTTGTCAGGGTGTGCGGGGATCAGATCGTAGAGCGAAGCGAGGGTCCGGTTGCCGGCGGCGCCCATTTTGGCGTCCGGATGCTGGTCGTCGTCGAGGAGTTGGTACTCAAGGCCGATTGCTGAGCCAGCGCTGCCGTACTGCTCTGTAATGAAATACTTGATGCCGCTATTGGCCCCTTCGGTCAGCATAAATTCGAGGCTTAATTCGAACATACTGTATTCCTCCTCGGTGACGATATCCCCACCATGCCGGGATTCTGCGCCGCCGGAGGCCTCCACGATCAACGCGCCGTTCTCCACACGCCAGCCGTACGCCGGAAATTCTTTTTTACCTGCTCCCCGCCAGCCCTGGGTTGTCTGTCCGTCGAAAAGCGGCGTCCAGCCTTGTGCAAGCTCTTGCGGGGACAGGTTATTTGGAATCAGATTGACGACAGGTACGTTGGTCCACGGTCGCTGCACCAGATTTTCCGTCTTGATACGGATATTGCGCCAGCGTATCTGTTTACCGTCCTGCTCTTCCTGCTGGATGCTGTGGACCTGGAGGGCGATAAATCCTTCTGCTGTCATGTTGTCGACCAGGTCGGCGCACGGCACGCCGTTGATCCAGGTGCGAAGGGACGGCCCGATCGCTTCGATGTAGTAGTGGTTCCACGCGCCGTTTCGGAACGCTGATCGACAGGCCGGATTGAGTTCGACGGGGTAGAGCCAGCCCCGCCGGGCTTCGTCGTAGACGCCGCCGCTCCAGGCCCGCTCCGATGGATCAATCTCAACCTGATAGCCGTGAACCCGGCCATTCAGATAATCGGGAAGACTGTTGCTGCGGATCTGGATGCCGGAGTTGAGCACGGAATCAACTTTAATCTCCAGGCTCAAAAGGAAGTCGCCATAGCGTTGTTCGGTGGCGAGGAAGCTGTTGGGCGTCCCCATCACGGAAGTGCCGACGATCTCTCCGTTCTCGACGGTGTAGGCAGCTTCGCCGTTGAGCTGGGTCCAGCCTGTCAGATCGGTTTCGTTAAAGAGGTCTTGCCAACCATCGTCTTTGGGGACATCGATTTTTCCAGCGAGAAGAAGCACGCCCAACAGGAAGGCGGTACAGGTCGCGTAACGTTTCATGATATATAATGGGTGGGTTTGAAGGGCGGGCGCCTTAATCAGAGTGTCCCATGGCCTCAGTGTTTGGTTGCGGCGTCGGCTGGCGCTGGCTCTACGGCTTGCCGTTTGATAAAGACACTGTCGTAAGGACGAAGAGCATTCCCTGGCCGTCGTGCTCGTCGTTTTTGAACGTGAAGTATACGTCGCGCATTCCGGTCACGGGTTCGAGTGCGACCGGGAACGGCGTGGGCATCGCCACATCCCGGATAAAGTCGGTTTCGCCCAGGAGCGGACCGTCCGGCGCATCAAGCCGGATTTCCACCTTGCCCCCCATAGCCTGGAACTGGCGCGGCGCCAGAGCGAACAAGCGCACCTCCGATATTCCGGTCAGGTCGAGTTGCTCGAACCGGATGTACGAACCCGGTTGCGATACGATAGCCATCGGAGTCGGGAATTGCGGGACGGAGATTTCCATGACGCCTTCCGCCAGTTCGCCGTCGCTCGCCAGGACGGTCGGGGCGCGGAGCACAAGCGTTTTTTCCGTCAGGGCGCCGGGCAATCCATTGGCGCCCCGGTCTGTGTAGGCGGCGCGGAGCACGACAATGCCTTCCGCCGCGCCGTCGTCTGCGCTCGGCGGCGCGTAGGTTCCCTCAACGGGCAAGGACGCGGGCGTATCGGGTTCCTCCGTCAGACTCAGGATGTATTCCACCATCTGTTGCGCTTCGCTTTCGGAGAGCTGCGGGTGCGGCGGCATCATCACTTCGCCCCAGACGCCGGAGCCGCCCTCGCGGATATTCTTCACCAGGTGCTGCGTGGCGTCCGGGTCGCCCTCGTATTTCTGCGCCACGGCTACGTAGGAAGGGCCGATGGAGGGTCGATCAAGCTGATGGCAGGCGAGGCAGGTCGCCCCTTCCACTAATTCCCGGCCGGCCGTGTGAGCTGTCGAAACGCCGGGCGTGAAATGCCCTTGCGCGATGGCTGTTAGGTCATACCCTTCCCGCAGGTAGTCTGCCGTGACCGTGACCTGCTCCGCCGGAATTTGCCCGTCTTGCAGGGCGCCATCTTCATGATCGCTTACGCGGACGGCGTAGCGGATCGGGGCTTCCGAAAAGAAGAAGGAGCGATTCGCCCCCATCAGGTCGATTTCCACCTCCGGCGGCTCGTTGCCCGCCACGATTTGCGTCTCGACCGTAGCGTTCTCGCCCTGCGTGTCGGTCACGGTCAGCGTGGCCGTATACAGGCCCGGCTGATCGAAGGCGTACGTGGGGTTCGGATCGCTCAACCGGGCTAAACCGGTGCCGTCTTCGCCCGTGATCGTCCATTCGTAGCGGAGCGTGTCGCCGTCGGCGTCTATCGTTCCCTCCGAGGAGAACGCGACGCGGAGCGGCGTGGCTCCGGCGGACCGGTCCACTGAGAGCGAGGGGGCCGGTTTCCGGTTCCCTGCGTTGTATTCGATGCGGACGAGTCGGGCGTCGTCATTGGCCGAGAACCAGGCCGTACCGTACTCAAGCACGTAGAGGTCTCCGCTCGATCCGAACTCCATGTCGATGGGGTTGCTGAAGCGGTGACTCGGCATGAACCGCTCCATGGAAAGGAAGTCGCCCTCCTCGTTCATCGTCACGGCCATGATCCAGCCGCGCATCCATTCGTACAGAAAGAGCTTGCCGTCGTACCAGGCAGGGAACGGCCGCTCGGCGTTGGCGAAGTCATCCCGGTAGAAGACAGGGCCGGCCATCGCCGAACGGCCGCCGCTGCCGAGAAGCGGGAACTCCGGCGAGGGTCCGGACGCGTACCACAAAAAAGCAGGCTGCGCCGGGGGGAGTTCTGCGAGCCCCGTGTTGTTCGGCGAGTCGTTTAACGGGCGGGCCGGATCGAAGGCCGCGCCGGGCGTTTGCGAAACGTAATCGAAGTCGTGGTATGGTTTGTTGTCTGCTATGATGTACGGCCAGCCGTAATTGCCTGCCTGCCGCGCCTGATTGAACTCATCGTAGCCAGCGGGGCCGCGGTCAACGGAATCGCGACTGGCGTCCGGACCGATATCGCCCCAGTAGAGAAAGCCCGTTCGCCGGTCTACTGAGATCTGGTACGGATTCCGGTGGCCCATCGTATAGATCTCGGGTCGCGTGTCTGGCGTACCCGGCGGGAAGAGGTTGCCTTCGGGAATCGTATAGCTTCCGTCCGGTTGCGGCGTAATGCGCAGGATCTTGCCCCGCAGGTCGTTCGTGTTGGCGGACGATTTCTGTGCGTCCCAGGGCGCTCGTCCGGGCCGCTCGTCGATGGGTGCGTAGCCAATGCCGTACGGATTCGTATTGTCGCCCGTGGAGAGATACAGATTGCCGTCGGCGTCGAAGGCGATGGAACCACCCGTATGACAGCATTCTTCCCGCTGCACGGGCACTTCCAGAATCACCTGTTCCGTGTCCAGGTCGAGCGCATCTCCCTGCATGCGGTAGCGGGCAAGCACGTTTTTCGGATCGTCTCCGGCCGGGGAGAAGAAAAGGTATATCCAGCCGTTTTCCGCGAAGTCCGGGTCGGCGGCGACGCCGATCAGGCCGTCCTCGGCGGTATTGCCGTTCACGTACGTGGTGCTGACAGGGATCGTCGCAATCTGCGTGATCTGTTCGCTGTCGGGGCGGTAGAGGTGCACCGAGCCGCCGCGTTCAACGAAGAGCGCTCGCTCGTCCGGGAGCACGGTCAGATCCAGCGGCTCGTCGAGTTTCTCGGCAAGCACGATCTTGGCGAAGCGGTTCTCCTGCGGGCGGGCCCGGCTGTAGTCCAGCGCGCCGTCCCCCATCGCGTAACGGATTCCGCCGAGAAGATGCTGCAGGAAGAGCGGCTCCGAAAACGTTTCGTCCGTGTGCCCCATGGCGGTGTACCATGCTCGCCCTCCGTCGTATTCATGATACCAGCTCATCGGATGGTTCTCGCCGTTCGTGCCGCCTTCGTACGTCGTTTCGTCTATATCTATGAGGACGTTGATGTCGGGGTTGATGGAATGGAAGTTGTAAAACTCGTCCATGCGCTCCCACCGGTCCGGCAGTCCCTCCGTCGAAGGATGGCCCTTGCGCAGCACCCGGAAGACGCCGCTCCGCACGTTCGGGTCGTTGGGGTGGCTCTCGAACCAGGCGCCGGCGAGTTTTCCGTACCAGGGCCAGTCGTATTCCGTATCGGTGGCCGCGTGGATTCCGACGTAGCCGCCGCCCGCCTGGATGAAGCGCTCGAATTCGTCCTGTTGCCCCGGGTCGAGCACATCCCCCGTCGTGTTCAGGAAGATCACGGCGCGGTAGTTCTTGAGGTTGTTTTCCGTGAACACGGCTGCATCTTCGGTGGCGTCGACTGCGAAGCCATGCTCCTGGCCCAGCTGGCGAATGGCCTCCACGCTTGTTTCGATGGATGCGTGCCGGAATCCTTCCGTTTTCGAGAACGCCAGGACGCGCTCCTGTGCGGGCGTACTCAGGCCCGCGGAGAACATGGTTGCCGCGCAGCATAGCGCAAGCAGGATGGGCAGGCTCGAACGGAGCGAACGGTTCTTCATGGGGGTGCGCTTTTTTGTTGTAATATTTGAGGAACCTCTGATTAATTCTACTTCGATCAGCGCTTCGCGTTCGCGCGTACAGTGACATTATGACGGCGTCGTTGAAATCAGCGGCATACGCTACGGATTCGGGCGCAGCGGACGCGAAGCGCCCTTCGGGAGGCCGCGAGGAACGCGCTGGCCGCGTCATTCCTCATTATGCGGGGCCTGCCGCATTGCTTCGTCATTCCTTGCCGGCGCGTCCCTCGCAAGCCTCTGAACTTTGCAGAATTAATCAGAGGTTCCTTAGCGGTATACGCGACGAAACGAAGCGTTCGCCGGGTTGCCTTGCTCTTTGAGGCGCGTCCCGCGACTTCTGCGATCTGGTCAGGGAGCAAAGAAAAATATAGCCAAAGCTTTCCTGACAATTTCAAATTTGCTTGCCGATAAGGATTTTCGAGGCCACTGGACTGTCATCTTCAGGCGCAAAAGATTGCTGATCGTCGGAATTTCCTGGTCAATTCGGGCAGAGGTTCGTTGCGTTTCGTACTTTCCGTAGATACGCTGATCAAAGTAGAATTAATCAGCGCATTCCTGAATGAGCAGACGCCGGATACGCGCCAAACGACACATTACGCATTCCTCCAGTAACGCACCTCTGATCGGTATGACGCCGCGTCGCTGCTTGTCTTTCGCTTTCCTGCTGCTTTTTTTCGCACCCGCCGTTTCAGGGCAGCAAATCTCGAAAGAAGAACTTGTTTTCCTGACGCCCGAATGGCAGGGCGAACGGTTTCCCGACGGCCGGCCCCGCGTGCCCGACGACATCCTGGATCGGATGCGACAGGTTACCCTCGAAGAAGCCTGGGCGGTGCTGAGGGGGGACAACTTCAACCATCAGTATGACGACGGCTGGATGACGATTAATCCGGACAGCGTGCTGGCAGGCAGGGCCGTTACGGCGGCGTTCATACCGGGCCGGCCGGATATTCATCGCGTGATCGACGAAAAAGGACATACCGAAGACGGGCGCATCGGGTCGCAGAATTCGTGGCCTATCGACCTGCTTGTGGAGGGCGACGTCTATGTGGTCGATCAATTCGGCGCCCACGAAGACGGACCGACCATCGGCGACAACCTGGGCAATTCGATCTATGCGAAATCGGGCAACGGGATCGTCTACGACGGCGCCATCCGGGATATCGACGGGCTTAAGGAAATCGGTTCGTTCACGTCTTTCTTCCGGAGTTATCACCCTTCCCATCACCTGAACAATCCCGACGGACGGCTCAATACCACGCTAATCGGGATTAACCAGCCTACGCGGATCGGCAAGGCCACGGTGATGCCCGGCGACGTCGTATTGGGCAGAGACGGCGGCGTCATTTTTATACCTCCTCACCTCGCGGAGCAGGTGGTGACCACCTCGGAGATCGTCCGGCTGCGGGACCTGTTCGGGCACCAGCGCCTTCGCGAGCAGGTCTATACGCCCGGCCAGATCGATACGCGATGGTCCGCGGAAATCGAACGCGACTTTTCGCGGTGGCTCGAAGCGCACCTCGACGAGCTTCCGGTGGCGAAAGAGCATATTCAGAACTACCTCGACGCCCGAACCTGGTAGGCGCATAGCGCATATTCTTAAAGAACCATGAAAAAGAGACACACCCGACGTTCCTTTCTGGCCGGAAGCGCGCTCGCGGGCGCATGGGCCGCCACCCCGCTCGCCGGATTCGGGCGCAGCCTGGAATCCGCCGTCGAGAAGGCCAACCTAACTTCTTCCCCGTCGGAACTGGCGATTACGGATATCAAATGCGGATACATACGGAACGCCCACGGTCTTTTTGTGAAGATATACACCAATCAGGATATCTGGGGCTGCGGCGAGGGAGTGGACGCCGTGCCCGGCACATACCATCTGGTGAAAATGTTCGGCCAGCGGCTTGAGGGAAAGAATCCCTTGAATGTACACCGGCTGTTCGAGGACATCCGCCGGAGGGGCTTTTTCGAGGGAGCCCAGTCGGGCATGTACGTCGCCGTGCTGTCGGCGGTCGAGACCGCGTTGTGGGACCTCGCCGGCAAGGCGCTGGGTCTGCCGGCGTATCAGCTCCTCGGCGGCAAGTTTCGGGACCGGATCCGGGTCTACATGGATACGGCGCTGTATCAGTTCCGGCTGCCGACGCCGGAGCAGTTCGCCGAGGCCGCTACCGAAGCCGCCAAGATGGGATTTACGGCGATCAAGTTCGATCTGGATCAGGCCAACGATCCGAACAAGTACGATCAATACAACTGGACCGCGAGTCCCGCAGAGCTGCAACGCATGGTCGATCAGATTTCGGCGGCCCGGGAAGCCGTGGGTCCGAACATCGATATTTGCGCGGATATGCATGGCCGCTACGATGCGCCCACGGCCCGGCAAGTCGCCAAACTCATGGAGCCGCTCAACCTGATGTGGCTCGAAGAGCCGATCCCTGCGGAAAACGTGGAAGCGTACAAATCCATCACGGAATCCACAAGCACCCCTATTTGCGCCGGGGAGAACCTTTATCTGGCGCACGGTTTCCGGCGGTTGCTCGAAATTGGCGCCGTCGATATTATCATGCCGGATCTGCAAAAGGCGGGCGGATTGGGAGAAGGCCAGCGGATCGCCAATCTGTCGAACCTGTACTATGTCCCGTTCGCGCCGCACATGGTGGCCTCGTATCTGGGGGCCATGGCGTCCGCGCATGTGTGCGCGTCCGTGCCCAATTTCATGGTGCTGGAGTGGCAGACCTATTTCCATTCCAATCCGATGTTTTCCGAGATCGTATCGTTCGACGGACCGATGGTGGAAGACGGGTTCATTCCGCTTTCGGAAAAACCGGGGATCGGCGTGGAAATCAATGAGGAAGGCATGCGCCGGTACGCGACGGAAGGCATGCCGTTTTTCGAATAACCTGTCCCGTCGCCATCGTGCGCCCTTTGTACAAATACTTTCTTGTCCTCGCCGCGCTTTGTGCGCTCGCCGCCGTTGTACTCCTGATCCTTGGCGGCCTTGCGGCCACCGGCCCTGCCGTGGTCGGCTTTCTGGCGGCCCTTGCTATCGGCGGGCTCGGCGTTCCCCGGCTCCGCCAGCTTGCCTTTACGATCTGGATATTCGCCTCCGTCGCGGTAGCGATGTATTACCCGCAGTATTTCTTGCGCGCAGGCGATTTCGAATTCACGCGGCTGATCGTTCCTCTGATCCAGATCATCATGTTCGGCATGGGCACGGCCATGAGCCTGAAGGACTTCGCGGGCGTGGTCAAAATGCCGAAAGGGGTGTTCGTCGGGCTTGCCTGCCAGTTTACGATCATGCCGCTGGTGGGGTTGTCGCTGGCCTCGATATTCGGCTTTCCCGCTGAGATTGCAGCAGGGATCGTGCTGATCGGTTCGGTGTCCGGCGGGGTGGCCTCGAACGTGATGGCGTACATCGCCAGGGCGAATCTGGCGCTGTCGATTACCATGACGGCCATCGCCACGCTGGCGGCGCCGCTCATGACGCCATTGCTGATGCGATTGCTCGCAAACCAGTTCGTGCCTGTCGATTTCGTGTCGATGATGATCAGCGTGGCGAAAATCGTGCTGCTGCCCATCGTGCTGGGGCTGATTTTCAATAAAGTCATGCATGGTCGGGCCCAATGGCTGGACCGCGCCATGCCGCTGGTTTCGATGGCCGGCATTGCGGTGGTGCTGACCATCATCGTGGCCTCGGGCCGCGATGCATTGCTCGATATCGGCCTGTTGCTTTTCCTCGCAGCCATCATGCATAATGCGACAGGCTACGTGCTCGGCTACTGGGGATGCCGCCTGATCGGGCTCGACGAACAATCCTGCCGCACCATCTCGCTGGAAGTGGGGATGCAGAATGGCGGTCTGGCGACGGGCCTTGCCGTAGAAATGGGGAAGGTGGCCACGGTCGGCCTGGCCCCGGCCATTTTCGGCCCATGGATGAATATCTCCGGCTCGGCGTTGGCGAACTGGTGGCGCCGTGCCGACGTTTCGGTCGATAAGCCAGAAGCGCATGGTCCGCAAACGTCTGCCTCGTAAAACGCGCGCATGACGCCACTATGAACAGCATTGCTCCAGAGACAGCATATTCGGCCGCCTCGCTTGTAGTCGTCCATAGCGTTGCAGGTTGCGGGAACGCGACCCCTGAGCACGCCTGTACGGCTCGTCAAGGAATCGACGCCGCGAAAAGGAAACGTTCCCGCGCTGCGTTCCCTGCCTGGTTGCTTTCAGCCCTGACGCTTTTGGCGTTTGCGCCTTTCGCCCGGGCCCAATCCAAAGCGGTTGCGACGTTCTCCGTCCATGCCGGTAAATATCAGCGGGTAAACGTACCGGTTACAGCGAATTTGCAAGGGGTTCCGCTCCATCTGCGCGGCGGCGCGTTGCAACTCTTCGAGATTACCGGGGGAGCAGACCGGCCCGTCGCGTCCCAACTCGATCCGGGCGCGCCCGGTCGCATGACGTGGATACTCGACGGAAAAACCCCGCCGGGCGCCGTCCGTAATTTTGAATTGAGGGCGCTTGAAGCCGCTTCCATGTCCGACGGCGCCGCGCAAGTAATCGTGGACGACGACGGAGACAACCTGCTGATTCGCATCGGCGAGAAACCGGTTCTCGCCTACCGCTATGCGATGCAGGGCGTTCCGGAAGGCGTGGACGAGATATACGCCCGCAGCGGTTTTATCCATCCGATCTGGTCGCCGGAAGGCGAAATACTCTCGCGCATCCAGCCTCCCGATCATTATCACCACTACGGCCTCTGGAATCCCTGGACGCGCGCCGAATTCGAGGGACGCGTCGTCGATTTCTGGAACCTGGGGGACGGGCAGGGCGCCGTCCGGGCGAAGCAAGTGATGGAACGCATGGCGGGACCGCTATTCGGCGGCTTCAGGGCTCTGCTGGACCATGTCGATTTCACCAGCGGCGAAGAGAAGGTCGCGATCAACGAACAATGGGAAATCAAGGTCTGGAATGCAGATCCGGATCGGAAGGTCTGGTTGATTGATTTCGTCTCTACGCTGAATCCGGCTACGGAAGCGCCGCTGACCGTCAAAGCATATCGGTATCAAGGCTTTAGCCTGCGCGCTACGGAGAAATGGAACGATGAGACGGCCACGCTGCTCACCTCCGAGGGTTTCGACAAGAGCAACGGCAATGCGACCCGCGCGCGCTGGATCGACGTGAACGGCGTTTCGGAGGCAGCAGACGGCGCCTCGGGCATTTTGTTTATGACCCACCCGGGCAACCATAATTTTCCGGAGCATTTGCGGATATGGCCTGTCGGACAGAATGGGGGCGTCGAAAACGTTTATATCAATTTCAACCCGGCTCAGCAAAGCGACTGGGAACTCAGGCCCGGCGCCTCGTACGCCTTGCAATACCGCATGCTCGTCTATGACGGGGCCATCGACGCGGCGCTGGCCGAGCGGTACTGGCGGGATTTCGCCAACCCGCCCCGCGTCGAGGTCCACCCGACGGGCGCGCTCAGAGGGGCCCGCGTGCTGGTCTATACGAAGAACGGCGAGGGGTACGTGCATGAAAATATTCCCTTTAGCGTGGCGGCCCTCAAGAAACTGGGCGCCGAATATGGTTTCGACGTGACGGCGTCGGAGGACCCCGCGATATTTACCGAAGAAAACCTGAAGCAGTACGACGCGCTCGTCTTTTCCAACACCAACAACGAAGCCTTCGATACCGACGCGCAGCGGCGGGCGCTCGAATCGTATGTCCGGAACGGGGGCGGCTTCGCGGGTATCCACTCCGCCAGCGGTTCGGAAAGGGACTGGCCCTGGTTTTCCAAACTTCTTGGCGGAAATTTCGAACGCCATGCGCCCCTGCAGGACTTTACTGTCGAGGTGGTGGACCGAGCCCATCCTTCGACCGCTTTCCTGCCCGACGCCTGGGAGATCGAGGACGACGAGTGCTATTATCTGAAAGAGATGAACCCCCGCATCCGGGTGCTGCTGGCGGCCGATCTGACCACGGTCTCGGACGAGGAAAAAGAACAGTTTCCGGGAACGCTGTTTGGCGATCGCTTTCCGGTGGCCTGGCATCAGGAGTTCGACGGCGGTCGCCAATGGTACACGGCCCTGGGGCACAGGCCGGAGCATTATGAAGACCCCAGGTTTATGCGGCACATTTCAGGCGGGATTCAATGGGTTGTCGGTGGAATTTCCCCCTGAGCATCGCTGCATAGTGTTAACAGGCCCTAAACTCCATATATCATGGACCACAACGAACGCCACATGAAAGGTCGGAAAATTTCACGGCGGGATTATCTGAAACGATCCGTTCTGGGGGCGGCGGGACTGGCCGCAGCGTCCGCGGGTACGCCCTTGTTCGGGTCCAGCAGGCCAGGGCGCGGGCAGCGCAGCAGATCGCCAAACGACGTCATCCACATCGCCCAGATCGGATGCGGCCGGATCGCCCGGGGGCACGACCTGCCGGAAGTGCTCAAGCATGACGACGCGCGCGTCGTGGCGGTGTGCGATCTCGACGCGAAACGCATGGAGGAAGGCAAGCGGTACGTCGAGCAGTGGTACGCCATGCATCGGGGCAGCCTGTCGCATGTGAATGTACGGATGTATCAGGATTATCGCGAGTTGCTTGCCCAGCCGGACATCGACGCCGTCGTAATCAGCACGCCGGACCATCAGCACTTTCTGCCCACCCTCGAAGCCGCGATAGCCGGCAAGGACGTCTATTTGCAAAAACCCTTTTCCCTGACCGTTGAAGAAGGCAAAATCCTGCGCGACAACCTGCAACGGCTGGGCACGGTGTTTCAG
Source organism: uncultured Rhodothermales bacterium (assembly GCA_964608315.1). GTDB lineage: Bacteria > Bacteroidota > Rhodothermia > Rhodothermales > VXPQ01 > VXPQ01. The sequence goes on along the minus strand of CAZSNF010000017.1, from coordinate 1,801 downwards.
GTAGGCAGCCAACAGCGTTCGTTAAACCCCTGGCCCCATTTCAAGTGGGCTTGCGAATTGGCGCGCAATGGCCGGATCGGGGCGCTGCATACCGTTCGCGTAGGGCTTCCCGGCGACCCTCCGGGAGGCGATCCCACGCCGACGCCGGTTCCCGACTTTTTCGATTACGACAAGTGGCTGGGCACGACGCCGGAGGCGCCCTATACCCTGGATCGCGTGCATCCGCTGGACAGAACTTCCGCCGCCGGGTACGTATTGCCGGAGGGATATTCCCGTCCCGGCTGGTTGCGGTGCGAGCAGTTTTCCGCCGGGATGATCACCGGCTGGGGCGCCCATCACGTCGATACGGCCCATTGGGGGATGGGCGCCGAATTGACCGGGCCGATAGAGATACAGGCCCAGGCCGAGTTTGCGACCGGAGGGCTATGGGACGTCCATGGCGATTTCAACGTGGAAGCCAGATACGCCAACGGCGTAACCATGTTGATCTCCGGCGAATTTCCCAATGGCGTCCGCTTCGAAGGGGATGAAGGCTGGATTTTCGTGACGCGGAGCGGGTCGGTAACCGGCAGCGATCCGGTTTCGGGCGAGTGGCTGCCTCCGCTGACGGCCAGCGACCCGCGTATCCTGAATTCCCGAACAGGCCCCGACGAAATTCATCTGTATATAAGCGAGGAACAACACACGAACTGGATCCAGTGTATCAAAAGCCGGGAGCCCACGGTGGCGCCGGTGGATGTAGCGCACCGGTCCACCAGCGCCTGCCTCATCGCCCACATCGCCATGAAACTGCCCCGGACCCTCTACTGGGATCCGGAAAACGAATGCTTTAAGAACGACGACGAGGCCAACGCCATGCTGTCCAGGCCTCAACGGCGCCCCTATACCCTTGAAATGGTCGAAGGATGGCCGGCGGATTGATGAAGAGCGCCCTGTTTTTTCCCCGAACCCTCCCGAAAGGCGCTTCGCGTCCGCCGCGCCCGGATGCGTAGCGTATGCCGCTGATTTCAACGACGCCGTGATGACGTTCTTGACATGCGAACGCGAAGCGCCGATCGAAGCAGAATGAATCAGAGGTTCCTTAACCAGGGTATCCTTCGCGTTGCGCACCACCGCAGCGCCTTTTCGCACGGATCGTTAGCTGATTCGACTATCTATGCATAATTTGCATAGAAGATGCTTTTACTATGCATAAATCGCATAGAGAGTCCCTTTTCGATGCAAAAATTGCATATAAGGCACATGCAGCAAAATTTTTCTATGCATAATTTGCATAGAAAACCCCTTTATTATGCAAAAAATGCATAGATCGTGTTTCCGGCTTGCAAGGCGTTGCCGGAACGATTCGTTGATAGCGGGAAATATCATCGCTTGCGCGTCGCCCGGCACACCTTCTGTCGCGTCGCCCGGCACACTTCCCGCCGCGCCGCCCGGCGTATCGACCGGCCTCGCGGCCTGATCGCTCCGATCAGGACATTTTTAAGGAACCTCTGATTAATGTTTGTTAACGCCTGGGGTTTCTTGTTTTTGCAATATGCCCGCTCACGAACCATGAAAGGCGCGCTGCGCGAGAATATATCAATGCGTCGTGTTCGCTCGTCCAGAGTCAGGCTACGCCCCGGACCATCGTGCCCCGGCGAAAAAGATTCGTCGTCGCTTGATTTTGAAATTTGCGGGAAACATACTGGGCGCAGGAGCGCGGCGACGCTTGCATCCGCTGCTCCAACGAAGAATATCCTCGCCAGCGCCTTGACAACCTGACCCCGACGAAGTATTTTACGGACGAAAAGCCGTTGTCGGC
>CAZSNF010000016.1:0-82768 GCA_964608315.1 uncultured Rhodothermales bacterium | reverse complement strand
CGGGCGGCGTTGTCGTCGGCGGGGGCGGCTGCGTTGTCGGCGGCGGGACGGGCGGCGTTGTCGTCGGCGGGGGCGGCTGCGTTGTCGGCGGCGGGACGGGCGGGTCGGCCCTGTCGAGCACCGTAATCGTAACTTCCGCCTTCCCGTCTTTCGCGTTATCCGCCGAGACCGTCAACAGATATTCGTACGTCTCGTCCTTGTCCACCGCAGCCGGCACGTCGAACGTCGGCTTCAAGACGTCCTTTGGGGTCAGGCGTTTCGTGTCCGGCGTCGAACCCCGCGCCGTCCAGGCATACGCATAATCGGAACCGGGCGGAGCCTCCGAAGCCTTGCAGGACAACGCGATGTCCGGCGACCCCTCGTAGACCGGAGAGGGCGCCGCGCACGCGACCGTAATCTCAGGAAGCTTTTTCTTCACCGTCACCGTGATATATTCGGACTCTATAATCTCGTAGTTTCCTACGAGGGAAGCAGGATGGGGGATTTTTTTAACGAAACATGCCAAATACTTAAAGTATTCTATCTCCTTGCCCGGGGACAAGGATTTCGGAACGCGAAAAAGGGGATTCTGCGATGACAACGAGGTCAAAGGAAACCTGACGCGACGCCATTCATTCTGCGTGGCGTGCGATTGCGCAACGGCCCAGACCCACAGGCCCTGGTGTCCCTTGCTGTCGCACTCGAGTCGCAAATCAGGATCGCCCGCGTATACTTCGTATTCCGTCACGCACTTCATCAAATCCGGATGACCCAGTACCGTTATCGTAACTAAGTCGGAAGCAACTTCAGCACCCAGGCTATCAAGCATGCTCGCCTTGTATTCATGATTGATTCCCTCATCGGGAATTGCCGAAAGAGGGGTATACTTCCATCCGAGGAAAAGTGGGGAACGGACGTTTGTTGGGTTCAAAGAATTCTTCGGCCCGCCTGTCTCCGTCCATCTGTATCGGGCGCCCGGCGGCTCGTACTTCACGGAACAGTCCAGCGGGAAAGCAGGAGTATTCGGGTACACCTCAATGTCCGTGCACGCGATCGTCGGCGGAGGACCGCCTGTCGACAAGGAGGGCAAGGAGCCGGAAACCTCTGCCTCTCCTTCGACCACCGTCACGCTCACCCGCCGCCGCGCCGTCCGCGGAACCCCCGATGACGTCGTCGTCATGCTCGCCACGTAGTGATGCGTCTCGCCCGCGCCCTCCAATGGAGCCCGGAACGATGGAGAAGAAGCGTCCGTCGAACCAAGCAGCGAAACGCTCGATCCCCACAAGCCCTCCCACTTCCACGAGACAGACGAACCCGCCTCGTAGTCCATCCGAAAAGACAAAGGATCCGCACCCTCGCAAGACAGAACGATCTCCGCGCCCGCCGGGATTTCGTACTCCAGAGGACAATACACGCTCGGACGGCGAAGCAAAACGAACACTTCCACTTCTTCCTGAGACGCAAGGCCCGTAACGCGGGACGCAGCCGTCAGGCGGTACCGGTAGCGAAGCGTCGCCTCCTCCGACAGAAACGATTCCAGCGTATCGTGGAACGGAGACGACGGAGCCACTATGGAAGGAGCAAGCCTGTCCTCGCCTATCAGGCGGGGCGCGTCCATGTAGTCGTGCGGCGCGCCGCCCGCAGGCTCCCAGCGGTACTCGAGATGCTCCTCGCCCGCCTCGTCCCAGGCGCGGCACTCGATGACGCCCGTCTCCAGCTCTTCGACGAAGACGGCGGCGGGGCACTCGATGCGCGGAGGCGCAAACAAGGCGGGCGCGGGCGAAGCGTTCGGGAATGCTCCCGCCCCCGCGACAGTCCCGGCCGCGTCAGCCCCTCTCTCTTCTGTGCATCCCTCGCCGAATGCGTCGGGAACCTCAAAGGGACCGCACGCCTCCCCGCCGCCGGGCGCGGCGTAGGACTCTTCCTGCAAAACGCCCTTCGTCGGATACCCCTCCCGGATCCCCTGGCCCTGCGCCGAAGCGGCGCACAGCGACCCGCCCGCGCAAACGCACGCGAACAACGCCCGAATCAGCCGAAATGATCGAACGACATGCATGGAGTGCACGGCCTCCTCTCTGGAAATCGTATGTCGCCGCAAGATCGCAACCACTTTTCTTCTCCTTGATCCCCCTTTCCTTTCCCAAGATAATATATCCTTTCCCAAGATAATATACCCGGCGAAAATTTCAAAATCAAGCCGCCTGATCCAGTGCCTGGAAACCCCGAGCGTCAAGGATACGCTGATTAAACGCCAAACTTGCACAGGCGGATTAATCAGCGCTTCCTTACCACATAGGTCAACGCAAGATCATGTGTCATTTTGTCAGACTTTCCGGATTGGCACAGCCTTTGATTAACAGGCGGGCAACATCCTCGCAACAATCCACCATCCTTAAATGAGAGGTTACGCCATGAACAACCTGGTTCGTTTCACGCCGATCAGCCGGCTACGCGACATCGACCGGCTCTTTCACGACTTTTTTCCATCGAGAACCCTTGGGAATTTCTGCGTCGAAGCAGACTGCTGCTCCCCGGACGAAGCAGCGACCAACTGGTCCCCCCGCGTGGACATTTCGGAATCGGAGGCGGAATATGTCCTGAACGCGGACGCGCCCGGCATGACCAGGGACACGTTCGACGTCAACTGGCAGGAGAACGTCCTGACCGTGAGCGGCGAACGGGAAATTCCCGCCCCCGCCGAGAACGAGACGTCGATACGCACCGACAGGGTCCGCGGAAAATTCGGTTTCTCGTACCGCCTGCCCAAGGCGGCCAGCGACGGAGGCCGCATCGCAGCTTCCTACGAAGCCGGCGTGCTGACCATCCGCATTCCGAAGGAGGAGCCCCACCGTCCGCACCGCATCGCGGTGAAGTAGGCGCGGCGCAATAAACAGCGCGAGCCCGGCGTCAACGCGCTCCGCCTCCTGGTTGGCCAAAACCCTAAAGCCCGCGGGGACTATTCCTCGCGGGCTTTTGCATGCGCCCGCATCTGCTTGCCGCAATCCGGCTTGCACATCCGTACGAAAACGCGCGCAAACCAGCCGCGGCGAACGATGCGCGCGCAAAACGCTACCGGTCTGGATTAGGCAATACCCGAAACCGCACGGAAGCGCTGGCGAAACTGCCGAACAGGCCGCGCCCCCCTTCCACATGATCAAGCACATTGGGAATTTCGCCCGGCGATAATGTCGACGAACCGCCCTGGTCTGCCTGCTGCACCGCGTTCGAACGCACGAAATCGAACGCGTTGTCGTCGATCGCCTGAATCCGCATCTCGTTGAGCCCATAAAAGGCCAGCCCGATCCAGGGATACCGGATGCGCATCCCCCCGCTCGGCGTTCGGTCGAAATTCTCGCCGTTCAGCGGCGGCGACACATTCTCGCGAAGCGTAAACAGGTCCTCGTCAAGCCCGTCGGCGAACGGGGTCAAATTCATCGAATCGGCTTCGAGCGCAATGGTGGTGATCAGGAAAATACTCTGACGGCCCGGGTAAAAAGGCTCCGTAATCTCGAACAGGGGCGCTTCGCCCTCATCGTAAACGAACGTTCGTTCTTCCGTATCCACAAAACGGAACAGGGCGGGCGTCGTCGTTTCCGAAGTAACCGTTCCGGCCCCGGGAACGTCCACCACAAGGCGATACGTCCGCAGCGGCAACACATCCACTGCCTCCTCCGTACGGTACCGCCCCGAAGATGGGTCGGGAGCGAACAGGGGCCAGGCTGTCTCCACCCCATTCCCCTCGGCTTCAAGCAGTTCGATGCGCGCCGCTGCGCCCGCCACGCCTTGCATCGCGGGATCGTACGTCTGGTTGACCGGCAGCGTCCGGCTTACGGTAACGTAGCCGATCGGCTTACCGGCCTCGAGATAGCCCTCCACCACGATTTCCTCCTCGAACTCGGGCGGGCCGGCCGCGTCGCAACCGGACCAGAGCCCCGCCAGAACGGCCCCTGCAAAAACCAATATCCATGCAAACGCGGAACGCATATCAGAAGTCGAGGGTGAGCGAAATGTTCGGAAGCGGCACGGGAATCTGCGGTATCTCGTTCCGCTCGATATCCGCCGCATCCGTAAAATCGAAGAAATAAAACCAGATATTGCGGCGGGCGTACGCATTCAGCGCCTGTGCTTGCAGTTCGCAATCCGCGCCGAACAGTCTGGCGAACCAGGAAACGCCCACATCGAGGCGGTGGTACGCCGGCAAGCGGCGGTTGTTGTATTTCGTGACCAGCGCATTGGACCAGTCCGAATCGAACGGCGAATGCACGAGGCGGTATTGCGCAAGCGGCTCGGTATAGGCCTGCCCGGTCGCATACGTCCAGACGGCGCTGGCTCGAAAGGCGCGCGATATTTCGACATTGAGCACGGTCTTCACGTCCAGCGTTCGGTCGTATTTGGGCGAATAAAACCGAAAATCGTTGACGTTCGGAAACCGGCGACGGGTACGGCTTAGCGTGCTGGCCACGAATCCGTTCACGCGCCCTTGCGGACGCTGCGCAATCATTTCGAGGCCATAAGCGCGGCCCTCTCCAAAACGAAACAACTCGTCGTAGTCCAGCCCCGCCACATCCGACACGAAAGGATCCCATTCGAAAAGATTCTGCATCGTGCGGTAATACGCCTCCACATCCAGGTTGAATCCAAGCGGAGAAATATGTTTCGCGCCGATAACGACCTGGTTGCCGCGCGAAGGGCGCACCCCCTCTCCGGTAGCCAGCCAGGTGTCGAATCCCGAAAAAAGTTCGCTGGTTATGAGCGTAAGAAACTGGTACTGCCGCCCGTAGGCAGCCTGAAGCCGCAACGCAGGCGTTGGTTCGTATTCGAACGACAGGCGGGGCGAGGCCCGGACAAACCCGCCCTCCTCGAAATAATTCCCCCGAACGCCGCCTTCGACGGTAATGCGCGGCGCAGGACGCCAGCGAGCCTGCGCATACGCAGAAGAATACACGCTTCGGGTAAGCCAGTTTATCGCCGTTTCTTCATTAAAATCCGTGCGGAAACGCAAGTTCAGGAGGCCCGTCCAGAAACCGGCTTTCGCTGAAACGCTCCCGCCCGGAATGTATTCGAAATCGCCCTTGACGGAAAGATCGCCCACCGTATTTTCATTCTCTATGGGCGTAGCCGCCAGTTCGATCACCGGCCTGCTGAAATATTGCGATCCGGTGAACGTAAAATTGGAAAAAAGCTGCTGCGAAAAAAGATGGGTCCAGTTCACGCTCAATGTTCTGTTCCCGTATCGGATATTCGCGCGGGCGTCGTCCACGATCTCTATGTCCAGCACATCCTGCCCGGCGTAAAACGCAAGCGAAATGAAATCCCTGTTCGACAAGTCGAAATTGAATTTCCCGTTCGCGTCCACGAAATAAAACGCATCCGGAATGCCTTCGACGTCCGCCTGGCGCAAAAAGTACAATATCGGTTCGACGGTGGAGCGCCGCATCGCCAGCATATAGGAGCCGCGCCGCCAGGGGCCCTCGACAATGCCCCGCGAGGAAAGCAGGCCAAGCGCAAGGCCCGCGTCGAATTCGCGCCTGTTTCCGTCCCGGTTGTAGATGTCGAGCACCGACCCCAGACGACCGCCGTACTCGGCGGGAAACCCGCCCTTGTAGAGCCGCACGTCCTTGATGGCGTCAGGATTGAACGTTGAAAAAACGCCGAAGAAATGGGACGGGTTGTAGATGGTGGTGCGATCAAGCAAAATAAGCGTCTGATCCGGCCCGCCGCCCCGAATATAGAGGCCGCTCGAATAGTCCGAGGCCGCCTTCACGCCGGGCAACAGTTGCAGGGACCGGAATACGTCCGGCTGCAGAAGCGCCGGAAGCGACTTGATGAGCTGCGTCTGAAGTTGCTGCACGCCGATCTTGCGCGCTTCGTACGATTCCTCCCGCTCGCCGGTTACGGTGATTTCCTCGATATCCTGCGCCGCCGGAAGCAGTTCGATATCCAGTCGGCGCTGCTCGCCGGGAGCCAGTTCGAGTTCCACGCGCTCCGTGCGATACCCGATATAGGACGCAGAAATCGTCAGGGCGCCCGGCGGAATGTCCGTTATGGCGTAATACCCCGAATTGTTGGTGGCCGCCCCGATCAGGGCGCCTTCCACGCGCACGTTCGCCAGCAGCAGGGTTTCCCCGGAGGTGGCGTCGCGGACATATCCGCTTAGCGAGGCGGTTTGCCGGGCAGCGTCCTGGCCGAACGCCGCCGCTGCAATCGCTGCGGACAAAAACGCTTGCGCGAGGCAATACGAAATACGCATGAACGACGGTCGCCGACGGCGTGGGGAAAAGGGGGCTTTCTGTTTTCGCCCGGCGGGGGAAAAGGTTCCGGGGAGGGGGGCTTGAAACCCGAAGCGCCGGGAATGGTACTTTGAGGCAGTTGGAAACTGCGCGACAGTTCGTCCGCAAACAAGGATGGCGCCGGGGCGTCGAACACACTCGGCGGCGCGGCTTTCTGCGTCGAAGCAACCAAAAACATCCCCGCCAGCCTTGACAACCTTACGCCGGACAACGTATATTACAGACGCAAGCCGCTAGCGAGGGCGGCGTAACCCACCGCAATCCTGCACCTGAAACGGCTCCTGAAAACTGAGCAGTTTAGGGGACCATTTTTGTTAACAGAGCGGCTACCAAGGGGGATGCCATAAATTGCGCCTTAAACTATCGAGTGCAATCTGAAAAACCAAAGCATATGTAGCTTGCAATGGCACAGGCAGCATCCATATTGAACGAATCAGAGCGTATACCTTTTCGGTTGCATCCGCGAGTATTCGCTGCGTTGGGCGCTGATCTCGTGACCAACGATGTAGTGGCTGTCATCGAGTTGGTGAAGAATTCATACGACGCTTTTGCATCGACCGTCCATTTACGATTCGACAACGATCCAGAAGAAGGACTTTATCTGGAAATTGAAGACGACGGGCACGGGATGACCAAGGAAATTATCGAAAGTGTATGGTCTGTTGTGGCGACTCCATACAAGGTACAAAATCCATTCGCCATACAAGGGGACAAGCAGCGTCGGGTCGCTGGTGCAAAAGGCCTTGGACGTCTTTCTGTGGCGCGACTTGGACAACGCCTCAGTATGCTGACAAAAGCTTCTGATGAAGATTGCTGGGAGATTACTGTTAATTGGTTTAACATGTCTCAAGGCGAAAATGTGTCGGATAGTTTTATCGAATGCAGGCGCTACCCTTACAAACCACCCTTTGCTTCCGGCACCCGTCTCCGTATCTATGATCTGTCGGGATCGTGGAACGCAAATCGCATATCCGATCTCGAAGAGAATTTGGCACGGCTCATATCACCATTTTCTAATGCAGCAGATTTTAGGATATTTCTTACGCACCCCGATAAAGATCAAGCAGGAACCGAACAAGTGGAGATCGCATCTCCAGAATTTTTATCCAGACCGAAATACAGTATTCGAGGGCATGTCGACGAAAAAGGTAACATTCAAGGGACGTATCATTATGCTCCCATCAAGGAAGACGCTCCTAGAACCGAAGAAATACGTCATTCTTGGGAAAGGATTTTCGAACAGATTCAGGATCCTATGCAGTTCTCCGATGATTCCGAAACGGCACATTGCGGCCCATTCGATTTCGAGATTAGGGCTTGGGACATAGCTGCAGATGACACATCGGAAATAGCTGATCGTTTCGATTTTCAAAAGAGCCTTGTTCGCAAGGCAATTCGAGCCCATAAGGGTATTTCTGTATATCGAGACGGAATTCTTGTGCTTCCAAAGTCAGAGAATGCTCGCGATTGGTTAGGCCTTGATCTCAGACGCATTAGCAAGGTCGGTACAAGACTGAGTACAAGCCAGATCGTGGGATACGTTTCGATCTCTGCCGAAAAAAATTCCAAAATTAATGACACAAGCGACAGAGAGCGCCTTGCTCTGTGTATTGAAGTAGCTGAGTTCGAAGAAATTCTCAAATCCATCGTAGCCCTTCTGGAAAATGAACGAGACGAAGATCGAATCAAACCAGATATTGAAAAGCCACTGGACGATTTGTTTTCCAAGTTGTCAGGCGAACATATTGTGGAGGAAGTAACAGCTCTTTCAGAGGAAAATGCGGACACAGAAATAATCGTTGACGCAATTAGCAAATTTAGCCTTTCGCTCGAATCGACGCGTAAGACGATTCAAAAACGTTTTGTGTACTACAGTCGGCTTGCGACTGTGGGAACCATCGCTCACATGCTGGTGCACGAAATTCGGAATAGAACGATCGCCTTCGGCAGTTTGCTTGATTTTGTTAAAAGAAGATTCGCCCCTTTCAGGGACACAGATTTGAAAGATGAATATAGACGCGCTGATAAAGCTGTCGATGCTCTTGAACGACTTGCTGACACCTTTGCCCCCTTGGCTAGCCGCAATTTCAGCCGACGAAAACGACATTCTATTTTGGAAAAACAAATTCAAGAGTGCCTGGAACTATATCAAGACGAAATAAAAGCTAAGGGAATTCGGTATTATATTCCAGATTCGATAACCGACGTAGCGGTGGATCCTGGTGAATTAAGTGCAATCATTCTGAATCTTCTGACAAATGCCATTTACTGGATGAATGATGTTCCTAAAAATAACAGAAATTTGACATTTCTTATCAGTCCAATGGATGATAGAGATCGTGTTCAAGTAAAAGTTCACGATACCGGTCCAGGCATTGATAAGGAATATCTGGAACGAATTTTCTGGCCCGGCGTAACCAAGAAGCCTGGTGGTATCGGTATGGGCCTGACAGTGGCTTCAGAGTTGGTAGCTGCATACGAAGGGAGAATGTCTACTCAAGATCGTGGCGCAAAGGGTGGTGCTTTGTTTGTCTTCGATCTTCCGCTGAAGAAAAAAATTAAAAAGCAAGGAGGTACACGATGAGCATGGTAAAATTATTGTTTATTGAGGATCAAATCGAAGAGGTTGTAGAACCTGTCTTGAAATTAATTGATAGAATTAATAATGGAGATAAAGGTCCTTTTTACAAGTATGAGAAATGTTCGTTCCAAAAAGCTGAAGAACAAATCCCCTCTTTCCTTCCTGATATTGTAATACTTGATCTTTTTTTAGGCGAGGTTGGAGAAGAAAATGTGCCCGGTAATAACATACTATATTCTATATGGAAAGATCATTTCTGTCCTGTAGTCGTTTATTCTGCTCTCCCAGATCAAATTGCGGAAGACTACAAATCTAATCCCTTCGTAAGATGTATACAAAAGGGAAGAAAAAGTACCAACGAAGTATTGTTGGCAATAAAAACTTTTCGACCTCATATCACAGCTATTGAAGAGGCGGAAAAGCATGTTCGTAATTGTTTTGTCGATGTAATGAAAGATGTTGCACCCTATGCTGTTACGGACATTAATGACAGTCAATGTGTCGAAACCATAAAGCGTGCAAGCAGGCGACGCATTGCCGCATTGATGGATGAACCTTTAGGGGATGATGCTGCACTTGCTCCTTGGGAACAGTATCTGTTTCCTCCGATAAGTCGCGATGTTCAAATGGGTGATTTGCTCATAGAAAAAGAAGCGGATTGTGATAATCCAAGCGCGTTCCGTGTAGTTCTTACTCCATCCTGTGATCTCGTATCCACTAAACGTGATTCCAAGGTAAAAAACGTTTTGGTTGCCAAGTGCTGCTCTATGAATGTCGGTCTGAATTCAACAACTCTAAGACAAATTAAACCGAAAAATTTGAAAGATCGTTTACCTGGTGCATTGCTAAATCAAGGATATCAAGGTGCCATTATCCCTTTTCCTGCTCTAGAAAATCATATTCCCACCATGGCGGGGAACTTGCGGGATTTAGAGTTGATATCTATTGAAAAAATCGGTGAGATGAATTCTAACAAAGAATTTCTTCGCGTTGCATCTATCGACAGCCCCTTCAGGGAAATGATAGCATGGGCATATATGCAGATCGCTTGTCGACCGGGTTTGCCTGATCGAGATACAACCCGATGGGCTAATGAAATCATGGAAAACACCAAAGAAGGAGGCGAAAGAACATCATGAAAGCCTTTGACTTTTTTTGTGGAGCAGGGGGACTAACTCGCGGTCTTTTGGATGCGGGAATACATGTTCTTCGTGGATTTGATTACGACGAACGCTGTCGCCGAACGTATGAATACAACAATTTGGATGTGAAGTTTTTCCGTAAAGATATACGAGTTATAACCCCACAAGACTTGGGTCTGAAGGGCCCGTTAAGTAAGGGCAATGATTTTCTTTTTGCCGGATGTGCTCCATGTCAATCATTCAGTGCACATCAAAGAGGCAACCGGCGGCGTCCAGATGCCACATTGTTGTGGCACTTTGGACGGCTTGTAGAAGCACTATTGCCGGGATACGTGTTGATGGAAAATGTCCCTGGCATCGCCAGAGTAGGCGGATTCAGCACGTTTCGCCGATTTATCAGAACACTGAAAATAAACGGCTATCGGTGTGTATTCAGCATACTTGATGCCAAATACTACGGGGTTCCTCAGCAGCGTCGTCGCCTTGTGTTACTTGCCACACGGAATGACCAGCAGCTTCTACTGCCTTCTCCGAGTCACGGAAATTCGTTACGCACGTTCAAGACTGTACGTGAGGCCATTGCACATTTTCCCGAGATTTCCGCTGGCGAATCCGACCTTGAAGTACCCAATCACATAGCTGCACCCATCAGTGCATTGAACCTCGAACGCCTCCGTAAGACACCCCATGACGGTGGAGATCGGAGATCTTGGCCGGAATATCTGATACTGAAGTGTCACAAGGGAAATTACAAAGGCCATACTGATGTCTATGGAAGAATGGCATGGGATAGACCCGCGCCTACCCTCACTGGACGGTGCAACAGTATATCTAATGGGAGATATGGACATCCCAACCAAAATAGGGCCATATCTTTACGAGAAGCAGCTGCTTTGCAGTCTTTTCCTGATCAGTACGAATTTTTTGGGGGCAGCAAAAATATCGCCATGCAGATAGGCAATGCTGTACCAGTCAGGTTCGCAGAACGAATTGGCAAACACATTCTTAGATTACATGCCAATTCTTTTTACACGTAAACATTCCCATCCTGACATCCAGAGAGTACTTATCCATTGAACTTGACACACCGTACACAATCTCTCAATTAAAGCTTTATTGATAGAATTTAAAATTCTCGATAATTACATCTGACAACAAAAATTGAATAGCCAGAGATTATCATTATATCTTCATATTTTATCAATTTTAATCTTTTTGCATTTTTCTGGGAAAAATGCAATTTGTTAATCGATTTTGATCGATCAATGTCTAAAATATCAAGAAGCAATTCTAATGATTTTTCTTCAAAATATTTTTGTAAAGCAGTTTAGTATTTATCCGACATTCTGCCCAAAAAGAGGGCGGCACACTCATCGCAGAATTTATCAATTTACAAACATTGCAACTGAACCAGTCGCCAAGGGGAATCACTGATCCTCTACCCATGTGAGCGTCTTGCCCAACGACTACCGACGTTCGAACCGAAGACGGACAGAACCTCGGCCAACCATTGCAAATTTGTTGTGTGTGGTCTCGCCCATTGGATTGGGTAGTTCAAGAACACACCACTTGTCGGGGGAAAAAACATAAGGGACATAGAGAATACGATAGCGTTGGCGACGGTCCTTCGATGCACCACTGGCAACGTGAAGCTCATTGGCGGTCAGTTCAAACTCACCGCTGTCTTCCCGAGATGACTTCACCTCATACAACCAGTCGGCTGCAGATGTCTTGACCAGAAAGTCAAAGCCCGCCATGTCGTTACCTTCGTCACCGCCGAAGAACTGTGTGCGGTTCTTCGATATCCAGCAGGATTCGTCCACGTAATCACCGTGGCGACCACGGAGCAGAAACTGATAGGCGAGCCACTCGCTTGCCAGACCCATCGCCTGTTGTTGCTCATAGCTCGGCTGTCGATCACGTCGGCGCGTGCCGCCAACTTTGCCGCCGGTACGCGGCCTGCCTCCCGACGGAGGCGGGTTCTGAAACTCGGTCAGGCGTGTTCGCTGACGACTTCGGTTGAGCCAGGTCTCGTCTTTTGAGAGCCAGGATTCGGCAATATCTTGAAAGCTCCCCGCAAACATTGGGTCGCCCGTGTCGAGCGAGTTACCGGCGAACACAATGCTTCGCTGTTCTATCTCCTGCTGTTGTCTCTTCCGCTTACGCCGTTTCTGTTCCTTGTCAACCTCATCCCTGTCGAGCCCTAAAATTGTCTCATCGAGCGTCTCGGGCATACCCGTCGGCCAGCAAGCAGCCCTGCGGCAGAGGGCCGGGATGTTCTCGGCCTTGACTCCCTCGAAGTCTAGAAGCCCCTTGTTCTCCAGATGCAATACAACCGCCTGTGCTTCAGATTGGGTCCATGGCATGGGCAATGGTACACCATTTCGCCTGCACCAGACTTTCAGCATCGGTAATGCACTCGCTGCAGTTTCCCGCACGACCTTGCGGTTCGCATTTACTAGCGGCTTCAGTGCTGGTAACGTGACCGGCACATCATCGCCAAGGGTGTCGGCGAGCAGTGTCCGGACATGTAGCTCAACAACCTCCATCTCCAATGTCTCGCGCGTCAGCACCCACTCTGTGTTGAAAGCAAGAAAGGCCAATTTTTTCCGCTCAACATAGTCTGTGAGGTCATTTTCGTTATGGAAATTCTCGTAATGATGTCGCCTCAGCCGTTCTATGATCTCGGGACTCAGTCTTGCAAGATAAGCGTTGTATAACCGTCGGAGTTCCAATTCGTTGGATAGCGCTGGCTCGCCCAATTCCAGCAAAACACGGTTGAACCTTTCATAATCCAGTTCCAAATTTCTACGCAGTTCGGCACGGTTTGCGGCATGCTCGCAGGCATCAATCAATGTCTCCGGCGCATACTCCAAGTCGCTCAAATGAATCTGGAGCCACTTTCGTGCATCGAATCTTGTGCCTGCACGGTCCACAGCGTGCTGCATTTGTCGCGATAGTTCGGTATCGCCGTAGTAGGCCACTACCGGTATCAGCAAGCGCAAAATGTGCTCAAGGCCAGTCTGCAACACCGCGCGATGATCGCGTATTGTTTGGACATCACAATCGAGTGCATATGCGAGTGCCTCGTCGCTAGGCGCTTCCAGAGCATCGGACACGCTGTGAAGTGCAAGCTGCGCGAGTAACAGTCTGGCCGACCTAAGCCGATTGTCTATTAGTCGAGAAAGCCCACCGGACAGTGGGCCTGCCAAGGTCCGCCAATCGAGCGAAAGGTGGTGAGTCAATATCAGGGTCGGTAATATCTCATCCTCGTAAGCATACCATACCATATCTTCAGATGGAGACACTATTTCGTCATCGACAACTAGTTTAATTGATTCGCAGCGCCGGACCCTGATGGCCCGTACCTTGCCATCAATCGTTGAGCTCTGAATGCCACGTTCAAGTTGTTCTCCACGGAGTTCATTTCCAATAACGATGATCTCCGGGAGCCAATGCAGTCCCTCGGAAGTCAGAAACGCATCGCTGGACCGCGGGACGAATAACTCACCGTCTACGAAAAGCTGGACACCTGTACCGTCTATACGCCGCGGTATGTAGATGCCCGTCTCTTCAAGCAGAGCAGCTATCTGGTCTGTCAGAGTGGGGCCCACATCCAGAACCGCCTGCCCTGCTGAAGCTAATAGCCGCGCATCAAGGCGTTGGGCGTCCTCTGTGACGATAACGTCAGCAGGTGTTTCCGGAGAACCGCAAAGGACCTCAAGCTGACTACGACGCGTAACAATTAATTGCCCTCTGTGCCAACAAAAGGTGGGACACGCTTGTACACTAATTAGCGAACATATATCGGGTTTCTGTCGTCGTTCTGGCGGTGCAATTTCGTTTGACTTGCTCACCAACCCGTGAAGTCGCCATGGAATCGAAAGATTTTTCTCACCCGCCTGGTTCGTCGGAGTATCCTTCGACGGAAGCGGTAGCGCCGGCGAAGCGCAGGCGTTTCAGCGCCAGTTACAAGCTTCGCATTCTCGAGCAGGCCGACGCCTGCGTCAACGCTGGAGACCTCGGCGCGCTCTTGCGGCGCGAGGGTCTCTACTCGTCTTACCTTGCGCAGTGGCGCAAGCAGCGAGAGAGCGGAACGCTCTACGCCTCGACGCGGGCGGGCAAGGAATTGCGAGCGAAGGAGGAAGAGATACGTCGCTTGCGCAAGGAGTTGGGACAGACCCGAAGCCGGTTGCAGAAGGCGGAGGCCGTCATAGAGATTCAAAAAAAAGCTTGCTCGCTGTTTGGCGCGAGCGTCCAGACAGAGGCCGATCAGCGATGAACGAGACGGTAACGCTGTTGCGCAGCGCGCTGAGCGCAGAGGAGGCTTGCTGGCGCGTAGGCGTCTCTCGCAGCGCCTACTACAGAAGCCTGCGGGCGCCGTCGCCTCGGGGGCGTCGTCGTCGAGGAAGCCGTCGTCTGCCGCAGGCGCTTCGCGAAGAGATACGCAGCGTGCTGAACTCGGAGCGCTTCATGGACATGCCGCCTCGCCAGATATGGGCTGCGCTTCTTGACGAAGGCGTCTATCTTTGCCATTGGCGCACCATGTATCGCATTCTTGGCGAACGCGAAGAGGTGCGCGAGCGTCGGCGCTGTCGCATACGCCCTCGACACAGGAAGCCGGAGCTTCTCGCCTCCTCTTCGAATGAGTTGTGGACATGGGACATTACCACGCTTCGCGGTCCGGCGAAGGGGATTTACTACAAGCTCTACGTGATACTGGACGTTTTCAGCCGTTACGTCGTGGGCTGGACGCTCGCTCCCTGCGAGTCGGCGGCGCTGGCGAAGGACCTGATCGCACAGGCGTACGAACGGCAAGGGATCACAGACAGGCGCCTGGTCATTCATTCGGATCGCGGAGGGCCGATGACGTCGAGAACGTATGTGCAACTTCTCGCGGACCTGTCGGTGACCGGCTCCTGGAGCCGTCCGTATCGCTCGAACGACAACCCTTACTCGGAGGCGCACTTCCGCACGGCGAAGCAGCGCCATACGTACGAACCCCGCTTCGGCTCGCTTGAAGACGCTCGGCGCTGGGCGCGTCGCTTCTTCGACTGGTACAACAACGAGTTCTACCACACGGGCATTGCGCTTATGCACCCTGCGACGATCCATTACGGCAAGGCGAATCAGGTGTGGCGCGCCCGCAAGCGCGTCCTCGAAGAAGCCTGTGCGCGCGAACCCGAACGGTTCGTGCGCGGTATGCCCAGCGTACCCACGCCGCCCGAAGCGGCGTGGATCAACAAACCGGACGACCCCGATACGGCGCGCAAAATCGTAGCCCGGCGGGACGAACGGCTAAACCCTAACCTTAAAAAGCGCCCTCACAGACGAAGCGCATGAAACCCGATAACGCTACGCTACATAGAAAGCAAAACTGTCCCATTTTTGTTGGCACATACCGTTGCAGGTCGGAAGGCAGCGAAACCCCGGTTTCCACAACTTCCTCCCAAGCACGTCGGTATTCATTCCGAGCGATCGGGCGATCATTCGACGCTAGGCTTGGTACAACGCCCACCAACTCGCGGAGTCGTGCAACGGCTGTCTCCTTATTTTGCCAATCCCGCAACCCTAAGTGTTCACCGAAGGCTTGCTCTACCCAATTCCCACCCTCAGAGAAGTGCGCCAATGATTCGGGGATGCGGTCCATGAACCGAGGAGGCCCTCCGCGACGTATTCGAGATGCCCAACACTCTTTCGATCTCCGAAAAGCAATCCCCTCATCGCGCGTGCTAGCAGCAATCCAAGCCTTAGCCCTGAGAAAAGTTGCCAGAGGGGTTGGCAGTATTTGTTCATCCCATTGGCGCTTGTCGCGATCGAAGCGACCAATCTTGAATTGAAAGTAGTCTGTACCGTGAGTTTTTAAATGCTCGAAAATCAGGGTACACATTGCTTCTCGTGCACTTTCCGGGAATGTCTCATGTTCGATCTGTCCCGGTAAGCACCACGCCTCTCCCTTCATCTTGTAGTCGGTATAGGGATGATAGAATGAAACATGCACGACTTCGGCACACCAATCCCCGTCAAGTCCTTCGCCGGTGTTCCCGTGTTCCCGAACATCGTTCCATAAGGATTTAGGTGAACCCTCACGCTTCATGCGGGCAGGTACTGGGCGCAATCCGTTGGCCACACCAATGAGTTCTAGAAAACGTATCCAATTTCGCTTGGCATCCTGAACTTGAACAGGCCAATCCTGATATCCGACCAGCATGAGATCTCGTGCAGACCGACAGTCTGTGGATATCTCCGCAGCTTCCATGAGGTAGTTTTCCAATGTTTTTCCGACCGGCGTCCATGATGAGGAAAACAGAGTCTGATTGGCAGGTTGCCAGCCCGAAAGCGTTGGCACATATAGTTCAGCCTCCCGTAGTTCGTCTTCCACGCGCTCGCCCGCCGTACGCCACACCTGGAACGCCCAGGACAGGGCCTCTTCTCGCCGATTTCTATTCGCCTTCTTCCCAAGAGCTGATTTTAGGCCTGCCAAGGCTTCAACAGGATCGTATTCGCGCACCAAACCGGCCTTGATAAAGGCATTGAGTGTATCACGTTTAAGTTTGATTTTTTCATTGAGGAAGCGGTATCGGCGAGCCAAATTAGCTGGGGGAAACGACATGCCTAACATCTTTCTTTTACCCTTCGGCAAGTCACCCCGGACGTACACGCCGGGCCGTTTTTGTTGATCATGGCCTCCAGCCGGCCGTAATCTTCTTGATTGATCTAGGAAAATCTCTGCACCGTCCAATTCCTTAAGCGACTCGCCTAAGGCAGAAAAAATCAGCGGGAGATCATTGTAGAATCGTGACCAGGTTTGTAGTGCCGCCTCGCGACGCAGCAATGAACGTGCGAAGGTTTCTAACCAGCCGGTCAACTCCTCGCTGGATGGCGCGAGCGATCTATGCGTGCGACAGGCCACCTTCTTGAGACGCTTTATTCGCCGGGCATCAAGGTTTTTCGAGACCAAGCGGGCACCCACATGCCTAGCCACGGCTCTACCCTTCAGCACTGCAAACTCACCCTCTGGCCAAATATTGACCTGTGCAAGGCTCGACCACTCATTGCGACCGCGTTCAGCCATGACAGGGATGACCGCGGCTCGGTGTAATGCGCTGCCCATGTCTGTGAGCGCGTGATCCAGTTTACCGGCGTGCCGACCCGTCCAGGCAAACAGATCAAATACAGCTTGTGGAGTTACTGGCAATTCTTGCTCGACAATTGTCAGAGCGGCCGCGGCACATGCCTCGGCTGCGTCTTCCATTAACGTTTTGTTCAGGGGCAGGTCGAGGGTTGCATTACGCCGGTCGATATCAGTATAAAAGGGTGCGTCAAGATAGCCGATGAAAGGCGCGTCCGCGTCTTCGCCCATGGGAAGAAAATTATAGAGGCGGCCCTTTGTCACCACAGCTGGGGACAGGCCAACGGCCACGGATACCTCCGGCTGTCCCTTCCAGTCGAGCCAACGCTTGAGTTGAGGAACAGATGGAATACTGCGCTTAACGGCCGCAAGTACTCGCTCCTTATCAACCTTGCGACGCACAACTAGGAACCGGCGATCTTGGCCAACATCCACTTGCTGAATTTCGCAGCCGTGGAGCCTCGGTACATCACCTAATGATTTCTGGCGCCGATGCAGACGCCGCCGGTAAGAACGTTGGTCAGGTCGTTCAACGTCGATCCTGATTTCGGCAATACGGTCGAGGAACAATAGAAGCGGCACATCAAGATCGGTGAGCGTTTTAACCTGCTCGCACGCTAACGTAACCGCTTCAGCCGTCCGAAGCGGTGCTACAACCACAGTCGCATAGCCGCGGCGAGCATACGAGATCACCTCCTTAGGCTGATTGTTCAGCGGCATCGGGACAAGATATCGCGGAACGGTTCTTGCGACCTCGCTGCTCGTAGCAGCGTCAATTTCGTGTGATCGCAGGATGGTTTCGATTTCACTCGTGGCGGCAAATCGAAAACAATAACCGCCAAACCTGTCTTGCTTCTCCTTCCCTTTCTGCGAAAATATCCGCACGTTATCGGTCAGCGCCTCAATGCTTCTAAAACCGAGGCCCTTATTGCCTATGCCTTCGCCAATTTCCTTGCCGCTAGTCGCCAAGTTTCTGATGGCCTGAACATCTTCTTTTCGGAATCCGCTGCCACCATTCGCGATGTAGAGCTCGCCATCCTTGTCTGATCGGATGACAAGTCTGATCGCAATTCGGCCTTCGTCTCCCGGTTTATGAGCATCATGGGCGTTCTGAATCAACTCATACAGAACCCGGTCCCCGTACTCGGAGCCGATAACCTCATTCAGATTTTGAAGGCTTTCGTAGACCTTGAGGTCATCGTGCTGCGCTTGCACGGCGTGCTTCAGTACAGCCTGAACCATTTTCTCCAGATCGACGGCGGGTTGCCAAGGAGTGGCGTCATTCATGGGTTTAGTCTTTACTTATGCGGCACTTTTTCGGCCTGTAGAGATGGTTCGGTTTGACTGGACAGTGTGTACTATCCCTTTTCGTCCGCTCAGTTAGCCGTGATCGCTACGGCATCTTCGTATTTGTCGATTGACCCGTCAAATATCTTGAAGGCATCTCGTTCGCTAAGCTGAATGTCCGCAGCGCCCACCGCTTCTCCACATATTCCTCTTCCAAAGTGGCCGGAGGCGTAGACCTCCACATAGCGCCCGTTTCGCGGATTTGTTATCACAACGTCTTGGCGATACCATTCACCATTCAGGCATGTGTTGGCGTATCCCTCATGTGGTTGATCTGTTTCATCAGGAACGCCGATACGCACTCTCCTCCCCGAATAATGAAACGGTGGCGCTTTCCTGTCAGCCAATTCGCGAAGGCGCTCAGGTACTGGTTTGTCTGCACAAGCCCGGGCAGCATCCAGATGCGCATCCAGTGGTGCTTCCGGTATCGGTTCACATAGCCCAGTGATTGCATCAACGATCTGCGGGTCTGTGGGGACAAACACACCTCTGTGCGCGAGCAGGGCCAGATAGGTTTCTCTACGGACCTCGTCTGCCCATACCGTTTCCAAGTGGGTGATGTCGTTCTCTTCCCAAGTTTCAATCGATCCTACACCAGGTATATTCAATGCCTTCAGGTCGCCTCCTATGTAAAGGCAGGCAGCACATCCCAGTAGAAATCCAATGGAGAACAGGTAGCGCCCCGAATTTCTTTTGAAATGTCCCATTGTGCATCCTCAGATGTTGCGAAGAATTTTCGGGGAGGGGAATATACGGAAAACCTGCCAAACACCAATAACAAATCAACCACCCCCATCAAGAACCCGAACCTCGTCGATAAACGCTGCAAATGTCTGCAATTCTGACCGAATCGAAGACGGGAATTTTTTTACGAGAGGGGCCGGAACAATAAGCTGTACCCCAGCCTCTCGCATCTCGCTGTATTGCCTCTCCGACACGCCCTCTTGCAGGGTCAGAAGGTGCTTCCGTTCGATGCGATCCGCTTCGTTCAGTATCTGGCGCCAGCGATCCTTGCACGTTGTCTTGACAGCCAGCATACGCAATCGAGTTTCCGGAAATGCGGCGTCCCTGTATGCTTCTGACGAAGGAAAAAGAAAATCGGGACGGCGACCCGGTTCTGACTCGGGCTGATGTGCGAAATCGTGGTTTTCCCGAAGCCCCTCTTCTCTGAAAATTCTGTGGGCATGGAGTTCAAGCGAGCGGCCCGAGCGCGCCTTGCTCCGCTGAAGAATACTCTGGGCACGCCTTAGAAACTCATCCATGGTTTGGAACCCTCGCTGAATCGCGGGAAGTTCCACCGCTTCCTGAAGACTGCGAAAAATGTTGAATTCGCAATCTCGCCGGGTCAACAAGCGTTGATCGGGACTACTTGAAATATCCGGGCACAACTCTATTGTCTTCTCGATAATCTCCGCTCCTGTAGGAAACTTCTCCATCCATGCCGGAGGAATTTGTTGGGGACTCAGCCAACATATCGGAGAAACAGTTTCTTCTGCAAAATCCGATAAGGCAGGGTGATGCGGAGGCCAGACGGCCCACTTCCCGGGCTCTACAGGACCAATGCGATCTTCGATCAGATGCTCTTCCTTTTCGTCCCGGCAAACCCAGACGTGGCACTCGGTCGCCCTACCATGACCATCCAGTCCGAATGCAAATACGACCAGTGAACCAGTGCTGTCCGGGTCAAGCAGTGCCGAATCGGAACCGCCAAAACGAGTCAGACGAGCTTCGTTGCGGGTACCTCCGTGCAATTTATTGTTGTACCAAATGGTCCTGACTTGCCGGGAATCATCATGGGAGTCAATATGGAGATCGAGAAAAACCTCCGGGTTCCTGACTTCCGGCCTGTAAAGATCAGGCAGAATACTGAACAGAAACGGCTTCGAGATATAGGGACCGGCCTGATGTGATCCGTTGGCCAGCGTATCGTTTCCGGAAAGACGTTTCGCATACCAGACAAAGCCGGGAGCGAAGAATTCTTCGAGCCAGTTTGTTAAATCACTTCCCAACATCTTCCCTGCCCCGTATTTCCTCGCAATGGTCGCCGGACCGCAGCCAGCGAGCGGCCTTGCCAACCACTTCTTCAACCGGGCGCCGGGTTCGTCCCTTCAGCGCACATTCCCAAATCGTCAATACCCGCCACCCATCCGCTGTCAGGGCTTTCATGGTTTCAGTGTCTTTTTCCCGGTTCCTTGTGATTTTTCGCCGCCAGAAATCAGCCCGCGAAGCAGGCCATTTGAACAGGTGGCAATCGTGGCAATGCCAGAAACATCCATGGACAAGAATGACTGCGCGAAAACCGGGAAAAACCATGTCCGGCTTGCCCGGCAGTTTTGGATCATGAAGCCGATAGCGGAACCCGAGTGCATGAAGCATACGCCGGATCGTCATTTCGGGCCGCGTATCCTTGCCCCGGATACCAGCCATCATACGGCTTCGAGTGGACTTGTCGACAATATCAGCCAAAGAGGCGTAGTTTTCGTTGGCGCAATGCACTGTACCCGTCCGCTTCAACGTCAATCCAGGGCAAAATGTGCCGCGCAACCGCTTCCACGCAAGGCGCTACCACCGCATTGCCGAACTGCCTGTAGGCCTGCGTATCGGAAACCGGAATAACGAACCGGCTCTCTCCGGGTTTGTCGAAACCCATGAGCCGGGCGCATTCCCTCGGCGTAAGACGGCGCGGATTGCGGCCCTCCTGTTTCACCAGAATCTCCGATCCATCCTTGTAGTAACGCGCCGAGAGCGTACGCGAAGTATCCTGCGGACCGACCAGTCCGAAACCAAAGCCGTTCCCGGCGGCGCGGTGCTTCTCGGCGTAACGCTGAAGATAGTTCCACAAATGATCGGAAAGGGTGTACTTGTCCGAAACGCTGGCGTCAGGCCCGATCGTATACGGTTCTTCCGCAGCCTCGCTGCCATCTTCCGGATGCAAAACGGTATTCAGTTTCGGCCCGTTGAGCGGATCGGGAAAATACAAGTCGTCGAAATCGAATCCATTGTCCTCCCGAAACCCGACGATAAAAATGCGCTTGCGATGCTGTGGCACCCACGAGCGGGCGTCAAGCACTTTCCAGTGAATTCGGTACCCCAGCTCCTCCGTCAATGTCCTGCGAATAACGCGAAACGTCCGGCCCTGATCATGACTTGCCAGATTCCTGACATTCTCAAGAAGAAACGCCCGGGGGCGATGTCTCTCGATAATCCGGGCCACATCGAAAAAAAGCGTCCCCTGCGCCTCGCAACGAAAGCCGTGGGGCTGATTCAGCGCATTTTTCTTGGACACCCCGGCGATCGAAAACGGCTGACAGGGAAAACCGGCCAGCAACAGATCATGCTCCGGGATGGCGTCGACATTCACCTCCCTTATGTCTCCGGCAATCTCGTGATCGCATGCGTAATTGGCCTTGTAAGTAAGTTGAGCAAAACGATCCCACTCGCATGTGAATACGCACTTGCCTCCAGGAGGCTCGAAGCCGCGGCGCAATCCCCCTATCCCGGCGAACAGGTCAATAAACCGGAACGCCGGCTTCCCGGAATGCCCGGGCGATGCCCCCTGGACAAGATTCTGCATAAAATGAATGACCGCCTTGCGGGGAGGATTATCCCCCCGCTCCCAGCGGTACACCGTCCGAACGGAAAAGCCGGTTTCCTCCGCCAGTTTCTGAACGGACAAGCCGGTCTGCTCACGCAGTTGCACAAAATCGTTTTCTGCCAGAGAGGATTGCATGGTAAAACCCGTTTCGCTGGGAAATTATGTGCCATAATAGCACATAACGTCACAGAAGTCAAGAAAAATGCCTGAAAACCGGAAAAAAACATCCCGGTGCCCACGCCACGCACTTATGTAGACAGCTTGATTTTCCTTTTATAACCCCTTCACCAAATTTTCCCGTAATCCTTTGACTGTTAACGACTTGCAGACGCTCTGAAAAACGCCCGAACGTTGCGCCAATAGAGAAAATTTCGTATTTTACCGGGATATGGCCTTTTTCGGAAGCCCTCCGGCAGGCCCGCACCATTTTCAGGCGTATCCAACCCCTTCGCAATCTGCATGGAACCGAACGACTCCCGGATCATCCCGATCAATATCGAGGAGGAAATGAAGTCTTCCTACATCGATTATTCGATGTCGGTGATCGTAAGCCGGGCGTTGCCGGACATCCGCGACGGGCTCAAACCCGTACACCGGCGCGTACTGTACGGCATGAGCGATCTGGGCCTGACGGCAGGGGCCGGCTACAAAAAGAGCGCGCGCGTCGTCGGGGAAGTGCTTGGAAAGTATCATCCGCACGGAGACGCCTCGGTGTACGACACCATGGTGCGCATGGCGCAGGGGTTCTCCATGCGCTCCCCCCTTGTGGACGGACAGGGAAATTTCGGATCGATAGACGGGGACGCCGCCGCCGCCATGCGGTACACGGAGGCCCGCATGACGCGCATCGCGGAGGAAATGCTGCGCGACATTCAGAAGGAAACCGTCGATTTCCAGGAGAATTTCGACGGGTCCCTCGAGGAACCCTCCATACTCCCTGCGGCGATCCCCAACCTGCTCCTGAACGGCTCCGACGGCATCGCCGTAGGCATGGCCACGAAAATCCCGCCGCACAACCTGAAGGAAACGATCGACGCCGTCATCGCCTGGATCGACAACCCCGATATCGACGTCGAGGGCCTGATGAAACGCCTGCCGGCGCCCGATTTCCCTACGGGCGGCATTATTTATGGCTATGCCGGCGTCCAGGAGGCGTACCGGACGGGCCGCGGACGCATTGTGATGCGCGCCCGGATGCGCGAGGAAGAAATCCGGGCAGGCCGCACGGCGCTCGTCATTACGGAAATTCCCTACCAGGTCAACAAGAGTTCGCTGCTCGAAAAGATCGCGCACCACGTCAAGGAGAAACGCATCGAAGGCATCAGGGATCTGCGCGACGAATCCGACCGGGACGGCCTGCGCATCGTGGTCGAGATAAAGAACGACGCCATGCCGCTGGTTGTACAAAACCAGTTGTACAAATACACGCAGTGCCAGCAATCCTTCGGCGTGAATATGGTGGCGCTGGTGAACGGACGCCCGAAAACCATCACGCTGCAAGACGCCGTCCGGCACTATGTGGAGCACCGGCACGAAATCGTGGAGCGTCGCACCCGGTTCGATCTGCGCAAGGCGCAGGAACGGGCGCACATCCTCGAAGGCCTGACGATCGCGCTGGACCACCTCGATCAGGTCATTACGATCATTCGTCATTCGGACGATACCGATACGGCCCGCGACAACCTGATGCGCGGCGTCTATCCCGAGCAATTGACGACGGCGCAACTCGAACGACTGGGCCTCCCCCCTGCGGACGGCGCCATGTTTTCGCTTACGCAAGCCCAGGCCGACGCCATTCTTGCGCTGCGGCTGAGCCGCCTGACCGGCCTCGAGCGCCAGAAAATCGAGCAGGAATACCGGGAGGTCCTCAAGGAAATAACCCGGCTCGAAACCATCCTCGCCGAACGCGATCGGCGGATGCAGATCATCAAGGACGAGTTGCTCGATATCCGGGAGAAATACGCCGACGAGCGGCGCACGGAAATAGACTATATGGGCGGGGGCGATTTCGCGATGGAGGACATGATCGAAGACGAGCAGGTCGTCGTCACCATCTCGCACCAGGCGCTGATCAAACGGACTTCCCTTGCCGAATACCGCCAGCAGGGACGGGGCGGCGTCGGCATGAAGGGGACGGGAAAACGGGACGAGGACTATGTCGAGCACATGTTCGTTTCGTCCACGCACGACTATCTGCTGTATTTCACCGATCACGGCCAGTGCTACGCGCTGCGCGTCTACGAAATACCGGAAGGATCGCGCACCGCAAAGGGAAGATCGATCCGCAACCTGATACAGATCGACCATGAGGACCGGGTGCGGGCTGTCCTCGCGGTGTCGAAAGCGGAGTTCGAGGACGAGGACTTCCGCAAAACGCATTACGTCATGATGGCCACCCGCAAGGGACTGGTCAAGAAAACGGCGCTGGAAGCATTCAAGCGCCCCTTGCGGTCGGGCATCATCGCCATATCCATCGTGGAGGGAGACGAATTGATCGAGGCTCGGCTGACGAACGGGAACGCCCATGTGTTTCTGGCCTCGTCGGGCGGCAAGGCCATCCGCTTCGAGGAGAAAGAAGCCCGGCCGATGGGGCGCGACACGCGGGGCGTACGAGGCATTTCGCTACGCGGGGACGAAGACCTGGTCGGTATGGTCGTGGTGGAGAACGGGGAGCGCGAAATTCTCGCCATCAGCGCAAACGGCTACGGAAAACGCAGCCGCATGGAGGATTACGCGCCCCAGGCGCGAGGCGGCATGGGCCGCATCACGCTCAAAACGACGGAACGGGTGGGACCGCTTGTAGCCATTCGGGACGTGGCGGGCGACGACGACCTGATGATCATTACGCAAAACGGGTTGATGATCCGCATGAACGTGGGCGACATTTCGGTGCAGGGCCGGAATACGCAGGGGGTCCGCCTCATTAATCTGAAGGAAGGGGACGCTATCGCCGACGTAACCCGCCTTATGGTCGAAGAGAACGGCAAGGAAGAAGAAGCGGAGTCGGCAGAGGAAAACGCGCAAGGCGAATAACGGATCAGGGGACGCTCCCCATGCATCCGCCTGAAGCAGTTCAGGATACTCTGATTAAATCTGCAAAGTTCAGAGGCTGCGAGGGACGCTTCACGTCCGCCATGCCCTGAATCCAGAGCGTTTATCGCTGATTTCAACGACGCAGTCATAACGTCCTGTGCGTGTGAACGTGAAGCGCTGATCAAAGTAGATTTAATCAGAGGTTCCTTTAGTGTTTACCCGACAGTCTGCCTCAATTATGCGTATTCTGCATAATCAGGGGCCGAACTATGCGTTTTTTGCATAATTAAAGGGCGGTCTATGCATTTTTTGCATAATAAGCACCTGAATTATGCAAAATATGCATAATCAAAAGCCATGCTATGCAAATTTTGCATGACAAGGGGTCGATCTATGCGGATTCTGCATAGTTACCGATACAGGCCCGCCTGTACCAGACAGGCAGGCTCTCCGCACGCGAAGCGGTCCGGGGCCCGAATAATCAAGGTCCGCACGATCTGTGGTCGGAAACCCATCTACAGATTCATCTTCTGCAACACCGTATCAATAAGGTCTATCCCTTCGTCCAGTTCGTCGGTTGAAACAACGAGCGGCGGCCGGAAGCGCACAGACGAGGCGCCGCATCCCAGCATGACCAGGCCCGCCTCGTAGCACCTCTCAAGAAACGCGCCGCGCAGTTCCGGGTCGGGCAGATCGAAAGCGCACATGAGGCCCCGCCCCCGAACGTTCTCCACGCAGGAATGCGCGTCGGCCAGTTCATGCAGGCGCATGAGCAAATGCGCCCCCAGCTCGTCCACCCGGCCCACGATATCCTCTTCCTCCATGATTTCGAGTATCCGGTCGAAGCGGACCATGTCCGCAAGATTGCCGCCCCAGGTCGAGTTGATGCGGCCCGGCAGGCGGAATACGTGATCCGGCGCCTCGTCCATCTTCGGACCGGCCAGCACCCCGCAAACCTGCGTCTTTTTTCCGAATGCGATAATATCCGGGCGCACGCCAAGCGCCTGGTGCGCCCAGAACCGCCCGGTAACGCCGACGCCGGTCTGTACTTCGTCGAAGATGAACAGCGCATCGTGCTCGTGCGCCAGTTCCTTCAGCCGAACGAAAAATTCCGGGCGAAAATGATTGTCCCCTCCCTCCCCCTGAATCGGCTCCGCGATTACGCAAGCGATGTCGCGTTCGTACGCTCTGAAATGCGCTTTGGCCTGTTCGAGGGCGGCGGCTTCGGCCCGCTCGACTTCTTCCAGATGCGCATCCAGCGGGTGCCTGATCTTCGGATTCGGGATCCGGGGCCAGTCGAAAACAGGAAAATGCCGGGTCTTGTGCGGATCGGTGTTCGTAAGCGAAAGCGTATAGCCGGAACGCCCGTGAAACGCCTGCCGGAGGTGCATCGCCCGTCCGCCGGATTCGCGGCGCAGCCCTCTCTCCTGGTTTTTTTGGGCCTTCCAGTCGAAGGCCGCCTTCAGGGCATTCTCCACGGCAAGGGCGCCCCCGGAAATAAAGAACGCATAGGGCAAATAATCGGGAATGGCCACGCGCCCGAAGGTCCGGGCGAACCGCGCCATATGCCCGGTGGCGATATCGGAGTTGGTGACCTTGTGGAGCGCCGCTTCCAGCAAGCGCTCCCGAAAATCGGCGTTCTCCGCGAGGCCCGGATGGTTCATGCCCAGTACGCTGGTGGCGAAAAAACCAAAGAAATCCAGATAGTCCCTGCCTGTAGCCGCATCGCGAAGACGGACGCCCCGGCTGCGCCGCATGTCCAGCACCAGGGGGTTCATGCCGCCCACCAGCAAATGCTCCGACAGAATGCGGCGGACGTCTCCGGGAGATACAGCGTTCGAGGTCATCGTGTTCATGGGGTATGCGAAACGTTGCAAAAGCCTGCTCCGTGCTTCGTTCGGCGCCATCGCAGCGAAGGATCGGTACGGGCGAACGCGACGCGCTGAGCGAAGCGGTTTCGATCAGCGTATCCCGAAGATTCCGGGGGATCCGATCCGCCGCTTAACCGTATTCCTGTATCGAATAATTTTCAGCGCGTTTGTTCCGAAAAACCCTTCCCCTGCGTACGAAGTACGACCTTTTCCCGCGTTATCCCGCTTTCGCTTTATGTCCCGCCCGTCTGCAGAAAAGCCCCGGCGCCCTGGCGACATCCGACTCGAACGGGTGAAAAAGGAACCCCTGTTCTCTTCCGGGGACGGCGATCCGGGCATGTTCGAACTCCCGGTAGTGGAGCAGTCGGACGTCGCCAATACCCGGGGACGGCGCCCCGACTGGCTCCGCGTCAAGCTCCCGTACGGGCCCACCTACCGGAACGTGGCCCGCATCATCGAGGATCACAACCTGCACACGGTCTGCCAGAGCGCGCGATGCCCCAATATGGGGGAATGCTGGAGCGCGGGCACGGCCACCTTCATGATCCTGGGGAACGTATGCACCCGTTCGTGCGGCTTCTGCGCCGTGATGACGGGCCGCCCGCCGGAGGGCCTGGATTGGAACGAACCGGACCGCGTCGCCCAGGCGGCCCGCCTCATGGAGTTGAATCATGCCGTCGTAACGAGCGTCAACCGCGACGAACGCAAGGACGGCGGCGCGCCGATCTTCGCGGAAACGATCCGCAAGATACGCGAAGCGCGCAAAGGCTGCACGGTCGAAGTGCTGATCCCCGATTTCAGAGGGGATCGCGAGGCCCTGCAGATGGTGATCGACGCCCGTCCGGATATCATGAATCACAATGTGGAAACGGTCCCGCGCCTCTACCGCCGCGTCCGGCCCCAGGCCGATTACAGGCAGTCGCTGGAGGCGCTTCGCCTTTCGAAGGAGGCCGGATTGCGCACGAAAAGCGGCATCATGGTCGGGCTGGGCGAAAAGGAAGCCGAAGTGTTCGACCTGATGGACGATTTCGTGGCGAACGGGGTGGACGTCATGACGATCGGGCAGTATCTGCAACCCACGCGCATGCATCTTCCCGTCGAGGAATTCATCCACCCGGACACATTCGCGCACTACAAGGTCGTCGGCGAAGCCAAAGGGATCGATCATGTCGAGAGCGGCCCTCTGGTGCGGTCGTCCTACCACGCCGAACGGCATGTAGCGTCCGATTCGGCCTGAACGCAAACGCAGCGACGACGCCCTGGCCGTTCCGCGCGAAATTCTTCACCCGATTCACATTACGCAGTAATTATGGAGCGTACGCTTGCCATTCTGAAACCTGATTGCGTCCGAAAGGCGCTGGTCGGGGAAGTCGTTCGCCGCATTCAGGAAGCCGGATTCGTCCTGCGCGCCCTGCGGATGCAGCGCCTCACCCGAAAGGAAGCCGAAGGATTTTACGCCGTACACAAGGGGCGCCCGTTCTTCGACGAACTGACGGAGTTCATGTCGAGCGGCCCCTGCGTCCCGATGGTGCTGGAAAAAGAAAATGCCGTGGAGGATTTTCGCGCACTGATCGGCGCCACCGACCCGGCGGAAGCGGCGGAAGGCACCATACGACACGCTTTTGCGGACAACAAGGGACAAAACATCGTCCACGGATCAGATTCTGTCGCTAATGCAACCATTGAAGCCGGCTATTTTTTCTGCGCGCGCGAACTGGCGGCCAGCAGGGCCTGACGTCTTGCGCCCCGCCCTCCTCGCCGCGCTGCTTTTTTGCGCGGCGTGCGGCAACGCCGCCGATCAGCCTGATTCTTCCGCAGCGCCCTGCGAAACGCCCCCCTGCGCCCCGGTGAAAACAGGCGCGGCGGCGCTGGCGGAACGCGGTTTCGACCTGCTCGACGGGAAACGCGTCGGACTGGTGGCGAACCACACCGCCCGCGTCGATACCGCCCACCTGATCGACCTTGTTTTCGCCGCGCCCAACGTGGAGCTGGCAGCGATTTTCGGCCCCGAACACGGCCTGCGCGGCACAGCGGACGCCGGAGAAAAAGTCGCCGACGGGCGGGACGAACGCACGGGGCTCCCCGTGTACAGCCTCTACGGAGAAACGCGCAAACCGACCGCGGACATGCTGCGGGACGCCGAGGCGCTGGTGTTCGACATTCAGGATATCGGGGCGCGGTTCTACACCTACATCTCCACGATGGGGCTGGCCATGCAGGCCGCCGCGGAGCAGGGCATACCGTTCGTCGTGCTGGATCGGCCCAACCCGCTGGGAGGAAACTACGTTTCGGGCTTTATGCTCGAACCGGAGCATACGTCCTTCGTGGGGCAGTATCCGATCCCCATGGTTCACGGCATGACCGTCGGGGAACTGGCCCGCATGATCCGGAACGAATCCATGATGGAAGGTCTGGACGATCTGGACCTTCATGTCGTCGAGATGGAGGGGTGGCGGCGAGACATGCTCTGGCCGGATACGGGCCTGCCCTGGATTCCGCCCAGTCCCAATATTCCGGATTTCGAAACCGCGCTCGTCTATCCCGGCGCCGTCTTTTTCGAGGCCACGGCAGCCAGCGAGGGACGCGGCACCCGGCAGCCTTTCGTACAGGTCGGAGCGCCCTGGCTAAACGGACAGGCGGCAGCCGATTCGCTCAACGCGCGGAACCTGCCGGGCGTACGGTTCGAAGCCGTCTCCTTCGCCCCGACAAGCATATCGGGCATGGCGTCCCGCCCGAAACTGGAGGGGCAAGTCCTGGAGGGGATTCGTCATATCCCGACTGACGCGCAAGCATTCCAGCCGGTAGAAACCGGAATCCATGTGCTCGACGCATTCTGGCGGCAGGCAAGAACCATGCAGGAGGAACTGGTAAACCGCCCCGCCGGCCTGGCCCGACTCGCCGGAACGCAACGCCTGCTCGACCTGTTGCAGCAAGACGCGTCGCCGGAGGCCATCGCCGCGTCGTGGGAACGCGAGACGGCGGCCTTTCGCGAAGCGCGGGCCGCTTCGCTAATCTATCCATGAAGCAACGCAGCGAACGATTTCTTGCGGAACAGCTTACGGAGCCGCCTGCCGGGATTTTTTCTTATCGGTCGTCCGCGCGAGAATAGCCCAGATGATCTCCAGATAACCGCCCAGAATGATCAGCGGGGCTATGTACAGGGAAATGAATCCGTCCACCTCGTTCTCGATGCGCATCATGGCGTATCCCGACGCCACCATCGCTATGCCCAGAAGAAGCAGCAAATAATTTTTTCGCCGAAACACCATGCGCGTACCGCGGCGCTGCTTGCGGGCCTGCGGCGCGCGACGTCGTCCGGTAGGTCTTGCCATGGATCCGATGAACAGGATGCGTATCGAAACGTATCGCCAAAAATACTCTGATCAAGACGAACCCGACGGACGCATTCAGGTTCCATGTTCTTCCGACTCCCTTTTGCCAGTCCTTAAATCAAATTGCCTGCTACGAAACGCTTTCTCGCCCTCCCGGTCGCCGCGCTCGCCGCGCTTGCATTCGCTACGGCTCCTGCGGATCCGCCAGCGAACCTCGCCGACCGCCTTGACGCAATCATCTCGAATAACGCGCTCTGGGGCGTGTACGTACAGCATGTCGAAACCGGCGAAACATGGTACGAGCGCAACGCCTCGAACATTTTTTTGCCCGCCTCCAATCAAAAGATTTTTACGACCGCCGCGGCGCTTGACGCCCTCGGAAGCGATTATCGGTACAGTACCGCGCTGTATTTCGACGGGCAGGCGGAAGGGAGCGTACTGAAAGGCAATCTTGTGCTGCGCGGGTCGGGCGACCCCACCTTCGGAAGCAAACAGGTCTCTGGCGAGGATCCGCTCAGGAAATGGGCGCAGGAACTGGCGGACATGGGCGTAACGCGCATTGAAGGGCGTGTCGTGGGCGACGACAATGTTTTCGACGATCGTTCGTACGCCGAGGGATGGGATATCGAGTTCGTTACCGCAAGCACCAGCCGCGAGGTAGGCGTAAGCATCAGCGGCCTGGCCTGGAACGACAATGTGGTGCTGGTCCGGATTCGGGCAAGCGCGCCGGGGCGTCCCCCGCGAGTGACGATGCAGCCCGATGGATTCCTGGATTTCCAGAACCGGATGGTGACGGCCAATCGGCGGCGGGGCATCGCCATAACCACGCGCCGGGATTTCCGAAACGAACGCATTACCCTGCAAGGAAGCCTCCCGCGCACGTATAGCGGCTCGATAGGCGTCCCGGCGACGAATCCGACGCTCCTGACCGCCGCGGTCCTGACGCGATACCTGCGCGAAGCGGGCGTAGACGTGCAAGGCGAACCAGCGGACATAGACGACCTGGTCAATTTCCGGTACGACCGGGCGCAGCCCTTGTTCGCGCGCGTATCGCCCCCCTTGCTGGACATTTTGAACATCGTCAACAAGAAGAGCAACAATTTCTATGCAGAGCAAGTGTTTCGAACCTATGCGTACGACGGCTCCGCAGAAGGAGCCGAGAACCGCATCAAACAATTACTCAGCGAGGCCGGGACCCAAACCAGCCATATCTCCATTCGCGACGGATCGGGATTGTCGCGCAAGAACATGATTACCCCCCGCGCCATGGGCCATGTATTGACCTGGATGTACGGCCACGAAGAACGCGACGCCTTCCTGGCGTCGCTCGCCCGAGGCGGAGAACGCGGATCCACGCTTCGCTACCGGCTGGCCCGAACGCCGGTGCGGGCCAAGACGGGTTCCCTTCAGTTCGTGCGCACCCTGAGCGGCTACGTTACGACGCAAGACGGACAAACGCTGGCCTTTGCAATCTTCGCCAACAACTGCACCGGATCGACCTACCGAATCACGCAAACGATCGACCGTATCGTGATGGAGCTGGCCGCCTCTTCTTCGTTATCGTAATCCGGCGCCTTCATGTCCCCGTTCCTTTCCCGCATACTCGTCGGCGCGCTGATTGTCGCCGCGCAATGGTTGGCGCTGGGGCGACTCCAGCTGTGGAACGCCTGGCCGGACGCCGTGCTGCTCTACGTAGCCTGGACAGGGTTGAAATTCGGGCGACGGGAAGGAGCCCTTGCCGGATTTGCAAGCGGTTTTGCGATGGACGCCCTATACGGAACATGGGGCATTCAGATGTTCGCGAAAACGCTGACGGGCTTTCTCATGGGACTTTTCCAGTCTACCGAGCGACAAATCCTCCCGATGATTCCTTCGTTCATTCTTGGCGGAAGCCTTGCCGTAGCGCTGTTGCACAACGGACTGTTCGCCGTGTTTACCGCTCTGAGCGCCGGCACGAAGAATATATCCATCGTAACGGGCGTCTGGCTCGGGTCCTCCATCTACACCGCCGCCCTTGCCGGCGTGGCCATGCTCTTCGCAAAAAGAACGCGCTGATGCGCAATCAGTCCAGGGACACGCTGATCAGCGCATCCCGAGATGGGGGCGAAACGCCCCGACCACGCGAGGAAGCGTCTCGTCCGTAATCCCGACCAGAGGCAAGCGCAGGCGGCCATCCATCCGTCCCATTTCCGCCAGCATGGCTTTGACGGGAATCGGGTTCGTCTCGTAGAAACAGGCCCGCATCGCCTCAAGCAAATGGAAATGCTCCTGGCGAGCCTCTTCGAAACGGCCCGCCAGCGCAGCGCGGGTCAGGGCCGAAAACGCCGCTGGCAACACATTGGCCACCACCGAAATCACGCCATCCCCGCCCATGGCGACCAGCGGCAACGTCATTTCGTCGTCGCCGGAATACACCGCCAGACGATCGGGGCGACCCGCCAGCAAGTCGCCTGTCTGCGCAATGCTCCCCGAGGCTTCCTTGACGCCCGCCACCGAGGGCACCTCCTGCGCCAGCGCCAGCATGGTTTCCGGAAGAATATTGAAACTGGTGCGGCCCGGTACGTTGTACAGCACGATCGGGCAATCCGCCGCGGCGGCGATAGCCTGTACGTGGGCCTGGAAACCGGCTTGCGTCGGTTTGTTGTAATACGGCCCCACCACAAGCAGGCCGTCGGCGCCGGCGGCTTGCGCCTGCCTTGAAAAGACGATGCTCTCGCTTGTGGAATTGTTTCCCGTGCCCACAATGACGGGTACGCGCCCCGCCACATGCTCTATGGCGGCGCACACCAGTCGCTCGCGCTCGGCGGGCCAGATCGTAGCGTTCTCGCCCGTCGTGCCCAGTACGACCAGCGCTTCCACGCCCTCCGCAATCTGCCAGTCCACGTGCCGACGAAACGCCTCGTAATCAATGCGTTCTCCATCCGGAGTAAACGGCGTTACGAGCGCAACGCCCGTGCCGGTAAAAAGAAAATCGCTCATGCCTGTATCAGGGTGTCATGAAATAGGTCCGGCGCACAAAAGAGCCGGGCTGCTCGCCGCGCTATGCGCCTGCGCGCATTACGCGCCCAGCCACTCGTCCAGCAGATCGTCGAGGGTGAAAAATCCTTTTCGGCCCGGCAGCCATTCGGCGGCCCGCACCGCGCCAAAAGCAAAACCGCGCCGGTTTTTGGCCTCGTGCGAAAACGTCAGTTTGTCGAATGGACTGTCGAGGGAAATATCGTGTTTGCCGACCACTTCGCCCAGCCGGGACGAGGTTACGTGCAACGCATGGGGGACGATGCGCCCGTGTTGCGTTTCCGGGGCCATATGCCGCTTCCTGTCGATCCCGTCCAGGATCAGATCGCCCAGCATGAGCGCCGTGCCGGACGGGCTGTCCGCCTTGCCGGTATGGTGCGCTTCGTGCACTGCCATGTCGTATTCCGGCAACGCATTCAAAAGCGGCAGGACGGAACGGACGGCGCGCGCAAGCAACGCCACGCCGATGGAGAAGTTCGGCGCATAGAGGATGGCGCCATCGTGCTTGCCCGCCAGCGCTTTCGCCTCGTCGAGGCGATCATACCATCCGGTCGTACCGATCACGGCGGGAATGCCCCACCGGCAATACCGTTCGATATTCTTCAGCGCCGCATCGGGAAGCGTAAAGTCGATGACCGCATCGGCGGCGTCCAGCGCGGCGGGCCGCTCCGCCGAATCGGGGAGGGCCGGGTATTGGTCGATGTACTCGTCGAACCGGGCCGCGATCTCGTGTCCGCGCTCCGCAGCGAGTTTGCTTACCGCCTCGCCCATCCGTCCCATTCCGGTCAATGCCATGCGCATAGTCGTACCCTCCAGCGTCAGGCCCCCAGTTCCGCCGCCTTGATAAGATCGGCGAGAATGCCGGCGGCGGTCACCTGCGGACCCGCGCCAGGACCCTGCACCACCAGCGGATTGTCAAGGTATCGCTCCGTGGTATATACCACCATGTTGTTGCTGCCGTCGAGCCGCGAAAAAGGCGAATCCTGCTCAATACGCCGAATTTGCACGCCCAACCGTCCCTCCTCCATGCGGCCTATGTACTGCAAGCATTGTCCCGCAGCCGCAGCTTCCGCCATCCGTTCCCGCCATGCGTCGTCCAGTTCGACGAGGCGCTCCATGAATTCAGGCAACGGAATGTCGCGCAAGGAAGGCGGCGCCAGCGAATCGACCGAAATATCGCTGCGTTCGACCTGAAGCCCCGCCTCCCGGGCCAGAATAAGAATCTTGCGGGCCACATCTTCGCCTTGCAAGTCTTCCCTCGGGTCTGGCTCGGTGTATCCTTTCTGGCGGGCGGCGCGCACCGCTTCGGAAAACTTCATGCCCGTCGCCATGCTGTAGAAGATATACGCCAATGTCCCCGAAAAAACGCCTTCGATGCGTATCACCCGGTCGCCGCTCCGAATCAGGTCGCGCAACGTGGAAATGATCGGAAGCCCCGCCCCTACCGTCGTTTCGTAGAGATACGGAACCTGGCGGCGATGCGCCGTACTCAAAAGTTGTTCGTAGAACGCCTGATCTTGCGTATTGGCGCGCTTGTTGGGCGTGATGATCGATATGGAGCGAGACAACAGGTCCGGATACTGGGCCGCTACTTCCTCGGAAGCCGTGGCGTCGATAACCATCATCCGGTGCAGCCGCCCTTCCCGGAGCTGATCCATCACGGCGTCGATGCCTCCCGGCTCGCCCTGTTCGAGCGCATCAAGCGCCTCGGCAAAGGGAATGCCGCCCACGTTCCAGGCCATTTTCCGGGTATTCGCCAAACCCACGAGGTGGATATTCAGCCGGAGTCCATGCAAAAGCGTTTCCTGCTGATCCTCCAGCATTTTGAGCAACGCTCGCCCCACCACGCCCGCGCCGATCAGAAAAACGTGCACCCGGTGCCGCAACAGGGCGAATTCGTCATGAAGCACATGCACGGCGTGCTTGCCTTCCGCATCGGAGACCACCGCTGAAATGTTCGTTTCCGAAGCGCCCTGCGCAATAGCCAGCACATTGACGCCATCCCGCCCCAGCGTGGAAAACATGCGTCCGGCCAGGCCCGGACGTTGGCGCATGTTGTCCCCCACCACGGATACGATGGCGCATTGCCCAATAGAAAACACGCGGGCCACATCGCCGCGAACCAGTTCAAGCTCGAACTCTTCCCGAATCAGGCGCGTGGAAATTTCGGCGTTCTCCGCCGAAACCACCGTGCAAAGACTCTGTTCCGAAGAGGCCTGGGCAATCAAAAATACATTGATGTTGCGGGCGGCCAGCGCCGTGAGCGCGCGCGCGGAGATACCGGGTATCCCCACAAGGCCGGTTCCTTCCAGCATCACCACCGCCACGTCCCGGATCGTGGTAATGGCTTTGACATGCCCCTCCATCGTCGTGGTGTCCTTTGAAATCAAGGTGCCCGGCGCCGATGGATTCAGCGTATTCCGGATGCAAAGCGGGATATTCCGGGGAAGCAAGGGGCGCATCGTACGGGAATGCAGCACTTCCGCCCCGAAATAGGCCAGTTCCGACGCTTCCCGATAACTAAGCCGGGGAAGCACAAACGCTTCTGGCGCCAGCCGGGGATCGGCAGACAACACCCCGTCTACATCGGTCCAGATCGTAACCCGCTCCGCCCCAAGCGCGCCCGCAATAATCGTGGCCGTATAATCGCTCCCCGAACGGCCCAGCGTAGTCGATACCTTGCGCAGCGTGGACCCGACATATCCGGTCGCAACGAAAATATTTTCTTCGTTCGAGGAAGCGAAGCGAGCGCGGACCCGTTCGTCGGTTTCGTCGAACAGCACGTTCGCCTCGCCGAACGAAGCATCCGTGCAAATGAATTCCCGGGCGTCTACGGCCTCCGCACCCTGGCCCGCCGCGCGAAAAGCGGCCGCCACGATCGGAGCAGAAAGTTGCTCGCCAATGCCGAGCACGGCGTCGCGGGCCCGGTCCGTACATTCCCGAAGCAAGTACACGCCGTCGAGGAGTTCGGTAAGTTCCAGCATTCTGGCCTCCACTGCGCCCCGCAGGGAATCCCGATCCGCATCGCTCGCCACCGCATCCGCAACGGCGAGATGCCGCACCCCGAGGTCCCGAAGTATTTCGCCATGGTTTCCGGCGCGCGCAATCGCCCGTTCGATCGCTTCGAGCAGCGTGTCCGTAACGCCGCCCAGCGCCGATACGACAACGATGCGAAGCCCGTCGCAGTCCTCGTTCAGCACGAGGCTGGCCACCTGCCGAATACGCTCCGCCGTCGCCACGGAGGTGCCGCCAAACTTGTGTACGTAAACGGGGCGTTCAGAGAGCATGGGAGGATACGAGTCAATGCGGGCTGGCTGCAACGACCGGGCAAACCCGGATATTAAAAACCCGCACGGCGACTATTTGTCCCGCCGCGGATATCCGTTCGCGGTCCCGGCAAGATACGCCAGACGGGAAAGAGGCGGGAACGTTAAGAAAACGCTGTGCGGACAAGGTCCTTCCCGGTCGAATCAGTCGATACGGTGCGTGACTTCAACCTGGTGAGGGCCGCGCGCAAGATCCGGTTCTTCCAGAGAAACCTCAAGTCGAATCGGACCCGGGGGGAATGCAACGCCTTCGAACCGCGCGACGCCTTCGCCGGGAGCAGCCTCAACGGAATACGCCATGTTTCCCGCCTGTAGCCGCACCGTCAGCGGCTGCTCGGAAGGATCGAACCGCACCAGCGCGTCCCAGGTCCCTTCGCCCCGGTTATCCAGCAGCCAGAATCCCTGCGCGTTGCGGCGCCATCCGCCCTGTATGAAGCGCCAGTCCTGCCGGGTAAGAATCGTCGGATTTTCGTGCGGCGTACCGATGTGAATGCGTGGCGGGGCATAGTTGTCGGGCCGGGCGCTGCTCACATCGTCGAACCAGGCGTCGTAGCGCGCCTTCAGGTCCTCCACTATATCGGAACGTTCGGCGGCCAGGTCTGAAAGGGCGTACGGATCCTCCAGCATGTCGTACAATTCGAACGCCAGCTCCCCTTCCGGGAGCGCTTCCAGGCCAAAGCCGCTGTTGTTCACCAGTTTCCAGCGCGGGGTGCGCAAGGAAAAATGATGGTATCGCTGCGGCGCATTGCCGCGGTGCGATTGCAGCACGAGCATGCGGTCGCCCTGATCCACCGTTTCGCCAAGCAAGGCGGGCAACAAACTTTCCCCGTCGATCACGCGATCATCCGGCAACGCCACGCCCGCCGCATCGAGCATGGTGGGCGTCAGGTCGATATGCGCCGCAATATGATCGTCGAGGCGTCCAGGGGCAAATTGCGCGGGCCAGCGCACCAGGAGCGGCGAACGAATGCCCCCTTCGTATACTTCCCCTTTCATGCCTTGCATGCCCGCCACGTACCGGCGCGTGTTCGGCCCATTGTCCACAATGAACATGACGAGCGTGTTCTCCGCCAGTCCCGCCTCGTCGAGCCAGGTCGTCAGGCGACCCATGTTGTCGTCGATGTTGTCGATCATCGCAAAGATGCGAGCGAGGAGGTCCGGATCGTTCTCGTCTGGCAACGAGTGTCCGGCCTCCTGCGGAAATTCGGCGGGGTCCAGATTTTCGCCCGAATAGTAGGCGTACAGATCCTCCGGGACATCGTGATAGGGACCATGAGGCGCATTGGAGGCAATGTAGGCGAAGAAGGGCCGCCCCGCTGCATGCTCCCGCTCCATCCATTGCCGGGCCTCGTCGAAATAAATGTCGGTGCAATATCCCGTCATTTGCTCCAGTTCGCCGTTGCGCAACAGGATCGGATCGGTGTACGCCCCCTCCCCGCCGGGCGGATCCGAGGGCTGCCCGATTCCCCCGCCCCGGTGCACCAGCGTCTCTTCGAACCCCTGATCCTGCGGACGCACGGGATAATTGTCCCCAAGATGCCATTTCCCGAAGATTCCCGTGGCGTACCCTGCTTCCTGCAGCAATTCCGCCACGGTGATTTCATCCGGATCCATCATGGCCCGCCCCACCCAGGTATCGACGACGCGCGTCCGGTAGTTGTACCGGCCCGTCATAAGCGACGCCCGCGTAGGGGCGCACACCGGACTGACGTAAAACGGATTCACCTGAATGCTCTCGGAAGCCAGTTCGTCGAGGTGGGGCGTCCGGAGAATCGGGTTGTCCGCAAACCCGAAATCCCCGTACCCCTGATCGTCCGTAATGACGAGGATGATATTCGGCGGCGAAGGCGCATCGGCGGACGGAGCGGCGCATCCTGCGACAAGAAGGAGCGGAACGAGAAATAAGGGAAAAAAGCGCATCGTGCGGAAAGTTCGGGTAAATGAAGGATACTCTGATTAAATGTGCAAAGTTCAGAGGCTGCGAGAGGCGCGCTGGCAAGGAATGACGAAGCAATGTGGTAGGCCCCACATAATGAGGAATGACACAGCCAGAGTGCCTCTCGCAGCCTCCCGAAGGGCGCTTCACGTACGCCATGCCCCGAATCCGAAGCGTTTACCGCTGATTTCAACGATGCCAGCACAATGTTCTGTTTCCACGAACGTGAAGCGCTGATCGAAGTAGATTTAATCAGAGTGTCCTTAAGGAAGGCGGCGAAAAGCAGGGAAAATCCTGAAAAGCAGGAAAATTGAAAAAAAGCAGGAAAAATTCCGAAAAGTAAGGAAATCGAAAAAATGAAGGGGGCGCGCCGTCATTGGGTCAATCGCGCCGCAAGGGGCAGCACGGGATCGTCGATCTCGGTCATGCGCTCCACGATGCGGGCGTCGAGGTACTTGATCGCGGCGCGGACTTCCGGCGTGTCTTCCGCAATAAGGTTCACGCTTTCGGCGGGGTCGTCCATCAGGTTGAACAATTCGTCGCGGCGGGCGTCGAGCAGGTCGCGAACCAGCTTCCACTCGGGCGTTCGGTACGCGCGCATGTGGGTCCAGGACTGGTGGTGCGTGGAATATTCCGCATAAAACTCCTCGGGCCAGTCCGGCGGCGTATCGCCCCGCGTCAACAACGACGCGAAACTGCGCCCCCGAAGCAACGTTCCGACCGGCACGTCGGCTCCGCCTATTTCCGCAAGCGTGGGATACCAGTCCAGATTGCTCACGATGGACTCCACGACCGTACCGGGCGAAACCACGCCCGGCCAGCGGACCAGCAAGGGGACCTTCAGCGAATTGTCGTACATGTTCGGGCGCTGTCCCTGCGGTACGTCGTAGGTCCCGGCAGGCGGATCGGTCAGGATCCAATGCCCGTTTCCCTTATGCCATATCCCGTTGTGGCCCATGTTGTAGCCATGATCGGACGTAAAAATGACGATGGTGTTCTCCGCAAGGCCCAACTCGTCGAGGGCGTCCAGAATACGTCCCAGGTTCCGATCGACGCTCGCCACCGCCGCAAGATACTCGGGCATATACCGACGCAGTCGTTCCGTATCGAGCAAGGGATACCCGGGATTGGGCAAAACCGGGTCAAGACCTTCGTACGGCGCCCAATCTTCTTCCGGCAGGGGAAGCCAGGCGGCATGGGGCGCCCGATAATGGAGCGACAGCATAAAAGGCTCTTCCCGATGCTCCCGCAGAAACGCAATGGCCCGATCCGTGAAAATATTCTGAGGAAATCCTTCGTACGTCGCCGTTACGCCATATTCTTCGAACGCAGCGTCTCGCGGAGGAGTCCCGCCCGCGCGAAATCCGAAGAAATAATCGTACCCCATCGCGAGGGGGTGATGCCGATCCCGGAGTCCAAGATGCCACTTTCCGATCAGCCCTGTCGCATACCCCTCCTGATTCAGCAGATCGACCCAGGTGAGCAGGCCCGAATCCAGCCCGTGGCCCGCCTCGCGCCGGGGATGAAGCCAATCCCGTATGTCCACCTCGGAACCATAGCGACCCGTAAGAAGTTCGGCCCGGGACGGACTGCATACGGGCGTCGCCACAAAGGCGTTGCGGAAAAAAACGCCCTCCGCCGCAAGGCGATTCATGTGGGGCGTACGCAGGTCCGGATGCCCCGCGCCGAGCGCCGCAAAGTCGCCGGGCGCGTCTTGCAAGGCGTCCCCCATGGATTGCGCAAGCGCATGGCCCTCCGCCCCCAGCGCCCACGGCGCCTGATCGTCGGTCAGGATAAAAAGAATGTTGGGTTTTTGCGAAACGTCGACCAGGTAGGCGTCCTGGCCCGCCGCCGGAAAAACCGGCAGCAGGGCCGCCAGCATAGCCAGCGGCCAGCATGTCGGGCGAAACGCGCCGCGGCCTGGAGAGCGAGGCGCAATGCGCGATGCGAAACGAGCGGTTCGGAATCCGCAAATCAACGGACGCTGCATACGGAAAAAACGCAGCGTGGCGGACGATCCCTGCTTCATGGCGTTTTCCTGATTATGTATGGCCGGGGGCAGTCAAACACGGGATACTCTTTTAAAGACGATACGTGTAATTGAGTTTGAGCGAAGCGCCCTGCGAAATGGTGACCAGATCGCGGTTGTCGAACAAACCGGCGCCCCGGTTCTCCCAGTTGTGCCGGTACACCAGAAAAATATTCGAGCCCGGCTTTACGATCCAGCGCAGCCGCGCAAAAACCCCCACCAGTTCGCTCACGTCGTCATACTGAATTTGCACTATCGCGGCCAGAAAGGGCGTCGGGTCCCACTCGGTTTCAAGTTCATAGACATTTGCAGCGAAGGCGCCCCGGGGCAGATTCACGTCGTTGTACCCGACGCTG
Organism: uncultured Rhodothermales bacterium; assembly: GCA_964608315.1. GTDB lineage: Bacteria > Bacteroidota > Rhodothermia > Rhodothermales > VXPQ01 > VXPQ01. Next base: position 41,804 of record CAZSNF010000016.1, on the reverse strand, counting down.
GTTCCGATACTGACGCCTGCGCTCGGACGAAACGTCGTGCGAAGGTAAACTTCCGTGCTGGAACCATCCCAGAATTCTCCCCATTCCACGCCGCCGAATACGGAAACCTTCCGCCTGCCCGCCGTAAATCCGCCCACGGAATACCGCCGCACCGTATACCCGCCCGGCGGAATCTCCATCCCCTCGCTGACTTCGAACGCATTGTAGAGTTCTTCAAAGCGTCGCGTAAACTCGAAGGACACGTTGTCGCCGCTTTCAAACTCGATTCCAAGCAGTTCCACCTCCCACTCGCGTTCCTCGGGAACGCCCGTGTCCATAGCGACCAGATGCCGGTATTGCACCCCGAAACCCAGCTGCCGGATCTGCTTGATCCTCGCAGGCCTGGGCATCCAGTTTATGCGCGGCTCGACGCGGCGGAAGTTGTTGCGCTGCACGAAACCGACCTGCGGGTCGTAATCGGCGCCGAATTCCCGATAGGAAATGTGCCCCGACCATATATCGTTGGGAAAATTGAGGCGGATGCCGCGCGCAGACAAGTCGTTCAGCGATTTGTCCGCATCCGGATCGACATTAGAATTCGCTACGGCGAAGAGTTCGACTTCGGCGTTCTTGTCTCCCGGAAAATGGCGGGTCGCCAGTTGCACGTCCACGCCGAACGTATGTCCGGTTTCCGGGGCGAAACCCATCGCGTTTTCGGATGCGGCGCGGCGCGTATAGATGGCCCCGATGGTGGACTGTTCGAAAATGGGACGCCGGACCCGGGCCACGGTAAACTGTTCGGAAGGAATCACTACATCCTGCCCGTCTTCGTCACGGTACTGATCGTCGCCGACGCCTACCTGAAAGAAGCCCACATCGGTCCGGCCAACCTGCCCCGTCATGCGGGCGCCGTAGTCGATGGGGACAGGACGCCCACTCACCAAACCGATGTTGCGCGAAAAGAACGGCGTGGGATTGCTGCGCGGGGCAAAAGAAAAAATGCCGGCGCCTTCCAGAAAAAAACCGCGCTGCTCGGGGAAGCGAAGCGGAAAGCGCGTCAGGTTCACGCGGCGCTGATCCGCCTCGACCTCGGCGAAATCGGTGTTGAACGAGAGCGACGCGCGGAGACTGGGGGTTACGCTGTAATTCAGGTCCAGGCTGACGTCGCCGGGGTACGTTACGGGGTCGGCGTCTCCGGGCGTCTTGCGCCAGCTCCCGATAGCCGACGGAACCGCCTCCAGCCCGACGCCCTGAGACATATCCCGGAGACCGGTCAGTTTGCCCGCGAAAATCGGGCGCAACAAGCCCTCGTTGCGGCGCCATCCTCTCCAGAGTATTTCTTCGTTGGAGCGCCGGATCGTGCGCTGGAAATTAATCCCCCATTCGTCCGATCCCGGATCGAAATTCAGCGTCCGAAAGGGTATGCTTACTTCGAGCGACCACCCGTCGGGACGGCGGGCCGTACGCACGTCCCATATGCCGTTCCAGGCGCGGCCTCCGCTCCGAAAAAACGAAGTGCTGCCGCCAACGAGCAGCGCATCCCCCCGCATCCCGTTCGGGTTCGTCTCGAAAAAATATCCGGTGCGGCCATCCTGGAACGTGTCCAGAATCCACATGAACCGGTCGTCGGTGTACAAAAAGGCGTCGCGGCGTTTCTGGTAGGCGATGACGCCTTCCGGGTCGTCGTACAGAATGGCGCCGATGTACAGCCTGTCCTCGTCGTAGACGATGCGTACTTCCGTGCGCCGGGAGGGACGCGCCCCTTCGACCGGCTCCTGTTGCGTGAAGTCGGTGATCGGAATAGCCTGATTCCAGACCTCCTCTGCGATGCGCCCGTCCAGATCGATCCGGCCGTCGTCGGCCAACCGATGCGCTTGAAGCGCAGGCGGCGCATCGTCTGCAGACGTCTGACCGAGCGCCGGAGCCGGGGACGCCGCAAGAGCGCATCCGGCCAGCAGCACGGCAAAGCCGGAGAGGCGCTTCATTGCGGAATGCGGATGGACAGTCAAAACGGGGGCGCCTTGCAAAGATTGGGCAACCCCTGAATATAGGGTTCGTCCGACTTGCGTTCGAGCCCTTGAGGAACCTCTGATTAATTCTGCGAAGTTCAGAGGCTGCGAGGGACGCGCCGGCAAGGAATGACGAAGCAATGCGGCAGGCCCCGCATAATGAGGAATGACGCGGCCAGCGCGTCCCTCGCGGCCTCCCGAAGGGCGCTTCGCGTCCGCTGCGCCCGAATCCGTAGCGTATGCCGCTGATTTCAACGACGCCGTCATAATGTCACTGTACGCGCGAACGCGAAGCGCTGATCGAAGTAGAATTAATCAGAGGTTCCTTGAATCAAAATCTCGTTCTTGCACGCCCCGCAAGAGATCCTGATTGGCGCCAGAACGCCGGGGACCCTGTTTTCCATACCGCAATGTGGGCACGACATCGGGCGTGGCTGCAAAGGTTGTTGCAAGTAGCCAGCACGCGGGGTTTTCCCGAGTGGAACGGGGAACATCCTCGCCACACGGTCCAATGCTTTCACCACTACGGGCAAAGACGCCTGGAAAAATTCCTTGCGGGGATTGATACGGAATTCTTTCAGCGCGTCATGAACCCATTGTTCGGCAATGTCCCTGGGAGTCACATGAACAAAATACGCAAGATCGAATGCTCTATACACCGATGTGGAAGCGCTCAACTCCTGTATACGGGCGAAAGGAGGGCGAGAAGATACCCCCACTTTGAATACAGGGTCAATAAACGATGGGTTTCTGGCGACGTAAAGCCAGCCGAGTTTTTTGTATTCCCTTCTTCTTTTGTCGAAATTATTGATCGCCCAGAAACTTGCGAGAATGGGGGCTCGCAATACATCCGGGGTATTTTCAGACCTGATTCCGGGGTGGCGCATGGAAAACTCACCACTCCTTCCGCGCAGGCGCCTCTTCCCTCGCCAATCCATAGGCGATGGCGACCGCCCACGTCTGGAGTTCCTTGTATCGCTTGCGGACCTGCGCCTGCAGAAAAATGTTGACCGGCCACAAAAGAAGGCGTACGCACATGGCCAGCATCGTCGAGACGACCGCAATGCCCAATCCCACCAGGTCCGAGGCGGCATGGCGACTGCCGCTCGTGAAGAGTATGAATATGCCCCAAAGCGTTCCGAGCAATCCAAGACTGAGCGCAATGTAGACCACGGCCGTGATATACCTGTCTACCTCCTTGTAGGCGTCGTGGTCGAATCCGATGTAACGCAGCGCGTAATCAAGCATGCTCTGCGGCGTGCCTCCCCTCCCTTGCTCTTCAAGCAACCGTTCGCCCGCAAGACGATAGGGGTTATTTGGACGCACCGCATCGATCGCCGCCTGAAAAGCGCTTGCGGTTAGCCCGGAAGGTTCAATCTGCAACAACGCCTTCATACCGCGCCACTGGCGAAAATAGCGGACATAGGCCGAACAGAGAAAGAAAAGACCTATCAAAAAAGCCGCAGCGAGCGGATATTCGAAACCCTGCGCATAGCCGAACAAGTCCCATACCGAGGTAGCAAGAAAACTGCTTCCTATCTCTTGCGAGGGCAAGGCGAGCGTAGTGTCCGCGGCCTGGGGCGAAACAGATTGTATCATTGTGTCAGGTGTAAAAGCGAGACTGAAAAAACACAGGGAAAGACGTTATGTACCCGGTTACGCGTCAAAGCGTAACGCGTACATGTTGAACAGATCCGGGTTCCACGTCGATTTCCCGGGTAAAGGCCTGCAGGTCCTCCCGGCCAAGGAGGTCCCTTACTTCAAGGCGATACGCGCCGGGCGGCAAAAGAACCGAGAACGAAGCCTCTTGCGATATTTCGGAACTCAGGATTTCTTCGCCGCCCTGCAGGAAAACGACGCTGGCCTGCGTGGGAGAACTCAGCGGCAAATCCTCGATGACGCCCTGCACGATGGTGTTTCTGTGCACGGGAATGTCGATGCGCTTGGTCGATCCGGGATCCGATATAAAACTGAACGAGTCGCCCGTAGCCAGTTGCAACGAAGGATCGGGCAAGGACGCCGGGTCGATAATGACCTGGTACGCCGTGCTGGGCGCCAGAAAATCAGCGCGCACGAGGCTTGAATCCACTCGCTGGACGCGGGCTTTGACAACCTTGATGTCAAGGCCTGTCACCAGGGATTCTTCCGGGTCTTTCTGGCCATCCCGATCTGCGTCGTAGTACGCTTGCAGGAGCGCGCTGCTGCGCATGTGCGCTTGCCTGCTGAAGCGCAAGGGACGCCCCAGCTCCATGGAGCCGTAGAAGCTCTGCCGATGGTAATACGAACCCGATTCCACCGACGAATGATTGTTGACGCTTACCCATGGGGCGTCGAAGCGCAACGTAACGGAAAACTCAGTGTTCTTGCGCGCAAGATCATATCCGCCGCGCAAGCCAATAGATACTTTTCTGTAGTACGAATACAATGTCGCCCCCGCAAAATCAAATTGTTCCTGCCTCCCTCCGTCGCCCTGCAGCCCGAAGCGTCCGCGCAGCCTCCTGATGGTGAAAGATCGCGTCAACGTCGTTCTCCAGTTCATGCGGAGGGATTCCGAAGCGCCGGGGTTCTGGTTGCGAACAACGCCGACCGTAACGAGCGCGCTGGTCCTGCTCGGCAAAGACAGCGTCGTGGAGCCGCTCATATTCAGGTTCTCGTTGCCGGTGAACGTTCTGACCTGCGCGCCATTGAGATAAAAACTCATGCGGCGAACGCCTACGCTGACCTGCGCCTGAAGCCGTCTCTTGTAGAACGAAAGCATCGGCTCGTCGGAAAACTCGGCTTCCGTTTGGAGATTCAACCGAGCGAAGGACATGCGCATGGACGCCCGCGCGGCTTTCATCGGCAAGGCGACCTCGGCGGCGGCCGTCAAAAAGCCCCACTGGTTACGCGTCAGCCCAACCATCGTGGTCTGGAGAGAATCAAGGCGTATGAACGCAGCCTTCGCAGAGAGGCTCTGGGTAAGACCGTAGCGGACTTGTCCAAATCCGAAGAGGGTTTCGTCGAAGCTGTCCCGTCCCGCCTGGGCGTCGTACCAAAGGGCGCCGGGGGGCAGAAGGTCCTCCCCGATGAAAAGGTGGCGCGTCACGGTGGTGGGAGTCCCTCCCCCCGGAGGCACTATTTCGAGGAGCGCCTGCGAGGAACCGTAATAGGCAGGTATGCGAATCTCATAGCGCCCTTGCGCATCTGCCCGCACCCGGTCCGCAAGCACCCCGCCCACCGAGGCGGCGATGACGGCGTCTGGTTCGGCGATCCCGCGTATGACCGCCTCCCGCTGAATGTCCCGCAAGGAAAGAGGTATGTTGCTGAGGCGAAAGCCGTCGAAGGTTGTGCGCAACGGCCACTCGTACATGCTCATGCGTCCAACCTCCATGCGCCTGAGCAGAGGAGAGCTCGGAAAATCCAGCAAATAGTTCAACGAACGAAACCGCGTCGTCGTTTCCCCGTCCACCACCGAAAGAAACCCTTCGGTGGCGAGGCGCCCGCCCAATGCGTTCGAATGCACCCGGAATCCTCCATTGTAATTAGCCGCGTTCACTGATCGGTCGCTGCGCGTCAGGCGGTAGTTGATATGGGTGTTGCCCAGCAAGCGGCGGGAACGACCGTAGAGCAATGGACCGCGCGCATGCCCGCCGGCGGCAGGCGACCTGGCGGGGACAATGCCGTCCAGCACCGCCATGGCCGTGGAAAATCTGATGTGCAGCGTCGTCGGATCGAACTGCATGGCGCCGGGCGTGAAAATCGCCTGTACGCCTTCCAGCGATATGTAATAGCGTCCTTCGCTTGTGAAAAAGTCGTCCAGGCCCAGTTCCAAAGGCTCCATGGCGTCCTGCAATACCCGACCCGTTGCAAAATCGACCGTAAATATGCGTCCCGGATCGCTGGCCTCGATCATGTTATCCCGCTCGGCCACGTCGAAACCGAGCCTGTCGAAAAAATCTGCGATATCGATGTAGTATTTACCGACCCCGACGTCCCACCAGGCGAGGACAAAATTCGAAGAATGCAGGGCGCCCGGCGTACTTACGGTCCAGGGGGTCTCCTGCAAAAACCGAACGGGCCTTTCCGGATCCGGCGGCTGCTGTTCCTGGGCAAGCGCCGGGGGGCAATAAACGGCAGCCGAAAGAACGCATAGCAAAACCGGAACGACCAGATTGCAAGCCAGCCTGACCGGATGAACTGAATACATATACAACCTTTGCATTACCCCTCTCTCCGGAAATCGTTACTGAAAAACACGACCACATCTCCCTGTACCCTCTCATGTGCTTAAACTTGCTCAATGGAAAGTTTAAAATCAAGGGGGGAAGAAAAAAGTTCACAGAATACTCCCTCTGACGGTTGCAGGATCCCGGACCAGTCGACTAACGCCCCGAAGAATGCCGAAACGCGGAAGGCCAAAAGGAGCGCGGAACCAATCAAGGCACCCCCAGGTTATTACAGGATAGGCGTTTCCGGCCCTGAACACACGATCCAGCGGTCGGCATACGAGGCCGGAAACGACAGGGCGGAAAGGAATGCGCGGGAAAGGACAGGTATGCAAAAACGCGCAGGAGCGCGAGAAATCAGGACAGGCTATAAACGCAGGTTATATACCACAAGGGCGCGCAGCGCAGGATGCGCGCACCGGAACCGGGGCCATAGCTCAGTTGGTAGAGCGCTACAATGGCATTGTAGAGGTCAGGGGTTCGATTCCCCTTGGCTCCACTATTTATCCCGGCGGAAACAGGAGAAACGCCGGCATGAAGATATATTACAGGGTACCCGAGGGTGTCCTGTAAACTGTGTAAGTGGGTTTGAGGGTGTCCTGATCGACAGCGAAACATTTTGGCGTAGCCGCCATAGACTCTGTCGGCGCGTTTCGGGTTCGGCCCTCAAATCTTTCCCGCGCCATACGTCGTCCTGCTCTTCGCGCCGGACTTTTTCAGGGCCTTTCGGCGAGCGCTGCGGCGGAGGGCGTCTTCCCGTCGTCCAGCGCAGCGCCTATGTCCCGCCGCTCCCGCTGCGGCGCGCGCCACGGAACGACCGCGGGCTCCGGCGCCCGAACAGACCCCCGCGGCGTAAAGCGCAGGAACACGGTTTCGCCCTCCGGCAAGCGCTCCAGAGGCATGCGCATCCGGCTGCGCGTATAAACGAGCGTCCCGGAGCGGCCCAGCTCCCGGCCCTGCCCGTCGTACGCCACAGCCTCGCCCGCGAAAGGAACGCCGTCCGTCTCCACCAAAAACGTCGCCGCAGGCGAAGCGCCCTCCGACAAGGACAGCAACGACGCGCTCAGGCGCGCCGCCACGACCGTAACCGTCGCCTCGACAGAGCGCGTCTCTTCGCCCGCGCCCGTACGCAGCGCGACGTCTATGCTCCCCGCATAGCGGCCCGGAGCGACGCCGGCGAGGTCCAGCGCGCCGCCGAAGAACAGCAGGCGGCAGTCCGACTCCGAAAGCGTAGCCTGCGCATGCAGGCCCCGGATGGACTGCGAAAAACGCTGCTCGCACGATTCTGCGTACGACCAGCTCGGCTCAAGGATGAGCGGCGGCGCATCGCCCTCGCCCTCGCGGCGCAGCGTTACGGGCGTAACCAGCTCGATGGACAAGGCGATCTCGCCGTTCTCGTCGAGCGCGAGGTCGCCGTCTGGCGCCAGCGTCATGCGACCCGCATGGTAAGGCCCCGACGCGCGCGTCGATAGGCGGCCCGTCAAGGGGTCCAGCGACGGCTGCGTATCCGCCGACTGCGCGCCGAAGCGCAGGGACGAGACGCTTACCGTAACGCCGAGCCCTGTCGGATCGGCGGAGAAGGCGGGCGGAGCGTCCGGCTCGGGCCTGTCGAGCACCGTAACCGTTACGTTGGCCGTCGCGGCTTCCGCGTTATCCGCAGAGGCCGTAACGCCGTACTCGTACCGCGTCGTTTGCAATACCTCCTCCGGCGTCATGAACGTTGGCGAAGCAACGTTCGTTGCGCTCAGCAAGTCCGCGTCCGCCGCAGCGCCGCGAGCCTCCCATGCGTACTCGTAGGAAGAACCCTCCGGCGCGCCCGAAGCCTCGCAGGACAGCGCAACGTCCGGCGAGCCCTCGTAGACCGGAGCGGGCGCCGCGCACGTAAAGGTCAGGGCGCCCTTGTTCAGCACCGTAACCGTAACCTCCGCCGTAGCGTCCTCCGCGTTATCCGCCGAGGCCGTCAAAAGATACTCGTACGTTTCGTCCTTGTCCACCGAGGCCGGCACGTCGAACGTCGGCGACAAAACGTTCGTCGCGCTCAACAGACCCGTGTCCGCCGTAGAACCCCGAGGCGTCCAGGCGTACGAGATCGGATAGCCCGGGATATTCCCACTCGCCCCGCAGGATAACTCAATGTCGGCCGACCCCTCGTACACCGGATCGGGAGCGGCGCACGCAACGTCAAGGTTGCGTACAACGTCCAGGTCAAATACCGTAACCGTAACATCCGTCGAATCGGAACCTATTCCTTGCGCCGAGACCTTAAGACGGTATTCGTACGTCTCGTCCGCGTCCACGTTATCCGGCGTCGCGAACGTCGGCGACGGAACGTTCGCCGCGCTCAACAGGCCCGTGTCCGCCGTAGACCCCAGAGGCGTCCAGACGTACGAGATCGTATATCCCTGGATAGTCCCCGACGCCTCGCACGCTAAATCAAAATCGCCTGATCCCTCCGCCGCCGAATACGGGTTGCCGCGGCATTCGACGTCAATTTCAGGCGTTGCCGATACCTTCACGGTAATATACTCCGATTCTGTTATATCATATGGCGCCAGACCGACGTATTTCGGGTCGGGTTCGTGGTTCTGAATCGTGAGGCAGACGTAATACCTATAGTAGTCTAAAGTTTGGTCCCGAGACAAATTTTCCGGAACGTCAAAGGTGGGTTTGAAGTGAGCAGATTCGAAATGACGAGGGACATTCAATCGGTACTTGCCCGGCAACGATTCCGTAATCCAAAAGGGATCCCTGCCGCTCAGGGAAGCGTTGTAGGAGCAATCGAATTGAAAATCCGGATCGCCCGCGTACACCGGGTAGTCATTCTGCTTGCAGTCCATTATGTCCGGCATCCCCATAATCGTCACCGTAACGTTCTCCGTGACGTCGGCAATGCCCGGAGCCGACAACGTCACCGCGTATTCGAAGACAATGGAGTTATCTCCATCTGCGTAACTTCTCAGCGAGAAGGTCGGCCTGAGGGCGTTTCTGGCCCCCAGATTGGATATATCCTCGGGAGCGCCGCGAGACGTCCACCCATACGCAGCGCCCGCAGGCTCGTTCGTCACGGAACAATGTATTGTGAAATCAGGCGCGGTCGGGTACACGTCGTAATCCACGCACGTAATCGTCGGCGCTGAATTGTTCGCCGACAAGGAAACATCGGAGCCGGTCGCCGCAAGGTCCGCTTCCTCAGTTACAGGGCGCATTTCCTCCGCCTCGACCACTCGTACGTTCACCCGACGGCGCGCCGTGCGGGGAACCCCCGAAGAGGTCGTCGTCATGCTCGCGACATAATCATACGTCTCCCCCGATCCGCCCAGCGGAGCCCGGAACGACGGCGACGGCGTGTCCGCCCCGCTCAGCAACGACGCGCTCGACCCCCACAGGCCCTCCCATTCCCAGAATACGGACGAGCCTTCCTCGTAGTCCATCCGAAAAGACAATGGATCCGCCCCCTCGCACGAAAGAACGACCTCCGAACCCGCCGGGACTTCGTACTCCAGAGGACAATACACGCTCGGACGGCGAAGCAGCACGAACACTTCCACTTCTTCCTGAGACGACAGGCCCGTAACGCGGGACAAAGCCGTCAGGCGGTACCGGTAGCGAAGCGTCGCCTCCTCCGACAGAAAAGACTCCAGCGTGGCGTAGGAGGGAGACGACGGCGCCACTATCGAAGGAACAAGGCGATCCTCGCCTATCAGGCGGGGCGCGTCCAGGTAGCCCTGCGGCGCGCCGCCCGCAGGCTCCCAGTAATAGTCGATATGCTCTTCGCCCGCCTCGTCCCAGGCCTCGCAGTCGATGGAGCCCGTCTCCATCTCTTCGATAAACACGGCGGCGGGGCACTCAATGAACGGAGCCGCCCGGAGCACAGGATCGGACGGGCCGTCCGGAAATCCGCCTGCCTGCGCAACGCCTCCGAACGTTTCCGGCGTTCGGGCTTCCCTACGCTCCCGGCATCCCTCTCCGAACTCGTCGGGGATGGCCAACGCATCACATTCCTCGGGGAAGGCGGGAGCAAGGCCGGCTCGTCCTGAAAAACGCGCTTCGCCGGAGAACCCTCCTGCCAAACGGCCTGGCCTTCGGCGGGAACGGCCCACAGCAGGCCGCCCGCGCAGGCGCAAACGACCAACGCGCGCAGCGCAGAAGTCAGGCGAACCGCATGTCTCCAATGCGCCTGCATGGCCCTTGCTCTGTGAAAAATCATTGCGAGAAACATGACTTCGTCTCCAATAACCCGCGCTTATGCTGCGCCTTTACCCATCGGATTCTGCGGCGCGCAGCACCCTGTACCGTTCGAGAAGAACCCGCGCCTTGTCCCTGTCGCCAACCCGCCGGTGCAGATTGCCCATAAGAGTCAGATAGGCCAACTGATCCTCTCGCTGCATCGCGTCGAACACTTTCTCGATCCGGGGTTCAAGCAGCAGCGCCTGCTCGGGATTGTAGCGCGCGAGGCGCAACGCTTCGACGAACGCCCTGCCCGTATACTGGCTTCGCACTTCCGTTACCTGCATGAGATACGTGAACGCAAGCGCAGAGGCTCCATCGCGACGATGCTCCACGGCGCGCTCGAAAAGCGCCGTAGCGTACGTTTGCCGAAGATCTTCTGTGAATGCGGGATAGGGCGTTTTTTGCGTTGACGTGCTATCCCCGACGAACCCCCAAAGAACTTGCAACGTGTCCAGGGCCGCCTCCCGACCGTCGTGCTCCCAATTGAGCAAGGCATGGTTGTAACTCGCTTCGAGGCGCGAAGATATCCGGGTAAGGCGCGGAATCAGCCAAACCAGCCCATCCCGGGCGGCGAGCGGATCGGCGGAAAACAAGGTTTGCAGACTGTCGTAGGCCAACCGGTTTTCAAAATGGTGATAATCCCACAGAACCCAGTCCATTTCCTGTCGGGCGAAATCTTCCTGCTCGGCGGTGGTCGCATACTGTTGCGCATCGGACAAGGCGCGGCGCACTCCCTCTCCGTCTCGGTTTTCGACGAACGCCCGATACGAACGGACATAATAGGTGAAAAGCGTCAGACTGTCCGGCGGAGGACGCTCCGCTTCCGGCGTAAAAGCCAGCAGAGCGTCGTCCAGAACGGTTTCCGCCGCCTGTAGCCAGGTGAGCGCCGCGCCGGGAAACTGATTCATATTTTCCAGAACCACGGCGACTTCCGCCCACAAGTTGTGATCGTCGGCGCGAAGCGCCAGCAAGCCGCGCAACAAGGCAAGCACCTCTTCCCACGCCTCTTCCTCTCTGAACCATTGCGCCCGTACGCTATAAACCTGGGCCAATTGATGGCGCGCCCCCTCGTGCAGCGGATTGAGAGCCAGTGCGCTCTCGAACAAACCCTGAGATTCTGCAAGCAGGCTCTGAACAAGCACGCTGTCCTGTTCAGTCTGGGCTTGCGCGGCCCGAACAAGCGTCTGGCGAGCTCGCGTATGCGCTTCCTCGAACGCTGTCGTATCGACCGCAGCCGCACCGTCCGCGGAATCCCCCATCGCATCCAGCGGGTGATCGCCATTCAGAAGGCGCAGGGTACTGTCTATGCGTTCGAACAAGACGCGCCCGGCCAGAAAATCTTCCTCTGCGCGGGTTTCCGCCGAAGCCCGCACGAACGTACCGTGAAACGAATTCAGCACATCCGCAATAACCAGGCTGTCCACGCCGGGGAGCGGCGGCGAAACAGGGTCAGCGGAAACCGGCTCGCTTACAGTAACAACCGGCGCGGAAGAACCGCACCCCCAAAGAAATGCGAGGCATAACGCGCCCGCCGCCAGAAATATTGCTGATCGGTGCATAAAAATTACGGTGTCAGGAAGATGGCGCTTCAACCAGAACAAGAAAAACGGCTTGTCTTTTGGCTTGCTGAACAAGATTGTTGGCCGTAAGCAACAACCTTGCAGGAGCGTTCTTGTCGGCCGTAAACTCGACCGTACGGTCCGGATGGCTTGACGTCATCAGGCTATACAGGTCGTTAGGGTTGAGCATGACGGGGTCTCCTCCGCCCTCGACGGTGTAAAACATTCCGCTTTCCGATATGCCCACCTGAAGCGGCTGGAGCAAGGGCATGCCGGGTTCCGCCTCCTGACTCAAGGGCGGCTCTACGTCAAACGTGGATATAGTGCTGATCGCCACGAGCGTGGCCAGCAAAATAAGCACGATGTCCACCAGAGACTCATCCATTGGAGGTTACATGTTTTGTTTTTCCTGCTGCCACCAGGCAAGGAAAAGTCTGAAAAAATCTCTCGCTTCGGGGCCTGTGGGAGAAAAATCCTCGCTCTGGACGAAGTCGACGCGCTCCATATCGTCCCGGCCCACGACGCCCTTCTGGAAATACTGGGCGCGCTGTTGAAATCCGGGATCGACGAAGTAATAGATGGCGCCTTCCCGAATCATAGCAATCCGGATTTCCCTGTTGGAGGGCGTATACATGAGCTGGAGTTCGGAGGGCGCGGCGCCAATGGTGGTTTCGTCTCTGGCGCTGATGGCCGGAGGCGCAAAATAGAAAAGAGACCGAATCCCGGGGTCCAGTTCGGCCTGGTTCTCCATAATCCACATCAAAAGGGAATCCGACGGAACGGAAATGTCCCCGTCGCCCAGAAACAGGTTGTCCTGACGGGATCCCGAGCCAGAGGATTCCAGCGACGGCGCTCCTGCGTCGCCGGTAGCCCGAATCGTTTGCCGGCCTGACGCGTCGGGCCAGGCGAGCCCCTCCAGATCTCCCACATAGCGGCGGGAGCGATCCGTATCGTCCGTGGAGGCTAAAGACTGTCCGATAAGATTGGACGACAAGGAACGGGAAGCATGGGTAGGATTCCCGGAATCGTTCAAAAGATTCTGCGTCAAGTCCATGTCCGAATTGAAAACGGGACGCTCGGAAGCCGCGTCGGAAAATAGATCCATATCCTCGTCCGACAACGAGACAATCTCCCGGTTCTCTTGCTGCGCCACAGGATCCTCGACAGACACGTCGGAAAAAGAAAACGTTTCGAACGCATCGGCGATCAGCGCCTCGACGTCTTCTTCCAGCATTTCCTCGACCGGCGCTTCGGGTTCGAGGGATTCGGCGATCTCTTCGATCATTTCGAGAGGATCTTCTTCTTCTTCCGCGAGCGGCTCCGTTTCTATTTCTATTTCTTCGACCGACGGCAACTCCACGCTCGTCAGGATAAGCCTCTCTATCGTCGTTTCGGCGAATTCCTGTCCGGGCGTGGGCATCAAGGTAAACGCCACGCTAAACAACATGGACACGCCAAGAAACGACAGCCACGAAATGCGGCGGTTTTTCCTTTCCTCCTGCGCGGCAAAGGACAAGGCCATAACGCGATGAAGTTCTGAATGACTAACTGCTAACAGTGCACTGCCAACTTCGCCGGGTGCAAAGATCAAGCATGGCCACCATTTGCTGAACGGTAGCTCTGCCTTGCGGGGCAAGCACAAAAGAGACTTTATTGTCCAGCCTGTAGGCCTGCTCCATGCACGACGCAAGATCGACGAGCGTCACGATCGCGCAGGCAGGCTCCCTTTCGGGCAACTGCAGCACTATAAAATGCATGCGGTCGTCGAACTGGACCTCGAATGCAAGCGAAGGAGCGCTTGCCTCCTCCGATTCGTTCGGAAGCAGCACCTCCGCCTGGGAGTCCGTCTCGGTCAACATCAAAAACCCCACAAGGAGGATGAATCCGAGATCGATGAACAAAAGCATGTCGGCGCGATCGTTTTCCATAACGTATGCATTATGGACAGGTACGGGCAACAACGTTGCCGCCGATGGTCCTGTCGTGAACGACGACACACCCTTCGCTGTCGAGATAAGAACTAATCTCCGGTTGTTTATGCGCTATGATCGTCATCGGATTCGCTTCCTGGATGCCTGGATGAATGCACTGGGTAGCGTCGGGCTTAAAGGTCCAAAGGTCCTCGCTGTAGTTCCAGAACGTGATATGGACGTCCTCGCCCCGCTGAACGAGGTGAAGTTCCATGGGGCCTTCGGGATAATAGTGCAAAAGAGAGCCCAACACAGCCCCGGCAAGAGCCTTTTTGGGATCTTCCTCGCCTTCTGCCTCGCTGGCGAGCACCACGCTTCTTTCCCGCACAGTGTTGATTCGGTAGTCCGTTTCGAGATTCAGCGCAACCAGCGTGTTAAGCATGGCGTCCGGGAGATACGGACTGAGCGTAAAATGTTCCTCGTCAGGATAAAGCACGAGAATATCGTTTGCGCCGAATCCGTCCTCCGTGATATCCATAAAGACCGCATGGGTATAATCCGAATTTCCCGGAACAATAATCTGGTCTTCCAGAAAACCAGCCACGAAATCCAGGTCATACACCTCTGCGACGGGGACAACGCGCTGGTTCGCCCTTGCATCCTGCCCATGGGCGGCGCGGGGCGACGAAAGCAACAGGATCGAGAGGATGAGGAGGCTCTTCGCAATGCCTGCGAAAAACAGGGGGCGGGCGGGGGAACCGCATGGCTTCGGGAGCCTGCCGTTGCGACCGACTGTGCTGCCGGGTACGTCGCAAGCACCCCTGTTGTGCATCCTGGCCCCCGCTCTATAATCAATGAAGCAGAACATATGCTGTCCTCGGGAATGGTTCGTAAATCCGGGATTCGGCGGTTGGCGACACGTTTCCAGGCGTAGCGCCTCGTCGGGACGTACCGCTTGCATGAACCGTTTGCGTACTACTAATATACCACGAGGAATGCGTTTGTCAAACACGGATCGGAAAAGTTTCTCCGTATATTTTGGAGAAATAATCTGTTTTTTGATATAAAAACATGTTATACAGTGGTTTAGGATGAGAAAAAATGTTAAGGCAAGACGCCCGGCGGCGTCCCGACTTCCCGCGCGGCCCCTATGTCCCTCAAATCTTCCCTTATCACGTTTCGTTCAATCGCAAGAGCAACCGCACGCGGGCGCGCGCAGAGCATCCTTAACAAAAAAATTCATTATTGGATAATTTTTCGATAAAAATCATGCCTGGGTCGCTATCGGGTAGCGGGCTCATCGAAACCCGGCCCCGCTCCCCCAGGGACAAGGGCGCAAGAAGGCCAGCTCCGCTGCGGCGGATTCGTCTTATTCGTACGGGGAAATCCCTCTTTTCGCCTTTATCGCGCCGCCGCCGGATTCCACGACCTGCCGACAGGCGCCCAGGGCGGCGCCGCTTCCTGCCGCATTGCCCCCAGTCGCTCGATTTCCAGGTCCACCGTATAACCCACCCGCAGATACCTCGGGGGCTTCATGCCCAGCCCGACCCCCTCCGGGGTGCCCGTGGAAAGAATATCCCCTGGAAGCAGCGTCATGAAACGGCTCACGTAGCTTACGAGGAAAGGAACGGGAAAGATCATATCCGCGGTCGAACTGCGCTGCATTTCCTCGCCGTTGACCGCAAGCCGCATGTCCAGGTCATGCACGTCCGCAATCTCGTCCGGGGTGACGAGCGCGGGGCCCAGCGGAGAAAAGGTGTCGCAACTCTTGCCTTTCACCCACTGCCCGCCCTGCTCGATCTGGTATTGCCGCTCGGAAACGTCGTTCATGATCGAATACCCCGCTACGCAGTCCGGCGCATCGCTTTCCGATACATACTTCGCCCGCCGCCCGACGATCGCGGCCAGTTCGATTTCCCAGTCGGTTTTTCTCGAGCCGCGCGGCAGTACGATGGGGTCGAACGGCCCGCTGAGCGACGAACTCGCCTTCATGAACAACACGGGCTCCTCCGGCGCGGCCATCTTCGACTCTTGCGCATGCTTGTGGTAATTCAGTCCGATGCAGATAATCTTGCTCGGGCGGGCTACTGGCGGCGCAAGGCGCACGGTTTCATCGACGCGCGGCGCATCGGCGGCCTTGCCCGATTCGAGCCACGCCCGGAGGCGGGTCATGCCATCCCCAGCGAAAAACGCCTCGTCGTAGTCGCGGGCCACGGCGGAAGCGTCCACGCGGGTTCCGTCTGCAAGCAAAAGTCCCGGCTTTTCGGCGCCGGGCGAACCAAATCGAATGAGTCGCATGGGATAACAAAGGCTGTGATACGTACGAATCAGGGACGAAGCAAAATAGCGCCCCCGTCTATGGGAAAAAGCGAACCGGTAACGAACGCCGCCGCATCCGAGCACAGGTACAACGCCAGCTCCGCCACTTCTTCCGGCGTTCCCATCCTGCCGATGGGCTGCGCCGCGGCCAGCCGGTCATACATTTCCCGCTCCCTGCCCGGATAATTTTTCGCAAGATACCCGTCCACGAACGGGGTGTGAATGCGGGCAGGGGCAATGGCGTTGCACCGTATGCCCTCCGGCAGGTAGTCGCAGGCCACGGAAAGGGTCATGGTCAGCACGGCGCCCTTGCTCATCGAATAGGCGAAGCGATCCGGGACGCCGATGGTCGACACGGTCGAGGCCATATTCACGATGGCGCCGCCCCGCCCGCACATCCCCTGCACGGCGGCCTGGAGGCAATGATACGCGCCCTTCACGTTGACCCGGTAGACCCGGTCGAAATCCTCTTCGGCGGTTGTCGCCACCGTGCCGACATGGGACACGCCGGCATTGTTGAACAGCACATCCACGGGAGCCAGATCCCCGGCGACAGCCTGGAAGGTTTCATGCACGGCCTCCCCGTCGGACACATCGCAGGCATAGAAAGCCGCAGACGATCCCAGGTCGGCGGCCAGCGCCCTGCCCGCCTCCTCGTTCACGTCCAGCAGAGCCACGCGGGCGCCTTCCCGCGCAAACAACTCCGCCGCAGCTTTCCCGATGCCTGAAGCCGCGCCGGTCACCACCGCCGTACGGCCCGCAAGCCGCTCGCCGGGGCGATTCGCCTCCCGCATATCCGAAGCATGCTGATTCATATTCCGTTTATTCCTCGATCTCGATGCGGGCGTCAAGCTGGATCGGCCAGGGATCCAGTCCGGCCCGGTGCTCCGCTACACGCGCCGCAATCTCTTCCAGCACCTCCGGATGCTCCGCGGATACGTCGAACCGTTCGGAGGGATCGTGCTCCAGATGATTCAGAATCGGGGGATCGCGCGACACAGGACTGTCCCCGATGTAGGCCCGCTGCGTGATGAAATGCGCTTTCCAGGGCCCTACCCGCGCGGCGAAAATGCGCGTGCCCCGGTAGTACAGGATCATGTCGTGGGCGTCCTCGTCACTTCCTCGAAGGATATTTCCAATATCCATCCCGTCGATCGCGCGGTCGTCCGGAACCGGCGCGCCCGCCATGCCCAGCACCGTGGGAAACACATCCATCGCCGTCACGAGCGCCGAATTCACCGCTCCCGGCGGTACCGTGCCCGGCCACCATGCAAGCGCAGGCGACCGCATGCCCCCCTCGTAGGTGGTGCCCTTGCCGTCCCGCAAAAGCCCCGCCGAACCGCCGTGCGTCCGGAAAATAAGCCAGGGACCGTTATCGCTCGTGAAAAAAACGAGCGTATTCTCCGCAATGCCCTCTTCCTCGAGCGCCTGCATGACTTGTCCTACGCTCCAGTCGATCTCTTCGATCACGTCCCCGTAGAGTCCCGCCTTGCTATGACCGGCAAACGCTGCGCTTCGGAAAAGCGGCGTGTGCGGCATGGTATGCGCCAGGTACAGGAAAAACGGCTCCCCGGCATGGTCGCGGATGAAGGCCACCGCCTCCTGCGCATACCGCCGGGTGATCGTTTCCTGATTGACCGGGCGCTCGATGACCTCCGTGTCGCGCAGCAACGGCACATTCCAGTATTCGGATTTGGGATCCCAGAATATTTCCTGCCATTCGCCGCCCGCCACGCGATCCATATCGTTGGAATAGGGAATCCCGTAGTAGGAATCGAAACCGTGGTTTGTGGGAAGAAACGGTTCGAGATGACCGAGATGCCATTTACCTACTATGCCCGTAGCGTACCCGGCCTCCCTGAGCGCCTCCGCTATCGTAATTTCGCGCGCCGGCAGGCCCAGTTTGGAATCCGGAAAAAACACCCGGCGCTGATCGCTGACCATGCCGCTCCGGATCGGCAGACGACCGGTCAGCAACGCGGCCCGGCTTGGCGTACATACCGAGGCGCCCACATAAAACTGGGTGAATTTCATCCCTTCCGCCGCCATGCGGTCCAGATGGGGCGTGCGGATCGTCGGGTGCCCGTATACCCCGATATCGCCGTAGCCGAGATCGTCCGCAAAGATGAGCACCACATTCGGAGGACGGTCTGCCTGCGCCGCCGCCGGACGCCCGGCGAACGCCGTCAGGCATAGGAAAAATGCGGTGCAAACCAGGCAACGCATGGCAAGCGAGTGGGATCGAAACGCGAAAAACGCCGGATGGCGTATTGCATCAGGCATCGGAGCAAACATGGAATCGGTGGGGGTATTGTTTTAAGAAAAGTTCGAACGGAAGAATATGCCTCCGCCCCGTAAAATACATGCGGGACAAACGGATTTCGCCTTTAAGGATACTCTGATTAAGTCCGCGAAGTTCAGAGGCTGCGAGAAGTGCGCCCGGCAAGGAATGACGAAGCAATGTGGCAGGCCCCACATAATGAGGAATGACGCGGCCAGCGTGCTTCTCGCAGCCTCCCGAAGGGCGCTTCGCGTGCGAACGCGAAGCGCTGATCAAAGCGGTTTTGATCAGAGTATCCTTTTATTCCTCCTTTTTCGCTTCCGCAACGCTCCGGCGCAGCATGCGCGCGTTTTCTGTCAGCTTGCCGAAGTTACCTTCTGCGATGGCCTGCTTGTCCAGCAGGGAAGACCCCACCCCCACTGCAACAGCCCCGGCGCGGATCCAGTCGCCTGCATTCTCCGGAGATACTCCCCCGGTGGGCATCAATTTCAGATGGGGCACGGGCGCCAGCACCGCCCTGAAATACGACATACCCACCACGCCGGAGGGAAACACCTTGACTACGTCGGCGCCGGCCTCGGTGGCTTCGAGGATTTCCGTGGGGGAGAAAGCCCCCGGCATCACAGGCACGTCCCGTTCGTGCGCCGCATCTATGAGTTCCTTCTTGTACACCGGACTCACCACATACCGTGCGCCGGCGTCGACAGCCCGGTGCACGCCCGCTGCATCCAGCACGGAGCCCACCCCGATCTCGACATCATCCATACTGCCGACCACCTCCGTGATCGCCTGCAAGGCGCCCGGCGTCGTCATGGTGATTTCGATGGCGGTAACCCCTCCTTCCCGGATAGCGTCCACGACGCGGAGCACATGCGACGCATCGGGCAAGCGCACCACAGCCACCACGCCAGTGGCAAGGATACGGCTCAGGACCGCTTCGCGAAGATGCAGGACAGACATTGCGTCACCGTACTTTTTTCAGGAAATAAGAGGGTACAAGGCAGCGCTATCCCTTCCAGCCCGGCGTAAGGGCTACCTCAATCTTGCGGATAACGCCTTCGCGGCGGAATATGCTTTCGCTGGACGCGCGATCAAGCGCCAATCCGTCCAACGCGCGGGTGGAGCCGTCCCGGTCCGCGATATGGATAGCCGCCCGCTCAGCCACACGGTAAACGAAGGGCGTCTGGCAACAGGTGAAGGCCAGCATGCCCGGCAGGAGTTCCAGGGTCCGCAGGCGTCCTTCCGTATCGCACCAGCGAAATTCGGCCGGGCGCGTCAGAAATTCGCCGTGGCGCAACAGCGTGGGCCGGAAATGGATCCTGCCCTCTCGAACGAGCACTCCCAGTTCGCCCCAACGACACAAAATATCTTCCTTCACCTGTCCCGTCATGCCCGGTTGCTGCGCGCCCGCATGCGCCGGGGTATGGGAATACGGATCGGAAGGGAAGGCCCCGAATTGCTCCGGCGTTCTGTGCATGCCCAATCCCCCGCGAATGGCGTAGTAGTGCTCGGCCAGTCCCTGCCGCACCGCCATATCCTCCCCGGCGTCTTCCGCCGCGCGAAAACACTCCAGGACCGCAAGCAAAAATTTGGACACCATGTGCCAGTACACGCTTCCCAGCCCTTCGTATCCGAAGAAGGTTCCGGAGCGCCCGGTGTACGAGCGGTGATCGAACACGTCCTCGAACAGGGCAAGCACCGCGTCCCCGTCCTGTTCGACCGCCTCGGCGTACCCTTCCCGCCGCAAGGCGTCGAGGGCGGCTTGTACGGAGTCCGCGTTGCGGAAGAGGCCGTTGAAATGCCATCCTCCTTCCTCGTCCTGCACGATCAACCGGCGGTCTCCCGCGCCGGCCAGCGACCGGAGCAGTGCGATTTCCTCCACGCGACCGGCTTCGATCCGGTTCTTTTCGGTGAACCGGGGCAGCGCCCGATCAGGGTACAGGAGATAGGTGTTCCGGCGCGGACAATACAGCGGCCCGGCCCTGAGCGTCGATAACACCTCGAGCGCTTCCTTGCCCGAAAGCGTCCCGGCGCTCAGCGCCGCGACCTGCCCTTCCAGCATGGCGTACATGGACCGGAGCGCTACGGTCTTCGGGGACGTAACCGACATCAGACTGTAGGCATGAAACAACCCGTCGGGACGCCGGGCGGCCCGGATGCTGTGCTCCGCAAACGCCGCAGCGCGCCCAAGCAAGGTCAGCGCCGCATCGCGGCGCACAGCCTGCGCCTTACCGGAAAATCCATCCTCGTATATCTTCACGCGATACGCGCTCCCCGCTTCGCCCAGCGCGTCCATCGCCTTTTTCCGGTCCTCGTCGGTCCAGACTCCGGCTGCAAGATGCTCGTACCGGCCCAGCTCTTCGGAAATCGCCTCCATGAAACCGGCCACTTCTTCGGAAAGATCGAGGGTTTCGCGCGGCAGACCGGCGAAGAGATCAGCGACGACACGCACAAAACGCCGTACGTAACACAGCGTAACCATAGACACGCCGTATCCCACGAGCGCATTGTTGGCGTCGTTCCATTCGGGACGTTGCGTATTCATCCAGATACCGCCCTCCGGGATGAAACTGGCCAGCCGCGCCAGAATCGCGACAAGCAGTTTCTCGGCCAGGTTCACCAGATACGGGTCGCCGTCGGCGCCCGGAACCAGTTTGCCGTCTCCCCCTGTCTCCGCCGCGCGGCGGGCGGAACCCGCTGCCGATTCGCGGTCGAAATCGATCGTTTCATGGGGATTGGCCAGGATCTCGCGGTACGGTCGGATGCGGTACGGCACATCCGCATAGGCGAATATTTTCCGCGCGAGAAACTCCTCCAGTCTGCCGGGATGATGCGCGCGGGAGCATTCAAGCAGTTTGAGCAGATAGGCGATCTGATGATCTCCCCAGTAGCCGATGTACGACCAGGGATCGTTGGGATCGAGCACCTCCCAGTCGACGCCGTCCTGCGTCAGGCGGTAGGGATTGTGTCCGTCGGGGGTCGACGCATTGACGAACTTGCAAACCATGCTTTCGACATATTCCGGCCAGGAAAAAGCCAGCGCTTCCCAATTCTGGAAAATGTCCCTCCAGTTGCCCTCGTAGGCGATTTTGCGCGAGCCGTCCTCGTTGTGCGTATCGATGGCGAAACGGTTCCACGGGCGGCTGGGATCGCCATGGCGGCGCCCGAACGTAAGCGGCAAATATTCATGGCACAGCCGCTCCATCTGCGGATCGTTTAGGGCGGCTGCATCCGCAAGCAACCAGTTGACCGGCGTCCGGTCGGGGAGTCCGGCGACCCATGTCTCATGCCGGGCGGTCACCCGGCGATTGCGACGGCGCAAAAACGAGGCGAGATCGGAGCGGGATATCAGGCCATTCTCCACGAATACCCCACCCCGCATCACATTGAACATCACGTGCGAAAAATGCCGCGCCGCCATCATGGGCTCGGCGGTCTGCTGCATGCCGTCCGCAGCGGCCACGAGGCGGGCCAGGCGCTCGCCGCCTTCCCGGACATCCTGTTCTATCCGGGCGACTATGTCCGCCTCGCCCCGAAAATGCGCGCGCAGCAAGGCTCGCAACGCAACCGCCCGATCCGGTCCCTGCCCAACGTCGGCCACCACATGCCAGATGCGCTCGACGCCGGGCGGCGCCTCGAAAGTCGCCTGCACGAAGTAGGCTCCCCGTACGCCCCGCACGTCATGCTCCTGCTCCACAGGCAAACCCCGCCGGAAGCGGTCCAACTGCGCCGCAGACAAGAGGTGCGCCTCGGCCTCCAGCCCCGCGGACCATGCCGCCGTAGCCATGAGCGCCTCGCTCGGTTCGGGCTTGTCCACGGGAATGGAACTCAATGCGAACAGCGCCGGACCCGCCGGGCCATGCCATTCGCTCTTCTTGTAGGCGTCCACCAGATTGCTGCGGTCGGTTTGCAAAGCCTGGGGCACGCCGTATGGCAAAATATTCAGGATCCCGTCCAGAACCCTCACGCTTGCCTGCACGGAACCGGTATTGCGGAGCGTCGACCGTTTAACGAAACCGAATTGCTGGCTGGCGGCCCAGGTATACGCGAAGACAAGCTGGAGGTCGCGATTGATTTCCTCGTAGCGAATCTTGTGTCCGTACAGGCTCTTGTACAGATTGCGCTCGACGGCGTACGCCCCCCGATACCGATCCGAAAACGGCTCCCACAACGCGTATCCGTTCTGTCGCTCCACCAGCAGGATGGTTTTTCCGCCCACCCGATCCTGCGCATCGTGGATCTTGTCGTCCGTGCAATAGGGAAAAAGCGCCTGCCCCGCGGTCCCTCTGCCCGCCGTCAACGCCCCATTGCTTGATGCGAAAAGCCAATGGTCGCCGTCGCTGACCATCGACATGAAGAAAGGAGGCAACCGGTCGCACCGTCCGATCTTGTAGAACGTTTCGCCGTCCAGTTCGACAAAGGCGCCCGTAACCGGGCCGTCCATACGCCGCACGGGAACGTCCCCCACGAACACAGGCGTTTTGCCGGATTCGCCATTCCCACTGGATGCACGCACGATTACGACCCGACGTAGAAGGGAATATTGGCGTGGGCGGCGTGCCCCTCGCCGTCATACACATATACGAAGAGGCGGTACGCGCCTTCCTCGGCCGGCGCCGTCAGCGTGACTTCCGGGGTATCCGTGCGATCCAGCACGTTTGCTATATGTTCGGGAACCTCCTCGTCGTCGCCGCCTTCGCTTTGCGCCGTGCTCTCCCGGCGCACTTCCCATTCGTACCGGAGCGCATCGCCGTCCGGGTCAGTGGACGAGACCAGCGCCGGATAGGATTCCCCGGGACGAAGATAAATGCCGGCGGGGGCTTCCTGCCCGTTCAGCAGCATCTGCTCCAGGCGAGGACTCCGGTTCTCCGGCCACGCGCCATTCCAGACGTAATGCATCACGTCCACCGTTTCAGTTTCTTCCCCGGTGGGCAAGAACATGCCGTACCAGGTCGGCGTCCGCTCCTGCTTCTGCCCCCACAGAAAAACATACGATCCCACGCACTGGTCCCGAAGCGGTTCGATGACGGTCTGGTAGCGCCGCAGGTAATCATCGGCCTTGACGGAACTGTTGTTTTCCACAGGGGCGCCCCAGGGCGTGGTCGGAATCTCCCAATGGCCGGTGGCGCCCCACTCGGTAACCATGAACGGCCCGTCCCATCCGATTTCTTCAATGTACCGGGGCAGGTTTTCGATATCCGCGTACATCTGGATACTGATCAGATCCAGGTCGGGCGCCCGGGTCTTTATATCGTCGGCCAGTTCCTTCCATATCCCGGCCAGCATGGTGGTGGTCAGATGATTGGGATCGATCTCGTGAATCATTTCCGAGATTTCGTTGACGGCGTCCCACACGCGAGGATTGGCGGCGCCGAGGTTCAGTTCGTTGCCAATTCCCCAGATGATCAGCGCCGGATGGTCCTTGTACTGCATGACCTCCGCCCGAATCCGTTCGAGTTGTTCCGCCACAGCCTCTTCGTCGTCGTAGTCGAATCCGAAAATGCCCCGTCCTTCGCCTTCGCGCTCCCGGGCGATCTCCAGGCCCATCGTAACCGCCAGACCCGCCTCCTGAGCACGCTGCAGCACCTCCTCCCCCGTATCCCGTCCGTTGTCCGTGCGCCACGTTCTGAACGAATTGGCCCCGTGCTGAGCCAGCCGCTCTATGTCGCCGAATTCAAGGCCTGCGCCGTGGATGTAAAAAGGCTCGCCATCCCTGAAAAGTTCATAGCGGCCATCCACCTGCCGCAGTTCCATCTTGACCGGCCCTTCGACGGAAGGGGCTTCGGCGCTCGACTGGCATCCCGAAAGAACAAGCGCAGACAGCAACAGACCTGCGATGGAGCAATATGATGATTTCATGATATTTGCCGGATAAGGCATGTATGCGGGGTTACAGCGCCGATCCGCACGAAACTGCCGCGCACTGGGCGCCGGAAACGATCATTTCACAAGCACTTTCTCAAGTTCCTCCAGCGATTTCCCTTTCGTTTCGGGTATCACCGCCAGGACGAAAATGAATCCGACGGCGGCGAATATCCCGTAGATCAGGAACGTCGGGGCGCTGCCGAGTTGAGATAATTCCCACGGAAACACGAGTTGCACCGTGAAACTCACGGCGGAGTTGATGAGACCCACGAACGAAATAGCCAGACCGCGAATCCGGTTGGGGAACAGTTCCGAAAAGAGCACCCACATTACCGGTCCGATCGACACGGCGAAAAAGGCGACGAAAGCAAGGATGCCCGCCAGAATCAGGCCGGGATTGATGGAAATGGCCGCCGTCACCAGCGTACTTTCGTGTTGCTGGGCGTCCGCCTCGCCAAGCGCATCGGCCACGGCGGTCTTGAAGGCCACGTCGGAATCGTACGTTTGGCCCGTCATGGGTTCGAGCGCCGCAGACGGAACCTCCTCGGGCAGCGAAGCCACCGCGTCCGGGGTAAGCGTATAACTCGCCTGGAAGAAACCGAACGCCAGCACCAGCATGGACACCGTGACGCCGCCCAGCCCGACGGCGAGCAGCGGCTTGCGCCCGAGGCGGTCGATGAGCAATATGGCCAGCACGGTGAAAACCAGATTGGTCAGACCCACCAGAATGGCCTGCATGAACGACGCATCCGTGCCGATGCCGGATTGCTCGAAAATCATCGGCGCGTAGAAGAACACCGCATTGATGCCGGTGATCTGCTGAAGAACGGCCACTACGACCCCAATGAGCAACACCAAGCGAAGCGCCGGCGCGAACAATTCGCGCAGCGGGGCCTTTACCTTGCCGGCGTCGCTGGCGATACTCGCCTTTACGGCCTGTATCTCCTCGTCCGCGCGTCCCTCGCCGCTGGCCCGGATCATGATGGGCCGCGCCAGCGCCTCCCGTCCCCGCATGATCAGCCAGCGGGGACTTTCCGGCACGAAGAAGAGGCACGAGAAGTAGAGCACGGCAGGGAATGTCTCCAGACCCAGCATCCAGCGCCAGTTCCAGGGGCCGAAGCGCAGCGCCTGAGCCCATGCCATATCCGATTGCCCCAATCGCAGTACGAGGTAATTCGTGAAAAACGCCACCGAGATGCCGATCACGATATTCAACTGGTTGAACGACACCATCTTCCCCCGCACGGCGGGAGGCGCAATCTCCGCGATATACATTGGCGCGATGATGAGCGAAGCCCCGACCCCGAGGCCCCCGATCATGCGGGCCGCCACCAGAAACCAGAAAGAAGGCGCCAGCGCGGAAGCGATCGCCGACACGGCATACAGTACGGCGGCGAAAAACAGCACCCGCCGGCGCCCGAGGGCGTCGCTCAGCGGACCGGCTACCATCATGGCCAGCGTGGCCGTAAGGGTCAACGAACTGACCGCCCATCCGAGCTGCAGCTTGGTCAAGGCAAACTGCGTCTCGATGAATCCGACGACGCCGGAAATGACGGAGGCGTCGAAGCCCATCAGGAAACCCCCGAGGGCTACGATCAAGGCGGTCCGGGTTATATAGCTGCGATCAGGCACGGCGCATTCACGGAATATTCAGGGGCTATGTTCGGGATGTGTAACATATCTCCCTTTTCGAAGGTACGCAAATTTCCAGGGATACCCTGATTAAATCTGCACAGTTCAGCGTATCCCTATGTTTTCAAGGTTTCTGCGCAGCCGGGAAAGGTCCGCCTCGGCGTCCCGCTCCTTTTGGCGCTCCCGTTCGACCACGTCGGGCCGCGCCCGGGCAACGAATTGTTCGTTCTGCAGCTTTCGGCGAACGCTTGCAAGAAAACGCTCCTTTTGCGCAACTTCCTTGCCCAGGCGCGCGCGCTCCGCTTCGAGATCAATGATTCCGGCCAGCGGAACAAACGCTTCGCACGGCCCGGATACATGCGAAGCAGCTCCTGCCGGCCGCGATACGCCGCCGCCCACCGTCAGGGTCCGTACGCGAGCCAGTTTTCGAAAATAACCGGCGTGCGCGGACAGGGTCGCTACGAGGTCCCCTGCGTCGGGCGAAACATGGACCAGCGCTTCTATTTCCGCGCCGGGCGCCACCCCGTACTCGCTTCGAATGGCGCGAATGCCGGATATCAGGTCCTGTATCCGGTCAAACGCCGCCGCGCGATCCGCATCCATCAACGAAGCGTCCTGCGCGGGCCAGGGCGCCGTCATGCAGCAGGCTGCCTCGCCGCGGGGTTGCAATTGCGCCCACAGCTCCTCGGTAATGAACGGCATGAACGGATGCAGCAGGCGGAGCATCGCATCGTAGAGTTCGACGGCCAGCGCCAGCGTTTCCTCGTCCGGCTCCTCGCCCGGCGCCGGTTTGATCAATTCGAGATACCAGTCGCAGTAATCCTTGCGGAAAAGATCGTATATCCGGGCCAGCGCCTCGTTCAGGCGATAGCGCGAAAGCGCCTCGTCCACCTCCCCGATCGCAACGTGCAGCCGGTGCGCCATCCACTGCTCCACCAGTTCCAGTTCTTCGAAAGAACGCGCCCGCCGATACGTTTTCCCGGGCTTCAGGAACCGTCCGAATACCTTGAACGCATTCCATATCTTGTTCGCAAAATTGCGCCCCATCTCGAATTTCGTCGGATCGAGCCGAATATCCTGTCCCTGCGCGCACAGAATCACCAGAGAAAACCGGACTGCGTCGGCGCCGTACCGGTCGATCATGTCCAGCGGATCGACGCCGTTGCCAAGGCTCTTCGACATCCAGCGCCCCTGCTTGTCCTTGATCATCCCCGTAATGAAGACGTCCCGGTAGGGCGGCTCGCCCATGAAGCGGCATCCCGCCATGATCATGCGGGCGATCCAGAAGAAAAGAATGTCGTAGCCGGACACCAGCGCCTGCGTGGGATAGAAATACGCCAGGTCTTCCGTCTTCTTAGGCCATCCCAGCGTGGCGAACGGCCACAACCACGACGAAAACCAGGTGTCGAGCACGTCCTCGTCCTGCACCATGCCGGGATCGGGCCGATCCACCGACACGACATACCCTCGCCGCTCGTCGATCCGGCCCTCCTCGTCCACATGGTACCAGACCGGAATGCGGTGCCCCCACCAGAGTTGTCGCGAGATGGTCCAGTCCCGGATGTTTTCCATCCACCGAAAATATTCGTTCTCCCAGCGCTTCGGGTGAAAAACGACCTGGCCCGTTCGCACCGCCTCGATGGCCGGTTCGGCCAGCGGCGCCATTTTCACGAACCACTGCCGGGAAACAAGCGGCTCGATGATCGCTCCGGACCGGCTCGACACGGGAACCGTACCTTTCATGGATTCTGTGCGGGCAAGCAGCCCGGCCCGATCAAGTTCTTCCACGATGCGATCGCGGGCGGCGAAGCGATCCATCCCCTCGTACGACCCGCACGCTTCGTTCAGCGCGCCGTCGGGCCGAATCACATTGACGACCTCCAGGCCGTGCCGTCGCCCGATCTCGAAATCGTTTCGGTCGTGACCCGGCGTAACCTTCAGCGCCCCGGCCCCGAAATCCATCTTGACATACTCGTCCGCAATCACGGGAATTTCCCGATCCGTCAGGGGAAGCGCCGCCTTCTTCCCTATGAAGTCCGCATAGCGCGGGTCCTCGGGATGGACGGCCACCGCCGTATCGCCCAGCATCGTTTCCGGGCGGGTCGTGGCGACCGTAATCGCGCCGGAGCCGTCCGCCAGCGGATAATCGATATACCACAGATGTCCTTCCCGCTCCACATTGTCCACCTCCTCGTCGGACAGCGCGGTCCGGTTTTCCGGGTCCCAGTTGACCAGATAATCTCCCCGATAGACCAGTCCTTCCTCATACAAACGCACGAACGCTTCCTGCACCGCCCTCGTGAAGCCTTCGTCCATGGTGAACCGTTCCCGGCTCCAGTCGCACGAGTCTCCAAGGCGGCGTTTCTGCTCCATAATCCTGCCGCCGTATTCGCGTTTCCATGCCCAGACTCGCTCGACGAAACGCTCGCGGCCCAGATCGTAGCGGGTTTTCCCCTCCCTGGCCAATTCTTTCTCCACCACGTTTTGCGTGGCGACGCCGGCGTGATCGACGCCCGGCACCCAGAGCGCCTCGCAGCCCTGCATGCGTCGAAGGCGCGTGACGGCGTCCTGAACGGCGTCCTGCAGCGCATGTCCCATATGCAACGCGCCGGTTACGTTCGGTGGCGGCATCACAATGACATGGGGGAGCTTGCCGGATTGCGATCGGGCGCGGAACAGGTCGCGCTCGCTCCACCAGGCGTACCATTTGGCCTCGATCTCGGCGGGGCGGTACGCCGTATCGCGGCTTGCCTGTTCCTTGCGGGACGTTTCCTTCGTAGACATGGTTATTTCGGACAGATAAAATGCGCCGGGGAATCCTCGAAATATCCGCCCGGAATATACGTTCTTTCTCCTGCTCGTCTACTGCCCTGCTCGATTCGATCCGGCGACTTCGGCGTCGTAGCGGGCCCGAATCTCCGACAGGCTGTCCCCGCCGAATTTTTCCAGAAACGCATTGGCGATCGCCAGCGCCACGGTAGCCTCCGCAACAGTCGAGGCCGCCGGCACGGAGGTGACGTCGCTTCGCTCGTACCGGGTCGGCTGCGCTTCCCCCGAAGCCACATCCACTGTGTCAAGGGGCTTGACGAGCGTAGGGATGGGTTTCATATAGCCGCGCACCACGATGGGCATGCCGTTCGACATGCCGCCTTCCACGCCGCCTGCATGGTTGGCGCTCCGGGAAAAGCCCTGCGCATCGGACATGATCGGATCGTGCACCCGCGAGCCCGGGCGGGCCGCCGCCGCCACCCCATCCCCGATCTCGACCGCCTTTTGTCCCTGAATCGACAGGATGGCCTGCGCCAGGCGTCCGTCGAGCCGCCGGTC
The DNA here is from genome assembly GCA_964608315.1 of uncultured Rhodothermales bacterium. Lineage (GTDB taxonomy): Bacteria > Bacteroidota > Rhodothermia > Rhodothermales > VXPQ01 > VXPQ01. Next base: position 12,488 of record CAZSNF010000016.1, on the reverse strand, counting down.
CCAGTGCACGTACGAGCCAAGCCCCGGAGGAACGCCCGACACGATCACTTCATACGCGCCGCCCAGCGAATCGCCCTGCTTCTTCGTCGCATCGATATGCTCGATGCACTGGCGGGTGAGCGCCTCGTCCAGCATGCGCACTTCGCTGGCGTCGGCGGCCTCGCTCACCTGCTCCGCGCCCCCGGCAAGCAGTTCCGCCACCCGGTCCGAGCCGTATTCCCGCCGCCCCACTTCCCCGATCCGCAGCACATGGCTGCCTACCTCGATCCCGAACTGGGCCAGAAATTGCCGCGCAAGGGTGCAGCACGCCACGCGCATGGCCGTCTCGCGCGCGCTGGCCCGGTCGATGACGGGCCGAATATCGTCGAAACCGTATTTCTGCAATCCGGGCAGGTCCGCATGGCCCGGCCTCGGCAACGTGATCTTTTCCACGCCTTCGCCCGAACCCGCGACGGACATCGCCTCGGGCCAGCCGGACCGGTCCTTCGTATAGGCCGCATTGTCGAGGCGCAATCCAACGGGGCTGCCCATCGTTCGGGAAAAACGCACCCCGGAATAGATATGTATCCGGTCCCGTTCGAACTTCGACCGGCCTCCCCGCCCGTAGCCCTGCCAGCGGCGGGCCAGTTGGCGGTCGATATCGTCGGACGAAAGCGGCACCCCCGCCGGCATCCCTTCGACAATGCCTGTCAGCGCCTCTCCATGCGATTCGCCCGCAGTCAAATACCGTATCATAATTACCGGGATATTTTAGAAAAAAGCATCGCTGTCGTCGCGGGCCCGCAACGACGCCGGAAAGTCGAGAACCTCGCCATCCCGCCACACCTGCACGACCAGTTCGTCCCCCGGGCGACGACGCGCAATCACGCGCTGCAACTCGTTAGCCGCATTCACGGCGCGTTCGTCCACCGACAGAATCACGTCCTTGCTGCGCATGCCGGCCCGGGCCGCCGCTCCATCGTTCGCAATCCCGGCGATATACACGCCGCGAATCCGATCCATGCCAAGGCGCCGCGCCAACAGCGCATCCACGGTTTGAATGCGTACGCCCAGGTAGCCCCGCTGCACCGCGCCATACTCGATAATATCTCCGGCGACGCGCGTCACGAGATTGACGGGGACGGCAAAACCATAGCCCTGGTTCGAACCGGTTTCCGTGGAGATGGCCGTGGAAATACCCACCAGTTCGCCATTCAGATTCACCACGGCGCCGCCCGAGTTGCCGGGATTGATGGCGGCGTCGGTCTGAATAAAATCCTCGATTCCGAAATCGTCCTCAATGATATTCACCTGCCGACCCGTCGCGCTGACGATCCCCGCAGTAACCGTGGACCTGAGTCGGAACGGATTTCCCACGGCCAGCACCCATTCGCCCGCATGCAACCTGTCGGAATCGCCCAGCAGGATGGCAGGCAAATCCTCGGCGCCTTCTATTTCCAGCACGGCCAGGTCCGTGGAGGGGTCGGCGCCCACGATCCGGGCCTGGAACGTACGCTTGTCGGAAAGGGTTACGCGGATACGCTCTGCATCCTCCACGACATGGTGGTTCGTGACCACATGTCCTTCGGCGCTGATCAATACTCCGCTCCCGACGGCTTCCGACAACGGGTATCTCCGAAAAAAGCCCTCTGCGTCCTCGTCGAAATCGTGATACCGATCCCTGCCGAGGGGTATCTCCACCTCTATGTACGCCACGGAAGGCGTAACCCGGTCGGCTACCTGGCGAAACACCTTGTTCAGGGCTGCGACGTCGGGCAGTCGATCCAGCGAATCCGTCATTGGAATGTCCGACGGCGCAGGCGAACGCCCCAGTTGAACGGGTTCCGCCACGCGCACGGATCGGGGAAGAAACCGCTCGTTTTGCCCCGCGGCCAAAACCCACAAAATGGCCGCGGCCAACCCGACCAGCGCCAGTCCAATGCCGATCAGGAAATGGATGCTCGCGCGCAATCGTCGGTCGAGTTGTTTTTCGGTCATGGCGCAACAGGCAGCGCGGGCCTTGCAGAAGACGCGCGAAAAGCCATAGGGGGACAGGTCCCGTCAGGCGCGGGACGGATGCAAAGACAGCCGGATCTCTTCAACCGCGTTGCGGGCAAGTTGTGCCAACTCCTTTCGATTCCGCCCTTCGGCGGGTATCGGCTCGCCGAAATGCACGGTGTATTCCAGACCCCGCAGCCCGGCCAGCGACCACAAATGCGCCCAGAAAGACGTATGCTCCAGCCACACGACGCGGCGACGCGCCTCGTCGTCGGCCGCCTCGCCTTCCACCCGGTCGATACACAGATAGGCAGGCAGAATCATGCCTCCTGCCTGGTTGCTCACGGCCTCGAACGCGCCCGTCCTGAAGGGGCGAACCGGTCGCTCTTCGCTGGTGTTCCCCTCGGGAAAAACCAGCACGTTCAGGCCGGCCGCCAGCCGTTCGCCCACGCGCTCGACGAAAGAAAACGCCGCCGTCCGGCGCTCCCGATCTACCGGAATCATGCCGTGCGAAACGGACACGTTGCCGACAAACGGCCAGCTTTGCAAATCGGCCCGCGCAACCGGGGCCATGGGCGCCGCCGCCGTCAACGCCACGGGATCGATCACCCCGAAATGGTTCGCCACGACGAGCATGCCTGTGCGTTTCGGCCTATTCCCTTCCACCCGTACGCGAATATTCACCTGCTCGCACAACCGGGCGCATCCTGCATGCAGTTGTCGGGACCGACGGCGCCATGCCTCCGTACGCTCCAGGCCCGCCGCGTCCCGGTTTGCCCGCAACGCGCTCGCAAGCATGACCCAAAATATTTTCAGGACGTTCAGGATACGGCGCATGCGCGCAGGGGAAAGCAAGGCGAACGAAAGGGACAAGGCGCTCCGGGAACAGACGGAAACTATTCGCTTCCCCCCATATACTCCTCGAAAGTATGCTCCACGAACGCCTCGCTTCCGACGTAATTCAGCACGTCCAGAAAATCCGGGGCCGTTATGAAGCCGGGCAAGCGCGTGATGTATTTTCCTTCCTCGTCCAGAAAAACGGTGGTTGGAAACCCCGAAGCGCCCAGGCCCGCCGCCATTTCCGAAGGGGTCAACGTATAATTGCGAAAACGGAGACTGTCCTCCGTGTTTTCCGCATCCAGACGGGTCAGCACGAAATGCTCCTTTATATACGCCTGCACCGCGTCGTCCGCATAGACCTCGCGTTGCAGCCGACGACACCAGGGACACCACACCGCATAGACGTCCACGATCAATTTTTTGTCCTGCGCTTCGGCCTGAATGACCGCCTCTTCGAAGGCGGGCCAGTCCAGTCCTTCAGCCGGTACGCTGGCGTCCTGCGCGTACGTCCATGCCGGAGCAAGCAGGTGCGCCAGGCAGACGAACAGGCACGCAAGACCCGGCAACCTGCGCGGCGCAATAAACGATCCAGCATGTAATCCGGTGCGATGCATGGCACTCAGGAAAGCAATTTTTGATAAATACGCATGAATCGTTTGGATACCGAATCGGGGTTAAAAGTTTCGAAAACGCGGGGAATGTTTCGCCGCCACCGCTCCCGAAGCGGTTTTTGGGCGACCGCGCGGCGCAAGGCGTCCGTCAGGGCGGCCTGATCGCCGGGTTCGCACAGGACGCCCACATCGTGCGGAGCCATCACCCGCCGGATCTCGGGTAAATCCGAGGCTACGACCGGAAGGCCCGCCATCAGGTATTCGAATAACTTGTTCGGCAGGGCGAAGCGATGGTTCAGGCAGGTATCCTGAAGCAGCGTTACGCCCAGATCGGCGGAGGCTGCGTACTCCGGAAGCCGATCCGACGGCACAGGATCAACGAAATGAACCCGCTGCGCAACCCCAATGGCCTCTGCCTGCTCCCCCAACGCCGGGCGAAGCGGCCCGGCGCCGAGAAACACGAGCGCGGCGCCTTCGACGTTCCGCAGGACCGCCACGAGTTGCTCGCAGCCGCGCTCTTTCATCATGTGGCCTTGATGCAAGATAGTTACGACATCCGGATCAAGGCCCGGCGCAAGGGGAATCGGACGGGACGGGGCAGGCTTGCGGATCGGAATGTTGTAGAGCACGGCGGGGCGGGCTATCCCGCAGGTCGCAGCAAGACGATCTGCGATGGCGTCGCCGACCGTCAGGACGGCGTCGGCCCGGCGGATGTATCGGCGTTCAAGCAGGCTCCAGAACGCGCGCGCCCAGGGCTTCCCGACCGTGGCGGAAACATGCGGATACAGTTCCCGAACGTCGTAAACCACCCGGGCGCCGTATTTTCGGGCCGCGGCCTGCGCGGCGGGCAGCACGTACAAACCCGAAGCATGGAACGCACGGGCCGGGATTTCGAGCAGCGCCTGGCGCATGCGGCGGTGCAATTCGCGAAAGAAAGGCGGGCCGGACTGCGCGACGACGGAAACCGTATCGACCCGGGCGCCTGACAGGTCCGGCATGCCCGGCCTTTCCGTCTCGTCGGACATGCCGGAGACGGCGGCGACAACCCGGACTCGCAGGCCAGCGTCGCCAAGCAGCCTGAGTTGCCGAAGCGCTCTCGAGTTGTTGCGCAAATCGCCATGAAGCGCAAAGGCTACGTCGAACGGGTCCCTGACGCGCACAGAAAAAGGAGAAGCAGATGAAACGAATGGAACCGGAGCCGTACGGCGCCGGATTCGGAAAAGCGCGCATATGCGCTGAGCTTACAGCAAGGCGGGCCTCCTTGCAACGCAACGACTTCCGGGCGGGACGGTTCCTGCGGAAGGCCGGAACCGAAGATTGGGCGAGGCGGCGTCCGGGGGCAGGCGGCGAAAAATACGGGCCCCTGTCGCCTCCGCGCAGCAATGAAAATTCCTTTCAACCTAAATAATTTAAGTCCAAAATTTTCGACTTAAAAAATTAAGGATACGTATATTTCAACCTACGCAGAATCGATGCCGCCCGCTACGACGGGCAAACCTGAAACAGAACGCCGGCAACGGCATACTATCCATGTAAAACTTCTGCAAGCTATGTTTGACACCCTTGCCATCACCCGCGGTCTCACCGCCGCGGGCATTGACCAGAAACACGCCGAAGCACACGCCAAAGCCATGGCCGCCGCCTTCCGCGAAACCGAAAAGGAAACCCCCTCCAAGACGGATTTTAACGAATTGAAGGCGGATTTTGGCGTCTTGAAGACGGATTTTAACGAGTTGAAGGCGGATTTTGGCGTCTTGAAGACGGATTTTAACGAATTGAAGGCGGATTTTGGCGTCTTGAAGGCGGAATTCGTCGCCTTGAAAGCCAGCGTCAATGCGCTGAAAGAAAGCACAGACACGCAATTCAGAGCCATTAAATGGCTGCTCGGGGCGCATTTGGGCCTGACGCTCGTCTTGCTTGCCGCCATCCTCGGCGGGTAGGCCGGGTATCCCCCGACCTCTACGCCAGCCCCCGTGCATCTGAGGTGCGCGGGGGCTTTTTTGTTTTCAGGCATTACCCCGCCGCCCCAGGACTATTCGGTCCCGCCCCGCCATATCCTTCCTGAGCGAAACGTCTGCGTAGCCAGCCGCTTCCAGCAAATCCCGGACGGAATCTCCGTAGTCCGCATGCGTCTCCAGCGCAATCCATCCCCCGAATCGAATGGCATGCAGCCCATATCGGGCCAGACAGCGATAAAAAACGAGCGGATCGTCCGACGCAACCAGCGCCGCGCGCGGCTCCCAGGCAAGCACCTCCTCCGGCAAGGCCGCCATTTCTTCCTCCGGGACGTACGGCGGATTGGAAATCAGCAGATCAAGCCCGGAAGGAACCCGCTCCGGAAAATCCTCCCCCAGCATATCGGCGGCGATCCATTTGACGGCCAGCCCGCGCGCAGCCCCATTGCGCCGGGCCACGGCCAGCGCCGCCTCCGACGCGTCGCACGCATACGTCCGGGCGTCGGGCCGCGCCGCCCGGATAGCCAGCGCAATGCAACCGCTTCCCGTACCGGCGTCGAGCGCGACGGGCGGCTTGTCCGCGGGAAGACAGGAAAGCGCCGCCTCGACCAGTTCTTCTGTTTCGGGACGCGGAATGAGCACATCCGGCGTAACGACTATCCGCAGCCCCATGAATTCCGCATAACCCAGAATATACTGCGCCGGTTCGCGCCGCAGCCGACGCGCCAGCATCTCGCCGAAACGCTGAACAACCCTGGAATCGACCCGGTCCCCGGACGCCGCGTATAACCCGGCCCGGGAGGTCCCGAGCGCCTCGCACAAGAGCCATTCTGCATTGCGGCGCGGCGCATCGATCCCGGCGACGGTCAATCGCTGCACGGCGTCTTCCAGAAGAATCCTCACAATACGCTGTGGTCTTTCATGCAAATCCATGGACATCCGTTAGTATAGGATACCCTGATTAAATCTGGAAAGTTCGGGAGGCTTCATGTCCGCCATGCCACAAATTCGCAGTGTTTACCGCTGATTTCAACGACGCCATCATGACGTTCTTTACATGCGAACGTGAAGCGCTGATCGAAGCAGATTTAATCAGAGTATCCTATATTAGGGCGCGCTCGCATTAGCGCGGCATAAACCATCGAATCGATTTTCATTTATGAATACGTACGAAAAACTCGAAGCGCTCGCAAACAATCTGTGGTGGAGCTGGAACCCCGAAGTCCTGAACCTTTTCGAACGCCTGGACCCGACGACGTTCCGGAACGCCAAAAACAACCCCGTCGCCGTACTGCGAACGCGCTCCCCGGAAACCCCGTTCGACCCCTCTCTGGCAAGCGACGTCGACGCAGCGTACGCAACCCTCTCCGCCTACCTCGAAGCGCCTTGTCCGCTCCCGAGCGCTCCCCGCACAAGCTACTTCTGCATGGAGTTCGGCCTGCACGAAAGCCTGCCCATCTATGCGGGCGGACTGGGCATTCTGGCGGGGGATCACGCAAAAGCCGCCTCGGACCTGTCCATTCCCTTCACGGCGATCGGCCTGTTCCTGAAACAGGGATACTTCGAGCAATATTTCACCGGGGACGGATGGCAACTCGAACGCTACCCTGCGCTCGATCCGGCGAACCACCCGCTTGAGCTCGTTTGCGGAGAGGATGGAAAGCCCTGCCTGGTCACCGTGCATTTCGGGAACGACCCGATCCGGATACAGGCGTGGCGGGCCCGCATCGGACGGACGACCCTGTACCTTCTGGATACGAATGTCGAGGACAACCCGGAAGAATTCCGAAACGCGACGTCGCGCCTGTACCAGGGCGGACGCCGTACGCGGCTTCAGCAGGAAATCGTTCTGGGCGTCGGCGGGCTCCGACTGCTGCGCGCGCTGGGCGTGGAAACGGACGTATACCATATGAACGAAGGCCACTGCGCCTTCCTGGCCCTCGAACTGCTGCGCGAACATCTGGCCCTCGGCGCAAGCCGGGAGGAAGCCGTCCGTGCCGTGCGCGAACAATGCGTATTCACGACGCACACCCCGGTCCTTGCCGGGCACGACCGCTTCGACCCCGGCATGTTCCTCAGCGAAATGAGCGCGCTGCGGGAAGAACTGGGGCACAGCGAGCACGACCTGATGGCCTACGGGCGGGTAGACGAGCAGAACCCCGGAGAATGGTTCACCATGACCGTACTGGGGCTGAACATGTCGCGCTGCGCCAACGGCGTTTCCCAGCGCAACGGACATGTGGCCCAGCGCCAATGGCATCCCATGTTCCCGGAACGCCGCGTACAGGACGTGCCCATCGGCGCCATTACGAACGGAATCCATGTGGCCACCTGGGCCGTCCCTGCGGCGCGCGCATTCCTCAAGGAGCAACTCGGAGACTGGCGAGAACATATCGACGACCTGCGTTTCTGGCGAAGCGTCGCCGACATCCCGGACGAGGCGCTGTGGGAATACCGCAACGAACTGCGACGAAGCCTGATCCGCTTTGCCGAAGAGCATGTCGCCAGGCGGTCCCTCTCCATTCCCTGCGAACTCGATCCCGACGCCCTCACGATCGGTTTCGCCCGCCGTTTCGCCACCTACAAACGCGCGCCGCTCCTGTTCACGGACATGGAGCGGGCCCGCGCGCTGTTCAACAACCCGGAACGCCCGATCCAGATCGTCTACGCAGGCAAGTCCCATCCGGAGGACGAAGAAGGCAAACAGTTCATCCGACAGATACTGGAAGCGGCCCGGCAACCCGGATTCAGGGGCCGCATCGCGTTTCTCGAGAATTACAACATGGAGATAGGCCGCATGCTGGTTTCCGGGTGCGACGTCTGGCTGAACAACCCGCGAAGCCCCATGGAAGCCAGCGGCACAAGCGGACAAAAAGCGGCCGTGCACGGCGGACTCAACCTGTCCGTGCTGGACGGATGGTGGCCGGAAGGATACAACGGAGAAAACGGCTGGGCCATCGGCCACGGATACGCCGACGGCAGCTTCGGGCAGGAAGAACTGGACCGCCGCGACGCCGAAAGCCTCTATCGGCAGCTCGAACAGGGCGTCGTTCCGGCGTTCTACGAACGAGACGGGCGCGGCCTCCCGACGCAATGGATCGGGCGGATGCGCGCGGCCATGGCGGAACTTGCGCCCCGGTTCTCGGCGACGCGCATGGTAAAGGAATACGCCGAAAGCATGTACTTCGCGCGCAACGAATCGCAGGAAGAACCCTATGCCGCCAATCCCGCCGCGACGTAGGCCAGCAAGGTTGCGCCCGCCACGACCAGCGCATAGGGCATTTGCGAGCGCACATGGTCGATGTGGTCGCACGCCGCCGACATCGACGAAATAATAGACGTGTCGGAAAGCGGCGAGGCGTAATCTCCGAAAACGCCCCCGGACAGCACGGCCCCCAGCATAAGCGGAGCAGGCAGGCCGGCCTCCTCCGCCAGCGGAAGCGCTATGGGCAACAGCAACGCAAATCCCGTCCAGGAGGAACCCAGCGCGAACGAAATAAAGGCCCCGATCAGAAACACGGCGGCGGGCATCCACCACACCGGGCCGCCGCCGTCCAGCAAGCCCGCCACATAGGCCCCCATTTCCATTTCGCGGGCCACGCGCCCCAGTGCAAAGGCCAGCGCCACCAGAAAGGTCACCCCGACCAGCCCGGAAGACCCCTTCAGCACCTGATCCATCGAATCCCCGATGCGCATCACGGGGCGCCCGCCGCGCGGCAAGGCGTACAAGATCATGGCGACGAGAACCGCAGCCCCCACCGCCCACAACACCGCCGTCGAACCGCTGCCCTCCATAATATTTCCCTGGCCCGTCAAGTACAGTCCCACGAAAATCATCCCTACCATGACGCCAAGGGGAATCATCAGGTCGCGCACGTGTCGGGGAGCGTTCGGAACCGGCGCAATCCCCGCCAGCTCGTCGGCAATGAGCGGTTTCGATCCGGGCCGGGTGAGCGCGCCCGTCTCCGCCGCCCGCGTCTCCGCCCGCCTCATGGGCCCGAAACTCCATCCCGTCCAGGCCAGGATCAGCGCGAAAACAATGGCCCCTATGCTGAAGAAATTGAAGAGCAGCGACTCGGCGAGCAGGGACACGGCGCCGGTTGAAATCCCCTGCGCCGCCAGCAAACCAAGCAAATACGCGCCCCAGCCGTTCAGCGGAATGGCCATGCACACCGGCGCGCTCGTCGCGTCGCAGTAATAGGCAAGCTTTTCCCGAGGCAATTTCAGTTTGTCGAACAGCGGCCTGCTGACCGCCCCGACAGTCAGGGACGTGATATTCGATTCCACGAACACCACCATCCCGACGGCCCAGGCGAGGAGTTCTGCCCCCTTCCGCGACGCGCCCCACCCTCGTCGTTGCGCCCAGGCCACAAAGCCATGCACGCCGCCGGAAACCTGCATCAGCGCAATGAGGCCGCCCACGAGCAGGCAGAAAAAGAGAATTCGCACGTTGCCCGGATCCTCGAAAACGGCCACCAGCTGCGCAACCAGTTCCCCCAGCCCCCGGATCGGATTACCGCCCGCAAGAATGATGGTCCCGATCCACAATCCGGCCAGCAGGGACAAGTATACCCGTCGGCTCCACAGCGCGAGGGCAATCGCAATAACGGGGGGCAACAGAACGATCCACTCCACAGAATCGGCGGGCAATGCGACAGCGAACGATCATGCGGGCTCGTTGCCCGGCTTCCATTTGATGTTACACCCTACGGAAGGTATCTGTTCGGACAGGACCTCCCCGGAGGAAAGCAACAGATCAAGCGCGTCGTGCAGGTCTTTTCCGGTCGAAACGCCCATGCCGGGACGGGTCTCGTCGTAGCGTCCCCGATAGGCCAGTTTCTTGTCCCGGTCGTACGCGAAAAGATCGGGCGTGCATACGGCGCCGTACGCTTTGGCGACTTCCTGCGATTCGTCGTACAGATAGGGAAACGGATAGCCCTTTTCGGCGGCCCGCGCCGCCATGGCGTCGAAAGAATCTTCCGGGTATCCCCGGGCGTCGTTCGAATTGACGAGTACGAACTGTACGCCGCGGTTCGCCCAGGCGGCGGCAGACTGGATCAGCGCATCCTCGACATGCTTCGCAAACGGGCAGTGGTTGCAGGTAAAAACGACGACCAGCGCCGCCGCATCATACTGGTCGAGGCTCCGGCGGTCTCCGGGAAGGCCGTCCGCAGAAGGGTTTGCGACCGGCAAATCGAAAGGCGGAGCGGACGATCCGAGTTCCTCCATGGTCGAGTAGGTAAGGGCCATAATTGCAGTTCTGAACAGGTTGGAGTAGGGTCTGTTAACACTATGCAGCAATGCTCTGTTCCGTCAGGCACGGCGTCAATCAAGGCGCGAGGAGTGAAGTTTGGTGGTTCCAAATGAGCGACGAGCAACGAAGCGTAACGCCGTGACCGGCGGAACCCCAAGGGCGGGGCCTCTTTTCCCGCCATTCGGCGCGCACCCGATACGACGAATTTGCGGGGGAGGAGAGGTCACCGATACAGCCCCCGCTCCGCTATGATCTCAAGCACCGCAGGAGCAACCATGTCCCGAACGGACCTCCCGGCCCGAATGCGTTCCCGTATCTCCGTGCCGGACAGATCCACGCCGGGGGCGTCGACAAATTCCACATACTTCCCGAACCCTTCCGGGGCCGGAGCCTGCCCGCAACCCGGGCGCGGAAACACGATGAGCGGGGCAAGGCGAACAACCTCCTCCGGTTCGCGCCAGCGGGCGAACCCGGACAGTTGATCGCGGCCCACAATGAGCCGAAACGCCGTATCGGGATACGCCTCCCGTAACATTCGCAGCGTTTCCACCGTATAAGAGGTACCCCCCTGTCGTATCTCTATTTCCGAGACCGCGAAACGCTCGTCGCCCGCCGCGGCGGCCCGCGCCATAGCCAACCGGTCTGCGGGAGGCGCCAGGGCCTCCCCGGTTTTGAACGGAGAACGGCTGTTCGGAATCCAAAGTACGCGATCCAGGCCGCATTGTTCGTACGCCATGCTCGCAAGGAGAAGATGCCCCCTGTGCGGCGGATTGAAGGTCCCCCCGAAAATCCCGATGCGCCGCGCGCCGTCCATTGCGGATCCAGCCACGTAACGCTCAATTTAATTACTGCTGGCGAGTTCGGCGAGCCGCCCGGAGGCCGTCGCATAAAACGCCTCCGCATCCTTGACGAGCGGGCTGTCGCGGAAAAGTTCGACAAGGCGGGTATAATTGTCGATCGCCAGCTGGAGCCGCTCCGGCTGCCGCGACTCGATGCTCAGATCGGCGAAGGCCATGTACGAACGCATGGCGCCGAGCAAAGCGTCGTCGGCCCACTGCGTATCCGGATAGGCATCGAAAACGCGCTCGTACGAAAGCGCCGCCGCCTCGTAAATGCCCCGCCGCTCGTACAGGCCCGCCGATTCGTACGCCTTGCGCGCCAGTTTCTCCCGCAAAACTCCGAGGTATTCTTCCGCCTCGCCTTTCAGGTCGGAATCGGGAAATCGGTCCAGAAACAATTGCAGGTACGTGATAGCCTGCCGGGTATTGGTCTGATCGAGGGCGTACTGCGGCGAAAGATGATGGTACGAAACCGCCCGCTCGAACATGGCGGCCTCCACATGGGGATTCGTCCGGTAGGTGTTCACGAACCGCGAGTACTCGGAGGCGGCCAGAATATAATCGCGGGCCTCGAAATGCGCCCGCGCAAGGTAGAGTTGCGCGTCCGCAGCGACCTCGGACGTTCTTCCGTAATCGAAAACGCCCTGGAAAAAGGGAATCGACCGGTCGTATTTGCCCTCCTCGAACAGGCGCAGCCCTTTGGCGTAGGCGTCGTCGGGGGAATCGTACCGAATGCGTCCCGCGCCGGAACACGCAGACAGCGCCAGCGGCGCAAGCAACAAGACGACAGGAAACAACGGGCGCAAAGACGAGAACATGACTGGCAGGCCGAAGCCCGAAAAAGGCGAGAAAAGCGAGAAAATCAAGGATACTCTGATTGAATCTACTTCGATCAGCGCTTCGCGTTCCTGCGTACAGGACATTGTGCCGGCCTCGTTGGAAATCAGCGGTATGCGCTGCGGATTCGGTGCATGGCGAACGTGAAGCGCCCTTCGGGAGGCTGCGAGAGGCG
>CAZSNF010000015.1:0-83553 GCA_964608315.1 uncultured Rhodothermales bacterium | reverse complement strand
GGCGGGTCGGCGTCGGTGACGGAGGGGATGGACGCGACGTTCGCGTTGACGGCGAGTCGGGCTCCGACGTCGGACCTGACGGTGAACCTGAGTGTGTCGGACGCTCCGGTTTCGGATTTCGTGGCGGCGTCGAACGAAGGCGCGAAGACGGTGAAGATCCCGGCGACCATGGCGACAGCGCCGTACAGCGTCCCGACGGTGGCGGACATGACGGACGAGCCGAACGGTCCGGTGTCGGTGTCGTTGCAAAGCCCCAAGCCCGGCTCCGCGCAGGACCCCGCGATGGGCGCGGGCTACGCGGTGAAGAGCGACTTGTCCTCTGCGTTCGTGCAAGTGCTGGACGACGATGATCCCGCCGAGCCTGAAATCACGATCGCGGCGGTTGCGTCTTCCGTTACGGAGGGGATGGACGCGACGTTCACGTTGACGGCGAATCCGGCTCCGACGTCGAGCCTGACGGTGGACCTCGCCGTGTCGGACGCTGAGGATTCGGACTTCGTGGCGTCGACGAAGGAGGGCGCGAAGACGGTGACGTTCGCGGCGGGTGAGTCGACGAGGACGTACACCGTACCGACGGCGCCGGACGCGACGGACGAGCCGAGCGGCGCGGCGTCGGTGGAGGTCGTCGTCGGCGCGGGCTACGGCGTGGGCGATCCGTCCACCGCTCAGGTGTCGGTTCAGGACGACGACGCGACGACGGTTACGCTGACGACGCCGGACAAGACGGCGACGGAGGGTGACGCGACCGACACGGCTTCGCTGACGGTTACGCTGAACCGGGGTCTCGTTTCGGGCGAGGCGCTGGCGGTTCCGCTCGCGTTCGCCGGGGACGCTTTGAACGCGAAATTCACGCTTGCTCTTTCGGGCAGTCCGGCGGGGGTGGCCTTCAGCGGGAAAACGCTGACGTTCACGGGCCCGAAGACGGGGGCCACGGCCGTTGCCGCGACCGTGCTGCTGACTGCAAAGGAGGACGCCGACAAGGATCACGAGACGGTGACGGCGAGCCTTGAGCCGCTGACGCCGACGAACCTTGGCGGGGGCGCGACGGGCAGCCGCACGGGCGACGGACAAATCACGATCACGGACGACGAGGGCGACACGTCGCCCCCTGTTACGCCTCCCGTGACGCCTCCCGTGACGCCTCCCGTGACGCCTCCCGTGACGCCCCCTGTTACTCCCCCTGTTGCGCCGCCGTCCTCGACGGCGGCAGTGAGCCTGTCCGCGTCGCCGAACCCGACGTTCGAAGGCGAAACGATCACCGTCGCGGCGACCCTCACGCAGCCGCTCGACAACGACGTAACCATACCTCTTGCGTTCGCCGGCGGCACGGCGGAAGCGGGCGACTACGCCGCGCTCGCCTCCATCGTGATAGAGGCGAATCAGACAAGCAACGCGGGCGCCGTCGCCACGAACGCGGACGACGACGCAGACGACGAAACGTTCACCGTCGCGCTTGGCGACCTGCCGGCAGGCGTGCAGGCGGGCGTTCCCTCGTCCGTCGAGCTGACCATTGCGGAGCTGACCCTGACGGAGGAGTCAACGTCCGCCGAACGCGACGGCGCGGAAGAAGAGATACCCGCCGCTTTCGCGCTCGAGCAGAACTATCCCAACCCGTTCAATCCGAAGACCACGATCAGGTTTTCTCTCGCGAAGGCGCAGCGCGCGCGGCTCGCCGTCTACGACGTGCTCGGCCACGAGGTGCGCGTGTTGACGCAGGGCGCGCGGCCAGCGGGGCGCTACGACGTTCCGTTCGACGCCTCCGACCTCGCCAGCGGCACGTATTTCTACGTCCTGCGTACGGAGGATCGGATCGCCGTCAAGACGATGGCGCTCGTCAAGTAGCCGATATTCCCGTCGTCAGGCGCGCCTTCCCGCGAAGCGCGAGGCCTGCGTCGAGGCCTTGAAGGCGTCGCCCTCCATGTCGCCGTCGGCGCCAGAGCCGGCAGCGCGCAATGCGCCTCGAATACAGGCCCTAATTCTATTTCGATCAGCGCTTCGCGCTCTTGCGTAAAGGACGCTATGACGGCGTCGTTGAAATCAGCGGTAAACGCTGCGGATTCGGGGCATGGGGGGCGAAGCGCCCTTCGGAAGGCTGCGCGGAACGCGCTGGCCGCGTCATTCCTCATTAATTATGCGGGGCCTGCCGCATTGCTTCGTCATTCCTTGCAGGCGCGCCCCTCGCGCGCCTCTGAACTTTGCAGATTTAATCAGAGTATCCTTAATTAATTTGTTTTACGGCGCCTAACCAGACCAGTCTCGTCATGACAAAACGCTTTTCGGTTCGGGGGCGTCTCTTCCGTTTTGTGGCGATAGCCGTCGGGCTTCTTGCGTTGATTCCCCTTACGTGGGCGGTTCGCGAGGCCCGCCTCGCGGGGATTCGGCAGGTCCCCGATTCATACCGGGAAAAAGTGGTTTCGGCGGCGCTCGACCGCATTTCGGACGATTTCGAGGCGCTGCAAAGCGATCTTGTCGAGCGCGCAGGGCGCATTGCCTCGGCTCCGGCGGTCATCGAGGCGCTGGATGCGCAGCAGACCGATTCAACGTCGCTGACGCATTATTTTTCCACCCTGAAGCCGCCCTACGGGACATCGGTGGAGTTGTACGCCGCAGATATGGACCTTATGGCCTGGAACGGGTTCAGCATGCCCATGGATGCGGCGCCTGCGGCGTCCGGCTTTCCCGGCGGACTGCACGGAAGCATTGCGCGGGACGGCGCGTTTCGGCAGGCTGTGGTTGTTTGGCGTCCGGTTGTGCGCGACGGTCGAACGCTGGGCGTGGTTCGCGCCATGCGCCTGGTGGGGTATGCTCCGCCCGTGCACAACGAATACATCAGGGATGTAAGCCTGGTGCCCAAATGGCGAAGACTGGCGAAACTGCCCGTCGAATTGACCTTTGACGCGCAGCCGGGCGAACCGGCTTCTTCGTCGCGGTTGCTGAAGGGCGCGGATGGCGCGCCGCTGGGCATGGTTGCGATAGATGCGCCTTCCGTACGGCGAATGACGGAATTGGCCGCCATGCTTCCGAACCATCTCATGGCGCTCTGGACGACCTTGTTTTTGTTCTGGACGCTCGCGGGCGCATGGCGCCTGTATCGCCGGGAACTCCGGCGTACGCAGGCGGAGCCGGGCCGATGGCGGATTTTACTGGGCTATTTCGCGTTCGTGGCTGCGTACTGGTGGTCGATTCGCTTTGTCCTCCTTGCGCTGCGCGTCCCGTCTCGCTGGCAACAAGGCAAAACGCCGCTGGCGCCGCTTTTCGACCCCGCACACCTTTCGTCCGAATTATTCGGGGGTTTGCTTGGCGCGACGGGCGAATTCCTGATCACTATCCTGTTTCTGACCGCTTTCGCCGGGGCGTTTCTGGAGTGGATCGTCACGCTTCAGCGCATCCGCGTTCGCCTCGCTCGTCCCCGCATTGCGTCGCGAGCGGCTTTTGCCTGCATGGCCGCGGCCTGTACGGCGATATTGACCGGCCTGGCGCTGGCGGCGGCGCTCGTAACGCGGCATGTCGTGCTGGATAGCGCTTTCGACTTTTTCACCAAGGGGGGACTCATTCCCGATTTACATCTGCTTTCGGTCTTTTGCAGCCTTGTGCTCATGCAGATCGGCGTGATCCTGCTCGCCGTGGGCGTAGCGCGGGCAGCGGTTTCGGAAGCGCAACGGCAGTTTGCGTTGACGTCGTCTCCCTGGATACTGACGATTTCGGGGGGCGTTTCTGCGGTTGCGCCGATCGCGCTCCTGTATGCGTTGACTCCGATCGGGAGCGTGCTGCCCCTCGCCATATTGGGTTATATGCTTGCGGCCGTTTTCGGATTGGCGAGTCTCGTTTTGTTGCGGTCGATCCGCCGAATGGATCTGGCGCTGATCCAGAATCTTTTTCCGCTGGTTTTTCTGGTTACCTTTCTGCTGTATCCCATGTTTTACCGGGGTCTGGACGCCAGTCGCCATGCGCGCATGCTTGCGGCGGCGGGGGCGTTCGCCGAGGGCGGGGGGACGCGCGCCTCGCTGGCCGAAGGCGGCATGCCCATTTCCGGCGTATTATTGCCGTCCGGCTCGGACGACGCCTTGTTCGATGCATTTTCCGCCGCGGAATTTCGGGACGGTTTTCTGGTGCGGAGCGCCGGGCGGTATTTTGAGCAATACCGGCTTTCGGAAGAGGTAGCGCAAGCCCTGGAGCGCCAACCGGTCGTCTGGAAAAACGAGCGATCAGCGGGCGGTTCCTGGCAGACTTGCTATGTTCGCGGGGATGCTTCGTCGCGGCCTGCGATGCAGGCGTTTGCGGCGCGCGCCCCTCGCGTTACGCTTTTCGATCACTTGTACTACCTGTTGCGCCTGACCATGGGCGGTCTTGCGATCGGGTTGTTGTGCTACCTGACGGGCGTCTGGCTGCGTTACCGGAAAGGATTATTGCCGGCGCGCCATATTCGTTTTCGGGACAAGGTGCTGAATGCGCTGATAGGGATTGGCATTATCCTCATAGGCCTTGTGGGCGTCGTGGGCGAACAAGCTGTTACGGTCGGAAGCAGGCAATCCGTGCAGCGGTGGCTTCGGCGACACCTGGATCGCGTCGAGCAGGTGCTGACGGCAGAGGCCCGCCCCGGCGAACATCCTTCCAGCGTGCTGGGCCGCATGCCGGTCGATTCGCTGGCGGCCCGCGTAGGCATTGACCTGAACATATACGAGGGGCATACGATTTCCCGCCTCAGCCGTCCGCAATTGATTCGCGACCGGCTTGTGGATCGGCGGTTGCCTGTCGAGGCGTACAAGGCGCTGTACGCCGACGCGGAACGGGTTGTGTTCACGGACGAGCGCGTGGGCAGTTTTACCTATATGGCGGGTTTCAAGGCGCTTCCCGGCGGGGCGGGCCGCCCCCGATATATCGTTTCCACCCCCATTTTGCCGGAACAGGAAATCATTGAGGAGGACCGTGCGAATACCGTTGCGTACCTCTTCGGTTCGTTGTTGCTGCTTGTGTTGCTTGTGGTGGCGACGGGGGCCGTGCTTGCCGACGCCATTTCGAAACCCATTGCCCGCCTCCGATCCGGCCTGAAGGAGGTCGCCGTGGGGCGTCTGGGCGAAACGCTCCCCGTGGATTCGCGCGACGAGATCGGGGAACTGGTCGAAACCTTCAATGAAATGCAGCAACAGTTGGCCGAAAACCGCATCAGGTTGGCCCGACAGGAACGGCAGCTGGCGTGGAGGGAGATGGCGCGGCGGGTCGCGCACGAAATACGCAATCCGCTGACCCCCATGAAATTGTCCGTGCAGCATTTACGCCAGGCTTTTGCGGACCGGGCCGACGAACCGCCTGCCCGCAGCGCATTCGGCCAGGTTTTCGATCGGATTACGGCGACGCTGATCGAGCAGATCGATTCGCTGGCCCGCATCGCCAGCGAATTCCATGCGTTTGCCCGGATGCCTTCCCGCGAGATGCAGCGCATGGATATGAACGATGTGATTCGGGAAGCGCTTTCCCTGATGCAGGAAGAAAGCGAAACAGATGTTCGGTCTGCATTGTCCGACGCGCCGCTTTGGGTCGAGGCGGACCGGGCGGAATTGCGTCGCGCCTACATTAATCTGATCAAAAATGCGTTCCAGGCGATTGCGGAGCCGGAAAAAGGCAAGGTCGAGGTGCGCACCCGCCGGGAAGAGGCGAGCGGCAAGGCCTGGGCGTGCAGTTACGTGGTCGATAACGGATCGGGCGTCGGGGACGAGGCGGCCCGGAAAATTTTCGAGCCGCATTTTTCGACGAAAAAGACGGGTACGGGGCTGGGGTTGGCCATTGTGAAGAAAAGCGTTGAAGAGATGCGCGGAACGATAGGGTTCGAGACCGAGCCGGGCAAGGGGACTGTTTTCCGGATAAGGCTTCCCTTGCTCGACGACGCGCCGCTTTCCTGAACCTTTCTTCCGTATCTTGCGTTCGATACGGCGCAAAACCCGTTGCCGCGTCGATTCCTGTTCGTATCCGCTTTTGCGGTTGCATCCTTCGCGGAGGCTGCTTCCTCAGGGCGCGCGACGACGTTTTCGATCCTGTCCGCAGATGCGGATTTACAGACTGGTCTTTTTGCATTGCACATTATTGTCGTAGGAGCAGGTGAAGTAGGCTACGACGTGGCCCGCATGCTGTCGCGCGAGGAGCATGACGTCGTAGTCGTCGATCAGGACGCCGACGCCATTCGGCGGGTCCGCGAAAAGCTTGACGTAATGGCCATTTCGGGCAATGGCACCTCCTCGGAAACACTGAAGGAGGCGGGCATCGGCAGGGCGGACATGCTGATTGCCGTTACGCCCGTGGACGAAGTCAATATCATTGCCTGCATGCTGGCGGACCGGCTCGACGTAGCGACTACCATCGCCCGGGTGCGATCCAACGAAATCACGCGCGACCAGTCCGTCCTCAAGACCAGCGATTTCGGCATCGATCTCGTGATTCGCCCGGAAGAAAGCGCCGCCAACGAGGTGGTGTGGCTCGTGCGTCGCGCCAGCGCCACGGACATCCTCGATTTTGCGGAGGGCCGGTTACAGTTGATGGGTCTCCGAATCGATTCCGGCGCCGCCGTCGCGGGGAAAACGCTCCAGGAAATAGCGGCGGCCAACAGCCATGTGCAGTTTCGCGTCATGGGCGTAAGCCGGGGCGCCCGTACGATTATTCCCGGGGGGAGCGATACGCTTCGGCCAGGCGACCAGGTGTTTGTGCTCGCCTTGCCGAAATACATGGGATATATCTCGTCCATGATGGGCAAGGCGGAAACCCGGGCCAATCATATCATGATTCTGGGCGGCGGCGCTGTGGGCGTGGGGGTTGCTTCCCGGTTCGGCGCTGAAAAAAACAAGACCGTAAAACTGATCGAATCTGATCGGGACCGGGCGGCGAAACTGGCGGGAATGCTTCATAACGTGCTGGTTATTCACAGCGCCGCCACCGATATCGATTTGCTGATTCAGGAGGGGCTGGGCGAGATGGACGCTTTTGTGGCGGTCACGGACGACGAAGAATCGAATCTGGTCACCTGTCTCATGGCCAAGCACCTCGGCGTACGCAAAACGGTGGCGCTGCTTTCCAAAAATACGTATATCCCGATCAGCCAGAGCATTGGCCTGGATGCGGCGGTCAGCAAAAAACTGGCGGTTTCGCGCGAGATTCACCGCTATTTGCGCGGAACGCATGTACGCAGCGTCGCCACCATTTACGGTCTGGACGCCCAGATTCTCGAAATCGAGGCCAAGGCCCGGTCGTGGATATCCGGAAAACCGCTGAAAGAGTTGCAACTGCCGTCCGGCGCGCTTATCGGCGCTATATTGCATAACGACGAAGTTTGCATCGCCACAGGCGATACGCACATTGCTCCCGGAGATCGGGCGATCGTGTTTGTCGCCCCCTCGCGCGTAAATGACATCGAGCGGAAATTCGCCGCCAAATAGCGATTCCGCGCCCTGTCGCCCGTTGCATCTCGCTGTTGCCGAAACGCGTCATGCCTCTTCATATAAAGGCCGTTTGCGCTACGCTGGGCGTCCTGCTCATGTTTCTGGGGGCCGCGTTGCTTTTGCCCATGGTCGTCGGGATATGCTATTCCGAGGCGGCCTGGCGGGCTTTCGGCGCGACGGCGGCGTTTTCCTTCCTGGCCGGGTTTGCGTTATGGCGCGGCCTGAGGGATTTCTCCGGGTATTTGGGTATACGGGAAGGATTCGCCGTGGTTGCGCTTTCCTGGCTTGCGTTGTCGCTGGTCGGCTCGGTTCCCTTTGTGCTCGGCGGGGCGCTGGATTCCTGGGCCGACGCTTTTTTTGAAACGATGAGCGGGTTCACCACGACCGGCGCCTCCATTCTCGGCGGCGGGGGGAACCCGGCTATTTCAGAACTTCCCCATGCTTTTTTGTTCTGGCGCAGCCTGATGCAGTGGCTGGGGGGCATGGGCATTATCGTGCTTACCCTGGCGATTCTGCCCATTCTGGGCATAGGCGGCATGCAACTTTTCAAGGCGGAAGCGCCAGGGCCGTCCGCAGACAAGATTACGCCCCGCGTACGCGAGACCGCCCGGCGCTTGTGGTTTATTTACGTCGGTTTCACCGCGCTCCAGGTGTTGTTCCTGCTGCCGGCCATGTCCCTTTTCGACAGCGTTAATCATGCGTTCACCACCATGGCCACCGCCGGGTTCTCCACGCAGGACGACTCGATCGGGGCCTATGGTTCTGCGTACGTGGAGTGGGTGATCATCGCGTTCATGTTTATCGGGGGCATGAATTTCGTGCTGCATTACCACCTGCTGAAGGGCCGCCCTCGCGTTCTTTTCCGGGACGCCGAGTTTCGGGTGTACGCCGCTATTGCGCTCGCGGCGATTTTTCTCGTCGGCGTCGGGGTGTGGAGCGCGGCGGGCCCCGCCATGCCGTGGGTGGAGGGCGAAGCCGGCGCGTTCGACCGGCACGAGTCGTTGTCCGACGCCCTGCGCCACGCCGCGTTTCAGGTGGTTTCCATCATGACGACCACCGGGTACGCCACAGTCGATTATCAGCTCTGGCCGCCGCTCGCCGCAGGCGTCGTCTTCCTGCTGTTTTTTTGCGGGGGCATGGCGGGATCGACGTCCGGCGGGGTCAAGATTATCCGGCACATGCTGATGTTCAAGAATTCCTTTCGGGAAATCCGGCAATTGCTGCATCCCGCGGCGGTTATTCACGTGCGCCTGGGCGGCGACGTCGTTCCCCGGGATATTATGAGCAATGTGCTTTCGTTCGTGGTGCTTTATGTGGGCGGCGTGGGGCTGGGCACGATGATCATGTTCGTGCTGGGCCTGGACCTGCTGAGCGCGTTTAGCGCCGCCATCGCCAGTATCGGCAATATCGGCCCGGCCTTCGGCTCGGTGGGCCCCGCCGGTAATTACGCCCACATTCCGGCGCTTGGGAAGTGGGCGCTTTCCTTCCTGATGATGGCCGGTCGGCTCGAGTTGTTCACCGTGCTCATCCTGCTGGCGCCGGCGTTCTGGAAGCGGTGACGGTTGGTCGCCATTCGGCCGCAGCGTTCCCGAAAGCCATGCGCCGCTGGATCGTCAACGCGTACGCGGACGAGGCGCAAAGGCGCGGAAACAAGCGCACGCGAAGGCGCGCCGAATTTACTCCGAGAAGTCGCGGTACCCGAAGTAGTGCAATACGAACTTCATTTTGGAGGCCTTGAGCGCCCCGAATCCCGGCAGCGCGCGCACCCGTTTTTCTATTTCGGGAAAGGGCGCGCCGTCGTTCCAGATACGGGCGGCGTCTCCTTCGTACCGGTCCGCCACAAAGCGGGCCGCCTGCTGCGTGTAGTCGGCCATCTTGTTGGTGAAGCGATGCACCGCCGGCGTTTCCGCGAACAGGGTTTGCAATTCCTCCGGCTCCATGCCCGCAATCCGGGACAGGTCCAGATGACCGAGGCGGTCATGGAGGCGTATGGGTCCGGTAAAGGCGTATTCAGCTCGTACGCGCTGATCGTACAGCAGGCCGAGCAATACGCCCGCCGCGCTATTTCGCAAGAAATCGTCCGCATCGGGTTCGCCGGTCAGCGTGCCTTCGTCGCGGAAGCGGTCCATCATGCGGCTCAGTCCGCCGCCCAGATGGCTGTAATCAAGGGGGACAATGCGAATCGTTTCACGGGTTTCAGTCATGGGTTCGGCGCAAGGCGCAAGAGTTTGGCGGCTTCTTTGGCGAAATACGTCAGAATGACGTCGGCTCCGGCCCGCCGGATGGCGACGAGCGATTCCATCAGGGCTTTCTCCCGGTCGATCCATCCGTTTTGCGCGGCGGCGCAAAGCATGGCGTACGTTCCGCTTACATGGTACGCCGCCACGGGAACGGTCGAGCGCCGGCGCAGGCGGTATATCACGTCCAGGTACGGGATCGCCGGTTTGACCATGACCATGTCGGCTCCTTCCGCAAGGTCCAGATCAAGTTCGCGAAGCGCTTCCTCGCCGTTGGCGGGGTCCATCTGGTACGTCTTTTTGTCGCCGGGGATGTTTTTGTTTGTCCGCGGAGCCGAATCAAGCGCGTCCCGGAAAGGGCCGTAGAAAGCAGAGGCGTACTTGGCCGTGTACGACAGGATGGCGACGTCCGTATGCCCGGCGGCGTCCAGCGCATCCCGTATCGCTCCCACGCGCCCGTCCATCATATCCGACGGGGCTACGATATCCGCTCCTGCGCTTGCCTGCACGGTCGCCATGCGGGCCAGCACGTCCAGCGTGGCGTCGTTTTGTATGCGTCCTTGCCGAACGATTCCGTCGTGGCCGTCCGAAGAATAGGGGTCCAGGGCCACGTCCGCGACGATCAGCATGTGCCCTGCGGCCTCCCGGGCTGCTTGAATGGCGCGCGGAACGAGGCCTTCCGGATCCAGCGAGGCGCTTCCGCGCGCATCTTTCAGCGCATCGTCTATTTTCGGAAAGAGCGCAATGGCCGGAATGCCCAGGTCGGCCAGTTCGCGCACTTCCTCGGCCATAACGTCGAGGCTCATCCGGCATTGTCCCGGCATGGACGGAATTTCCTCGCGAATTCCCTTGCCTTCCACGACAAACAGGGGCGCCGCCAGGCAGTCGGCGTCCAGGCGGGTTTCCCGGGCAAGTCGGCGGACGCCGGGGTTCGCTCTTAACCGTCGCGGGCGGATGCGCATGAAATACGGGCGCCGGGCGGCGCGGAAAATGCGTCAGGAAACAGGGCTCGTTATTTTGCGCCGCCATCGCGTACCTTCCGGGGCGTCCATAATTTCGACCTGCATTTCGGCGAGTTGGTCCCGGATTGCGTCTGCCCGGTGAAAATCGCGTTGCGCGCGGGCGTCGGCGCGTTGGCCCAACAGGTCTTCCACTTGCCGGGCGAATGCATCCTCCACGACGGCGGAATCGGTGGTTTGCGCGGCTTCTTGCGGCGTTTCCCGTTCCACGACGCCCAGCAGGTCGTTGATTTTTTCCAGCCAGTTTTGAGCGGATCGCGCCGCTGCGCCGCTGATGGTTCGCCCGCCTCGCAAGATCAATTTCGCGCCTTCGATAGCGGCGGCAATGGCCTCCGGCGTGTTCAGATCGTCCAGCATGGCGTCCAGCGCCTGTTCGTACAAGCGGTCAAGCGGTTCCCGAAGCAGGTCCTTGCCGGGGTCGTTGCGGACGACGCCCTGTTCCGCCAGGCTTGCGGCCTCCTCGAACCGCTGAATATGCCGGGCGCACGCCAACAGTTGATCGAACGTGAAATTCAGGGGCTTCCGGTATTGCCCCGAAATCAGCGCCAGGCGGAGGGCAAGGGGGTGTACGCCGCGCCCTCCTTCCGAATCGGGTCCAACGAGTTCGCGCACGGTAAAGAAATTCCCCGCGCTCTTGGCCATTTTTTCTCCTTCCACTTGCAGGAAGCGCGTGTGGAGCCAATACCGCGCGAAAGGCTTGCCGGAAAGACATTCGGCTTGCGCGATTTCGCATTCGTGGTGGGGGAATTTGTTGTCTTCGCCTCCTGTGTGAAGATCGAACGATTCGCCCAGATAGGTTTGCGCCATGGTGGAGCATTCGATGTGCCATCCCGGGAAGCCCCAGCCCCACGGACTGTGCCATACCATAAGGTGGTCGGGGTCTTTTTTCCACAGGGCAAAATCGCGCGCATCCCGTTTTTCCGGGTCCTGCACGACGTCCCGAACGCCTTCGTCCAGTTGATTCGCCAGCACATTGCCGGACAATTTGCCGTAATCCGGGAAGGACGCCACCGAAAAATACACGCCCTGCGCAGTTTCGTAGGCATGGCCTTTTTCGAGGAGCCGGGCGATGTCCCGGATTTGCTGTGCGACATGGTCCGTGGCGCGCGGGCGCACATCGGGTTCGCGGAGATTGAGCGCTTGCCAGTCGGACAGCAGAATGTTCGCGTAATAGCGCGCCAGGTCCCAGATATTCGCAAAGCGCTCCCCTTCTTTGGACCGCAGCGCTTTCGTCATGCGGTCTTCCCCTTCGGCGTCCGCGACGTCGTCTTCGGTCAGATGGCCTACGTCCGTAATGTTGGTTACGTAGGCGGTTTTCCATCCAATGGCTTGCGCGGTTCGAAGCACGAGGTCCGCGGTCAGGAAGGACCGGAAATTCCCGATATGCGCATAGGAATAGACCGTCGGGCCGCACGCATAGAACCGCAGGCGCCCGGGCTGCGCAGGCTCGACGACTTCCGTGCTTCGCGTCATCGAATTATATATGCGGAAGATTTTTTCGGGCATGGGACGGGGATGCGATGAAAAACAATATCTAAGGAACCTCTGATTAATTCTACTTCGATCAGCGCTTCGCGTTCGCGCGTACAGTGACATTATGACGGCGTCGTTGCAATCAGCGGCATACGCTACGTATTCGGGCGCAGCGGACGCGAAGCGCCCTTCGGGAGGCTGCGAGGGACGCGCTGGCCGCGTCATTCCTCATTATGCGGGGCCTGCCGCATTGCTTCGTCATTCCTTGCCAGCGCGTCCCTCGCAGCCTCTGAACTTTGCAGAATTAACCAGAGGTTCCCTAACGAAAAGACGGCGCGGAAGCGCCTGCATGGCGTTCAGGCGCATGTCCGGCGGAAGGCCTTGCTTCGACGCGGTTGTTTTCGGCCTGCGCTTATTGCCGGATCGTTTCCCAGACAAGATGATGGATTTCGGGCAGGATCAATCGGTCGATCGCCAGGCGCACCGCATTCAGGGAGCCCGGGAGCGAAAAAACCAGCGTCTGGCCCCATATCCCTGCTTCGGCGCGCGAAAGTATGGCGCCCGACCCGATTTCCTCGTAGGAAAGCATGCGAAAAATTTCGCCGAATCCTGGCAGCGTGCGCTCGAATTTGCGGGTTACGACGTCAATGGTCGTGTCCCGGCGGCCGACGCCCGTCCCGCCCGTCGTCACAAGGACCTCGCACCGCGTCCCCAGTTCGTTCAGGGCGGCTTCGATGCGTTCTGGCTCGTCCGGCACGATGCGGGCGGCAAGGATTTCCACGCCGCCTTGCCCCAGCGTTTCTGCAATGTATCGACCGCTGGCGTCTGTTGCTTCCGTTCGGGTGTCGCTGACCGTGATTACGCCTGCGCGCACAGGCGTTTTCGCCGCGGCCCGTTTGTGTTCTTCGTAACTGGACATTTAAGGAACCTCTGCATAGTGTTAACAGGCCCTAATCAGAATATCCTTCAGGGGCGTTTTGCTGTTTTTTCTCGCCATGCCAGCGGGGCGGGTCGTATCCGCCTCGCCCCCAGGGAGTGCATCGCAGCAGGCGGTGCGCAGCCAGCACTGCGCCCTTGAGGGCGCCGTACTTTTCGAACGCCTCTGCGGCGTATTCCGAACAAGAGGGCGTATAGCGGCAGCTGGACGGTATGTGCGGGGACACGGCGTACTGATACAACCGCACCAGCCCTTTCAAAAGCAGGCGCGGGATTCGTACTATGCGGGCGATGGCGCGGTGCATGAACGCGGACGGATGAAAAGGGGCGCAGGAGCGAGGCCGCTCGAAAAACATGGAGACAGAACCGTTCGGCGGGCATTCCGTTGTAATTCGGCAAGGAACGTTCCGGTTCCTCTGCTCGGCGCCATGCGTTTTTGCGCGGGAACGCGGGATGTTCTTGCGAGCGCGTACAATCATTACGGAATTATGGATACGAACGTATTTCTCGAACAGGTAACGTTTGACCCCAACGGATTGGTTCCTGCCCTGGCGCAGGACCACGCAACAGGCGAAGTGCTGATGCTTGCATGGATGAACCGGGATACCCTGCACCGTACGCTGTGCGACGGCGTCATGACGTACTGGAGTCGTTCTCGTCAGGAGGTATGGGTGAAAGGCCAAAGCAGCGGGCATATTCAGGAAGTCGTGGAAATACGAATCGATTGCGACGGCGACGCACTGCTTTTCAAGGTGAAACAGCATGGGGGCGGCGCGTGCCATGCCGGGTACAGGTCGTGTTTTTATCGCCGATACGACGACGAACGCCTGATTACGGACGGCGAGCGCGTCTTCGATCCCGAAGTCGCGTACGACCGGGGCTCATAGCTTTGCTATTATGAGGCGCCGCACCAAAATCGTTTGCACGCTCGGGCCGTCTTCGTCCGATCCCGACGCGATTCGGGAATTGATTCGGGCCGGCATGGACATTGCCCGACTCAATTTTTCGCACGGCAGTCACGACGACCATGCCCGGCTTATTCGGTATGTGCGGGAGGCCGCCGAAGATCAGGGCAAGATCGTTCCCGTTCTGCAGGACTTGCAGGGGCCTAAAATCCGGCTTGGGCCGCTTGAAAACGGTTCCATCCCGGTTCGCAAGGGGCAATCGTTGACGCTGACCTCCGAACCGGTCGAGCGCGGGGCGGCGGAGCGGGTGCAGATTACGTACGACTTGCTGGCGCAGGACGTCAGCGTGGGCGGGCGCATTCTGGTTGACGACGGGTTGCTCGAATTGCAAGTGGCGGACATTATCGGGAACGATGTGGTTACCGAAGTGCTTGTCGGAGGGACGCTTGCTTCCCGGAAGGGGGTGAATCTCCCCGACATCAAAACGTCGGCGCCGGCGCTAACCGAAAAAGACCGGCGAGACCTTGCATTCGGCCTGGAGCAGGACGTAGATATGATCGCCCTGTCGTTCGTGCGCGAAGAATCCGACGTCGCAGACTTGCTGCAACGTATCCGCGCCTCCGGCAAACAGGTGATGGCGTTGGCCAAAATAGAGAAGCCGGAAGCGGTCCGCCGCTTTGATGCGGTGCTGGAAGCAAGCGAGGGGATTATGGTGGCGCGGGGGGACCTCGGTATCGAAATGCCTATTTCCCAGGTGCCGTCCACGCAAAAAATGATTATTCACAAGTGTATTGCTGCGGCCAAACCTGTGATTACCGCCACGCAGATGCTCGAAAGCATGATTCACAATCCTCGTCCGATGCGGGCCGAGGCAAGCGACGTCGCCAACGCCGTGCTGGACGGCAGCGACGCGGTCATGCTGTCGGGCGAGACGGCAGTGGGGAAACACCCGATTCGCGTCGTCGAAGTGATGTCCCGGATTATCGAGGAAGCCGAGCGGCATCGATGGCAATACCAGAATCCGCTTTCCATGCCCGCAGAGCGTCGTTTCGCTTCCGAAGACGTTACGGAATCCGTCAGTTTTACGGCGGTAGATCTGGCCGAACAGGTGGGGGCGACCGCTATTGCTTGCCTTACGGCGACCGGAACGACGGCGTACGCCATTGCCCGTCACCGTCCCGGCATG
Organism: uncultured Rhodothermales bacterium; assembly: GCA_964608315.1. Lineage (GTDB taxonomy): Bacteria > Bacteroidota > Rhodothermia > Rhodothermales > VXPQ01 > VXPQ01. The sequence continues at coordinate 68,373 of CAZSNF010000015.1, read as the reverse complement.
CCGCTGCACGCTTTCACCGACGACGAAAGAGTGATGCGTCGGTTGCACCTGCTGTGGGGAACAACTTCGTTCCTGATTCCGTCTCAACGAAGCACCGACGAAGGAGTCCAGATCGTCCATTCGATCTTGCGGGAGCGCGAGCTGGTTCGCAGCGGAGACCTGATCGTGATTACGGCGGGCATGCCGTTGCCCTCGAAAGGGCGCACCAATATGATACAGGTAAGCCGCGTATAGCCGCCGCGCTGGATGTTTCGCGGTTCCTCCGGGCTTTTTCTCCTCTTTTTCCCGCCCATTCGCTTGCCGCCCATGTCGCCCTACGTTCGCACCGGCGTCTATCTTGTCGCAGCGATTCTCCTGTTCGTTGCGACCGGGTGCGGAAGCGCTTCCTTTATCGGGCGGCGTTACGACAATTTCACCTCGTATTACAATACGTTCTATAACGCAGGGCAGTCCTACGAGAATGGCGTTCAGGCCATGGAATCCTCCGAGGAGCCCATAGACCGGATGCAATATCTCGCCATCTTCGGAGGCCCGCCTCGCTCGGGCGGCAATGTCAATTTCCGGGCGGCCATCGACAAGAGCACCGATATATTGATCGACCATCCGCGCTCCAAATGGGTGGACGATGCGCTCATGTTGATCGGAAAGTCCTATTTTTATCAGGAAAATTACGTAGGCGCCGAACAGAAATTCCGCGAGGTCATCGCCTTCGGATCCAGCCTTGAGGACGAGGCCCGGATCTGGCTGGCCCGGACCCTGATGGCCGTGCGTTCCTACGAAGCGGCGCAGCAACACCTTGCAGGCAGCCTGGAGCGGGAAAATGTTTCGCGGCGGTCGAGGGCGCAGTTGCGCCTTGCGTTTGGGGAATTGTTCGTTAAGCAGGGTGCTTTCGACAAGGCGGCGGAGGAACTCGCAGCGGGTTTGTCCGATGCGCGCAACAAGGAGTTCCGGGCCAAAGGGGCTTTTTTGCTTGGCCAGGTATACGAAACCCTGGAGCGGTACGAGGACGCCGTCGAGGCCTACGAGCGGGTGCGCAAGGAACGCCCCCCGTACGAACTGGACTATGCTGCGTCGCTGAGCATGGTGCGCGTCCAGGGCATGCATCTTGATCGCGTAGCGGCGCTGGAGGCATTGCGTCGCATGGATCGCGACGACAAGCATTACGACCGCCGCCCCGAACTTGCGTATGTGCGGGGCCGCATTTATCAGGCGCAAGGCTTGTTCCGCGATGCGTTCGCCGCATACGACCGCATCCTGTACGAGGAAGAAGTCAGAAACCAGACCGTCCGCGGACTGACGCACTATGCGCTGGCCGAATTGTACCGGGACGCTTTTCGGGATTACCCGCTTGCTTCGGCGCACTTCGATACCGCCCGGACAGCGCTTTCCGCCTTTTCCGCCTCGAGATCCGGAAGCGTTGCGCAATATGCTCCCGAAGCCGTGACAGATGCGGATGAGCAGGCCGACGTGTTCGGCGGTTTCGCCGAGGTGCGCCTCCGCGTCGCTCGCATGGATTCGTTGCTTGCGCTGGGGCGTTTGCCCGAAGAGGAATTTGAAGAGCGCATTCGCGCAATGCAGGAGCAGAAAGCGAGGGAACTTGAAGAAGAGCGTCGCCGCACGGAGCAGTTGCAAGCCGAGCGCGGCTTCCGGGATGCGGCTTCCCGGGCGGGGGCGGTCGGAACAGCCGGGAGCTCCAGCGCGGCCAATATTGGCGAGGCGGGCTTCCTGCATCATCGGGACCGCGTGCGCGTACAGGAGGCGCGCATAAACTTTGTGTCGCGCTGGGGCGAACGTCCGCATGTGCCCGGCTGGCGCCGCATGGAGGCCGTTTCGATCGCCTTGAACGCGCGCGAGGAGGGCGATTCCGGAGAAGAGGCGGACGCTTCGGATGGCGGAATGGGCGCTATGGATATGTTTGCATTTCCCCTGATTGACGTGTCCGGCGTTCCGCGCGATTCGCTGAGCCAGGCGGAGATGGAAGAAGCGCGCGCGCTGGCCCGGTACGAACTGGGGAATGTGCTTTTCCTGTCTATGAACAAGGCGGATTCCGCTGCCGTCTGGTATCGTATGGTGATCGAGGAGAATGCGGATGCAGAAGTTGCCCAGCGAGCGTTTTACGCCTTGGCCGAAGTGCAGCGTTCGCTGGGCGATACGCTCAGTGCGCAAGGGATATACCGGCAGGTTTTGTCTGATTATCCGGATTCCGATTTTGCCGCGCGGGTTCGCATGGAACTGGGCCTTGAGCCAAAGGAAACGCTGGACAGTCTTGCCGTTGCGCAAGAGGCGTACGAAGAGGCGGTGGTTCAGTGGCGGGACGAGGCGTACGAAGAGGCGTTTCGCCGCATGGTGCTTATTGCTTCCCGTTATCGGGATATGGAGGCGGCGCCGAAGGCGCTGTTCGCCGCGGGCCGCATTTATTTCGAATGGGCCGCCGAGGATTCGCTGGACGTGCTTGGGCCGTTGTCCGTCGCGTTGCCGGATTCGGTGCTGATCCAGGCCGGCATTATGCAACCTCCGCCGGACATGCTTGCCGCTGCGGATTCCTTATCCCCTGAATCCCCTGTAATCGCTTTGCCGGATTCCCTGCAAACGGATCTTGCTGCGGATTCCTTGCAAGCGAACGCTGCGCCGGACTTGCTGGTCGCGTTGCCTGCGAACGACGAAGTTCCGCCGGGCGATTTGCTTGCTTCCGCCGCCGTAGATATCGTCGATCTCCGTTCGGTGTACGCCGGCGTCCGCACCTTGTACCCCGGTACGCCGTATGCCGAGCGAGCCGGATATATCCTGGATGTGCTGGATGCGGAACAGGCCTTGCAGGATTCCCTGAACGCCTCCGCTGATTCGCTTGCGGCGCCCGCTGTTTCGGACTCCCTGAATATCTTCGCCGATTCGCTTGCGGCGCCGACCGTTCCGGATTCCCTTTTCGTCGAACAGGTTGGCGCGACGCCCGACTCCCTTGACGAAGCCGCCCCGCCGGACGAAGCGCCCGCGGCGTCCAGAGACGTTTCCGCTCCGCCGAGCGAGGTCCCTGTTCCTGCGGAAGAAACGTTTGCCCCGCCGAGCGAAGCGCCTGCGCCGCCAGACGAAACCGCTGTGTTGTCCGAAGAAGCGTTTGCGCCGGCCCTGTCCGAGATCCCCACCGGCGAATTTTCCATGTACGGCCCGGGCGGCGTTCAGCCTGTATTGGGCGGATTCACCATCGCGTTCGACGCCCACGCCGAGCGCGAACCCATGGAAACGCTCATTGCGCCGTACAGGCAGCAGGGGTTTCGAGTCGCGGTCGTGGTCGATTCGGTGGACGATGCGACGGTTTACCTTGCCGTGCTGGGCCATTTTCCGAGCGAGGAGGCTGCCGAGGCGGGGCTGCAAGGCGTCCGATACATATTGGAGGACATGGCGCAAGCAGCCCGGGTCATTCCGCTGAATACTCCTTAGGGACGCTTTGACAGGCCCTAACTCCGCAAGGGGCGGCGGATCGTTTCCCCGGGCCTTGCCGGCGCTGTTGCTCCAGGAAACAACCGCCTGCCGTCGCGCGTAAACATAGTTTGTCCCTGTAATATCCTGTACCTGTAGTTGCGCCGGCGCAATCGGCGCTGTACGCGATATTATGCATTTACGCATCCGTGTCCGTGATCGGCGCGCAATGCCGTCCAGGCGCAAACCTTGGCGATATGTCGGAATCCGGCCCTGAACATACCCAACCGGAAGCAGAAGAGCCTTCCAGGCAAGATAACGCGCGGCCTGCGAAACGCAAGCCCCGGATTGCCGTGTGGATATACCTCGCGGTATTCCTGATGCTGCTCGTGCACCTTTTGCTGTTCCGGTCCGTCGGGTCGTCGAATCTCATCGACTACAGCGCCTTCCTCGAGCATGTAGAGAGCGGGTACGTGGATCGCGTGGTCGTGGTCAACGATCAGCGCATAGAGGGCGTTTTTACGCCGGAAGCCGTAGAGGAGGGCCATGTTGAAGTCCCGGAGCCGTCCGATGCGTTCTGGGCCGACAGTTCTCCGGAGGCGGCGCTTGCCTTCGTCAGCGCCAAGCCCGACGACCACGACCTGACCGATTTTCTGCGGGATTACAATGCGCAGGCTGTCGGCGAGGACAAGGCGGCCGTGGAATTTTCCGCGCGCGTCGAGGAACCGTGGTTCGGCGGGATGCTGATCTGGATTTTTCCGCTCCTGCTGATTGTGTTGCTGTGGGTTTTTCTGATTCGCCGCATGAATCCGGGGTCCCAGGTGCTCAGCATCGGCAAGAACAAGGCCGTGCTTTTCGACGCCATGGGAGAGCAGCAGTTGACGTTCAAGGATGTGGCGGGACTGGACGAAGCCAAGGAAGAAGTCGTAGAAGTCGCCGATTTTCTGACGAATCCCAAAAAATTCATCAAACTGGGGGGCAAACTACCCAAGGGCGTGTTGCTCGTAGGCCCTCCGGGAACGGGTAAAACCCTGTTGGCGAAGGCGGTTGCCGGGGAAGCGGGCGTTCCGTTCTTTTCGCTTTCCGGGTCCGATTTCGTAGAGATGTTCGTGGGCGTCGGCGCCGCCCGCGTACGCGATCTTTTCAAGCAGGCCAAGGAAAAAGCCCCCTGCATCATTTTCATCGACGAGATCGACGCCATCGGGCGGACCCGCGGACGCGGCATGATGATGGGCGCCAACGACGAGCGCGAGAATACATTGAACCAGTTGCTGGTCGAGATGGACGGGTTCAATACCGACAAGGGGGTCATTATCATGGCCGCCACGAATCGTCCGGACGTGCTGGACAGCGCGTTGTTGCGCCCTGGCCGTTTTGATCGGCAGATTCTGATAGACAAGCCGGATCGCCGCGAGCGCGCGGAAATTTTCAGGGTGCATACCCGGCGCTTGCTGCTGCACGACGATGTAAACCCGGAAGTGCTGGCCGGACAAACGCCCGGTTTTGCGGGCGCCGAAATCGCCAACGTGTGCAACGAGGCGGCCCTGCTCGCCGCGCGGGCGGAGAAGGAATCCATTGAAATGGGGGATTTCGAGCAAGCCATCGACCGCGTGATCGCCGGGCTTGAAAAGAAGAACAAACTGATCTCGCCGGAAGAACGCAAGATTGTCGCCTACCACGAGGCGGGCCACGCCATTGCGGGCTGGTTTCTGGAGCATACGGACCCGGTCGTCAAGGTGTCGATCATACCGCGCGGGCTGGCTGCGCTTGGCTACGCCCAGTATCTTCCCGAAGAACGCTATCTCTACACCAGAGAGGCGTTGATGGATCGGATGACCATGGCCGTTGGCGGGCGCGTGGCGGAGGAAATCGTTTTCGGGCGCATTTCGACCGGCGCGCAGAACGATCTCGAACGCATTACCCGAATGGCCTACGCCATGGTGGTTTATTACGGCATGAGCGATCGGGTCGGGTGCGTTTCGTATAACCGCTCCAACCGGGACGAGGACGGCCCCATTTTCGAAAAACCGTACTCCAACGAGACGGCCCGCATTATCGACGAGGAAGTACGGGTGATTATTGACGAAATTCGCGAACGCGCGCGCGCCTTGCTGGAAGAGAAGCGGTCATCGCTGGAAGAGATGGCCAGGGCGTTGCTGGACAAGGAAGTGCTGGGTCCAAGGGAACTTGTCGATATTCTCGGGCCGCGTCCCCATGGCGAATATATCTCGCTGAACGGCGCTTCCGGCGGGGAGGCCGGAGCAGAGGCGTCTGGAAACGGAGTGGCTCAGGAAGCGTTGCGCGTTGTCCTCGACGGAGAAGAAGATTCCCCGGATTCGGAGACGCATGTCGGCGAAGAGGAAAAGGCCGACGGCGGCGCATAGTGTTAACAAGCCCTAATCAGGGTATCCCCCCGGTTGCTGCGCTGCCCGGAATGATTTTTTACCCGATCTTAACCAATTGTATTGAATTCAACGCTCACATGCATTATATTGTGAGGCTTGCGCTGTTTTGGCGCCTTGCTGCGACGCCCGCCGGCGTTGTCCGTGCGGTTCTGCGGCGGCGCCCGAACGATTTTTTTCATCCCGATAGAATCTGACGCCGAATCGTGCCGACCATTCAGCAGCTCGTTCGCCATGGACGAGCGCAAAAGCCTGTAAAGACCAAAGCCGCTGCGCTTGAAGGCAGTCCGCAGAAGCGGGGCGTCTGTACGCGCGTCTACACGACGACGCCGAAGAAGCCGAATTCTGCGCTCCGCAAAGTGGCGAAGGTGCGGCTTACGAACGGCTATGAGGTGATCGCCTACATTCCGGGCGAGGGGCACAATTTGCAGGAGCATTCGATTGTGCTTGTGCGGGGCGGGCGCGTCAAGGACTTGCCCGGCGTGAAGTACCACATTGTGCGCGGTGCGCTGGATACGGCGGGCGTGGGGGATCGCATGCAGGCCCGGTCGAAGTACGGCGCAAAGAAGCCGCGAAAGTAATCCGGAAAGAAAATTCGTTCTTCAGGACAGGATGCCTGGTCCGTATTGCAAAAAGGTCTGAATCATGCGCAGAAACAAAGCAGAAAAACGCAAGACCGCCGCGGATTCTGTCTATGGCGACGAGCTCGTGGGCCGTTTTATTTCCAGCGTGCTGAAAGACGGCAAGAAGAGCACGGCGCAACGGGTAGTGTATCAGGCGTTCGACCTTGCCGGGGAGCGCACCGGGGAGCCGGGGGTCGAGGTGTTCAGAAAAGCGGTCGAGAATGTGGCGCCGCTCATTGAGGTGCGGAGTCGTCGCGTCGGCGGGGCTACCTATCAGGTGCCCGTTGAAGTCCGCCCCGAGCGCCGCACCGCGCTGGCGTTTCGGTGGATTATCCGCTACGCGCACGCCCGTAGCGACAAGAGCTTTGCGTTGCGGCTTGCAAACGAACTGCAGGCGGCGGCCAAGGGAGAAGGAGGGTCCGTCAAGAAGAAAGACGATACGCACAGAATGGCTGAATCCAACAAGGCGTTCGCCCACTTTCGGTTTTGACGGACCAGGGATGCGATTTGCAGCCTTTCGGTCGCTTGTTTGCGGCGGGGGCTTGATATATCGAGCACAGCAATGGCCAACATAAAGACGATACCTCTTGAAAAAACCCGCAATATCGGCATCATGGCCCATATTGACGCGGGGAAAACCACCACGACGGAGCGTATCCTGTTCTATACGGGACGGCTTCATCGCATGGGAGAGGTGCATGAAGGCGGCGCCGTCATGGACTGGATGGAGCAGGAAAAGGAGCGCGGCATTACGATCACGAGCGCCGCGACCACCTGCTTCTGGCGAGATCATCGCATTAACATTATCGATACGCCGGGCCATGTGGATTTCACGGTCGAAGTGGAGCGCTCGCTGCGCGTGCTGGACGGGGCGATCGCGCTGTTCTGCGCCGTAGGGGGGGTGGAGCCGCAATCCGAGACGGTATGGCGACAGGCCAACAAGTATGGCGTGCCGCGCATCGCCTTTATCAACAAGATGGACCGCACGGGGGCCGATTTCGAGAACGCCGTGCAAATGATGCGCGAACGGCTCAAGGCGCATCCTATTCCCGTGCAGATACCGATCGGCGCCGGGGACATGTTTCGGGGCGTTATCGACCTGATCGAGGACAAGGCGATCATTTGGCACGACGAAACGCAGGGAGCCACCTGGGACGAGATCAAGGTGCCTGCGGACCTCAGGAAGGAAGCGCGGCACTGGCGCATTCATCTTCTGGAGGCGATTGCGGAGCACAACGACGCCTTGCTGATGAAGTACCTCGAAGGCGAGGAAATCACGCCGCAGGAAATCAGGGCGGCGGTTCGCGCAGCCACCCTGAACATCGACATTACGCCGGTTTTTTGCGGTTCCGCATTCAAAAACAAGGGCGTTCAGCGCTTGCTGGACGGCGCTATCGATTATTTGCCGGGGCCGGTGGACATTCCGGCGGTGTCCGGCATTCATCCGAGGTCTGGCGAGGAAATCGAGCGCAATCCCGATCCGTCCGCTCCGTTCAGCGCCATTGCGTTCAAGATCGCCACGGACCCCTACGTGGGCAAACTGACCTTTTTTCGTGTTTATAGCGGTACGCTCAACAAGGGGTCGCAGATTTTGAATGGCTCCTCGCAGCAAAAGGAACGGGTCGGGCGCATTCTGTTTATGCATGCGAATCACCGGGAGGACGTTGAGCGCGTGGTCGCCGGAGATATTGCGGCGGCGGTCGGGCTCAAGAAAATCCGGACGGGAGACACCTTGTGCGATACGGGCCATCCGGTGGTGCTTGAGCACATGGAATTTCCCGAACCCGTTATTCGCATTGCGATCGAGCCGAAGACCAAGGCGGACGGCGACAAAATGTCGCAGGGCCTTATGAAATTGTCGGAGGAGGACCCGACGTTCGTCGTTCGCACCGACGAAGAAACAGGCCAAACGCTCATCGCAGGGATGGGCGAACTGCACCTCGAAATTATCGTAGATCGTTTGCGTCGCGAATTTCAGGTGGACGCCAATGTGGGCCGTCCCCAGGTGGCGTATCGCGAGGCGATTACGACGATTTGGGACGAGCGGTACACGCACAAAAAGCAGACCGGGGGCCGCGGGCAATTCGCCGAGGTCCACATCGAGTTTACGCCCACCGAAAGCGGCGTCGGCTTCGAGTTCGTCGATGAAATCAAGGGAGGCAATATCCCGAAGGAGTATATTCCTTCCGTGGAAAAGGGGATCAGGGCGGCCATGCTGCAAGGCCCGCTTGCCGGATACCCCGTCGAAGGAGTCCGGGCCCGCCTCTACGATGGCAAATACCACGACGTGGATTCCGATCAGAACGCCTTCGAGATTGCGGGCCGGATGGCTTTCCGCAGCGCAGCCCGGAAGGCTACGCCCGTCATGATGGAACCCATCATGCAAGTAGAGGCGATTACGCCGGAGGAATACATGGGCGATGTGATTGGCGACCTGAACAGCCGCCGCGGCCGCATCGAAAGCATGGTTCCGCGCCAGGATGCGCAGGGCATCACGGCGTCCGTGCCGCTGTCGGAAATGTTCGGGTATTCCACCGATCTTCGATCCATTACGCAAGGACGGGCCATCTACACGATGCAATTCGACCATTACGAACAGGCGCCGAAGAGCATCGTCGAGGAGATCGTTTCGTCCAGCGCCGGGGCCGTTGCGGCGTAGCCGCCGGTCAGGCAACCTTCACTGAAAACCATTTTTCCGAACACCTTATCGCCCAACAGAGCATTCAGCCATGGCAAAGGAAACTTTTGAGCGCAGCAAGCCTCACGTGAACATAGGCACGATCGGACACGTGGATCACGGAAAGACTACGTTGACGGCAGCGATTACGCTGGTCCTGAATCGTCGCGTGGAAGATCCGGCGAACGCCATCCGTTCGTTCGACTCCATCGACAATGCCCCCGAAGAGCGCGAACGGGGCATTACGATCGCTACGGCGCACGTGGAATACGCCACGGATGCGCGCCATTACGCCCATGTGGACTGCCCGGGGCACGCCGACTACGTCAAGAACATGGTGACGGGCGCGGCCCAGATGGATGGCGCGATCCTCGTTGTGGCGGCCACCGACGGTCCCATGCCGCAGACCCGGGAGCACATCCTGCTTGCCCGTCAGGTGGGCGTTCCCTACATCGTGGTGTTTTTGAACAAGGTGGACCTGGTCGACGACGAGGAGCTACTGGAACTCGTGGATATCGAAGTGCGCGAACTCCTCGATACGTACGAATTTCCCGGCGACGATACGCCGGTTATCGCCGGTTCCGCCCTCGGCGCCCTGAATGGCGAAACGGAATGGGAGGACAAGGTCATGGAGTTGATGACCGCCGTGGATTCCTACATTCCGACGCCCGCCCGCGAGATGGACAAGCCGTTCCTGATGCCGGTAGAGGACATTTTTTCAATTACGGGCCGCGGCACGGTCGCCACGGGGCGGATCGAGCGGGGGGTCATCAATGTGGGCAACCCGGTGGAGATTCTCGGCATGCAGGAAGAGAAAATCACCTCCACGGTGACGGGCGTGGAGATGTTCAGAAAACTGCTTGATTCCGGTCAGGCGGGGGATAACGTGGGCTTGTTGCTTCGCGGCGTCGGCAAGGAGGAGATTGAGCGCGGCATGGTGATCTGCAAGCCGGGCTCCATTAAGCCCCACCGTCATTTCGAATGCGAGGTGTACGTGTTGTCCAAGGAGGAAGGAGGGCGTCACACGCCGTTCTTCAAGGGCTACCGTCCGCAGTTCTACTTCCGCACCACCGACGTGACGGGAGATATCGAATTGCCCGGCGGCGTGGAAATGGTGATGCCCGGCGACAATACGCAGTTCGAAGTGAAGCTGATTCAGCCGGTGGCGATGGAGGAAGGCTTGCGCTTCGCGATTCGCGAGGGCGGCCGTACGGTGGGCGCCGGCGTGGTGACGAAGATACTGGATTAGGAGGCAACGAGATCGGGATATTCCTGTCGCGCTTCGGCGCGGCGAGAACGACTGGCAAGGATCATGGCGCTGAATCAGAAAATTCGCATCAAGCTCAGGTCGTACGATCATCGGCTGATCGACAAGAGCGCAAGCAAGATACTCCGTACGGTGAAGTCCACCGGCGCGGTGGTAAGCGGTCCGATTCCGCTTCCCGTGAAACGGTCAGTGTATACGGTGCTGCGCAGTCCGCACGTGGACAAGAAAAGCCGGGAGCAATTCGAAACGCGAAGTCACGAGCGCCTGATCGATATCCTGTCCACGAGCAGCAAAACCGTGGATGCGCTTATGAAGCTGGAGCTTCCGAGCGGCGTCGATGTGGAAATCAAAGTGTAATTTTGCCTGAAACCGCCATGCGTGCGTTGATGCGCAGATACTTCTCCATAACAAGCTTGCTGGTCGCGCCGGCGTTGCTGGCGGTCGGGTGCGATTCGAACGACGAAGGCCCCACCGACGCGGAGCGGTTCGTCGGGACCTGGACGGCCATCGCCATCACCGATAGCAATGGCGATCAATCGGCGGCCTTTGCGGAGCTTGTGACCAGCATGACTGTCGTATTTCAGGCGGGCGACGAAGACCCTGCTTTTTCGCTTACGGTGGATTACACGGAGGCTTCGGAACGGGAAGATTTGCTGCTTCCCGGAACGTATGCAGTGGACGACGGGCCGCGGAGTCTTACACTGACGATCGTCAGCGGCGCCAGCCTTCCGTTCACGTATGCGTTCGAAAACGATTCGCGGGCGCGCCTTACGACGTCTGCGGCGCTCGTCAATCCGGTTTTCGAGCCGACCACGCCCTACGAGGGCACGGTCATGGTGACTATTCAAAAGCAGTAATACGATGGGTGCGCTGATCGGCAAAAAAATGGGCATGACCAATGTGTTCGACGAGTTGGGGAATAACATTCCCTGTACGCTGGTCGAAGTGACGCCGAATGTCGTAACCCAGGTGAAGTCTGCCGACGGACCGGACGGCTACGACGCCGTGCAGCTTGCGGCCTTCGAGTGCAAACCCTCCCGGACTACGCGAGCCCGAAAGGGCCATTACGAGCGGGCGGGAACCTCGCCGAAGAAAAAGTCGGTCGAATTCCGTCGCGATTTTGCGGGGCGGGAGTTGTCGCCCGGGGACGAGATCGTCGTGAGCGATGTGTTCGAGGAAGGGGATATCGTGGACGTCGTCGGTATTTCCAAGGGGAAAGGCTTTCAGGGCGTGGTGCGGCGGCACGGATTCCGGGGCGTGGGTTCGCGTACGCACGGCCAGCACAATCGGGAGCGCGCGCCCGGCTCTATCGGCGCGTCCTCCGATCCTTCCCGCGTATTTCCCGGCATGAAGATGGCGGGGCGCATGGGCAATGCGCGCACGACCGTGCAGAATCTGCAAGTGGTTCGGGTGCTGGGCGAACGGCATGCGCTTTTGCTGAAGGGCGCGGTGCCCGGTCCGAAAGGAGGCGTCGTCACCATCCACAAAAAGAAATAATGGTTCTGTTGCAGCCTGCGCGCCCCTCGGAAACGCACAGGTTCGAACGCGTTCGGATGCTTTATGAAAGTTAGGGTTTTCGGTTCTGACGGGAGCGCCGCGAAGCGCAAGGCGTCGCTGGACCCCTCGGTGTTCGCCATCGAGCCCAACGACCATGTGATCTGGCTGGACGTGCGGAGAATACAGGCTCGCGCGCGGCAGGGAACGCATAAAACGAAGGAGCGCAGCGAGGTCCGGGGAAGCACCCGGAAACTGTATCGCCAGAAAGGCACGGGCTATGCGCGCGCGGGCGCCCGTACGTCTCCGCTTCGTCGGAGCGGCGGCACGTTTTTCGGGCCGCGTCCCCGGCAGTACCGCTTCAAGATGAATGCGAAGGCAAGCCGTCTCGCCCGCCGGTCTGCGCTCAGCTACAAGGCGCAGCGCAATGCCGTGTGCGTCGTAGGCGATTTGCAGTACGACGAGCCCAGTTCCCGCAAACTTGCGGATCTGGTGGAGGCCATGGGTTTTTCCGGCGACAAGGTGCTTGTGCTTACGGAAGCGCATAGCCCGGAAGTATATCGTTCAAGCAGCAACCTTCCGCGCATCCGGGTCAAGGAAGCGCAGCATGTTTCCACGCTCGACATTCTCGACGCCGATGTGGTTGTCTTTGAGAAAGGCGCCCTGACGCTGCTCACCCGTTTGCTGGGATCCAGCGAAAACGCAACAGCCCGGGCCGCGGCATCGTAACGAATACAGGCAAAATCGCCATGCGTAACGACATACTCATTCAGCCGCTGGTTACCGAGAAGCTGACAAGGCTTATGGAAGAGAACCATTATGCCTTCGAGGTGCGGCTGGACGCCAACAAGGTCGAGATCAAAAAAGCCGTGCAGGAACGTTATCCTTCCGTTTCGATCAAGAAGGTTCGCACCTGTATCGTTCGGGGCAAGCAACGCAATCAGCGCACCCGGCGGGGCGTCGTGGAGGGACACACTGCGCGGCGCAAGCGGGCGATTATCACGTTGCACCCGGATTCCGAGCCGATCGACTTTTTCGAACAGGTTTAAGGATACTCTGATCAAAACCGCTTCGCCCAGCGCGTCACATTTGCCCGTAAGGACATCATGATTACATCGTTGAAATCAGCAGAAAACACCGCGGGTTTCTGTCGTTGCGGACGTGACGCGCCCTTCGGGAGGCTGCGAGAGGCGCTCTGGCTGTGTCATTTCTCATTATGCGGGACCTGCCACATTGCTTCGTCATTCCTTGCCAGAGCGCGCCTGGCAGCCTCTGATCTTTGCGGACTTGATCAGAGTATCCTTAATACGCATTGCGAAGCAGGGGCCTGCCCCTTGCAGGATCGCGGATAACCATGGCCATCAGGAAAGTAAAACCGACCTCCAACGCCAGACGGCAATATACGCTCGATGCGTTCGACGACATTACGTCGTCGAAGCCCGAGAAAAAGTTGCTGGCTCCGTTGAAGCACAAGGCCGGACGCAATAACACGGGGCGGATTACCACGCGTCACCAGGGCGGAGGCCACAAGCGCCGGTATCGCATCATTGATTTCAAGCGCAACAAGCAGGGCATTCCGGCGCAGGTGGCTACGATCGAATACGACCCCAATCGTTCGGCCCGCATCGCGTTGCTGGCCTATGCCGACGGCGAAAAGCGCTATATTATCGCCCCCGACGGGGTGAAAGTGGGCATGACGCTTCGGAACGGGCCGGACGCTCCGCCCGAACCGGGCAATTGCCTTCCGTTGTCCAGCATTCCCCTCGGCACGCAAGTCCATGCGATCGAGATGCGCCCCGGAAAAGGAGCGCAGCTGGCTCGTTCGGCGGGGGCCAGCGCACAGCTCATGGCCCGCGAAGGGAAGTACGCCACGCTCAAACTGCCTTCGGGGGAGACGCGCCTTGTTCCTGTGGCGTGCATGGCCACCATTGGCGTGGCGAGCAACCTGGATCACATGAACATCGATATCGGGAAAGCAGGCCGCAACCGGTGGCTTGGCGTCCGCCCCAAGACGCGCGGCGTGGCGATGAACCCTATCGACCACCCGATGGGCGGCGGGGAAGGCAAAGCGTCCGGGGGCCTGCCGCGTTCTCCGCATGGCGTTCCCGCCAAGGGATACAAGACGCGCAAGAAAAACAAACAATCCGACAAGTACATCGTCCGGCGGCGAGGCTGACAGGCGCTGTTTCGCGCCCGGTCGCTTTCGGAGAGCAGATTACGAAAACATGGCACGTTCGCTACGCAAAGGGCCTTACGTTCACTTCAAGTTGCAACGCAAGGTGGACGCCCTGAACAAGAGTAATTCCAAAAAGGTGATCAAGACCTGGAGCAGGGATTCCATGATTACCCCGGAATTCGTTGGGCATACCTTTGCCGTGCACAACGGGAAGCAATTTATTCCGGTCTATGTGACGGAAAACATGGTTGGCCACAAGTTGGGCGAATTTTCGCCCACGCGATCTTTTCGCGGACACGCCGGGAAGAACGTAGACAAGCGCAAACGATAACCACGCAAGCCGCGCTCTCGCCTGCCGCCGCATGGTTTATCGGGACGCACGACGACTTATGGAAGCACGCGCCATCAGAAAGCATATTCGCAGTTCGCCTCGCAAGATGCGTACGGTGATCAACCTTGTTCGCGGCAAGACGGTTGCGGATGCGCTCAGCATTTTGCATTATCAGCCGCAAAGGGCGACCCGACCGGTCGAATTGACGATTCAGTCCGCCGTGTACAATCTGATGGACAGAAATCCGGACGACCGGTTTGAAGAAAGCGACCTGGTGGTCAAGGAGATACGGGCGGACGAAGGGGTGCGCATGAAACGTTTTCGTCCAGTGTCTCGCGGGCGCGCCCACCCCATACTCAAACGTTCGTGCCACCTGACCGTGGTTGTGGCGACTACGGGCGAGATCGAAACGGAAGAGCCAGAAGACGACGCATAAGCGCATCGCATAACCTCAGCACAAGGACACGCTAAAAAGAGAAAGGCATTGGGTCAGAAAACACATCCGGTCGGATTTCGGTTAGGCATCATTCGAGGTTGGGATTCCAACTGGTACGCCACGCGGGATTTGCCGGTAAAACTTGTTGAGGACGAAGAAATTCGCCGGTATCTTGCGACGCGCCTGCGTCGCGCGGGACTAAGCCGTTGCGTCATCGAACGTACGCTGAAGAGCGTCGTGCTGACGCTGCATACGAGCCGTCCCGGCGTGGTCATCGGTCGCAGCGGCAGCGAGGTGGAGAAACTCCGCGAGGAAATCAGGAAACTGACGAACAAGGAGGACATTCGGATAAACATCAACGAAATCAAGCGGCCCGAACTGGACGCCGAACTGGTTGCCCAGAACGTGGCTCAGCAGCTGGAGGGGCGTATTTCGTTTCGGCGGGCCATGAAGCAGGCGGTTACTTCGGCCATGCGCATGGGCGCGGAAGGGATTCGCATTCGCGTTTCGGGGCGTTTGGGCGGCGCGGAGATGGGCCGTACCGAGCAGTATCTCGAAGGGCGCGTTCCGCTGCACACGATCCGCGCCGACATCGACTTCGCCCAGGCTACGTCCCACACCATTTACGGCTCTATCGGCGTGAAAGTATGGATATATCGGGGCGAAATCCTCGGGCAGCCCGACCTGAGTCCGAATATCCAGGCGCAGCGGCAGCAGATGCAGCAGCAGTTTCAGCCGCCGGCGCGCAAGCGTCGCGGGCGCCGGGGACGCGACGGCGATTCGTCCTCCTGACCTGCTGTTTTCGCCCTCGTTCTGTCATTCAGAGATTCGAAATAACGCATAGCCATGTTAACGCCGAAGCGGACAAAGTACCGAAAGTACCAGAAAGGACGCATCAAGGGGAATGCGCAGCGAGGGGCCAGCGTCAATTTTGGCGATTTCGGCATCAAGGCACTGGAGCCGGGACGGATCACCAGTCGGCAGATCGAGGCGGCCCGCGTCGCCATGACGCGCCGCATGAAGCGTGTCGGCAAGGTGTGGATTCGCATTTTCCCGGACAAGCCGATTACGAAAAAACCTGCGGAAACCCGCATGGGAAAGGGCAAGGGATCTCCGGAATACTGGGCCGCCAACGTAAAGCCGGGTCGTATCCTTTTTGAGATCGGCGGGGGCATTTCGGAAGAATTGGCTCGGGAGGCGCTTCGGCTTGCCCGGCACAAGCTGCCGATCAAGACGAAGTTCGTCGTTCGCCCGGACTACCAGCCCGCAGAATCTGCCGGACGATAGCCATTAATTATATCAGGAATGCGCCATGTTGAAGCCCAGCGAAATTCGCGAACTCGGCCAGGAAGAGGCCCGGAAACGCATCGACGAGGAAGAGGATCAATTGCGCCGGCTGCATTTTCAGCACGCCATTGCGCAGATTGAGAACCCCACGTTGCTTCGTCGGAAGCGGCGCCTCGTTGCGCGACTGAAAACCATCCTGCGCGAGCAGGAAAACGAAGTTTGAACCGGAAGCAAAGACGATGAGCACAGACACAACAGAGGCTGCGGCGCCGCAGGCAAGCCGCCCATCGCGCAAGGAGCGCATCGGCGTGGTTATCAGCGACCGCATGGACAAAACGATCCTGGTGGCGGTGCAGCGGCAGATCAAGCATCCGATATACGGCAAGTTCATCAAGAAGACGACGAAGTTGATGGCGCACGACGAGCGCAACGATGCGAACCGGGGAGATTCCGTACGCATTATGGAAACGCGCCCGCTTAGCAAGCGCAAGCGCTGGCGTCTTGCCGAAGTCATTGAACGGGCCCGGTAGCCCACATTCTTAGCGAAGCCATGATTCAGCAGGAGTCGAGACTTGCCGTAGCGGATAACAGCGGCGCCAAAGAGGTGCTGTGTATCCGCGTACTGGGCGGAAGCGGTCGGCGTTATGCGCGCATCGGCGATCGGATTATCGTGACCGTCAAATCCGCCATACCGGGCAGCGCCGTCAAGAAAGGAGACGTTTCGACGGCGGTGGTCGTTCGCACGAAAAAGGAACTGCGCCGCAAGGATGGTTCGTATATCCGCTTCGACGAAAACGCCGCGGTGCTCCTGAATCCTCAGGACGAGCCGCGCGGCACCCGTATTTTTGGGCCGGTGGCCCGCGAATTGCGCGAAAAACGGTTTATGCGCATTGTTTCTCTTGCCCCGGAGGTGCTTTAACGACCATGCCGAGAAAATACAACGCACACAAGAAGATGCACGTGAAGAAGGGGGATCGCGTACGCGTGATTGCGGGCAACTACCGGGGATACGAAGGGAAAATCCTGGTGACGTTCCCGGAAAAGGAGCGCGTGATCGTGGAAGGGGTCAACCTGCGTTTTCATCACGAAAAACCGAGCGCCGCCAATCCGCAGGGAGGCCGCACAGAGAAAGAAGTTCCGGTGCATGTGTCCAACGTACAGCCGATCGCCTCGGACGGCGAGCCGACGCGCGTGGGGCGCAAGCGCATTACGGATACGGAAACAGGCCGCGGGCAATGGGTTCGATATGCAAAATCCACGGGGGAAGAACTTCCGTAAGGCATGCGCCTGGCGGATTTCGCTGCGCCGGACCATGGTTTCGCCACACTTTGCTCATTGAGACTGGACAGATGACTTACACGCCAAGATTGAAGGAGCGGTATCGTACGCAGGTCGTTCCGGCGCTGACGAAGCAGCTCGGATACGGCAACGTTATGCAAGTCCCTCGCCTTGAGAAGGTTGTGGTGAACAAGGGGGTCGGGGATGCTTCTGCGGACAAGAAAGCGCTGGACAACGCCATGGACGAATTGCGGCGCATCACGGGTCGGCAGCCCAGGGTGGCGAGAGCGCGCAAGAGCGTGTCGAATTTTAAACTGCGGCAGGGCATGGCTATCGGCTGTTACGTTACGCTGCGCGCGGACCACATGTACGAGTTCGTCGACCGTCTCGTTACGCTGGCGCTCCCGCGCGTACGCGATTTTCGCGGCGTATCGGATCGCAGTTTCGACGGTCGGGGCAATTTCACGCTGGGCATTCAGGAACAGATCATCTTTCCGGAGATCGATGTGGACAAGATCGACCGAATCAGCGGGCTGGATATAACGTTTGTCACGACGGCGGCCACGGACGAAGCGGCCCATGCGTTGCTGAAGGAGCTCGGCATGCCCTTTGTGCGGTGGGAAGAACGCTCCGCCGCTTGACCTTCACCGTTTCCGCAGGCGCCCCCACTGCAAGAAATCAGGAAATCGTTAACCCTATGGCGAAAACAAGTTGGATGGCGCGCGAAAGAAAGCGCCAGCGCATGGTCGAGAAATACGCCGAGAAACGTCGTCAGCTAAAGGAGCAGGGCGACTGGATCGGTTTGCAAAAACTTCCCCGGGACGCCAGCCCCGTGCGGTTGCACAACCGTTGCCCGCTTACGGGCCGCGCGCGCGGGTACATGCGCGATTTCGGAATTTCCCGCATCGCTTTTCGCGAGATGGCGCTGGGAGGCAAGATACCTGGCGTACGCAAGGCGTCCTGGTAAACAAGGATACTCTGATTAAAACAATATGAGCGGCATAACAGACCCGGTTGCAGATTATCTGACGCGCATTCGCAACGGCCAGCGGGCCGGTCGCAAATACGTGGATATACCCGCCTCGAAACAAAAGCGGGCCATCACGCAGATATTGCTGGATAAAGGCTACATCCGCAGTTACCTCGATGTGGACGACGGCAAGCAGGGATTCCTTCGGGTCCGCCTCAAGTACGATGGGCAGGGCGAGCCGGTCATTCGCATGATGAAGCGGGTGTCCACGCCGGGTTTGCGCCGGTACGTGGGCGCCCGTGAATTGCCGCGCGTGATGAATGGACTGGGGATCGCCATCCTGTCCACGTCGCGCGGCGTGATGACCGACAAGGAGGCCCGCAAGGCGCACATTGGCGGCGAGGTGCTTGCGTATCTTTATTGATTCTCGAAACCATTCCCTGCGCGTTGCAGGGACCCCGCGCTATCCCTGAACCCTTACAGAGAAGACACATGTCTCGCATAGGCAACAGACCTGTTGAAGTCGGCGACGGCGTATCCGTGGACGTCTCGGAGCACAATCTCGTGACGGTCAAGGGCCCCAAAGGAGAATTGTCCGTGCAGGTTGCCCCTGAAATTCTGGTTACGCACGAGGAGGGCGTAATTTCGGTCCGACGCTCCGGGGAGCAAAAGCGTCACGCGGCGATGCACGGGTTGTACGCCTCGCTCATCAGCAATGCCGTGGAAGGGGTCGCCAAAGGGTATCGCAAACAACTGGAGGTGATTGGCGTCGGGTACCGGGCTGCGGTGAACAACGGCGTCCTTGAACTGGCGCTGGGCTTTTCGCATCCGATTTATTTTGTGCCGCCGACCACGGTTTCCGTGACCGTCGAGGCGGCGCGGGGCAAAAACACAGTGATTACGATCGAAGGGATCGACAAGCAAATTGTCGGGCAGGTCGCCGCAAAGATCCGGGCGCTCCGTCCCCCCGAGCCGTACAAGGGCAAAGGCATTCGCTACGTGGGCGAATACGTTCGCCGCAAGGCCGGCAAGACCGCCGCCCGGTAATACTCCTCCTTTTCAAGGATCAGCATCGTTTGCGCATCGGACAGGAATTATGGCCTCGCACAAAAAACAGGAACGGAAACGTCGCGTAAAGCGCGGCATGCGCGCGAAGGTGGCTGGCACCGCACGGCGCCCGCGCCTTTCCGTGTTTCGTTCGAACAAGTACATCTATGCGCAACTGATCGACGACCGCGCGGGCGTTACGCTGGCGGCGGCTTCGAGCAAGGAGTCCGGCGTGGGCGGGGATACGCCCATTGAGGTCAGCAAGGCGGTTGGCGCGAATATCGCCCGGCGGGCGCGCGACCAGGGCATTGAACAGGTTGTGTTCGACCGGAACGGTTATCGCTATCACGGGCGCGTCCGCGCTTTGGCGGACGGCGCGCGCGAAGGGGGATTGCAACTGTAGGATATTCTGATGAAGCGGACTTAATCAGAGTATCTATAGTTTCTTACGAAACACTACGCTACACTCATTCAGGTTTTATATGGCAGCACGAAAGGAGCAACGTCGCCGCGAAGCGGCGGAGGGCCAGGATTGGCAGGAACGGCTTGTATCCGTTTCCCGCGTGGCGAAGGTCGTCAAGGGGGGGCGCCGTTTTTCGTTCAACGCCGTCGTGGTGGTAGGCGACGGGAAGGGAACGGTGGGGGCCGGCCTTGGCAAGGCGAACGAGGTTTCCGACGCAATTGCAAAGGGCACGGAAGATGCGAAGAAGAACCTTGTTCGCGTTCGGCTCAAGGACAACACGATTCCCCACCCCGTTGTGGGGCGGCAGGACGCCGGAAAGGTGTTGCTGAAACCCGCCACGCCGGGAACCGGCGTGATCGCCGGGGGCGGCGTACGGGCTGTGCTGGAATGCGCCGGCGTCCGGGACATTCTCTCCAAGTCGCTGGGCTCCAGCAATCCGCATAATCAGGTTTCCGCCACCATGCAGGCGCTGGAACAGATTGAGGACCCGATGGAAGTAGCCAAACGCCGCGGTATTTCGCTCAAAAGAGTGTTCGAGGGATAAACGGCGCCGGATTTGCGCCGCGAGGCCCCGAACAGATGGACAAGGATATGGCAAGCAAACTTATCGTAACCCAGACAAAATCCGCAATCGGTTCGCCGAAGCGCATCGTGCGCACCCTTGAAGCGCTTGGCGTCCGGCGGATGCGCCAGCGCGTCGAACACAAGGACTCTCCGCAACTGCGCGGGATGATCGACAAGGTTCGACATCTTGTTACCGTTACCGAAGCCTGATCCGTCGAATCTCAGGCATTCTGCTTTCCCTGGCGCGTTGGCCGGGGAGGGACATTCCGTCGAAATGCATTATGGACCTCAGTAATCTGAAACCGGTCAAGGGCGCTACCCGAAAGAGGAAGCGCATCGCCCGCGGCACAGGATCGGGCAAGGGCGGCCACAGTTCCACGAAGGGAACGAAGGGGCAGAAAAGCCGCGCAGGCGCCCGCATTCCCGCCTGGTTCGAGGGAGGCCAGATGCCGCTCCAGCGGCGCGTACCCAAATTCGGGTTCCGGAACCGGTTTCGCGTCGAGTACCGCCCGGTCAACCTGTCCTGGATTGCCCGCCTCGTGGAGGAAGGGCGCATCGATGGCGCGGCAGAAGTCACGCCCGAAGTGCTTGTGGCCGCTGGCGTAGCGCGCAAGGCCGACCGGATTAAAATTCTCGGCGACGGCGAAGCCCCTGAAAACCTTTCGGTTACCGCGCATGCGTTCAGCGCCGCGGCGAAGCAAAAAATCGAAGCGGCCGGGGGCAAGGCCGCCGTGCTTGGCTAACGTACGGATCGGAAACGACTTTTTACCCGGTATTTCATTATGGCAAGCATCGCCGAGAACGTACGCAACATCTGGAAGATAGAGGAGCTCCGCCGACGGATTCTGTACACGGTCGGGCTGCTTCTCGTGTATCGACTGGGGGCCTACGTGACGCTTCCCGGGGTGGACGCCGCTATTCTGGCGGACGTCAATGCGCAAGGCAACCCGAATGACATTTTCGGTTTTCTGGACATGTTCGTGGGAGGCGCTTTCAGCCAGGCCGGTATTTTCGCGCTTGGCATCATGCCGTACATTACCGCCTCCATTATCATCCAGCTGCTGGGCGCAGTAGTTCCGTATTTCCAGAAGCTTCAGCGCGAAGGCGAAGAGGGCCGTCGCAAGATCACCCAGCTGACCCGGTACGGCACCGTAGGCATTACCGCGTTTCAGTCCATTGGGTATGCGATCAACCTGCAATACGGCGCCACCGGGCAGGCCATTGTCATTAACTCCACGTTTTTCATGATCACGACGGTGATCGTGTTGACCGCAGGCACCATCTTCGTGATGTGGCTTGGCGAGCGCATTACGGAAAATGGCATCGGGAACGGCATTTCCATCGTCATTATGATCGGGATCATCGCCTTTTTGCCCAATGCGCTATTCAATGAGTTCACGCTGGTGGGCAACCTCTTCATTTTCCTGATGGAGATCGGGATATGGGCGCTGGTGACGCTGGGCGTCGTGCTGGTTTCGCAAGGCACGCGGCGCATCCCGGTGCAGTATGCGAAGCGCGTGGTGGGGCGCAAAGTGTACGGCGGCGCGACCCAGTATCTTCCGCTTCGCGTCAATGCGGCGGGCGTCATGCCCATTATCTTTGCGCAGTCCATCATGTTCGTTCCGGCGACGGTGGCTTCGTTCTTCCCCGACAGCGCTTTCATGGTCGAATTCGGACGCTGGTTCTCGGACATTTCCGGCTGGGGATATTCGACCGTGTTTTTTGTGATCTGCGTATTCTTTACGTATTTCTACACCGCTATTGCAGTGAATCCGCGAGAAATGGCCGACACCATGAAGCGGCAGGGCGGATTTATTCCCGGGATCCGGCCGGGCAAGCACACCAGCGAATTCATCGACAACATTCTGACGAAAATTACCCTCCCCGGGTCGATTTTCCTCGGGCTCGTGGCGATTCTTCCCGCCTTCGCCATGCAGGCAGGCGTTTCGCCCGGTTTCGCCGCATTTTTCGGGGGAACGAGCTTGCTGATTCTTGTTCAGGTGACGCTGGATACGCTTCAGCAGATCGAAAGCCATTTGCTCATGCGCCATTACGATGGCTTCATGAAAAGCGGGCGCGTGCGAGGCCGGTATATGTAATGGCGCAGCCGTTCGCCGGCCCCTTGCTTTCGGGATACTCTGATTCAGCGCATGCCTTTGTCGAAAAGCGCATACAAAATAGACCGCCTCAGGGAAAGCGCGGACCTTGTCGGGCAGACGCTTGGACAGGTCGCGCGGTACATTGAGCCGGGCGTTACGACGCGCCAGCTGGACCGCATCGCAGAGGCGTTCATCCGCGAGCGCGGCGCCGAACCGGCGTTCAAGGGCTATCGCGTGGGCAATCTGATTTTTCCCGGTACGCTGTGCGCTTCCGTAAACGACACGGTGGTGCATGGCGTTCCGAACGACGCACCGCTCCGGGAAGGCGATTTGCTGTCGGTGGATTGCGGCGTACGATTCAACGGGTATTACGGCGACAGCGCCTACACCTTTCCCGTCGGCGAAATATCCGCAGAGAAGCGCGCTTTATGCGAAGCGACGTACGGAGCCTTGCATCAGGGCATTGAGCAAGCCGTCGCGGGGCGGCGCATCGGGGATATTTCGTTTGCCGTCCAGCAGCATTGCGAAAGCAGGGGCTATGGCGTCGTTCAGGAACTCGTGGGCCACGGGATCGGCAAGAAATTGCACGAAAAACCCAATGTTCCCAATGTCGGCGGGCCGGGAACCGGCTCCCGCCTGATACGCGGCATGACGTTATGCATCGAACCCATGATTACCCTCGGGACCGCCCGGACCGCAGTGGACGCGGACGGCTGGGCGGTTCGCACCGCGGACGGGAAAGCCGCCGCGCATTACGAGCATATGGTGGCCGTGCAGTCCGGCCAGGCAGAAGTGCTGAGCACCTTTGCGTACATAGAAGCCGTGCCCGGGGCGGCGCTCGATTCGTTGCCTGCATACAAAATTTATGAACCTGAGCAAGGTATAGGCGTTATGTAACAGCTATGCCTTGTATTTTTTCGTGAACGAGCCGAACAGACCCATGAAAGTTCGCGCCAGCGTCAAAAAGCGGAGTTCCGACGACAAGATCGTTCGTCGCAAGGGCCGTATTTACGTCATTAACAAGAAGAACCCGAAGCACAAGCAACGACAGGGTTGACGCCCTTCGTCGCGGGCGTTGCGTTTTCGAACGGGCGCCGCCGAAAAGACATGAAACCTTATGCCTCGAATAGCCGGAGTGGACGTACCTCCGCATAAACGCGGAGAAATCGCTTTGTCCTCGATTTTCGGGATCGGGCGTTCTCGCGCTCGCGAAATCCTTGATCGCATCGGCGTCAAGTACGATGCGCACCCGAACGACTGGACAGAGGAGCAGACCCGAAGCGTACGCCGCCTTATTGAAGACGAGTATCTTGTAGAGGGACAGTTGCGTTCGGAAGTACAGATGAGCATCAAGCGATTGATGGACATCGGGTGTTACCGCGGGCTTCGGCATCGTCGGGGATTGCCTGTGCGCGGACAACGCACGCGCACGAACGCCCGTACGCGCAAGGGTCGCCGGAAAACCGTGGCCGGCAAGAAGAAGGCTCCGCGGAAATAATCGCCCGCCTCGCTCCCTCAGACTGTCAGTCTTTGCTTCTGTAACGTTAATATGGCGAAAAATCAACAAAAATCGGGACGTTCCGGACGTTCCTCGCGCAAACGCAACGTCATTGTCGAAGCCAATGGGCAGGCGCACATCAAGGCTACGTTCAATAACGTGATCGTGACGCTGACGGACCAGTACGGAAACGTTATATCGTGGGCCAGTTCCGGGAAAATGGGTTTCAGGGGCAGCCGCAAGAACACGCCGTATGCGGCCCAGGTGGCGGCTACGACCGCGGCGGAAGAGGCGCATGGCCTCGGTTTGCGGCGCGTGGACGTATATGTGAAAGGACCCGGATCGGGCCGCGAGTCGGCCATTCGGGCGCTTGCCGGGGCCGGGCTCGACATTTCTTCCATCCGGGACGTAACGCCCATTCCTCACAATGGCTGCCGTTCCCCGAAACGCCGCCGCGTATAAGGACGCCGTTCGAACAGAACGATAGCAGCAAGCCAGCATACCCAATAGCGATACATGGCTCGATACAGAGGCCCCAAACAGAAAATCGCCCGGCGCTTCAAGGAACCTGTTTTTGGTCCGAGCAAGGCGCTTGAGCGCAAGGCGTATCCGCCTGGCCAGCACGGACAGAATCGTCGGTCCAGGGATAGCGAGTACGCTGTGCAGCTCAAGGAAAAACAAAAAGCGCGCTATACGTATGGCCTTCAGGAACGCCAGTTCCGCAACCTGTTCGAGAAGGCTTCCCGCAAAAAAGGGGTCACGGGCGAAAACCTGCTGAAATTTCTGGAAGCCAGGCTGGACAATACGGTGTTTCGCCTTGGTTTTGCGCGTACGAGGCGGCAAGCCCGCCAATTGGTGAACCACGGACATATCATGGTGAACGACCGGGTTGTCGATATTCCCTCGGCGCAGTTGCGCCCGGGAGATATCGTTGCGGTTCGACCGCGAAGCCGCTCTCTGCGGCCGATCGTGGAATCGGCTTTGCAGAGTCGCCGGACGTTCGCCTGGCTTGACGTGGACCGCGGCAATCTCCGGGGCAAGATGCTGGACATGCCTGCCCGGGAAGACATTCCGGAAAATATTCGCGAGCAGCTTATCGTCGAGTTGTACTCGAAGTAGTTGCTGGACGATGCTGGCCAACCGGCCTGTTGCAGCGTCCACCCTTCCCCTTTCGCAAGACTTTGACCGATTGAGAAACATGAGCCATCATGCGATTCACATGCCGGAGGGCATTCAGATTGACAATGCATCGGAATTTTCCGGGAAATTTTCGTTACAGCCTCTTGAGCGCGGATACGGCGTAACGATCGGGAATGCGCTGCGGCGGGTGCTTTTGTCGTCGCTTGGAGGTTTCGCCATCACCGGCGTGCGCATTGACGGCGTACAGCATGAGTTCTCGACGATAGAGGGCGTAACCGAAGACGTCGCCGATATTATCCTGAATCTCAAGGAGGTGCGTTTTCGCGCAACCGAAGAAACGGAAGAAGGCAACATTCATCTCCTGGTCAAGGGGCCGGGCGCGTTTACTGCTGGAGATATTGGCGCCGCCACGAGCGACTACGAAGTGCTAAATCCGGATCGTCATATCGCTACCCTTGACGACAGCGTTTCCCTGAGCATTGAATTGCGTATTGAGCGCGGCAGGGGGTATGTGCCTGCCGACGAGAACAAGCGCGCCGACGATCCGATCGGCGTGATCGCCATGGATGCGATTTTCACCCCCATCCGGAATGTGAGATATTCGGTCAAGCCGACGCGCGTCGGACAGAAGATCGACTATGAGCGCCTTGCGATAGACGTCGATACGGACGGTTCCATTTCCGCAGAGGACGCCCTGATGCAGGCTGCGACCGTTTTGCGGAACCACGTAAACCTGTTTATTGCGATGGATGTCGTACCCGTGATTCCCGTCGAAAAGCCGGAAGTCATTGATACGGAAACGCAGCGCATTCGGGAATTGCTCGTACAGTCCGTGGAGGATCTGGACCTGTCGGTCCGTGCGCAGAATTGCCTGAAAGCGGCCAATATCACGAGTATTGGCGATCTGGTGCGCCGCGAGGAGTCAGAGATGTTGAAATTCCGGAATTTTGGTCGCAAATCGTTGCAGGAACTCGTTCATGTGCTGAATGATCGGGGTTTGCATTTCGGGATGATCGAGGCCAAGCAAGAGGAAAAGGCTTGACCGGCGTATCGCCTGATTATGGCCTGTTATGACCTGCCTGTATTATGAGACACCAGAAAAAGCGACATAAACTGGGGCGCAACGCATCCCATCGAAAGGCCACGCTCATTGCGCTGGGCAATGCCTTGATTACGCACAAGCGCGTTACGACCACGGTATCCCGGGCCAAGGCGCTGCGAACGTTTATCGAGCCTGTTCTTACCCGCGCCAGGGAGGATTCGCAGCATAACCGGCGGCAGGCGTTTCGGCGTTTGCGGGACAAGCAATCTGTCACGACATTGTTCACCGACGTGGCTGAAAAAATCGGCGACCGCCCGGGCGGATATACGCGGGTGGTCCGAATTGGCCGCCGCGCAGGGGATGCTGCGCCTATGGCTGTCGTCGAACTGGTGGATTACAACGAGGCGGACGCTGCGGTGAGCGGCGGACCTCAAAAAAGCAGGCGTACGCGGCGCGGGCGACGGCGCAGCGGCGGCGTATCGGTGGGGCCGGACAAACAGCAGGAGGCGGGCGAGGCCGTTAGGCCGGCGGATGTTTCCGGGGATGAGGAAGAGGCGACCGATGCGCTTGCGGAGGAGCCGGTTTCGGTTGAAGCGGCGAGCGATAGCGAGGCCAGGCCGTCCGATCCGGAAGCCTCTGCCGATCCATCGTCCGACTCATCTGAAGCGGAGTCTGAAGCCGACAAGGCAAGCGCCTGATATGCGGCGGCTTTGAGAAGGCGTATCCCGGGCCCAATGTTTCGCTCGAATGCGCGCCACATCCCGAATCGCTACTTGAGCAGCGCCATCGTTTTGACGGCCACTTGCTCCTCGGTGCGGAGGATATACAGATACGTACCGCTCGCAAGTCCGCTCCCGTCGAACGATACGCGGTAGCGGCCCGCCGGTTGTACGCCGTCCATCAGTACCCGCACCTCTTGACCAAGCATGTCGTACGCCGAAAGCGTGATGCGCTGCGTCTTGTCGAGCGCGAATTCGATGGTTGTGGACGGATTGAATGGGTTCGGATAGTTTTGCTCCAAAGCGAAGGCCGCGGGGATTTCCTCTCCGACCGGTTCGACCGATGTAACGTTTGTTTTATCCGTAATGAGCAGGGTGGTCGACGAAGGCGTTCCGGCCACGAGATTTTCAGGAAGCGTTCCCAGACTCACGGTGAAGGTTTCGTCGTTCGGATCGTCGTCTTCCAATATCGCGATGGCGCCCTGCGCGCTCGTCTCGTTTGCCCTGATCGTGATCAAGGCGAGCATGACGAAGTCGTCAGGCTCTGCCGTTTCCGGCGTGAACATGAGCGGAATGGCTATGTCGTTGTCGAGCGGCTGCGAGAACGAAACGGTAATAGTGACGTACTCTCCTTCTTGCACCGGGTTGGGGGTCGCCGACAGCGTTACTTCGGTCGTGGTTGTCTCGGTATCGTTGTCGTTGACAGCGACCAGGGCGCTGTTGGCCGGCGGATCGGCCGCGACGTAACCAGTTCCGTTCTGGACGGTTGCTCGTATCGTTCCGTTTGTTTCTTCGGCGTTGTCGTCCGCCGTGGCGACGTTGAAGCGGACTGTGCCGCTTACGCCGAGGGTGATCGTTCTCTGCCCGGTTTGCCCCTGTGCGGCGAAGTCGCCGTTTTGATCGATGCTTACATCGACCGCGAGGCTTTCGGTCGGGGCCGGCGAAGCGGTAAGGTCAAAGGACGCCTCGCCGCCCTCGGTGACCGTCGCGCCGCCGGAGATGCTGACGACGGGCAGCGCGTTGTCGTTGTCGTTGACGGTGCACTGCGCGCTGTTGTTCGGAGGCTTCGGGATCGTGTAGGCGGAGTTGGCGTCAAGGGTCGCGCGGATCCAGCCGTTCGGCTCGTCCGTCTCGTCGTCCGCGGTCGGAATCGACAGCGCGGCGGTTTTCTTGCCCTTCGCAATGGTGACCGTTTGCGCGCCGAGGTCGTCGGCCGCGACGAAATCGCCGCCGGCGGCCACGGTCACGCTCGCCTTGACGTCCGCCGCGACGGCCTGGTTCGCGGTCACCGCGAAGGTCGCGGCCGTTCCCTCGGAGACGGCGGGCGCCGAGGCCGAAATGGCGAGCGCGGGTTCGTCGTCGGCGATGGTCAGGGTGAAACGGGCGGGCGTTCCGAGAGCGTAGCCCGTTCCGTCGGCGAGGCTCAGGACGACGGTCTCGTTTCCTTCGCCGAGCGCGTCGTCCGTGATCGCGACCTTGATCGAAGCAGCCGTGCTGTCCTTCGGGATCGTCAGGGTTCCGGCGCCGTCGCTCGCGCCGGCGATCGCGTAGTCGGTCCCCAGGGCGGCGGAGCCGGACAGCGTATACTTCAGCGTGAGTTCCGCTGTAGGCGCGGGCGAGAGCGCGACGTCGATCATCGTCGATCCCGCCGTCTCCGCCGCGGTCGCTGAAGCCGCGGCGAATTTCGCGACCGGCGTGTCGACGGGAGGATCGTCGTCGTCGTTGACGGCGACCTGCGCGCTGTTGTTCGGAGGCTTCGGGATCGTGTAGGCGGAGTTGGCGTCAAGGGTCGCGCGGATCCAGCCGTTCGGCTCGTCCGTCTCGTCGTCCGCGGTCGGAATCGACAGCGCGGCGGTTTTCTTGCCCTTCGCAATGGTGACCGTTTGCGCGCCGAGGTCGTCGGCCGCGACGAAATCGCCGCCGGCGGCCACGGTCACGCTCGCCTTGACGTCCGCCGCGACGGCCTGGTTCGCGGTCACCGCGAAGGTCGCGGCCGTTCCCTCGGAGACGGCGGGCGCCGAGGCCGAAATGGCGAGCGCGGGTTCGTCGTCGGCGATGGTCAGGGTGAAACGGGCGGGCGTTCCGAGAGCGTAGCCCGTTCCGTCGGCGAGGCTCAGGACGACGGTCTCGTTTCCTTCGCCGAGCGCGTCGTCCGTGATCGCGACCTTGATCGAAGCAGCCGTGCTGTCCTTCGGGATCGTCAGGGTTCCGGCGCCGTCGCTCGCGCCGGCGATCGCGTAGTCGGTCCCCAGGGCGGCGGAGCCGGACAGCGTATACTTCAGCGTGAGTTCCGCTGTAGGCGCGGGCGAGAGCGCGACGTCGATCATCGTCGATCCCGCCGTCTCCGCCGCGGTCGCTGAAGCCGCGGCGAATTTCGCGACCGGCGGGGTAGCGGGAGGATCGTCGTCGTCGTTGACCGTCACGGCGGCGCTGTCGTCGGGTTTGGCGGCGACTACGTAGGCATTGTTGGCGCTGATCGTGGCTACGATCTTGCCATGCGCCTCGTTCTTGTCGTCCCCGACCGTCGGGACGTTCAGGGTCCCGCTGGTGGCGAGTTGCAACACCCGGACCTGCTTCCTTCCGAGGGAGGACGCGGCGGCGAAGTCGCCCTCCTGCGTCACGTCGACGAAAACGATGGTGCTCCGGGCCGTCTTCCGGTCCGCGTGCACGGTGAAGCTGGCCGTGCCGCCCTCGTCCACCGCGCTTCCGCCGGATATCCGGAACGTGCGCCTGGCTTCAAGGTCGAGGACATCGATCTCTCCGTCGCCGCTCCGGGTGCCGAGGGCGCCGCCCTGCAGTTTGGCCGCCCCGAGACTGGGCGTGCCCGTGGAGGACCTCGGAATATCCGCGATGATCGTGTCGTCCACGGCGTTGCCGTCGGGGTGCGTGACGCTGACGCGAATGTCGGCGACGGCGGCCCCTGTCTTGCGTCCGAAACCGGGGTTGAACGTCAGGATGTCAGTGGTGGGGTTGAAGGAAGGAGCGGTCACCGTGCTGGCTGACCGAACCAGTTCCAGGGTGAGGTTTGCTCTCGGCGTACTGCCGGAGAAGAGAAGGGGAACGGAGAGTTTCTCGTCGAACCGCAGCCGGCGGCCGATCCTCACCCGGATCGCGGCCGATTGCCGCGTCGTCAACTCGATGGCTTCGGCGTCCGTGACCTCCAGGGTCACGGACGTCGGATCGTCGTCCTGGATGTTCACGCTCGCGGCGTCGTTCGGCCCCACGATGTAGGCGGGGTCGTTCTGGATGGCGGCCGTCACGCTGCCTGGGGCTTCGTCGACGGTGTCTCCGACAGTTTCCAGGGCGAAACCGGCGGTCGTCGCGCCCTTCTTGATCACCACGTTCTTCGATGTCGCTTCGTCCTTCAGGTAGCTGCCGCCGACCAGGGTGAGCGCGACTTCGACCGTCACGTCGGCGGTCGGCGCGATATCGGCGGTGAGGGTGAAGGCGGCGTTCGTGCCCTCGGTGACCGGATCGGCCGCGGCCGCGATGCCGACCAGGATCTTCGTGGCGTCGTCGATCGAGAAGCTCGCGCCTCCCGCGACGGCGGACGCTCCGCCCCCGAGGCCCTCGCCCGCGGTGAGCGTGCCCAGGCCGACGCTCACGGTCTCGCTCGATTCCATGACGCGGTCCCTCGAGCTTTCCAGGATCAGCGTGGCCGCGGCCGCGGCGTTGGCCCCGCCGGTGAAGACGATGCTGGGCGGATCGTCTGTCAGGTCGTCGCTCGAAAGATTCGTGTAGGAGACCCCTGCCGGCGCCGGGTCCGGCGCCGAAAGCGAGTAGTCGGCGCCGAAACTGGCCTGTCCGCCGAAGGTCAGGGCGACGGTGAGCTGCTCGCCCGCCACGAGAGCCCGTCCCAGCGAGACGGTCAGCGTCTTCGATCCGCCCTCTTCGATATCGCCGGCGACCGCACTTAAAGTTACCGGCGTCGGGTCGTCGTCGGCCACGGGGACGGTGGCGGTCCAGGGCGAACCCACAACATAGCCTGCGCCGGTATTCACTTTCAGGGTGACCGAACCGTTCGGCTTGTCGATGTTGTCGCCCGGGATGCCGGTCAGGGTGATAGTCTGCTGGCTTAGGCCTCCGCTGATGCCGGTCGTCGAGCCTCCCCAGACTACCCAGTAGCCCTCCTGCGACCAGGAGTACTTGATGCCCGAGACGCCCAACGCGTGAGCATAGGCGCGCTTGATGTTGAAACTGACGCCGCCTCCCTCGACCGCGTCCGGTCCGGGTTCGACGGTGATGACGTTCTGGTCCTGGCCGCGCGCCGGCGCCGCGCTGGCGAACAGGAGCAGCACGGTCAGCTGGAGGAAAGGTCGCGACAGGCGTGTCCCTATTGAATAACCCCGCTTACACAGTTTAGCGGACACACCTCTCGCCCAAGACACCGGTCGGTCAATCGGCGAATATGTAAGGGGGGCCGTCCCCCCTCCTGGCTTCCGGCGATCCGGAGCGCCGCGCCTATGTTCGGATGGGAATATATGATCGCCTTCCTTGCTGCACATCCATACAAACTTCACCTTTCGCACCAAGGAGAACGATAGTTCCCCGTTATGCCAACCCATCGTACTTACTCACTTGTTTTTTTCCTGCGTCCAAGACATCTCGCAGAAAAACGATATAACTTACACTTTTTTTCTTTTCAAAAGATTCACGGAATCTCTCTCTCTCTCTCTCTCTCTCTCTCTCTCTCTCTCTCTCTCTGGATTTTCTGAGGGAAACCGTTCGCGGAAAATTCGATTTAACAAAATATTAACAATTTCCATTGCGCTTGTCGAAGGAGGGCGAGCGTAAGAACCGAACGCCGAACCCGATCTTCGTCACCCTCTGTCATCTGTCATGCTGCGCGCTTCTTCCATTCTGAGCAATACCGACTTGCAGGTCGAACCGGAATTCGAGTCCGGGCTCAACGACTTGCTCGTTGCGTGTCGCCAATCCCTGCGGTCGGTGGACGAGGATATGATCCGGCGCGCCTTCATGCTGGGCTATTGGGCCCATCGAAACGACCGGCGCGCCTCGGGGGAAAGGTTCATTACGCACCCCATTGAAGTGGCGACGATCGTGGCCAGGGATATCGGGTTCGACGATGTCAGCGTGGTTTCGGCGCTGTTGCACGACACGGTGGAGGACACGGAATTTTCCCTGAACCTCATACGGGAAGAATTCGGCGACGCGGTTTCGAACATCGTCGATGGGTTGACCAAGATACGGGGAGTTTTCTGGAGCCGCGAACTGGGTCAGGCCGAGAATGTCCGCAAGCTTATGCTGTCCATGGCGACGGACATCCGCGTCATTCTTATCAAGTTTGCGGACCGGCTGCACAATTTGCGGACCATCGGGTCGCTTCCCAAGCAGAAGCAACTCAAGATTGCGAGCGAGACCCTGGACCTCTTTGCGCCGCTCGCCCACCGTTTCGGGCTGCACGCGATCAAGGCGGAGTTGGAAGATATTTCCCTGAAAATCCTCCACCCGGAAGAATACCGCGGCGTCGTGCGAAGTTTGCAGGCGACCAAAGTCGAGCGGGACGGCTATGTGCGCCGTTTTATCCAACCGTTGCGGGAGCGCCTCGAGGGCGATGGATTCGATTTCGAGATGGCGGGCCGGTCGAAGAACATCTATTCGATCTGGCGGAAGATGAAGCGGACGGATAAGCCGATCGAAGAGATATACGACTTGCTCGCCATTCGCATTGTGCTGAAAAGCGCGGGCAAGAAGGGCAAAGAAGATTGCTGGCGGGTGTATTCGATCATTACGGACTTGTACAAACCGTTGCCGGAACGCTTTCGGGATTTTATTTCGGTGCCCAAATCCAACGGATACCAGAGTTTGCACACGACGGTGCTCGGTCCGGCGGGGCGGCGGGTGGAAGTGCAGATTCGAACGGAAGAAATGCACGCCATCGCCGAGCGCGGCGTGGCGGCGCACTGGAAATACAAGGAGGCGGTGAGCGACCGGGACCGGGGGATGGAGCAATTCCTGGACTGGGTGCGGGATATTCTTGAAAATCCCAACCCGGAGCACGCCACGGAATTCGTCAAGGAGTTTCGGCTCAATTTATACGACGAGGAAATCTATATTTTCACTCCGCAGGGGGACTTGATGACGTTGCCCCGCCATGCAACCCCGGTCGATTTCGCTTTTCAGGTGCATACGGAAATAGGCATGCACTGCATCGGGGCGAAAGTGAATGGCAGGATGGCGCCGCTTTCGTACAAACTGCAGAGCGGCGATCAGGTGGAGATCATTACGTCGAAGAAGCAAGCGCCGAACCCCGACTGGATGAAGTTCGTCGTTACGCACAAGGCGCGCAGCAGGATACGGCATTCTATCAACGAGAAGCGTCGCCGGAGCATCGACCTGGGTCGGGAAACGCTCAGGAAAAAACTCGACAGGGCAGGCTTGCAGGTCAATGAGCAGAAACTGCGCCGGGTGGCCAACCGACTCAAGTTTCCGAACGCCCAGCAAATGTTTTACGAGATCGGGACGGGACTTTTCGACGCGAAGGATTTCGTGAAATTCGTTCGGGGCGAGTCGCGCGGGCGCAAGGAAGAGGAAGGCGAATCCGCCGAACAGGAAGGACTTCGGCTGCGCTACGAGGATTTTCGGGATTCGGCCCAGATAACCGCTCGTCCGGCGCTTGAAATCGATGGGGAATTGCATACGGATATCGTTACGCGGTATGCGCCTTGCTGTAATCCGATTCCCGGAGACGATGTGTTCGGATACGTAAGCCGCAGCGAAGGCATAAAGATTCACCGCGTGAATTGCCGGAACGCGCCCGGCCTGCTTGTGAACCACCCGGACCGCATCGTTTCAGTGGAATGGAGCAGGCAGAAAGACGTACATTTTTTATCCGGTTTGCGGGTGATGGGAGAGGATCGCGTGGGTATCGTCAGCGACATCACGACCGTGATTTCCAAAAACCTGAAAACGAATATTCGCTCTATCACCGTGGATTCCGAAGATGGCGTATTCGAAGGCGCGATCGTATGCTCGGTGACGGATTTGTCGCATCTTCGGCGCGTTATCGAGCGGCTCAAGCGCATAGATGGAATTCACGGCGTGTATCGGTTCGAGGAATGACATGCCAGTGCGTCTCTCGCAGCCTCCCGAAGGGCGCTTCGCGTCCGCCATGCTCCGAATCCGCAGCGTTTACCGCTGATTTCGACGACGCCGTCACAATCTCCTGTTCGCGCGAACGCGAAGCGGCGCTGATCGAAACAGGTTTAATCAGAGTATCCTATATTGTATCCTTATGGATAACAGTGCGTTAAAGACGACGATCATGCCCTCCCCATCCCGTACGCAAACCCGAAAAGACGTGGCCCGTCGCGTGGCCGAAACCATGGACGAGCCCGTGTACAAGGCGGATCCCTGGGTTCGCGCGGTGCTTGGCGCTCTCCGCGACATTATGATGGATGCGGATCCGGAGGTTCGCATTGAGCTGCGCGAATTCGGCGTGTTCGAGGTCAAGAAGACCCGCCCCAAGCCGAAGGCCCGCAATCCGAGGACAAACGAGACGGTCTTCATTCCCAGTCGCCGCAAGACGCACTTTCGTCCGGGGAAGCGGTTGCGGGAAGTATTGCGGGTTCCCTTGTCGCCGGCGGACGGCGGCGCATCCGCAGGCGACAAGCGCGATGCGGACGCCGCCAATTCGTCGTAAACCCGGGGCCTGCCACGCTGCTTCGTCATTCCTTGCCAGAGCGCCCCTCGCAGCCTCTGAACTTTGCAGATTTAATCAGAGTATCCCCAGCGTATTCCGGTCATGAACGCTTTGCCTCGCATCGTCGGCGTCGATTATGGCGCGCAGCGCGTCGGCCTGGCCATATCCGATCCGTTTCGGCTGTATGCGCAATCGGTCGGAGCGTATTCCGGCGAGGAGGCGTTGCAAGCGCTGGCGCGCCTGCATGAGGATCCCGGATTCGATACGATCGTGGTGGGGTGGCCTTTGACGTTGTCGGGCGAAGAAGGAGCGGCTACGGAGGTCGTTCGCTCTTTCGTTCGCCGGTTGTCCAGTCGTTTTCCCGAAAAAAACGTGGTGATGCAGGACGAACGGCATTCCTCGGTTCGGGCAAGAAAATTACTGTTCCGGGCGGGCGTCCGCAAGAAAGCCCGTTGCCGAAAGGAACGAGTAGATGCGGCGGCGGCGGCGGTCATTCTTCAGGATTACATAGACGAAACGCAGGAATCGACTTCCTGCCCGGTTCCATGATTCTTCCCATTCGCTTGTATGGCGATTCCGTCCTTCGCCGCGGCGCCGACGAAGTGCCGGGCGACAGTGCAAGCATTCGCCAACTGATCGACGATATGATCGAGACCATGCGGCGCGCCGGGGGCATTGGCCTGGCCGCTCCGCAGGTGGGTCGTACGGAGCGCATCTTCGTGGCCGAGCTAGCGGCGGAAATACGGCCCGCCGGGGGCCGGGAACATGCGCGGGAACAGGAACAGGTTCGGGAAGCCATGGCGTTCGTCAACCCTGAAATTATCGAGGAGAGCGACGAGGAAAGCGAATTCGAGGAGGGGTGTTTATCCATTCCGGACATCGTCGAGACGGTTCGCCGTCCCGAACGCATCCGGATGACGTACCTGGACCGTCATTTTCAGGCGCAGGAGATCGAGGCGGGCGGTTTGGCGGCGCGCGTGATTCAGCATGAAGTGGATCATCTGGAGGGCGTCTTTTTCGTGGACCGCATCAGCGCGTTTCGTCGCCGTCTGTTGCGCCGCAAACTCCGGGAGGTCGCCAGCGGAAAAGTCGAGGCCGATTACAGGCCCTGATCAAAACCGCCTCGCTCGGCGCGGCCCTTGTACGCGGAATCGAAATGAGGATAAGGTGAATTGCTTCGCGGAACGTTGCTTTCGCCTTGTTTTTTTAATATATTGACCATGCTCTGATCAGGCGCTAAAATTGTTAGGGTAACAATAATCAGAGTAACCTTGAAGCAAGGCGCCTCGCGGGGACAATCCCTGCAATTCCTCGTCGCGGCCTGATCCGCGCTTCCGCTCGCTCCCTCGCCCACGGAATTCGGATAGATGTTTTCGCTGCGTACGCATATCGAACGATCAGGCCTTTTGCTGCTGGTCGTATTGTTGTGCGGCGCGGTGGCGGCGCCGTTCGGGCACGAATTGTCGCATATTCGCTCGCTGGAGCATGCTCATGGGGAGGCCGCCGAGGTCGGGCAGCGCGGTTCTGCGGGTATGTGCGCCGATTTTCTGGTGGAAGAGCAGACGCCGGCTCCTGTTTTTACGTGCGAGCTGTGCGCGGCTTGTTCGATGACCGCTTCGGCTTCCGATCAATTCCAGACGCTGCGGTTTCCGGTCCGCACGATGGCGTACGCCTTGCCGTCCATACCGGCTTCCCGTTTCTTTTTATACGGCTCAATACGCGCTCCTCCCTTGTCGTCTTGACGTAAGGATACCCGGGTCAAAACTACTTTGCTCAGCCTCTGAGCTTTGCGGGCCAACGTATCCTTGATCCAAACGCTGTTCCGACGGCGTTTTTTTACAAGACGCACTGAAAAAATCAGAGGAGAGCCATGTTTTCAACGAGGTTGCACGGCATTGCCGTTATTTTATTGGTATCCGCTCTTATGGGCGGACTGGTCGCTTGCGACAATCCCGCCGAGGATGACCACGATCATGACGATCACGCCGAGGAAGTGGAGGGCGTAGCGCTTGTCATCGGCGGCGACGAAGCGGTTCGCGTCCTTGAAGCCGAAGTAGACGGGTCGCTTACCGTTACGGAGGGCGAAACCACCGGCGACATCACCGTCGAGTTTCTGGATCACGATGGGGAGGAGGTGCACGCCGACGAGTTGGACGACGAATTTTCCCTCGGCGTTGTGGTTCAGGGCGACGAAATCGTTACCGTAGCCTATCCCGGTCGATGGACGTTTACGCTGGAAGGAGACGAGGCGGGCGATACGGCCATACGCGTTCAACTTTTGCACAACGATCACGCCGACTTCACGACTCCCGACATTTCTGTTACCGTGGAGGAGGCGGAGTAACGCCATGCGTTGTTGCAAAAGCCAATGGTTGTGCCGGGCCGGGCTTGCAGCGTGTTGTGCGGTAGCGACAGCCGGAGCGTTGCAAGCCCAGCATACGGCGGTGATTGCGGGATCTGTCGAGGATGCGGAAACGGGGGAGCCTGTTCGCCATGCCCAGGTGCTGGCGGAAGAGGCCAACCGCAACGCCAGAACGGATCGGCAAGGCCATTTCGAGATTCGTTTTCTGTCGCCCGGCGCGCATACGCTCAGAGTCTGGCGCGTAGGCTATGAGCCGGCGGCAAGTCGGGTTGCGACTGGCGTCGCCGGTTCGGATACGTCCCGCGTCGTGCTGCGCATGTCGGTTTCCCGGATCGAACTGGAGGAAGTCGTGGTGGTCGGGGAGAGCGAGTCCGATATCCTGCGCGAGTCGGATATGGAGATGGGGGGCAAGCGGCTTCGGCAGCATCTCGGAACGACGCTCGCTGAAACGCTCGACAACGAGCCCGGCATTTCCATCCGATCCATGGGTCCCGCGCCCGCCCGACCCGTGCTTCGAGGCCTGGGCGGCGAGCGGTTGCTCGTTATGGAGGATGGCGGGCGGACCGGTGACCTGTCCGCCACGTCCGCCGATCATGCGGTGACGATAGATCCGCTGCTGACGGAACGGATTGAGGTGATTCGCGGACCGGCCGCGTTGCTTTACAGCTCAAGTGCGCTGGGCGGCGTGGTGAATGCGGTCCGCGGGTATGTGCCCGAGGCCATGCCTTCGGAGACGCATGTCGTCGGCGTGCTTCAGGGGCAATCCGTCAACGACGGGATTTCGGGCGGGTTCAGCGTTGAGACGCCCGCGGCCGGTTTCGCCGTGCGCGCCGACGGCAGTATGCGCAATTCGGGGGACGTATCCACGCCGGTCGGCGTATTGACCAATACCGCCTTGACTACCGGCAACGGTTCGTTTGGAATAAGCCGTCTTGGCTCATGGGGGCATGCGGGCGTTTCGGGCAGTTATTACGCGTCCCGGTATGGCATACCGGGCGGATTCGTCGGGGCGCATCCGAACGGCGTGGACATTGATCTGTCCCGCCGTCACCTGAAAACGAAGGGCCTGCTTCTGGATAAGGTTCCCCGGTTATCGCATCTCGAATTCGAGGGATCGTTTACGAGGTATCTGCATCAGGAGTACGAATCAAACGGTGCGCTCGGCGTCGAATTCGGGCTTTTGTCGTATTACGGGCGCTTTCTTTCGCGCGTTCACAATCAGAGAAGTTCCCGCTTGACTGGCTTTTGGGCTGGACATCGCGATTTTGCTTCCGGCGGGCTTACGTTCACGCCGGATTCGCGGGAATGGACGGCGGCGGTCTTCCGGTATCAGGATATCAACCTGAGAAGCCTGTCGCTGCAGGGAGCGCTTCGCTACGATTTTCGCGCCGTGCGTCCCGGCGTCGTGGGCGTGGAAACGCGCGCAGGTCGGGTTCGCAACCGAACGGTCGGGGGTTTTTCCGGTTCTTTTCGTGTCTTGCGTCGATTCGGAAGCGACGCTTTCGCGGGCGTGGGCGGCGTACGCTCCATTCGCGTACCGGGTATCGAAGAACTTTTCTCGGCGGGGCCTCATTTGGCGGCCTATACGTTCGAGATAGGCAATGCGGACCTGAGCGTGGAAAAGGGACTGGGCCTTGAGGCGTTCGCAGAATACCGCGGCGAGCGTTTTTCCGGATCGCTGAACGCGTATCACAACTATGTCCGGGATTACATTTATCCCCGAAACACGGGCCAGCTCAACGTACGTACGCTCCTCCCGGTATATCAGCAAACCGGATCGACGGTGCGCATGACGGGGTCAGAGGCTTCCTTTGCGCTGCAAATGTTCTCTTCCGTAACGCTTTCCGGGTCGGGCGCGTATGTCCGGGGCACGTTGATCGACGTCGACGAATCGATGTCCTTTATTCCTCCCTTGCGGGGGCGTGTGGAAGCGGCGTACGCCAGCGGAAAAATCAGAATATCCGGTTCTGCAGAGGCGGCCCGTCGTCAGGATCGTCTGGGCGCGTTCGAAGAACCGACCGATGGATATGTCGTGTTCGGGGGGCATGCGCAGTACTATCTTTCGCTGGGCCGCTTTTTGTACACTTTCGATATCGGCGTCGAGAATGCGACGAACATCGAATACCGGGATCATCTGTCGCGCGTAAAGAGCATCATGCCGGAGCAGGGCCGCAACGTCAAATTGCTGATCAAGGTGTTATGGTAGGGTATTGCGGCAGGGCGCGGCCTTCCGAAGGGCGCTTCACGTCCGCCATGCCCCGAATTCGCAGCGTTAACAGGCTCTAATCAGAGTACCCTTTATTCCTTCGGCACGACGCGGCCTTCCGGCGTGATGATTTCATTCGGGCCCGGCGGAACCCGGGGGAATTTGCTGAGGGGCACCTTCGGGTCCCGATCGCGCGGCACATAGTGGACATGGTCTCCGTGCGTGATCTCTATATACGGCTGGTCGCCGTAGGGGTCTGCGGCTTCGCGCAGGACGGCGAAAAAGAAGAGCGCGGCGGCGATCATGATCGCCCAGCGCCACAGTTTCTTCGCGCGCGAGCGATTCGGCGGGTTGTCTGCTGATGTCAACGATACAATCATGGCGTCCTTTACGGGCGATAGCGACGTGCTGAGCGTAGTTGTTTTGATCAGATTATCCCCTGACGTCCTTATATTACGAAATTGCGTTCCCGATTCGAACCATGACGGCAAAACAGGCGACAAAACAGTTTTCCGAGCATTTCCGGGCGGAATGCGCCGGGCGGGAAATGGATATCGCCGTCCGCCCGAACCGGTTTGCATGCGATGGCCGCGTCGTTCCGTTTTCGTACGAGCGCCTTGGGCGGGAGCGCATCGCCCTGCTGCTGGACGGCAAAAGTTACGTCGCTACAGTGCTGGAGGCGTCCGGGGACCGGCGGCGGATCGGGATTGGCGGACGTACGTTCGAGGTGGCGTTGAAAGACGACCGGGCGTTGTTGTTTGAACGTTTCGGGTTATCCGGGGGCGCTGAAAGCGACATGCTCAAAATATACGCCCCCATGCCCGGCATGGTGCTGTCTGTAGCGGCGGCGCAGGGCGCAGTCGTGGAGGCGGGAACCGGCGTACTGGTGCTGGAAGCCATGAAAATGGAAAACGAATTGCGTACGGAGCGAGCGGGTACGGTGCAGGCCGTGCATGTTGCGCCGGGCGATACGGTGGGCAAGGGCGACATTCTCCTTGAAATAGCGTAGCGGCATGCCCATCGCCCTTGTTACGGGAGCTACGGGATTCGTCGGGGCGGCGCTGACCCGGCGCCTGACGCTGGAGGGCGTTCCCGTGCGCGTTTTTCGCCGCCGCGGCTCCCGGCTGGATTTATTGGGGAAGACAGCGGAGGAGGTCGAGCATGCGTTTGGAGACATTACGGACCCCATGGCGCTGCACGAGGCGATGCAAGGCGTGGAGTACGCGTACCATGTGGCCGGCAATATCGGGTTCGGTTCTTCGCGCGTCCGAAATCGCCTTATGTCCGTCAACGTGGACGGTACGGCCGCCGTGGTGAATGCAGCCCTGGACCGAGGCGTCCGCCGTCTGCTGCATGTCTCGTCCGTGGCCGCGCTCGGTCGCGCCGCCCGTCCCGATGGCGTACTGGACGAACAGGCGGAGTGGCGCCGGTCCCGGTCGAGCAGCGCCTACGGGTACTCGAAGCACCTTGCGGAAATGGAGGTGCGCCGGGGCGTCGCCGAGGGGCTGGATGCGGTGATGGTCAACCCCTCGCTCATTTTCGGGCTGGGGCGCAAAGGGGAAAACACGCAGCGCATGGTGGACGAGATTCGTCGAAAAAGGATGCGCTTGTATCCCATAGGCGTTACGAGCGTGGTGGATGTGCTGGACGTGGTGGACGGCATGTTGCGCGCCATGCAGTACGGCGAATCCGGCGAACGATTCGTGCTGGCGGCCCATAACCTGTCCTGGAAAGAAATTTTCCGTCAACTGGCCGAGGCCTGCGGGGCGCCGCCTCCTGCTATTCGCCTGGCCCCTTCCGTCGCGCTGCTCGCCGCCTGTTTTTCGGAAGCGGGCGCTTTTTTGACCCGCACGGAACCCCTGCTTCCGATAGCCCACGCCCATTTCATGTCCGCGGAGCATCGGTACGACAACGCGCGCGCCCGTGAAAAACTGGGGTGGCGTCCCCGTCCGTTCGAGGAAACCGTGCAGCGCATTGCGCAGGCGCTGTGACGTTCGTCGGACGATCGCCTTGCATTGTCCGCAACGCCTTGCGCTCCCGGCCGGATATCAGCAAACCCCGTGCGGACCCCGCGCCTCGGGTTGCGCGTATGTTGCATTCAAACTCCTGAAGATACGCTGATATTTCTGCTGCGTTTTGTCTACGTCGCCCCATCGCATGCCGCCGCCGGGACAGGCCCCGGGCAAGAGGGAAGCCGTCGAAGCCATGTTCGACGGGGTGGCTTCCCGGTACGATCTGCTGAATCGGCTGCTGAGTTTCGGACTGGATTGCGCGTGGCGCCGGGCCGCGATCCGTTTGCTGCGCATGGAAGCGCCGGCCCGGATTCTGGATGTGGCGACCGGCACCGCTGATCTGGCCATTGCCGCCGCGTCAATGCGCCCCGAACGTATCGTGGGCGTCGATATTTCCGAGCAGATGCTGGCGCGCGGGCGGGAAAAGGTTCGGCGCGGCGGGCTTTCTGAAACCATCGCGCTGGAATACGGCGATGCGGCCTGCTTGCCTTTCCCGGACGCCTCTTTCGACGCGGCGCTGGTGGGGTTCGGCGTACGCAATTTCGAGCGCCTTCAGGACGGTATTCGGGAGATGCGGCGCGTACTCCGTCCAGGGGGGACGCTGGTGGTCCTTGAGTTCAGTCAGCCCGGTTCCTTGTTGATCCGAAAGTTGTACGAGGTCTACTCGGACATCGCGCTGCCCCTTGCCGGCCGTCTTCTCTCGGGCAATTCGGGCGCCTACAAGTATCTGCCTGCTTCCGTAAAGGTGTTTCCGTCCGGCGAGCGCTTTCTGGACGAATTGCGGCTGGCCGGGTACGAGGATTTGTTGTGGAAGCCGCTGACGTTCGGCGTGGTTTCCCTGTACAGGGGGCGGAACCGGGGAGACTGAAAAACGCGCCGGTTTAAGGGACCTCTGATTAATTCTGCAAAGTTCAGAGGCTGCGAGGGACGCGCTGGCAAGGAATGACGAAGCAATGCGGCAGGCCCCGCATAATGAGGAATGACGCGGCCAGCGCGTTCCTCGCGGCCTCCCGAAGGGCGCTTCGCGTCCGCTGCGCCCGAATCCGTAGCGTATGCCGCTGATTTCAACGATGCCGTCATAATGTCACTGTACGCGCGAACGCGAAGCGCTGATCGAAGTAGAATTAATCAGAGGTTCCTTAACCCTTTATTCGCCGGGAGCCGACGATTCTCCGGCAGGCAACACGGCGTCCAGCGAGGCAATGAGGCGGCCTATATCCTTTTCCAGGCCGGTTTCGGTTTCGGTCTGTTGTTCGCGTTCCGCATAGAGTTTCTCTGCGATGTCCAGCGCCACGATCACAGGGGCCGTTATATCCGGCTGATCGGGATGGTCTCGCTGGAATTTTCTGATCTTCGTATCGACGTAGCGCACAATCTCGCGTACGCGCTGTTCGTTCCCTCTTGTTATTTCGAGGGAATAGTCGCGATTCAGAATACGGACGCGGATGGACTGGGGCACGATAGATACCGGTTTTTGCGGATCGAAAGCGCTTGGATTATGCGTCGTTGTGCGCTCGTTCTATATGTTCGTCGAGTATTTCGATGAAGGAACGCAGGTCGTTTTTTAGCGCATCCGGGTTGCGGGGCACCGAAAAGAAGGCATGGTCCGGGTTGACGGCGGGGCGTTTTTCCAGATCGCGCACCTGTTTCAGGAGGGCGGCGTTGGTTTTGCGCAACTGTTTGACGAGCTTGACGGTTTCTTCGATGCGACGGCGCAGGGCGTCCAGCGTGGCCGGTTCCGGTTTCGATTCGGCGCTTGTTTCCATACTCGGCATATCGGCAAAGAGTTCTGGCGTGAAATGGTTCGTCTTGCGGGTTATCGACATGCTGGCGCATTGAATATCGATCAGGGGATTCCGTAAAGCGCCGCCTCGCGAACGGTCGCGCGCAACGGGTTATTCGCTTCGAAGCAATGCGCCGTGCGTTTTCTCCAGTGCGTGGACGATACGAGCCATCTTTTTGTTCACTTCCCGATCCGTGAGCGTTCGGCTGGCCCCAAAACGCAGGGCGAAGGCCACGCTTTTCTTGTCCGGCCCCACCTGTTCGCCTTCGTAGAGGTCAAAGAGGCGGACCTGTTGCAGCAGGCGCCCCCCGGCTTGCCGAATCGTTTGCAGCAGGCCGCCCGCCGGTTCCTTGCAGTCCACGATCAGGGCCATGTCGCGCTCCACCGAAGGATGGCGCTCCACGGGCCGATACGCCTGGTCCAGGCATGGCGCGGTTCGCCGCGCGAGGTTGGTCCAGTGCAGTTCCACCGCATAGGTTATGTTTTCCGGAGCATTGCCGCCGGAAAGGTCCGCTGCGATCTCCAGCATATTTCCAATATGGACATTTCCCGAAAAGATGTCCAGTCGGGAGGGCGTGTCGGTTGCAGGTTCCATGCGAACGTCGGGCGTACGCAGGCGCTGGAGCAGCATTTCCGCCGCGCCCTTTGCGTCGAACAGATCGAACGGACGGGCGGACGTATTCCAGTCCGCCTCCTCGGCTTGTCCCGAAAAAGTCAGCAGCAAGGATTCGTGCTCCGCATAGTTCTCCGCCGCCGTTGCGTTCTGCTCCGCGCCGTCCGGGCTGTCCGCATCGTTCTCGCCATCCGTTCGCCGGAACACATGGCCGAATTCAAAAAACCGCATCGTTCGTTGCCCGTGGTTGCGGTTGAATTCGATAGCTTGCAATGCCCCGGGCAACAAGCTGGGGCGCAGGGTCGCCATTTCGCGAGAGATCGGATTGAGCGTCCGAACGACCTGCCCGGGGGCATAGCCTGCAATCTGCGCAAAGCGCTCCGCCGTTTCCAGCCGCAACATGCTGTTCGCGTAGATTTCCCGATGTCCCGTACAGGCAAGGAGGGTGCGGGCCGTCCGCCGCAAGCGTATTTCGGGGCTTTGGCGCGCCGCGCCCCCGGACAGGGAGGCTGCGCGGGCCGGTTCCGGTATGCGATCATACCCGTAGAGGCGCGCAATCTCCTCGATTACATCCGCTTCGCGCTGAATATCGGGGCGGAAGGGGGGCGCGATGCAGCGGATTCGGGCGGTTTCCGACTCGCCTTCCCGCGTTGCGTCGAAACCGATGCTTCGCAACAGACGCTCACTGGTTTCCAGCGGTATGCGCGCCCCCAGTACATGGTCTATCCGCTTTGCTCGCACGGCGATTGACCTGGGCGCCGCCGGGACGGGGTGGGCGTCCACCATGCCGGGGACCACTGTTCCGCCGCCCAGCTCCGCCATCAGCGCGGCGGCCCGCGCCGCAGCGCGCACTTGCCCGGTGGGATCCACGCCGCGCTCGAAGCGATAGCTGGCGTCGCTCTGGACGCCGAGCGTCTTCGCGGCTCTGCGGACATGCGAAGGGTCGAAGAAGGCGGACTCGATGAGTACGTTCCTTGTGGTTTCGCGGACCTCCGAATTTTGCCC
Source organism: uncultured Rhodothermales bacterium (assembly GCA_964608315.1). Classification (GTDB taxonomy): domain Bacteria; phylum Bacteroidota; class Rhodothermia; order Rhodothermales; family VXPQ01; genus VXPQ01. The sequence goes on along the minus strand of CAZSNF010000015.1, from coordinate 23,802 downwards.
GCCCATTACGCCGCCGATCGCTACGTCGCGTTCGGCGTCGGCAATCATGATGGTCCCGGGAGGAACTATCCGCTCCTTGTCGTCGAGGGTGGTAAAAGGGGTGGGCGCCTCGGTGAGCCGTACGCGAATGCCCTGTCCGGCGAGGGCGTCGAAATCGAACGCATGCAACGGTTGGCCCGCGTCGTGGAGCAGGTAATTCGTAATATCCACGATGTTGTTGCGGGGCCTGAGCCCGATCGCCTTCAGCCTAAGCTGAAGCCAGCGCGGGGATTCGCAGACGGTTACGTTGCGCACGATCATCGCCACGTATCGCGGACACGCCTCCGGGGCTTGTATGTCGATCGCAACAAGTCGGGCTGCCTCGCCGCCGGGTTCCGGGTCCGGCGCTTCCGGGAGGCGCAGGGCGCAGCCGGTAAGCGCTGCTGCGTCGCGGGCTACGCCGAGGTGGCTGGCGGCGTCCGGTCGGTTGGGCGTAATGCTGACGTCCAGCACGGCGTCTCCGGGCGCGACGCCGCGGGCGGCAAGGTATTCCGCAAACGGCTGCCCGATGCGGGGCGTTACGCCGTCCTCGACGGGAAGCGCCATGATTTCGTCGTGGTTGTCGGAAAGCCCCAGTTCGTCTTCCGCGCAAATCATGCCTTCCGAGGGTTCGCCGCGCAGTTTCGTTTTGCGGATGACGACGGACATGCGCTGACCGGGGTTTTTCCGGTCGGGCAACGAGAGGGCGGCGCCCGGCGCGGCGACCGGTACGTATTGTCCGGCGGCGACATTCGGGGCGCCGCACACGATGCGGGCGGTTTCCGGATCGCCCAGGTTCACCTCGCAACAGACAAGCCGGTCGGCGTTCGGATGGGGCCGTACGCGCTCCACCCGCCCCACGACGACTCCGTCCAGCGACGACCCGATTTTCCGGACCTCTTCGACTTCCAGGCCGCCCATAGTGAGGATTTCGGCCAGTTCCTCCGGGCTTTCCCTGACGGGCGCGTATTCCCGCAGCCAGTTGTACGAGACGTTCATGGCTTCAGTGTCCTGCTTGAGTATCCTTAAAACTGTTCCAGGAACCGGATGTCGTTTTCGTAAAACGTACGAATGTCGCGAATGCCGTAGCGCAGCATGGCGATGCGCTCGACGCCCATGCCGAAGGCGTAGCCCGTCCATCGTTCCGGGTCCAGGTCCACGGCGGCGAATACATTGGGGTCCACCATGCCGCATCCGAGGATTTCCAGCCAGCGTCCTTTTTGGGGCAGGGTTTCGTCGCCCCACCAGATGTCCACCTCGGCGCTGGGTTCCGTGAACGGGAAAAAGCTGGGGCGAAAACGCATGCGGGCGTCGTCGCCGAACATGGCCTGCACGAACAGGCGCAGCGCCTGTTTCAGGTCGGCGAAGGAGACCCCTTCGTCCACGTACAAGCCTTCCACTTGATGAAACAGGCAGTACGATTTGTAGGAAACGGCCTCGTTGCGGTACACGCGCCCTGGCGCGATCACGCGCACCGGCGGCGGTTCGGTCAGCAAGGTGCGTATTTGTACGGGCGAAGTGTGCGTACGCAAGAGCACCCGATCCGGCTCCAGGAAGAAGGTGTCCTGCATGTCCCGCGCGGGATGGTCCGCCGGAAAGTTCAGCGCCGTGAAGTTATGCCATTCCGTTTCGATTTCCGGGCCGGTTACGACAGAAAATCCGAAGCCTTCGAACACATGCGCGATGTCGTGCAACGTGTGCGTCAGCGGATGCAGGGAGCCCGGCGGCGCGGGGAGTCGGCCCGGAAGCGTACGGTCCATGCGGGCCGCCCGGAGCGCGGCGTCGCCCGTCGTACGGCCGGCTTCAAAGGCTGCGAGCCGCGCCTCGGCCCGTTGCTTGATCTCGTTGATGCGCTGGCCGAGCGCCTTGCGCTCCTGCGGCGGGGCTTCCGGAATCCGTTTGAACATTCCGGTTATTTTCCCGCTTTTTCTCCCGAGGTACTTGACCCGGAACGCTTCGGCGGCCTCCGTCGAGTCAATGATTTCCGACTCGATATCTTTCAGGATGTCGTCGGGCATCTTGCTGCGCCCGTTTATTTTCCGGCGAGATGTTGCGCAATGCGCTGGAACGTTTCCGGATCGTGCACGGCCATATCTGCAAGCACCTTTCGATTCAGGGCGATGTCGCCTTTTCGCAGTCCGCCCATGAAACGGGAATAGGTGGTGCCGTTCAGGCGGGCCGCCGCATTGATGCGGGCGATCCAGAGGCGGCGGAACGCACGCTTGCGCTGGCGGCGATCCCGGTAGGCATACCCCAAGGCCTTGTCGACAGAGTGTTTGGCGACCGTGTAGATTTTGGAGCGCGCGCCGCGATAGCCTTTGGCCATCCGGAGTATTTTTTTACGGCGCCGTCTCGACGCTACGCTGTGAGCGGTACGTGGCATAAGAACTAAAGAGCGATCAGGACTGAATAAGCCGTTTCATCCGCGGCGCGTCGGTTTTGTCGACAAGCGTGCTTTCGCGCAGGCCGCGCTTGCGTTTGGCCGATTTTTTGGTCAGGATGTGGCTTTTGTACGCTTTCTTTCGGGCCAGCTTCCCGGAGCCGGTTACCTTGAAGCGTTTCCGGGCGCCGCTATTCGATTTCATCCTGGGCATAAGCACTTTGCGCCGGATGCGCGGGCCTCGAAACGAGGAGCGTTTCCGGACGATGCGCACGCCCGCGCCGCAGGCGAGGACATGCCGGGTCATAAAAAAGGTCTAAACTATAAATACGATGCGGACATCCCTCGGGTTCCCGACTTTTCAGATTTCCTGTCGGGTTTTTGCCCGGGCTTTCGGTCGGGGTTTTTGGCTCGGGCTTGTGGCCAGGTTTGCGGCTATTTTTTGTCCGGCGCCAGGATCGTCGTCATGCGGCGGCCTTCCATGCGGGGCGGCTGATCAATGCGAGCCACATCCTGCAAGTCCTCGGTGAATCGTCGCAGCAAATCCATGCCCTGCTCCTTGTAAATGATGTCCCGTCCGCGGAACTGCACCCACGCCTTGACCTTGTTGCCGCTTTGCAGGAAGTTGCGCGCGTGGCGCGTCTTGAATTCAAAGTCGTGCGTGTCCGTATGCGGGCGGAAGCGTACTTCCTTGAGCTGGATGGTTTGCGATTTTTTGCGTTGTTCCTTCCCTTTTTTCTGTTGTTCGTACCGAAACTTGCCGTAGTCTACGATCTTGCACACGGGCGGGTCCGCCGAGGGGGCAATCTCGACCAGGTCCATTTTGTGGGCGCGGGCGCGTTTCAGCGCCTCGTCGATATAGACAACATGGTGTTCTCCGCTGGGATCTACGACCCGGACCATATTGGCCCGGATATCCTCGTTGATGCGTACTTTGCGAGCGATGGTTCTTCTGTCTTTTTTATGGGTGGAGGGGGCAGGGGAGCATCTCCGGCGCGTTCCGTATGCCGTCGGACGACAATTCGGGGCGGGCCGCGAGCTTTGTACGGGGGGGCGCGCCTGTTCTGCAACGATGGCGCTGCGCTCCCGTATCAATTTCACGCGAGCCGGGATCGTTTGGTTTCCCCTGAATTGTAACGATGTTGTGCAGACGGGATCAGAAAGAATATCTCTGCAAGTAATTTTAATCAGAGTGTCCTAAACATAAGGGTAGGCAGACGATGGGTTGGCACAGAGATTTTGGGGCCCGATGTTTCGCTCAAAGGCGCATCCACAGACCCTAAATCAGCGTTTCTTCAACGCTTCTTGCCTTCGGCGATCTCCAGGACCATCCGCTGCGCGCATTCTTCTACGGATACGGTATCCTGTTCTCCCTGGCCATGCCGCCGTACCGAGACGGCGCCCTTTTCCTGTTCGCGCGCGCCGACGATGAGCATAACGGGCGTTTTGTTCATCTCGGCGCTTCGGATCTTGTATCCCGCTTTTTCGTTGCGGCGGTCCACTTGCACGCGGATGTCGTGTTCACGCAGTTGCGTAGCGACTTTTTCGGCGTATTCGCGCTGATTTTCGGAAATCGGAATGACCATGGCCTGCACGGGCGCCAGCCATAGCGGGAAGTTGCCCCCGCAATGTTCTATCAGCACGCCGATGAATCGCTCCAGCGATCCGAACGGCGCCCGGTGGATCATCGCCGGCCGGTGTTTTTTGTCGTCTGCCCCGACATAGGAAAGATCGAATCGTTCCGGCAGGTTGTAGTCCAGTTGCACCGTGCCCAGTTGCCATTCGCGGCCCAGCGCGTCTTTCACCATGAAATCCAGCTTGGGACCGTAGAAAGCCGCCTCGCCCGTTTTTTCGACCGCATCCAGCCCCGTTTCCCGGACTGCCTCGCGGATAGCCTGTTCGGCTTGCTCCCAGCGCGCCTGGTCCCCCTGATATTTTTCCCGGTCCGCCGGGTCGTGCAGGGAAATCTGCGCCTTGAAATCGGTAAAGTTCAGCGCGCCCAATACCCTCAGCGTCAGGTCGATGACGTTTTTGAATTCGTCTTTTACTTGCTCGTCGGTGCAGAAAATGTGGCCGTCGTCCTGCGTAAATCCGCGTACGCGGGTCAATCCGCCCAACTCCCCGGACTGCTCGTACCGATAGACCGCGCCGAACTCCGCGTAGCGCACGGGGAGGTCCCGGTACGACCGCAGCTTGTTCGCGTAGATGCGAATATGGTGCGGGCAATTCATGGGTTTCAGCAAAAACCCCTCTTCCTCGTCGCGGGCGTCCAGCATGGGAGGGAACTGGCTTTCCCGGTAGTAGGGATAGTGCCCGCTTGCCTTGTAGAGATCGAGCCGTCCGATGTGCGGCGTAACGACGGGTTCGTATCCCCGGTCCAACTGCTCTTTTTTCAGAAAATTTATGAGCGTTTCGCGCAAGACCGCGCCGCGCGGCAGCCACATCGGCAATCCGGCGCCCACCTGTTTGTCGAAGGCGAACAATTCCAGTTCCTTCCCCAGTTTGCGGTGGTCGCGCTCCGCGGCGAGGGCCAGCCGCTCCAGATGCTCGTCGAGCATGCTTTTTTTCGGGAAGCTGACGCCGTAGATGCGCGTCAACTGAGGCCGTCGTTCGTCTCCGCGCCAGTACGCGCCGGCGATATGGAGCAGTTTGACATGCCTGATCCGGCCTGTCGAGGGGATGTGGGGGCCGCGGCACAGATCGACGAAGTTGCCCTGCCGGTAGAAGGTGATCGATCCGTCTTCGAGGTCTTCGAGCAGTTCCAGTTTGTACTCGTCGCCCTTGTCCCGAAAGTACCGGATCGCATCCGCTTTGGAGACGTCTTGCCGTTCGTACGCTGCGTCGCGCGCGGCCAGCTCGCGCATCCGCTTCTCGATGCGCTCCAGGTCGTCCGCGCCGATTTTGCGGTCGCCGGTATCCACGTCGTAGTAGAATCCCTGCTCGATGGGCGGTCCGATACCGAATTTGACGCCGGGAAACAACTCTTCGAGCGCTTCGGCCATGAGATGCGCCGTGGAATGCCGAAAGGTTGATTGTCCGTCCGGGTCGCTCCAGGTAAGAATCTCGATGGCGGCGTCTTCGTCGATGGGTCGGGTCAGGTCCCGGACTTCTCCGTTTACCCGTACGGCCAATGCCTGTCGGGCGAGGCCCGCCGAAATGCCGCGGGCAAGTTCCTGCCCCGTAATCCCGGTTTCGCGTCGGTGGACGGACCCGTCGGGGAGCGTAATGGCGATGTGGTCGGCAGGCATATGGCTACTCTGATTGAGTCCACAAAGCCCCTCGCAGCCTCCCGAAGGGCGCGTCACGGACGCGACGGCGCGAATGCGAAGTGTTTTTCACTGATTTTAACGATGCAAGCATGGCGTCCTGCGTCCGCGAACGCGACGCGCTGAGCGAAGGGGTTTTGGCCAGGGTATCCATAAATTCGGGCGATGCGCCGCAAGGCGACAAACTGACCGGGGGTGTGGGTCCTGACGGATTCGAACCATCGACCTCTACGATGTCAACGTAGCGCTCTAACCAACTGAGCTAAGGACCCGGCGTGTTTTTGCGTCGTATTTTTGCGTCCGCCGCGCTGTCGGCGGGCGCCGCGGAACGGAGCGCGGAAACGGCAAAGGGTTGCAAAGATACCGCTGCGAGCGTTTATATGTCAAGGATACTCTGATTAAATCTGCAAAGTTCAGAGGCTGCGAGAGGCGCCCTGGCGAGGAATGCGAAGCAATGCAGGCGGCGGCCCCGCATAATTGAGAAATGACACAGTCAGGGCGCATTTCGGGCCGGATTGGAACGCCGGATCAGAATGCGTAGCGCATTCGCACGAAGGGGGCGTCGGTCCCGGCGGGCGGAGCGCCGAGCGAAATGCGCAACCCGGATCGATTGTTCCGCCCGGCGGCGCGCAAGGCGGAAATACCGGCGATCAGCCGGTTGGCGGCAAGGGAAGCGATGAGTATGCTGCGCCGCCGCCGCAACGATTCGGCGTCTTCGCGGAGTTCGCGAAAACGCAAAAAATGTTCTTCGGTATCCCATCGCCACTGAAACGAGGGGTCGGCGGCGTACGCTATCTGATCCAGTGCGAGGTTCCGGTACTGTGCGTCGGTAAAATCCTGCGAGGACCGGTACGTGGCGGCGTACAGGTAAAACGTTCGATCCTTGCCCGCCGGATCGACGCCGGCGTAGCGCGTCGCCATGGTCCGATAACTTTCTACAAGATGGCTGCGCCGCCAGTTTGCGCCCAGAAGTCCCGCCCACAAGCCTGCGTCCGTGAGGGCGAAGGCCGTGCCGAGGCGGCCCCAGTCTCCGCCTCGGGCGTGGCGGTGGCCCAGGCCGGGGGCGAGGAGGCTGAGCGCAAACGCTTTGCCCGAGGACGCCCTTCGTACGGAAGGCTCCATGATTTCCGGGGTTTGCGCCCGGGCTTCCCGGAGCGCGCCCGGATCCGATCCCCACAGGGCCGCGCACAGGATCGCGCACAGGATCGCGCCAGGCGGCGCTGCGGGCGCTGCGCCGCGGGGTGCGTAGGGCTTGTTCATGGTTTTTTCTGCGGATTTCTTTTGCGCCGGATCAGGGCTTTCCGGTTCGTCAGGCGGTTTTTTCGGGGTTCCGGTCGGGCGCCTCGCCGCGAAATTTCGTCAGGCGCACCTGATTCGTAGTTCCCCGGGTCGCGTATTCCACCTCATCCATCAGGCTGCGCATGATCTGTACGCCGAGCCCGCCTCTTCGCCTGCTTTCTGCAATTCGGAAAATGTCCGGTTCAGACCATAATTCCGGGCGGAAAGGCTGCCCCTGATCTTCGATGAACACAGTGAATCGTTCGGGGGCGATCGCGACGCGGATCGAAATGTCCCGCCCGTCTTCGTTATAGGCATGTTTGATCACATTGGCGCAGGCTTCGTCCACGGCGATCGTTACATGCGCGATCGCTTCCTCGTCGAGGTCTGCCTCGCGGGCATATTTTTCCACGAACCGCCGCACCTCGCCAAGGCGTTGCGTGACGCCAGGGATGCAAAGGCTATGTGCGGATTCGGGCATGGGGGAAGGGGTTGCTCCGGCGCCGGGGCGCAGGTCAGGCAGCGTTTTCGTCGGGGTCTGCATCGAATTTCCGGATGGCTTCCTGTTCTTCCTCGACAATATCGAACAGCAGCGGAAAGCCCAGCAGGTCGAATATGTTGAAGACGCTTGCCTGGAGTTCCGCAATCTTGATATCCCCTCCGGCCTCGCGTATTTCCTCGATATACGCCATGAATACGCCCAGACCGGCGCTGGAGATATACTTCAGGTGCTTCCCGTTCGCGACGATGCGGTAATTTTCTTCCTCCCGACACTTTTGCAGCGCCGCTTCCAGTTCGGATGCGGTATGCGCATCCAGTTCGCCGTTCAGATCAAGAATGCGAATATGTGCTTCCGTGCGGAATCCAACCGAAAAATTGCTCATGTCGCCGCTTGTTTCGTATGGTTTTGCATGCCGTTCCATTGCATGACCACAAGGGTCATGTCGTCGTCGTATTCAGTACGACCAATGTACTCGTGAAGGTTCGCGAGCAGCGCTTCGTAGATGGCCGATACGTCTTGTAGTCGATGCGTTTTGAGGGCTTCGACCAGGCGCTTGTGTCCGTACAGGGTCCCCTCGCTGTCCCTGCTTTCGACGATTCCGTCCGTATAGACTGCAACCGTGTCGCCGGGCCGAAGCGAAATACGCTCTTCTTCGAGGTGTTTTCGGAAACGCTTGCTTCGGTCCATTCCGAGGGCGACGCCGGGCGGGCGCACGTCGCGCTCCACGCCCTCTCTGGAAATATGAATGGCCGGGCAATGTCCGGCGCGGGCCAGCGTCACCGTTCCCGCGCGGCTGTCGATTACCCCGTAAATTGCGGATACGAACATGCCGCGCTCAAGCGCAGAAGAAATCGCCACGTTGGCCTGTGCGAGAAAATCCGCCGGCCCGGGCGCTATGCGCGCGGTGGCGCGGAAGACGCCCTGTAGTTCCGCCATGTAGAACGCCGCGGAGATGCCCTTGCCGGATACGTCCGCTACGATGAACGCCAGCCGGTCCTCGTCCAGTTTCAGGAAATCGTAATAATCTCCACCCACTTCGTGAGCGGGGATGCTGGAAGCGGCGATGGCCAGACCCTGCATTTTCGGCAGGTCGCGCGGCAAGAGCCTTTTTTGCATGTCGCGGGCGATGTCCAGCTCGCGGGACAGGCGTTCGCGTTCGAGTTTCTCTTCGAAAAGGCGCGCATTGTCCAGCGCGATGGCGGCCTGGGCAGCGTAGACGCCGATCGCTTCGATATCGTCCTCCTCGAACCCCTGTGCGATGTCCTTGGCCACGAAAAGCCCGCCCAGCAACGTGTCTCGCGTGACGAGGGGCGTCATCAGCATGGCGCCGATCGGGTTGCCCGGATTGCTCCGGATGCGGTGGTCTGCGGGCGCTTCGTTCAGAATGACCGGCTCGCGCCGGCTCGCGAGTTCTTCGTACAGCGCCGCCACGTCCGTCATGGCTTCGATTTCTTCGGCGGTGGTGTTCCACGCCGCCGCGACCTGCGGGCGCAGCGAACCGCTTCGTTCGTCTTTGATCGCCAGCCAGGCCATTTGCGCTGCGCCCGTCTCCACGGGAGTTTTCGTAATGGCGAGATGCAGTTTGTCGGGGTCGAACGCCTTGTTGACGAGATTCGTCAGCGAATACATGGCGGCGACTTCTCCGGCCTTGCGCTGGAAATCTCCGGTGGTCGGAAGGTGAAAAACGAGAAAAAGGAACGACGTTACGCAATACAACAGGCCAAAAGACAATGCGACCAGCGTGAATTGATCGAGGGGGTAGCTGGCGTGGCGTATGTACATGAAATGGGCCGGCAGAATCCCTTCTGCGGGGAGGGTCCCCGCCAGCATCAGCATGAGCAGGACGGAGAGGCCCACGCCCGCCGCCTTGGCCCGGAACGACAGGAAAACGATCCATGACACGCGGAACGAATTCAGGATCATAAGAATGATGACCGGAATGATGGCCGCGAATTGCACCACGTTGGGGTCTTCGGCGGGGTCTTTCAGAATGGCGAGGAGCGAAAAGACGCCCATGAACACGAGCATGAGATACCAGTTTCGCTGGCTTTGCTTCGTGCGTTTGAACAGCACCAGGTCCTGAAAGCGCAACAACAGGTAAAAGGCGACGAGCGCTCGCAGGAAACTGATCACGTGCATCTTGACGACCGTGGCGAACGTGAGCGGAACGCCGGTGCCGTATTCGAAACCCAGCAGGGCGGGCGTGACGGGTACGTCCTCCGGGGCGGTGGCGGTAATGTCTACCAGCAATCGGATGACGCCTGCGGCAAGCACGCCCAGCAGCAAGGTGGTCCAGAACGTTTTGAGCGGGCTGACGGGTCGCTGTTTCAGGAAATACGCCAGCAGAAACCAGAACAGCGCGAATCCCGTGACGATCACCATCTGGTATGCGAAATCCGCCGCGGGGTGCCAGGGCGCGCCGGACAACCATTCGAATACGTTGTATGCTGCGCCGAGGGCGAAACATATCAGTGCGGCTGCGAGGAAAGCGATGCGATGTTTTTGGTTGCGCAACGCTACGTCGATATAGCCTTGCCCGCTTCGGAGAATCCTATTTGCGAAATGATTTGGCACAGGCAGTCTGCCGGATGAGAGGGCGTCTTTGATACGGAGAATGCGCCGCGCGGTTCTTGCTTCGCCCGGTTTGGTAACTTTGTCCCGGTTTGATACGTAAATACGTAAAGGATAGCCCGTTGCGTACATTCGGTGCGCAGATTTTAATTTTCGTACGATTTTTTACGATTCCTCCTTATACGCAGGCGACCAGGCCGCATGAAACGATCCGGTCTTATACGGCTTCAGTTGTTGCTGCTTTTCGCGGTTACGCTGCTTGTGCTGTGGCGCGTCGGGAAACCGTCCCCGCCGCCCGAGGGAGTGATCGTTTATTCGGACATTTCCGCCGGTCGGTTGTTGCAGGAAACGTTGCGCGTCGAGCAGCCGGTGCGCGTCGCGCTGGACGTCGCAGGGTCTTTCGAAGCGGACGAAGATTCGGAAAGCCCGTCTCTCGCCGCCTACGGATGGGTGCTGCGGCGGGAAGATCGCGCGGTGGTTTGGGACATGCATTCGCCGCGGCTGCGGCGACAGGGCAATACGCTCGCAGTCGTTATGGATACGGTGGAATTGTCGCCGGGCGTTTACGACGTTTATTTTACTTCGTACGGAAACAGGGACGATTCCCCGCTGGGCTTGTCGTTTCTGGACGGTTTGCTCGATTTGTCTTCGGACGACCGGCATGAGTGGCGCGGGGATGCGGACCACTGGCGCATGGCGGTGCGTCCGCTGGGGGATTCGGTTGCCGAACGCATCTATCCCGACGCCGAGGCGCCTGCCTTTCCTCCCGGCGAAGAAACGCTGCTCTGGACATCGGCGCCCATGGAGGGGGGAGAAACCGCCGAATATATGTTTCGGGCGACCCGACCCGCGGAGGTGCGCGTGTACGCCGTGGGCGAAATAGATCGGGAACGGATGGATTACGGCTGGATCGAAGAGGCGTTCACCGGAGAGCGGGCGTGGGATATGCGGCGCGGGAATACGGAGCCGGCGGGAGGGTGGGACGTCAATCGTTTGTTCGACGGGGCCGTTTCCCTGTCGCCCGGTCTGTATCGGGCGGTTTTCCGGACGGATCCGCGGCGGGACTATGGGGACTGGGTGCGGAATCCGCCGTTCGATCCGGCGGGATGGGGCATTTCGTTGTTCGCCGCCGCGCCGGAGGCCGTGGAGCCGTTCGATTTGCGGAAAGACCGGGAGCCGTTCATCCGGATTCATCGCGTCGGGGACGACGAACGCCATGTTTCGCGGTTTCGCGTCCAGGCGCCGGCCCGAATCGCCGTGGACGCGCTTGGGGAAATGGGGGACGACGACCGGTACGATTACGCGACCATTACCGCCGGGTCTTCCGAGCGGGTCGTATGGGACATGACGACGGAGAATTCCTTGCCTGCGGCTGGCTACGACAACTGGCGCGCACTGGCTTTCCTGGATTTATCGCCCGGGGTCTATACGGTTGCCTACCAGAGCGACGGTTCGCATTCGTACGACGGGTGGTCGCACGGAGAACCCGATTATCCGGAACGATGGGGAGTGGCGTTGTTCCAGATGGACGAGGGGCCGGCGTCCGCTGCGATCGAAGTGCTTGAGGCGGATCGGGAGGCGCCTGACGAAGCGCCGGTTTCGGAAGAGGATTCGGCGTTTTCGGCGGCGGCGACCGCGCCCGCCGCGCCGCAGGATCGCGCGCCGCGGCCACTGTCTCAGGAAGGCGCGCTGGTCGATCTGACCGGGATTGGCAACCGGGAACGCGTTTCGGCTTCGTTTACGTTCGACGGGGAAGGATTTCTGCGGATTCGGGCCGTGGGGGAAGCCTCGCTCAGCGGACAGTACGATTACGGCTGGATCGAGGATGCGGCGACCGGAGAAACCGTTTGGGAAATGACTTGGCAGAATACGATTCCCGCCGGCGGCGACGCCCGCAACAGAATGTTTCGCGGTACGCTTTCGTTGCCCGCCGGGACGTATATTGCGCATTTTCAGACGGATTTTTCCCATGCCTACGGCGATTTCGGGGATATTCCGCCCGACGCACCGGAAGCCTGGGGGATTCGGGTGTATGAATCAACGAGTCCATGAATTACAGCGAAGTCAATTACAGCGAAATCGTCCGTTTTATCTGGAGCGTTGCGGACCTGATTCGGGATAGCTTCAAGCGCGGCAAATATCAGGACGTCATTCTGCCGTTGACGGTGTTGCGCCGACTGGATTGCGTACTGGCCGGTACGAAGGAAAATGTGTTGCAGCGGGAGGTCGAGTTGCTGGGAACCGGCCTGGAGGATATGGATGCGCAGTTGCGGCGCGCCTCGGGATTCGCTTTTTACAATACGTCTCGCTACGATTTTCCAAAACTGATCGCCGATGCGCCTCATCTCGCCGCCAACCTCAGGAATTACATCGCCGGTTTCAGCGAAAACATGCGGGAGGTGCTGGACAAGTTCGATTTCGACAACACGATCAGCAAACTGGAGGAAGCGGGCTTGCTGTTTCAGGTGGTGGAGAAATTCAAGGAGGTCGATCTGCACCCGGACAGGATCGATAACCCCGCGATGGGGATGATTTTCGAAGAGCTGATCCGCAAATTCAACGAGGCGCTGGACGAGAACCCGGGCGAACACTTTACGCCGCGCGACGTGGTTCACTTGATGGTGGACCTTATGCTTGCGGGAGACGAGGCGCGCATCGCGGGTCCCGGCGTCGTGCGCAGCATATACGATCCGTGTTGCGGTTCCGGCGGCATGTTGATGATCGCCCGAAAACATATTACGGAGGGTCGCTTGAGAAACGGCGCTCCGATCCGCCCTGGAATCAATGCGCAGGCGGACATTCATCTTTTTGGTCAGGAGGTTAACCCGGAGACCTGGGCGATCTCGAAATCCGATATGTACATTCAGGACCCGAAAGGGCGGGACGCAGACCGCATCGCTTTCGGCAGTACGCTTTCCCTCGACCGGCACGCCGGGCGATTCTTCGATTATCTGATAGCCAATCCGCCGTACGGGAAGGACTGGAAACGCGACAAGGACGCCGTTGCGGCCGAGCACGAACGCGGGGCGGCGGGTCGGTTCGGGCCGGGGCTTCCGCGCATCAGCGACGGACAGACCTTGTTCCTGCTGCATATGCTGGCGCGAGCCAAGGCGCCGGATCAGGGCGGGGCGCGCATTGCAATCATTATGAACGGCTCGCCGCTGTTTACCGGCGATGCGGGCGGCGGGGAAAGCGAGATTCGCCGGTATGTGCTGGAGCGCGACTTGCTCGAAGCATTGATTGCCTTGCCGGAGCAACTTTTCTATAACACCGGCATCGCCACGTATGTGTGGTTGTTGACCAATCGCAAGGCTCCCGCCCGCCGGGGCAAGGTGCAACTCGTCGATGCTTCTGCGCTATGGTCTCCGATGAGGCGGAGTCTTGGCGACAAGCGTCGGGAGATATCGCCGGAGCAAGCGGAGGATGTGTTGAAGGTACTCGCCGATTTCAGAGACGGCGATTCCCGCCAGATCGACGGGGAGGAGGTCGTCGTCGGTCGCATCTTTCCGACTACGCAGTTTGGTTATCGCAAAATCACGGTGGAGCGTCCGCTGCGGCTGAATTTTCAGGCCAGCGAAACCCGCATCGCTCGGCTTGAGGAGCAGAAAGCCTTTCAGAATCTGGCGAAATCAAGGAAGCGGGGCGAGGCGAAGGCGCAGGAGGAGGCCGAAGGGCGCGCCATGCAGACGGCTATGCTCGGTATGCTGCGGACGCTGCCCGATACGCTGTACAAGGATCGAAAGGCGTTTCTTGCGGCGCTCGACGCGGCGGCCAGGGAGGCAGACCGGAAATTTTCTGCGCCGGTGCAGAAGGCGATTCTCAAGGCGCTTTCCGAACGCGACGAGACGTCCGCGATTTGCCTTGACAAGAACGGCAAGCCGGAGGCCGACTCCGCGCTGCGCGACGCCGAGCGGGTGCCGCTGGTCGAAGGGAGCGATCCCGCGGATGGCGATGGAGTTCCGAATAGCGTTCGCGCGTTTTTCGAGCGCGAGGTCCGGCCTCACGTCCCCGACGCCTGGATCGACCTGTCGAAACGCGACGCCCGGGACGGCAAAGTGGGTTCTGTCGGGTACGAGATTAATTTCAATCGGTACTTCTACCGGTACAAGCCGCCGCGTCCGCTCGGGGAAATCGAGGCGGATATCCGGGGCGTCGAACAGGAGATCGTGGAAATGCTGCAAGGTATGACGACAGAGCCTGCACAATGAAATAAAAGTCGGCAGTTGCTGTATAAGCGCCGACATTATATAAATACCGAAAGGTACGATTGGTCAGGTCCTGTATACCGCTTAGTCGCCAACGATGAAATTAATGCCAGCCGTTCCTTCATTGACATGTAAACAAAAATTTAATATAATGTAGGCATCGTGTCATGTAATGCCGACAATTTAATGGTATCGACCATGCAACTCGACGAAGATATTCTTCATGATGCTGGCCTCGGGGTCTTTTTTCGTCCGAGCGAGATCGACAAACTTGGGATTACCTTTGGCCAACTCGGTCAGTTGGTCAAAGCCGGGGTGGTTGAGCGGGTCCAGCGCGGTCTTTACAGACTCGCCAGTGCCGAACCAACCGAACACACCACCTTGGCCGCCGTGTGTGCTCGTGTTCCAAATGCGGTTATTTGCCTGCTTACGGCGCTCAGAATTTATGAGATCGGCACCCGGCTTCCACACCAGGTCTGGATCGCCATTCATCACAAAGCAAGGCCTCCCCGGCTACCGCAGTTTCAGACCCGTCTGGTCCGGTTCAGCGGCGCTGCCTGGACCTATGGGGTACGTGACATCGCATTGGAGGGGGTTCCGGCGCGCATCACATCGCCAGCTCGCACGATTGTCGATTGTTTCCGATACCACCACCTGATCGGACGCGAGACAGCTCTTGAGGCTTTGCGTGACGGTCTCCGGGAACGCAAGGTAACTGTGGATGCGTTGATGCGAACTCTTGAGGAACTCCCTTCGCGCCGGTTACGCACAGCCCTGGAGGTCGGTATCGAATGAGTAAGAATATCGTGGCGTCGGTCAGGGACCGCCTGTTCAAGAAGTCGAAAGAAAGCGGCCAGGAGCACCAGCAATTCCTCGCTCGCTATGGTCGCGAGAGGTTTCTTTACCGCCTTGGCGCATCGCCGGTGCGCGATCAGTGCATTCTGAAGGGAGCTACTCTACTGGTCGTTTGGATGAAGGAGCCCCACCGAAGCACTCTCGACGTCGACTTGTTGGTTTCGGGTCGTAGCGATGAGACATCTGTTCGGAAAATCATGGCGGATATCTGCAAGGTTGATTGCCCCGAGGATGGCTTGATCTTTAATCTCGACAGCTTGCGGATATCTCCCATCCACGCAGAGCAGCGCTATCAGGGCCAGCGTGTCAAGATGGTTTGTCACTTGGGAACAGCAAGAATCCCTATCCAGATCGACTTCGGCTTTGGCGATGTGGTTACACCTGGTCCGCAGGAAGCGCAATTGAACACTTTGATCGAAGGTGTTCCCGCACCCTTTCTGCGGGTATATCCGCAGGTGACAAGCATCGCTGAAAAATTCGACGCCATGGTGAACTTGGGGAAACGTAACAGCCGCATGAAGGATTTTTATGACATTTGGGCTTTGTCTGAGGCGTTTACTTTCGAGGGTGCGACATTGCGCGAGGCAATTCAGAACTGTTTCGAGCGGCGCGGTACATCGGTATCCGGCGAGATACCTGCCGCCTTGACCTCGGCGTTCTATTCCGATGCGGAGTTCAATATCCAGTGGCGCGATTATCGGTCCGAGGGAACGCTTCTGTCGCCACCCCCGGAAGCATTTGAAGTTGTCGGTGAACGTGTGCGAAGTTTCTTTGCCCAGATTCACGCAAGTATTGTTGCGGATGCCCCGTTCGAGTTGCATTGGCCTGCTGGTGGACCGTGGCAGAGGTGGAAACCTTATCCAGCCTGCAAGGACTCCGGCGTGGAGTGGCTGGGGGAGATTCCGGCGCATTGGGAGGTGAAGCGGTTAGGGAATCTCGGTCGTTTTTCCGCAAGTGGAATCGACAAGAACTCTGTTCCAGGTGAGCCGCAAGTTCGTATGATCAATTACCTTGATATCTATGACAATCCTGGCCGGGTGTTGAATGCGACAAGGCTTTACCAGATTGTGAGCTGTCCTGAGTGGAAGAAGCAAGTTCACAACGTCCAGTGTGGTGATATTGTGTTTACGCCAAGTTCAGAGACACCCGAAGACATCGGGCTCTCGGCGGTGTGTACAGAGGACCTGTCAGATATTGTTTACAGCTATCACGTCATCCGATTTCGCCCCAATCAGTTGATGGATCTCAAATTCAAAAAATACTGGTGTAACAATACCTATGTACTGGACCAGTTTTCTGCTCGTTGCAACGGAACTACCCGGCAAATTTTAACACGCAACGATTTCCGCTCAATTCGGGTTGTTTTCCCACCCCTCCCCGAGCAGCGCGCCATCGCTTCCTTCCTCGACCGCGAAACCGCCAAAATCGATGCCCTCGTGGCGAAGAAGGAGCGGCTGATCGAACTGCTTCAGGAAAAGCGCACCGCCCTCATCAGCCACGCTGTCACCAATGGCCTTGACCCCGATGCGCCCCTGAAGGACTCCGGCGTGGAGTGGCTGGGGGAGATTCCGGCGCATTGGGAGGTGAAGGCATCGCGTAGGGAGTTCGCAATCCGGTTAGGAAAAATGCTCCAACCCAAAGCCAAAGGTCCGCGGGATTCCGAAATACCGTATTTCAAGGCCCAGCATGTTCAGTGGGAGGCCGTCCGAACGACTGGGATGCCTGTAATGTGGGCAGACCCTAGGGATGAAGCGCAGTATGGCGTTGTCAATGGCGATCTGCTTGTCTGCGAAGGAGGTGAAGTCGGACGAGCGGGGATCGTGGGTAATCCTTCGGAGAGATCTATAATCCAGAATGCACTCCATCGGGTTCGACCTACAGGGACCAGCAATATTCGTTTGCTAATGTATCTATTGAAGCATGCTGCATCGCAAGGATGGTTCGATATTCTCTGTAATCGGGCAACAATAGCACACTTCACTTCTGAAAAGTTCGGAGACTTACCGATTCCTATACCGCCCCTCCCCGAACAACGCGCCATCGCCGCCTTCCTCGACCGAGAAACCGCCAAACTCGATGCGCTCATCGCGAAAATCCAGGAAGCCATAGACCTGCTGAAAGAGCAGCGCACCGCGCTCATATCGGCAGCTGTGACCGGCAAGATCGACGTGCGGGGGATGGCTGCGTGAGCCGGATTGCCCTGCACATCCATTTCCGCCGTCGCGATCAACACGATCGCCGCATGGCCATTGTCTCTCGTAAATAAGATATGCTTAATTTTTGTCAGGTAATATTCATAATAAAGCAATGATGGAAATGACAATACCGAGTACCATTAAGAATATTGTAGTAATGAATCTTCTTCGATCCAGTAAATTTTTTTCTTACTTTTTATTAAGTTCATCTCTATTGGCATACAATTTTCTTAGAAATATTGTTCCTTGATTAAATAATATCATGTGTTTTTCAAGAGCTTCATCTATTGGTATCTCTTTAATTCTGTTTTGTGTCATGGTTTTTGTTATATCGTCCATGAGCAAATATACATCTCCAATATCTGAAATAACCTCACTTATGGGAATATCCTTATATTGTTCTTTGAAAAATTCACTGAATACGTCGCCGACAGCCCATGCAAGAGCATGAGGCGACTGCAGACGCCGACGCAGGATCATAATCTTGCAGGGCCGCAAGCGGCGAATACGAGGTCCCCGCGTTCTCTACGAGAGGGCGCGGGGATCAATCGTTAATATCAATATGTTCTTGCTTCTCCGGGCGCGTAATTTCAGGCCATTCGTCAAGGATAGCTTGAATAAATGAACCTTCCCGTCGACCCAAACGCAAGTTCTTTTCAGTTTCATAAGGCATAATGTCAATAAGCATTTGTTTCAGGTCTTCATCTCCAAGAACGCCTGCAAGATATATAGCGCCTAAAATAGCAGTATTTGATCCATCTGGACCACCATAATATTCTTCGGCTTTTTCAAGATGAAAAATCGTAATTTCTTTTATATCGGATCGTATAGAAGGATCAAGAGGACGCCAGGTTAGAAGGGTTTTTTCCAATGCATAAAAACCACCGTCTATTTCACTAAGCGTACGATCAGGATCTTCCATGTATTCGATAATGGTATGAACAATATTCGGTCCGAAATCAGCCAGCGCATATGCCGCCGGGTTGCCGAACTGGGTAGCCTTAAGGAGAGCAGGAATAGCTTCGGGCATTTTAAGGGCAACCGCATAATCCGAAAAGCCCGACGCAAATTCATGACCAACGTCCTGGTCGAGATATTCTTCATGAGAATTGAAAGCCAGGTCTGTTTGTCGCTCGGATTCAGCTATGAGAGCAAGGGCAGTTGAGTACGATATCATATCTTTATACGAAGAATCCGGATGAGGATAAGGCAAGGCTTCGATGGCGGAAAAAATGCGATCTATATCCTTGCTTTCAAGGTCGGCCACGATAGCCGCTTCCGCTGATACTGAAAGTCGAGTATTCTGCGCAGAAGACGACAGGACCGTAAGAAAACACGAAAAAGAGGCGAAAAGAAGAAGGCGATAAGGCATGGCGCAGGGATGGTTTCCTGGATCAACGGGTGGCAGCAGTAATATAAGCGCTATGCGCCGAAAGATGCTATGTTCCTTCAGCGCAAAGGGCGCACTCGATAAAACCGCGCAAGCGGGGTTATGATCCATCGACCGCCTCAAGGAATACCGCGGCGCCCTCATTTCCGCCGTCGTAACCGGCAAGATCGACGTGCGGGGGATGGCTGCGTGAGCCGGACCGTGCCGGCGGCGTTCTTTTTGTGCGGGATGCAGACATGACGACACGACTATAGTGCTTGACGCGCTCGGCTCGTCTATTCGCGCCGTGACCGCGAGTTCCGTTGCTCCTGACTTTGCATTCGGACAAAAATGTCCTATACTGGTTGCGCCCTGGGGTTGTGAAAGGCAAAGAGCGGGTCGTTGTTTATGGCAAAAACGCCGCAAGATATCCGGTGAATCCTGGCAAACTCTCCGAACGCGCCTTCGAGGACGCCATAGAGGCTGCGCTTTTGCGGCATGGCCCGGACGATCCGCATCCTGACGTTCCGGACAACGCTCCGTCCGGCGTAAGCGATCCGCAAGCGGTCTACAGCGTCCGGGGAATCCAGTCGGGCGGCTATCGCAAACGCTGCTCGGAGGACTACGACCGCAACCTGTGCCTCCTGCCCGCCGACATGCTGGACTTTGTGCTGGCCACGCAGCCGAAGGAATGGAAAAAGCTGTCTTCGCAATACGGCGACCGGGTCAAGGAGCGGTTTCTGAAGCGCGTTTCCTCCGAAATCGAACGCCGCGGCGCGCTTGACGTCCTGCGCAAGGGGGTCAACGACGTAGGCGCCAAATTCCGCCTCGCCTTTTTCCGCCCGGCCAGCAGCCTTAACGCAGAAACCCGGCGGTTGCACCAGGCGAATTTCTTTTCCGTCGTCCGGCAGGTCCATTTCAGCGCCCAAAACGAAAAAAGCCTTGATCTGGCCCTGTTTCTGAACGGCGTTCCCCTTTTCACCGCCGAACTCAAGAATCCGCTTACCGGCCAGAACGTCGAGCACGCCATTCGCCAGTACAAAATGGACCGCGATCCGCGCGAGCCTCTGTTCGCCTACGGCCGCTGCCTGGCCCATTTCGCCGTCGATCCGAATCTGGTCTATGTAACGACGCATCTTGCGGGGGCCGGAACGCGCTTTTTACCCTACAATCGGGGCAAATTCGGCGGGGCAGGCAATCCGCCGCCCTCGCTCACGCAACCCGGCTACGCCACGGCCTATCTTTGGGAAGAAACCTGGGCGCGGGACAGCGTACTCGATCTGGTGCGCCAGTTCATTCACGAAGTGCGAGACGAGGACGAAAACGGTCGCAAGACAGGCAAGCGATTTCTTGTTTTCCCGCGATATCAGCAACTCGATTGCGTCCGCAAGCTTGTTGCCGACGCCCGTGCGAAGGGGGCGGGAGAACAATATCTCATCCAGCATTCGGCGGGCAGCGGCAAAAGCTACACCATCGCCTGGCTTGCGCATCAACTTGCTACGCTGCACGACATTGAGGATCGCCGCGTTTTCGATTCCATCGTGGTTATCACAGACCGCCGCGTACTCGACCGCCAACTCCAGAGAACCATACGCCAGTTCGAACCGACGCTGGGCGTGGTGGAAAACATTGACGCCACCTCGCGCCAACTCAAGGAGGCGCTGGAAGCAGGCAAAACCATTATCGTCGCCACCTTGCAGAAATTCCCGGTGATCGCCGAAGAAATCGGTACGTTGCCGGGCAAACGCTTCGCCCTGATCGTCGATGAGGCGCACTCGTCGCAGTCGGGGGAAAGCGCCAAAAGCCTCAAGGCGGTGCTGTCCTCGACCTCGCTGGCGGGTGCGGAACGCGAGGAATCCGCTGCGGAAACTCCTGAAGAGGAGCTCGAGAACGCAATTCTGGCCGAGATGGAGAAGCGGGGGCGGCTGCCCAATCTCTCGACCTTCGCTTTCACCGCGACGCCCAAAGCGAAGACGCTGGAATTGTTCGGGACCCGTCGTCCCGACGGCTCCTTTCAGCCGTTTCATCGCTACAGCATGAGGCAGGCCATAGAGGAAGGCTTCATTCTCGATGTGTTGAGCAACTACGCCACGTACACGGCCTGGTGGCGGCTGTGGAAGACGGTCGAGGACGATCCGCGCTACGACAAGCGCAAGGCGGCGTTCCTGCTCAAATCCTTCGTCGAACTGCATCCGCACGCCATTGACCAGAAAGTGCGCATCATGGTCGGACACTTCGACCAGCAGGTGCAACAACAGATCGGCGGCAAGGCGAAGGCGATGATCGTTACCCGTTCGCGCTTGCACGCCGTGCGCTACAAGTTGGCGGTAGACAAGTACCTTGCCGAGCAAAACTATCCGTTCAAGGCGCTGGTTGCGTTTTCCGGAACCGTTGAGGATAGCGGCCGATCCTATACCGAAGCGGGCATGAACGGCATTCCGAATACGCAGACCGCGCGGGCGTTCGAGGGGGCGGACTATCGGTTCCTGATCGTTGCGAACAAGTTTCAGACCGGGTTCGACCAGCCGTTGCTCCAGGCCATGTATGTGGACAAGAAACTGGGCGGCGTGAACGCTGTGCAGACGCTGTCGCGGCTCAACCGTACGCACCCCGACAAGGAAGGTGCGATGACGCTTGACTTCGCTAACGAGGCCGACGAAATAAAGGCCGCGTTCGAGCCGTATTACGAAACGACGCTGTTGTCGGAGGCGACCGATCCCAATCTGCTCTACGACATCCAGACCCGCCTTGAAGCGTTCCCGGCGTATACCCAAACCGACGTGGACGCCTTTGCCCGCGTTTATTACGATCCCGCCGCCGCATCGGATCGAATTTATGCCGTATTGGCCCCCGTTGTCGAGCGTTTTAAGGCATTGCACGAGGACGAACGGGAGGATTTTCGCCGCAATCTGACGAATTACGTGCGGCTGTATGCCTTCCTTGCGCAAATTTTGACCTTTGCCGATGCGGACTTGGAAAAACGCTATGCTTTTGCGCGGCGCTTGCGGCGTTTATTGCCGTCGGACCGGCCCAAACTGCCCGTCGAAGTGCAGCAAAACATCGACATGGAGTCGTATCGCATTCAGGAGACGCGAAGGGGCAAGATCGCCCTGGAGCGCAAGGCGGGCGCACTCGATCCTGTCGGAACGAAAGACCCTCGCGCGCAGGCTGGGGAGGAAATGGAGGCGTTGTCGCAGATCATCGCCGAATTGAACGAGCGTTTCGGGATCGAACTGGGCCCGGAACATCGCATCACCCTGAGCCAGATGATGGACAAACTTGATGGCGACGCCGCGCTCGGGGTCGCTGCGCGGGTGAATACGCGGGCAAATGTGCGATTGACTTTCGATCACAAGGTCGAACAAGTGATTCAGGAAATCGTCGATTCCAATTTCGATTTGTACAAGCGCATCACGGACGATTCGGCCTTTGGCGAAGCGCTCAGGAACCATCTTTTCGACCAGTATCTCCGTAGTCATCTCGACAAGGTGGCGAAGTGATTCGCTTGTATCGCCTTACTTTTTTCGTTTTTTCTCTCCTGTATTGATTTTGCTTGAATTTTATAAAAAATCTTTACTTTTTAATTTTCGCTTTACTTTTTCAAAAGTATTCAAGTTTTTTTGAAAAATTCCTTCATATCCATGTTTTCCCTGCGATTTTTCGCCCTGCCGCCGGTTCGAAAGGGCGTTTGCCCCCGTTCGCCCCCTGTGCGGAACGCGGGTGCGTCTGTTTCGTCGCAGAAGGCGCCTGGACGGTTGCGACGGCTGCAACGGTTGCGTTTTTCCGACAAGCGCGTTCGCATCGCATGGCCGCGTCGCTGATTTTCTGAACCCCATCGAATATGCCCGCCACGCTCGACGACGTATTGCGCGCCTTATCCACCGTGGTCTTCCCGGACAGCGGCAAGGACATCCTGCGCCTGAACCTGGTGAAGGACCTGACGGTCCAGGACGATCAGACGGCGTTTACGGTGCTGCTGAAGGATGCGCCCGCCTCGTTTGCGGAAACCGTGGCGGCCCGGTGCCGCGAGGCCGTTCGCCAGGAAACGCACGCCGAGATGCAGGTGGACGTCGCCGTGGAGCACGAGATGATTTCCCTCGATATGCACGACAGCGGACCCGCAAAAAGCGTACAACCCGGCGGCGTGGTCAATTTCGTCGCCGTAGCGTCGGGGAAAGGGGGCGTCGGCAAGAGCACGGTGGCCGTGAATCTGGCGGGCGCGCTGCGCCGGAAAGGCTACGACGTGGGCCTTGTGGACGCCGATATTTACGGGCCGTCCATACCGCTCATGTTTGGCGCAGGGGACGAGAAACCCCGGGTCAATGCGGATCGCAAGATCGCGCCGCTGGAGCGTCACGGCGTGAAACTGCTTTCGATGGGCATGATGGTGGACCCCGAAAAGGCGGTGATCTGGCGCGGGCCTATGGTTACGAACGCAATCCGGCAGTTTCTCGGGGAATGCGCATGGGGCGCGCTGGATTATTTGATTCTGGACCTGCCGCCGGGCACCGGAGACATTCAGTTGACCATCGTTCAAAGCCTTGCGCTGACCGGCGCGGTGGTCGTATCGACGCCGCAGCCCGTGGCCCTCGCCGACGCGCGCAAGGGCGTCGCCATGTTTCGGAACGTGCGGGCGCCCGTGCTTGGACTGGTCGAGAATATGGCCTGGTTTTCGCCGCCCGACATGCCCGAAAAAAAGTATTATATTTTCGGACGCGGGGGCGGCGCCGCGCTCAGCAAGGAACTGGACGTTCCCCTGCTGGCCGAGTTGCCTATTCAGGAGCGGCTGAGGGAGTCGGGCGACGCCGGAACGCCCATCGTGTTCGCCGAGCCGGAGGGCGCGCTTGCTAACCTGTTCGGGGCGTTCGCGGATCGGGTTGCGCGCGAGGTAACCGTCCGCAACGCAACGCAACCCGCCACGCAAAAAGTCGAAATTCTGCATACGGGATCCGCACCGGCTTAAGGATGCTCTGATTAAATGTGCAAAGTTCAGAGGCTTGCGAGAGGCGCTCTGGCAAGGAATGACGAAGCAGCGTGGCAGGCCCCACGTAATGAGGAATGACACAGCCAGAGCGCCTCTCGCAGCCTCCCGAAGGGCGCTTCGCGTGCGCCATGCCCCGAATTTGCAGCTTTTACCGCTGATTTCAACGACGCCGGCACAAT
>CAZSNF010000014.1:0-89627 GCA_964608315.1 uncultured Rhodothermales bacterium | reverse complement strand
GCAGCGCGCCTTCCATGGTTCGCGAGCGGGGCATATTGCAAAAACAAGAAACCCCAGGCGTTAACAGACATTAATCAGAGGTTCCTTAACAGGCCCTGATCAGCGTATCCTTTTGATTTCGGGTTACTCGTCGGACTCCGCCGGTTTTTTCAGCGCGGTGATTCCAGCCCCTCCGTTCGGCATATTCAGTCGGACAATGAAGGCCTTTCCGGGGTCTATATCTTTATAGGCCGCCTCGAATTCCTTCAGGTTGCGGACTTTTTTCCGGTCGATTTCCGAGATGACGGCGCCGCGCCGAAGGTTGGCTTCGCGCGCTGCGTAGCTGGCGGGGTCCACCCCCGTAACGATCACGCCCTCTGGCGTTTCCCCCTCGAATCCCGCCTCGCGCGCCAGTTCCGGGTTAATGTCGGTCAATGTGACGCCCAGTTCGTCCGTCAGGCGCTCCTCGATAGCCTCCGGCGCGTTTTTGTTGTCGGCAAGCGTGTCTTCCCTGTTTTCCCAGCCGCCCAGCTCGACGCGGAAGGTTTTCGATTCGCCCTCCCGGTTTACTTCTACCTCTGCGCGGTCTCCGGGCTTCATGGCGCCGATCCACAACGAGAGTTGCTGGTGGTTTCGCAATTCCTTCCCGTCCAGGCGGACAATAACGTCCCCCGGACGAATGCCTGCTTTCTCCGCTGCGGAGCCTTCCATCACGGATCCGACCACGGCGGCACCCTGGGGCAGGTCCAGGGTCTCGATCAGGGCTTCGCTGGCGGGACCGTAACTTACGCCCAGTTTTCCGCGCTGTACGCGCCCGGTCGTCATTAACTGGTCGGCTATGTTCCGCGCCATATTGACCGGAATGGCGAAACCGATGCCCTGATATCCGCCGGTGCGCGTAATGATCGCCGTGTTGACGCCCACCAGTTCGCCGCGCAGATTAACCAGCGGGCCGCCGGAATTTCCCGGATTGATGGCGGCGTCCGTTTGAATGAAATTGTACGTGGGGGACGGGCCTTCGCCGCCGTCGTTGCCCGGCATATTGTTGCCCCCTCGAATCCGTCCGGTGGCGCTGATAATGCCCGCCGTCACGGTATTGCCCAGCGAGGCTTCGATAGGCGATCCGAAGGCCATGACCCATTGCCCAACCTTGATATGGTCCGAGTCGCCCATTTCGACGAAGGGCAATTCGTCCGCCTCGATCTTGATCACGGCGACGTCGCTTACCGGGTCTGTCCCGACGATCCGTGCCTCGTATTCCGTGCCGTCCATGGCGATCACGGCCAGTTCGTCCATGTTTTCGACGACATGGTTATTCGTCAGAATATGTCCGTCCGGACGAATGATTACCCCCGAACCGAGCCCTGTGCGAGGCGTCGGCGGCGTCCGGAATTCAAAATCCCTGAAGAAATCCCCGAAGGGCGTATTCTCGAAAGGATTCTCTTGCGATTCGTCAGGGTTCCGGTTCTCGGGGATGTTTTCGGTCCGGATCTGCACGACCGCCGGGTTGACGCGCTCGACGACTTGCGTGAAGGCGTCTTCAAGCGTTGCGGCGCCGGTCAGCGGATTGAGCGGCGCGTTATCGACGGTCCGGTTTTCCGCGTCGGCTGCGCTTCCGAAGCCGAATACGTTGGCTCCCATCGCCGCGAACAGCCCGCCGGAAAGGAATACGGCCACAATGACGGCCAGCGAAACGAAACGATTTTTTTCGATGCGCATGTTGCAAACAAAGATTGAAGAAGAAATGGCGTATGGAACACATGGAACACAGGGCGCTGCGGCAGGTTGCGCGCCCGCGCCGTCCGCAAGCCTGAAAAAAACGCGCCAAACCCGGAATTATTGCCAAAATGGCATGTCTCCGGCTGTCGTTTCGGGCTATGCGCCGCCGGGTATGCCAGGTTCCGTCATGGGGCGTACGTCGAGGATCGCATCGATATCCGCTTCAGGGAGCAGATTCGTTTCCTGCAGGACGTCCCGCACCGAGCGCCGTTCGCGCGCCGCCTTTTTGGCGATCTGCGATGCTTTGTCGTATCCGATGGCGGCGTTGAGCGCCGTAGCGATCGACGGATTCAACTCCAGCAATTCGCGGCAGCGCGCGCGATCCGCTTCGACGCCCTCTATGCATCGCGTTCGGAATGCTTCGCAAGCGCCCGTCAGGATCGAGATGCTTTCCAGCATGCAATGCGCCATCACGGGCATCATCACGTTCAGTTCGAGGTTGCCGTGCTGTCCGCCGATCGTGATTGTCGAATGGTTGCCCATCACGCGGGCGCAGGTCATCATCATGGCCTCGCTCAGCACCGGATTGACTTTGCCCGGCATGATGGACGACCCGGGCTGCACCGCAGGGAGCCGAATTTCGGCGGCCCCGCTCGTGGGCCCGGCGCCGAGATAGCGCAGGTCGTTGGCGATTTTCATCAACGAGACCGCCAGCGTGTTGAGCGCGCCGGAGGCGCTCACATAGGCGTCCCGGGCGGATTGCGCTTCAAAGTGATTTTCCGCTTCGCGAAACGACAGGCCGGACAGTTCCGAAATCGTGGCGATGGCTTGTTCCGGGAACGTTTCGGGCCGGTTGATTCCGGTGCCCGTGGCCGTACCGCCAAGCGCCAGTTCTTCCAGTTCGGCGGATGCATTGCGCAGCCGTCGAACGCCCTGCGCGATCTGGGATGCGTAGCCTCCGAATTCCTGGCCAAGCCGTACGGGGGTGGCGTCCATAAGGTGCGTGCGTCCGCTTTTTACAATATCGTCGAACGAGGCGGCCTTGTTCGCAAGCGACGATTCCAGCCGTTCCAGCGCCGGGAGCAGCGCCTGCCCGATGGTCATGCGGGCGGCCACGTGCATGGCTGTCGGAATGACGTCGTTCGAGGACTGCGATTTGTTTACGTCGTCGTTGGGGTGCACATGCTTTCCGTCCAGCGCTTCGCTCGCCAGCGAGGCGATCACCTCGTTGGCGTTCATGTTGGTGGACGTACCGCTGCCTGTCTGGAAAATGTCCAGTACGAACTGGTCGTCGCATTGTCCGTCCATGACTTGCTTCGCTGCGGAGGCGATGGCGTTCGTTTTTTCTTCCGACAGCATGTTTAGCGCACCGTTTGCCCTTGCGGCGGCGTATTTTACCATGCCGAGGGCCTGGATGAAGGCGCGCGGAAAACGGAGGCCGCTGATCGGGAAATTTTCGGCGGCGCGTTGCGTTTGCGCGCCGTAACGCGCATCGGCCGGTACGCGAACTTCGCCGAGCGAATCGGTTTCAATACGATATTCAGGCATGGACGCCTCGCAAGATGGAAAAGGTAAAAAGCATTATACGCCGTACGTCATGAAGATAATCACTTCTGTCCGGAAGATGCAGGCCTGGGCCGACAAACGTCGCGCCGGCGGACGTCGCATTGCGCTCGTGCCCACTATGGGCGCCTTGCATGCAGGACATGAGGCGCTGGTTCGGGCGGCGATGCGCTCGGCAGACGATGTGGCGGTATCCATTTTCGTGAACCCGACGCAGTTCGGTCCGGAAGAAGATTTCGATATCTATCCGCGGCCATTCGAAAAGGATGTGAAATTGCTTGGGGCGTTGTCTCCCGACGCGATCGTGTTCGCTCCCGAGGCCGGGGAGATGTACCCGGAAGGCGTACAAGCGGGCCGCATGTCTGTGTCGGCGGGTGCGCTGGGTCGGCATTTGTGCGGCGCGTTTCGGCCGGGTCACTTCGACGGCGTCGCTACGGTGGTGTTGAAACTCTTTCATGCGTGCCGCCCGGACGTGGCTGTTTTCGGGTTGAAGGACGCGCAACAATTCGTCATTCTGCGCAGGCTGGCGCAAGACATGCTGCTGGGCATCCGGATGGTGGGCGTCCCGACGGTTCGCGATGCGGACGGGCTGGCGTTTTCGTCTCGCAATGCGTATCTGTCTCCCGCGCAGCGCAAGGCCGCCGTCGCGGCGCCGCAGGCCGTGCACGCCGCCGGAGAGGCCATTGGCAAGGGGGAACAGCGCAGGGAAGCACTGGTTGAAACCATGCATTCGATATTGCGCTGCGAGGTCGATGCGCGCGTCGAATACGCCGAAGTGGTGGATGCGGACACGTTGCAGCCCATGGAGGTCATAGCGCCCGGGCAGCGCGTACTGGTCGCCGTCGCCGCATATTTCGGAAATACGCGGCTTATCGACAGCGTGTTTACGCAAGCCCCCGCCGGGCTTGCGGAGCCGCCGCGCAAACCTTGAGGATACGCTGGCCAGGCTGATTAAAATCGGGTATGACGGTTACGATGTTCAAAGCGAAGTTGCAGCGCCTTCGGGTTACAGAAGCCGACCTGTATTACGAAGGTTCCATTACGCTGGACGAAGCGCTGCTTGAGGCGAGCGGGATTCTTCCCTATGAAAAGGTGCAGGTGGTGAACGTCAATAACGGTTCTCGTCTGGAAACGTACGCCATTCCGGGACCTTCCGGCATGGTCAAGATGAACGGTCCGGCTGCCCGTTCCGCGGCTCCCGGAGACGAAGTTATTGTCATTGCCTATGCGGATATGACGCCCGAGGAGGGGCGCCGACACCGTCCTCGCGTGGTGCTGGCGGACGAAGCGAACAATGTGGCGGAGGTGAAGGAACTTCCGGCAGCCGCGGCGGAAAGCCTGCTTGCATTCTGACTGTTTCTGCTTCTGGTTTCAGGCATGAGCCGGCGCAAGACGTCCTTGGTGGGGGTAGTGGGGGCTGGCGCCATGGGGCGCGGCATTGCGCATGTTTTCGCCTTGCAAGGATATCGGGTGCATTTGGTCGATTCGTCTCCCGCCGCGCTCAGGCAAGCCCTTGTTTCGATTCGGCGCAATCTGGATCGGCGGGACGCAGCGCATACGGAAGACGTGCTGGGTCGTATTGCTTGCGTTTCCGGGGCGCCCGACGCAGTGGCGCAGGCCGATCTGGTCATTGAAGCCGTGCCGGAGGAACTGGCGCTCAAGCAAAGGGTGTTCGCGGAACTGGATGCTTGTGCGCCTGGCGATGCGATTCTGGCGAGCAATACGTCTTCCATATCCATTGCGTCTCTGGCTTCGGCGACCGCTCGCCCCGAACGGGTCGTCGGGATGCATTTTTTCAATCCGGTTCCTGTGATGAAACTGGTTGAAATCGTGCGTTCTCCGGCGACGAGCGAAGCGGTCTTCGAACGGGCGCTTCAGTTGGCGCGCGACCTGGGGAAAGAGCCGGTTGCGGTGAGGGATGCGCCGGGGTTCGTTTCCAACCGGGTGTTGATGCCCATGATCAACGAGGCGTGCCGGTGCGTGCAGGAAGGCGTGGCGCCCCCGGAGAGCGTGGATAAAGTGATGACCCTCGGCATGCGCCACCCGATGGGGCCGCTTGCGCTGGCGGACTTTATCGGACTGGACGTGTGCCTGTCCATTATGGAGGTGCTGCACAAGGGGCTGGCCGATGAGCGCTACCGGCCCTGCGCGCTGCTCAGGGAGATGGTCGCCGCCGGTCGGCTGGGCCGCAAGTCCGGTCGCGGCTTTTACGAGTACGCCGCCGCATCCTGATCCGCCGCGCTCCCCGCAGGGTCCGGTTTGCGGCTTTCGTAGGCGTCGATGATGTTTCGCACGAGGCGATGCCGCATCACGTCATGGCGGTCGAAGTACACGAACTCGATGCCGTCTATGCCGGAGAGTACGTCCCGGACGTTCACGAGGCCGCTCTGCTCGCGGGCGGGCAAGTCCGTTTGCGTAATGTCTCCGGTGACGATCGCCTGACTGTTGACGCCGAGGCGGGTCAGAAACATTTTCATTTGCAACGAGGTGGCGTTCTGGGCTTCGTCCAGAATGACGAACGCATTGTTCAGCGTACGCCCTCGCATGTAGGCCAGCGGGACAATTTCCACCACCTTCTTTTCCATGAGTCCCCGCAATTTTTCGCTGGAAAGCATGTCTTCGAGGGCGTCGTAGAGCGGGCGCAGGTACGGATCGACCTTTTCCCGGAAATCCCCCGGCAGAAAGCCGAGGCGCTCGCCTGCTTCCACGGCAGGCCGGGAAAGCACGATTCGCTTTACGCGCTGCGATTTGAGCGCAGATACCGCAAGGGCCACTGCGGTGTAGGTTTTCCCTGTGCCCGCCGGCCCGATGGCGAAAACGATGTCGTTCGAACGGGCCGCTTCCACCAGGCGAATCTGGCCGCGCATCGTGGCCTTGATCGCTTTGCCCGAGGGCGGGAACAGAATAACCTGATTTGCATCCAGAGACAGGGAACCCGCGCCGTTGCTCGCGGTGAAGAGAGCCAGTATGGCGTCTACGTCGTTTTCGGTCAGGCCGCCGTTGCGCGCAATGACGCTCACGAGCTCCGCGACGATGCGTTCGATTTCTTCCACGGCGGTTTTTTCGCCCTGGAGCATGAGCGCGTTGCCTCGCGCCGTGACGCGCGTTTCGGGAAAGGCCTGTTCGATCTTGCGCAGATATGCGTCGTTAAATCCGTATACGAGGAGCGGTTCGACGCTTTCGATCGTTAATGTCTTTTCCGTCAAGAGTTCACCCTGTCTTGCTATGCAACTCGTTGTGGAATTTACGAAAATGAACGGGGCCGGGAACGATTTTATCGTGATCGACAATCGATTTTATCGTTTTTCCGACGAGGAACTGAGTGCTTTCGCGCAGCGCCTGTGCCCCCGCAGGACGGGCATTGGCGCAGATGGTTTGCTTGCGTTCAATCCGTCGAGCGAGGCCGAATGCGATTTCCGGATGCGTTACGTCAATGCGGACGGCGCGTTCGGCACGATGTGCGGAAACGGCGCCCGGTGCCTTGTGCTTTTCGCCCGCCGCGCCGGCATGGACGCGCCCGTGTTGCGATTCGAGACGGATGCGGGCGTTTTCAGGGCGGAGTCTCCGGCCCCCGGGGTGGTGCGGACGTATCAGCATGCGCTGGCCGATTACGCGCCGCGGCAAGGGCTTGCGAGCCTGGCGAATACGGATGTCGCCGATGCGCATTATATCTGGACGGGCACAGAGCATCTGGTGTGTTTCGTGGATTGCGCGGCGGACGTGCCCGCAATGCAATGGGGGGCTGTTCTTCGACAGGACGAAGCGCTTGCTCCCGCCGGCGCCAATATAGACTTTGTCGAGGTGGCGAGCACGGATCGCTTGCTGGTGCGCACCTACGAAAAAGGCGTGGAGGCCGAAACGCTGGCGTGCGGCACCGGGGCTATCGCTTCCGCCGTCGTGGCCCGCATGCTGAGGCGCGCGGAATCCGACCGGATATGCGTAGACATGCCCGGCGGGCGCCTGACGGTCGGTTTTCCCCTTCGGGACAGGGACGTACGCGATATTTACCTGGAAGGCCCCGCCGAGGCCACGTTTAGGGGAACCTTCGAGGCGTAACGCGGCTGACGGCTATTGCTGCTGTCTGAAACGCCTGCGGAAGTCTTTTATATCCGCATGTTCGCGCAGGGAGGCGAGCCATTGCGTGCGCACGGCGTTTTGCCGCTGTTGCAGGAGTTGCCCGCGGATATTTTCCTGTTCGTTTTCCGTGATCGCCGCAGGTTCGTTGATCTGGATCGCCCGCAACGCAAAGACCGCGTTATCCCCGTCGATTACGCCCGAAGAGGCGCCTTCGGCGAGCCCCAGCGCCGTACCGGTGAAAAGGGGTTCGGCGCCAAGTCCGGGCACCACGCTTGACCCGAAGGTTACCGAAGCGTTTTGTACGCGGACGCCGGGTACGCTGGAAAGATTGTCGAAGCCTCCGGCCTCGTAAGCCTGCTCGAGGCGTTCGGCAAGCACCGCCTTTTTCTTCTCAATGTACGTCCGGGGTTCGATCTCGGCCTGCACCTCCTCGAAAGGCTGGTAGCCTTCGGGGATAATCTCTTCGAGATACGCCACAATAAACGTTTCGTCGAGTTCGATGATTTCGCTTATGTCTCCCGCATTCGCCGTTTCGAGAAAGTCCAGCACGGCGTAACCGCTTCCGATCCCCGGGATGTTCGCCTGCTCTTCTTCCACCCGAACCCGCTGGATGTCCATGTTCATGCGCTGTGCTTCCTGATCGAAATCTCCGGTTTCTTCCGCAAAGTACCGAAGGTCGTCCAGTTCTTCCTGAATCTGATTGAGCGTGGAGACATTCGCATCGATTTCCAGCGCGAGATCGGCTATGCGGACCTCGTTTTCCGCACGGGCTATCACCTGAATCAAGTGGTAGCCGAATTGGCTTTTCACGGGGCCCGCGACCTCGCCTGGGTCTGCGGCGAAGGCGGCGTTCTCAAAGGGTTCCACCATCTGCCCGGGACCAAACCAGCCCAGATCGCCGCCTTGCGACGCCGAGGCGTCCTCGGAATACTGCCTGGCCATTTCTGCAAAATCGGCTTCGCCGGAACGAATGCGATTGCGGATATCGACCAGCTGGTTGCGTATGTCCTCGTTCTCCTCGGAGGAGCGCAATAATATATGCGCCGCGCGTACGCTCAGGTCGTCGGCCGGCTGCAACGCCCTGATCTTGATCAGGTGCGCTTCCTCGCCGACCGCGATCGGCCCCAGCACTGCGCCCGTTTCCGACGCCGGATCGCCGAAAACGAGGGAGGCTATTTCCGTATCAAGGTCGCTTGCGTTAAACCAGGCGTCGGAGAAGGGGCGCTGGGATATGTTGCGGGCAAGGAACAACGAGTCGTCCTCCGCCGCCGCAAACATATCCTTCATGCGTTCCAGTTCGTTGAATATTGCGACGGAGTCTTCTGCGGAGGGCAGTTTGGACTGCGACACGTAGGCGATGTCGTACGCGCGATTGCGGGCGTATTCGTCCCGCCGATCATTGTAAAAATCCCTCAGGTCGCGTTCCGATACCTCTACGGAGTCGTTCGGAAGAGATGCATACGACAATCCCACCCATTCCACGGATACGCTCAGGTTTCTCTGCCGGTATTCTTCCTGTACGTTGCGGTCCGTGACATGGACCGTGGCCGCGATGAGGTTATCCATTTTCTGGCGGCGCCGCTCCGTGCGGAGATACTCCTCAATCTGAATCCAGTCCTCGCTGGCGTCCGGGTTGTCGATGAAATTTTGCAGAAGAGAGCGGTCTACGTTGCCTTGTTCGTCGCTAAAATAGCTGCGTATGAGCGCATGCGGATTGTCGCCTGTAACCATTTCGTAGATTTCGTCGACGGTCACGGAAATGCCCAGGCGGTCCATCTCGCGTTCAAGCAATTTGTCTTCTATCAGGGACTGGAAGACGAATTCCCGCTGTTGCTCCATCATTTGCGGAGACATGGATTCGCCCGTCTGCTCCTGATATTGCTGCGCCTGCTGCTGCACGGTCTGCGCATAGGTCTGATAGGGCACCGGATTCCCGTCCACCACCGCAATGTCTACGCCGCTGCCAACGCCCACGGCGTCCAGGCCGCCAGAATCCTGGAGCACCCAGATTATTCCGAACGCGAACACCAGAATCCACAGGACAAGGTGCGTATTCTCGCGCATTTTGTTCATTGTGCCCATACAGGTCGCCTCGTTGAAAATACGGTGTTGAAAATGTGGCCCATGCGTACTGTTTGGCCGAATTGGCGTTACAAACTTTCTTACACTATCGGACAGCCTTTTTGTTCAAAAAACCGTTTAGGGCCTGTTAACACTATGCAGCAATGCTCTGTTCCGTCAGGCACGGCGTTAATCAAGGCGCGAGGAGTGAAGTTTGGTGGTTCCAAATGAGCGACGAGCAACGAAGAGTAACGCCGTGACCGGCGGAACCCGAAGGGCGGGGCCTCTTTTCCCGCCATGCGGCGTTGCCGCTCGCTTATGTGGCCAGGCCACACTGCGCTCGCGGCGCCTGGCCTGGCGGGAAAACAGGCCCCGCAGAGCGCCGCTGCATAGTGTTAACAGGTCCTGGGGAAAACGCGGCGCCGTGCACATATTGAATCGAAAAACAGCGACGTTTTCGCTGACGCTGGCGCTGTTGACGGGCGCGGGCGCCGGCGTGGCGACCGAGCCGTCCACCTCGGCGGGATGGGCGTTCGGCAGCGTTGCGTTTTTGCTGGCGGCGGGGTGGGGCGCCCGGTCTCCGATACGCCGCTTTCTGGCGGTTCGCAAGCCGTTGTCCCTCGAGGCGGTCCAATGGCTTCGGGCGGAGTTTCCCTTCTATCGCTTCCTGGAGCAAGGGCGCTTCGAGCGCGATATAAAAATTATTCTCGCCGAATGGACTTTCGAAGGCGTTGCGGACGTGGAGGCTACCGACGAATTGAAGACAGCGGTTGCGGCGGGGGCCGCCCTGCTGTTGCATGGCCGACCCGAATGGGAATGGCCCGTGCGCCACGCCATCCTGTTTTATCCGGATTGCTTCGACGATACGTATGTCGCCGGGGAAGCGGGGGAGTTCGAAGGCATGGCGCATGCGCAGGGCCCTGTGATTTTCGCCGCAGAATCCGTTCGGCGGGGCTGGAAACATTCCGCGGACGGACACAACGTAGTGCTGCACGAACTGGCGCACCTGCTGGATTACGAAAGCGCCTTTGCCGATGGCGCGCCGTCCCTGGTGGCCTCGGAGTCCTTGACGGCCTGGCGAGAACTGGTGCGGAGGGAGATCCGGCGCATACGCATAGGACGCTCCATGCTGCGCAGGTATGCGGCGCGGGACCCGGCGGAATTATTCGCCTCGGCCGTGGAGAATTTTTTCGAGCGGCCCGAGGCCATGGAGAGGAGGCACCCGGAATTGTTTGCGGCGCTCAGAAATATTTTTCGGATCGATCCGCTGGCCTGGCGGACGTAAACGGCGTCGGCCAGGCGTTCTGCGGGCCGCGGCTATGCCTCTGCAATATCCACATGCACGAACCGTTTTCCTGCGCGGCCCCGCGAGAAACGCACCGTGCCGTGCGCTTTGGCGAAGAGGGTGTCGTCCCTTCCGTGCCCGACATTTCGCCCGGGATGAAACCGGGTTCCGCGCTGACGCACGATAATGCCGCCCGCCTGGATGGATTGGCCCGCATAGACTTTTATTCCCAGCATTTTGGGGTTCGAATCGCGGCCATTCTTTGTGGAGCCTACGCCTTTTTTATGGGCCATGACGGTTTCCCGGATTTAGTGTCGGTAATGCGTTTGTCGAGGGATTCGCGGGTTTTTACGAAGCGCCTTCGCTTTCGGGTTGCGCGGATTCTGCGGCGGGTTGCGCCTTGGGGGCGGCGCCTTCGCTCGTATCGTCTTTTGCTTTCCCGGCGCCCGCTTTTTTCTTGCCCTTTTTCTTGCTCCCGACGGACAGCGCGTTGATTTCAATGCGCGTCCAGGGTTGGCGATGTCCGCGCTTTACCTTGAATCGCTTGCGCCTTTTCTTCCGAAAGACGAGTATTTTGTCGCCCTTGACGTGTTCGAGGATTGTTGCCTCGACCGTAGCGTCGGGCACCACCGGCGCACCTATACGCACGTCGCCGTTTCCGGCGACCAGCAATACGCGGTCGAGCGTAATGGAGTCTTTTGCGTTTCCCTGGAGGCGAGGGACAATCAGCTGGTCTTTTTC
The DNA here is from genome assembly GCA_964608315.1 of uncultured Rhodothermales bacterium. Taxonomy (GTDB): domain Bacteria; phylum Bacteroidota; class Rhodothermia; order Rhodothermales; family VXPQ01; genus VXPQ01. Next base: position 78,202 of record CAZSNF010000014.1, on the reverse strand, counting down.
GCGAACCGAAAATTGCTTGCCGGCAATGTCTACGATGGCGTACATAGTCTTTTCTCTTCTTTTGGGCGCCGGACTGGCTACCGACGCGAGAGCGTATTTTTCCGGGACAACGTATCCGATCTTGCGGCGTTAAAGGCGTTCCCGGAGCCTGCCGGGCCGGCGCCGAGGCGCACCTCCCGCCGCATCGAATGCACAGCGAACTCTAACCATGCACAAAACGCCGTGTTCCGCATTGCTTCGCCATGCCTTGCCAACGCGCCCCTCGCAAGCGTTCGGGTTTTTGCGGATTTAATCAGAGCATCCCTGAAGAATGTTCTTGAATCAGAATATTCCATGAAGATACGCTTGCCCTTGTCCGGCCTGGAAGTTCGTCCGGGAAAAGTGCTGTGCATTGGGCGCAATTACGCCGCGCACGCCGCCGAAATGCAGAGCGATCTGCCCGAAGCCCCTGTGATTTTCCTGAAACCTTCAACCGCGCTGGTTGGCGACGGGGGCGAGGTGTTGTTGCCGTCCGTTTCGCGCGAGGTGCATCACGAAGTCGAACTGGTGGCGGCGATCGGCAAGCCGGGCAAGAATATCCCTGTATCCGACGCCCTGAATTACGTGGACGGGTATGCGCTCGGGATCGATATGACGGCCCGGGATCTGCAGGCCGAGGCCAAGCGAGAGGGGTTGCCCTGGTCGGTAGCCAAGGGATTCGATACGTTCGCCCCGCTGGGCGCCTTTACGCCCGCATGCGACATTCCCGATCCCCGGCGCCTTCGGATTGCCCTGCACGCGAACGGTTGCCTTCGGCAGCGAGGGGTAGTTTCCCGGATGTCGTTCGGGGTGGACGAACTGGTGGCGTACGCTTCGTCCATTTTCACCTTGCTTCCCGGCGACCTGATTTATACGGGAACGCCGGAGGGCGTGGGGCCTGTAGAAGACGGCGACCAGCTGGTGGCGACCGGAACGGATCTGGAGGAACTTGCGGTGGCTGTGCGGCGGCTGTGAATCCGTCGCGGGTTGCGCTCACCGGCTTATTCCAAGGACCTCCATTTTGACCTTGCCCGCGGGCACGTCCACCTCGACAATGTCTCCCGGCGCTTTGCCGAGCAGGGCTTTCCCTACCGGACTGGTAACGGAGATTTTTCCTGCTCTGACGTCGGCTTCCGCTGCGGAAACGAGCTGGAAAGTTTGCTCGGCGCCCGTTCCGTAATTTTTGATGCGGACGTTCGACAAAATATACGCCTTCTCCGGGTTCACCTGTTTTTCGTCCACCAGGCGCGCTTGCGCCACGGTCGCTTCCAGCTTGGCGATCCGCGCTTCAAGCAGGCCCTGGGCTTCCTTGGCGGCGTCGTACTCCGCATTTTCGGACAGGTCGCCTTTTTCCCGCGCCTCCTGGATCGACCTGGAAATACGGGTTCGCTCTTTCGTTTTCAGGAAGCGAAGGTCTTCCTTGAGCCGGTCGAGTCCTTCCCGGGTCAGGTATACGATATTTGCGTCTTTGGCAGCGATGCGTTTTCAGGGGGTTTGGCGGGTAGCGAACAATAATTCGGGCTGGTCCTGCCGGGGAGATTGCCCGATGGCCTGAATGGCCGGACGATAACCTCAAAAAAGAAACATATAACGTATGTATAGCCGGGTCAGTTCCGGGGTTTGTCTGATGGTTACTGTCTGCAGGCGCACAGCGAGCGTCCGGGCGCGCCGCCCGCTAACGCCTTTTTGCGCGGCGGCGGGATCAAAGGAAGAGGATACAGGTACTTATCCAAGGATACTCTGATTAAATTCGTAAAACCCGGACGCTTGCGAGGGGCGTTGGTTTTGGCGTCGCCGCTTCAGCATTGCTCCGGATCATTCTTTTACCCACCTTCCTGGTAGATCATGCCCTATCCCGAAGCCCTTGTAACGCCCATGCGGCGCGAACTCACGCAACTGGGGATTGAAGAATTGCTCGACGCAGAGGCAGTAGAGAAGGCGCTTGACGAAAGCAAGCAGGGAACCACGCTGGTCGTTATCAACACGATCTGCGGCTGCGCTGCGTCAAGCGCCCGCCCGGCCATCGCCATGGCGCTTCGCCATCCCGTGCAGCCCGACCGCAAAGTCACGGTGTTCGCCGGTCAGGATCTTGATGCTACGGCTCGTTTGCGCGAATATCTTGCGGGCATTCCGCCCTCGTCGCCATTCGTAGCGCTGCTGAAGGAAGGCGAACCGGTGCATGTCATGGAGCGTCGCCAGATAGAGGGGCGCAGCGCCAGCGCGATCGCCGGCGATCTGGTTCATGCGTTCGACGCGCATTGCGGGACGGAAGGAGCGGGATCCGAAGCTTCGGAGCCGGTCCCTGCCGGGGAGGACGAATTGCCGCCGACGTTTCGCTCCATATTGTAACGTTGCGTTCCTGCGACGGGATTGTTTGCAGATTATTTGTCTGGTTCGCTCTGGTCGCTTGCAGGCGGGGGCATATTTGCGCCGGGCCATATTTTTTCCCGCCATGCGATGAAGCCGAAGTAGATCGCGCCGGCGGTCATTGCTGCGAGCGCCGTAGCCCATGTCGGCCATATGTTGCGGGTTAGCCAAACGCACGCTATCAGGGGCAGCGCAATCAGTGCATAGCGCACATAGGCGCTTCCGGCGTCTCGCAGGGAGACGCCGGCGTATTTCAGCATGGCGCCCAGCTGAAAAATACGTCCCGCCGATCCGGCGATAGCCATCAGGGCCATCGCAAACAGAATATTGTCGGCGATTCCTCCCCAGACCAGGGCGCCGCCGAGCAGCAGGAACGATCCGATGCTGATCGCCAGTTCCGCACGCTGCAATTCGAGGATATCGAAGAGTCGCGTGAGCGGAGATGCGACGGCGCTCAGAAAGAACCAGCAGGCAAGATATTGTTCGTAGACGCCGGCTATGCGCCAGTTGGCCCCGAAGACGAAAGCAAACAATTCCGGCCCGGCGGCGATAAGCAGCATGCAGGGAAACATCCCGACCATCACCAGTCGGGCGTGTACGTTTTTCGTAAAACCGGCCAGTCGGTTTTCCCGATAGGCTCGCGCGCCGTCCACGAAAAAAACCTGCGCCACCGCCGTTCCGATAAAACTTAGCGGGATCGCCAGCGCGGCGAAGGCGCGCCCGTACAGGCCTGTTACGTCCCATCCGAAATATACAGGCAACAGCAGCACGGGAAGCCGTCCGAGGACGGTGTTCAGCAGCGAGGAGGGGGTGGCGTACAGGGGAAACCGCCGGTAGCGCCGGGCGGTGGATCGGAGTTCGCTCATTGAAGGCCGCCATGCTCTTGTCGCTTCGGCGCGACGGAGCAGCGCCGCCGCGAACCAGGCCGCCCATGCCGCCTGTCCGGCGATGAATCCGCCAATCAGTCCGCCTGCCCCCAGGTTCGTGGTTGCCCCAAGCCCGATGCGGCTGGCCAGAATGCCTATCTTGTTGGTGGCTTCGGCGCCGGTAATCGTGCGAAACGCCCGTTTACGGGCAAGCCATGCTTCGGCGAGCCTCCCGAACCGGATGAGCAGCAAAACGGGCGCCACCAGCCACAGCCAGGGCGCGATTTCAGGAAGCCCCAGCAGGGCGGCGATTTCTTCGCTCCATAATGAGGCGATCGCTACGACCGTCACAGTGCCCATCGAGAGGAGGCCGGTCAGCCACAGGACGACGCCTGCTTTCTTGTCGCTGGCGGGCAGCATGACCGCATCGTCGTACCGGAAGGCGGCAAACGCTGCGAGGACGCTCACAATGGTCACGAAATAGTCTGAAACGCCAAAGGCTTCGTCCGTGAACAACCGGGTAAGCACCGGGAGCGCCAGGTACGAAATGACGAGCGTGACCGCCGTACCGGAAAGCAGGGTAACGACCGGTCCTCGGGACCCCTCTTTCGCGTACATCTGTGCGATCCGCGCCCGCAGCTTATGCATGTCGTTTCCTTGAGGATATTTGTGTGCCTGCCTGACGGGCGCATGGACAGGTTGCGCGACGCGCTATGCGCTCTTTTCCCGAAGCCCGGCAAGCCACTGCAACATGGGTTTTTTGCAGAATCCGATGCGGTAGTATGGCTTGAGCCTGGCGCCGAAGCGTCGCTTGAATTCGGCGACGCCGGGCGTATTGGCTCCCATCAGGTCGAACATGTCAATGCCGGAAGCATGCAGATTCGGGAGCATTTTTCCAAGCAGTACGGTCATGGACGGCCCGGGAACGCTGCCCGTTACCCAATAGTAGGCCTGTCGGTCCGACCGAATGACCGCCGCGGCGGCATGGATCGCTCCGCTGTCCCGATGGCGTACGGCAAAGGAGGAAGCGAGCCCGATTCGCTCGGCGCGTTGCACGAGCGTCGCAAGCGCATTGCCGCCGAGGGGAATGTTCCGGCGTTGCCGCGCATAGCTTGTTTCGGCCAGTCGGACGGCGTATCGGCCGGTTTCGTTGCCTTCGAGCAGGTCGTAGGCGTCTTTTCCGGTCTGAAAGGTTCGCGCGGTTCCTTTCGACCATGTTTCCGGCCCGTCGGCGGTGCGCAGTCGGTACGTATACAGCGGGCGGGCGGTCCATCCGCGCCACTGGGCGGGGCGGACGTCCGCGTATTCCGGGCTCAGATGCATGTGTACGCGGTCGTATCCGGTTTCCAGTTCGGCCAGCAGGGATTCCAGCGGCGTTGTTCGCGCGTGGACGTCGGAAGCGTCCGGGGGGTTGCGAAGAAGCACCGCCGAGAACGGCGTAAACGGCGGCACGATGGCTTCGCGCCAGGGGCCGCGCCGCTTCCAGGTAACCGCAGCGCCCGCCAGGTCGTGCTGTTCGCCGGAAACGATGTGTACGCCGAGGCGCCATCTTGCTGCGGAGGCGACGGTGCGTACATAGTCGAGGCGCGCGAACGGCGTACGCAAGGCGGCGGCTTGGCGCAATGCGTTCCAGCGTTCGGCCTCGGCGTGCTGCGCAGGCGGGGCATGGTCCGGGCGGGCGCGGGTCATGCGGCGGCCCCGCGTAACGAGGAATGACACAGATAACGTATCCCTCGCAGTTTCCCGAAGGGCGCGTCACAACCGCGACGCACCGAATCCGCAGTGGCTTCTGCTGATTTCAACAAGGAAATCATGATGTCCTTTGCGTACGAACGCGACGCGCTGAGCGAAGTGGTTTTGATCAGCGTATCCTTTACAGAATATATTGACTGAGGTCCCGGTTCTCGACTACTGAATTCAGCGTGTCGTTCACCATCTCCTCGTCGACCAGAATTTCGGTCCGCTGCGTATCGGGCGTCTCGAAAAGAATGTCTTCGAGCAATGTGGTCAGGATCGTGTGCAGCCGCCGCGCGCCTATATTTTCCACGTCGGCGTTTACCTGGGCGGCTACGGCGGCGATGCGGCGCACGGCGCTGTCCGAGAATTCGATGCGTACGTTTTCGGAAGCAAGAAGCGCCGCGTACTGTTTGAGAAGCGCGTTTCTCGGTTCCGTGAGAATCCGGTAGAAATCTTCCTCGTCCAGGCTTTGCAGTTCGACCCGGATCGGAAAACGGCCCTGCATTTCCGGGATCAGGTCGCTGGGTTTCGAGACATGGAAGGCGCCGCCTGCAATAAAGAGGATATGATCCGTTTTCACCATGCCGTGCTTTGTGGTCACATTGGATCCTTCAACCATGGGGAGCAAATCCCGCTGTACGCCTTCCCGGGACACGTCCGGGCCGCCTCGTTTCCCGCTGCGCCCCGCCACCTTGTCGATTTCGTCGATAAAGACAATGCCGGAGTTTTCCACGCGTTCGATCGCTTCCCGCTTGGCCTTGTCCATGTCGATCAACTTTTGCGCTTCTTCTTTCGACAGGATATCGCGGGCCTCGGAAATTTTCACCCGGCGCTTTTTCCGCTTCCGGTTGCCCATTTCGCCGAAAATATCCTGGAGATTCATTCCCATCTCTTCCATTCCCATAGGACCGAAGACCTGCACCATGGGCGTATTGTCCGAGGCGGCTTCTATCTCTATTTCCCGATCCTCCAGGTCGCCCGCTTCCAGTTTTTTGCGGAATTTTTCCCGCGTTCGGCGCACCGAATCGTCTTCGCTATCGTCGGGATTTTCTCCGTTGCTTTCGGACTGCTGCACGGCGAAAGCGCCTCTGACCGCCGCCGTTCCCGACTTGAGCGGCATGGGGACGAGAATATCCAGAATGCGCTCCCCGGCGAGATCCTGCGCGCGTTCCCTGAGCGTCTCGGTCTGCTCCTCGCGCACCATATTGATGGCGATATCGACGAGGTCCCGGATCATACTGTCTACGTCGCGTCCTACGTAGCCGACCTCCGTAAACTTGGTGGCCTCCACCTTGATGAAGGGCGCTCCGGACAGTCTGGCGAGCCGCCGCGCGATCTCCGTTTTCCCAACGCCGGTCGGGCCGATCATCAGGATATTGTTCGGAATGATTTCGTCGCGTATTTCCTTCGCCGCATTTCGTCTCCTCCAGCGATTCCTCAGTGCGATCGCCACGTTTTTCTTGGCGTCTTGCTGCCCGACGATATACTTGTCGAGCTCCGTCACGATTTCCCGGGGAGTCATCTCTCCGGGCTTGCAGATCGTTGTGGTCGTGCTATGCATAAGGGCTCCGTTCGCAGGCTCTTCGGACGTCGCGCGCCTCAGGCGCTGGCGCCGAGGTCCCGATCGTATTCGTCGTATTCGTCGTAATCGAACGCATCTTCGTTGTAATCCCCGGAATCGCTGTCCTGGTCGTTGTCGATACGGCCATTGTCCTCGACGTCGTCAGAGGCGTCCTCGTCGTAGCGCCAGGAAGAAGACGCGGCGAAAGCATCCGGGCGACTTGCGCTGCGTTGCTTGCCGGACAAAATGCGTTCCACGGTCGGGTGCCGTTCGTCGAGGATGAGCACTGTGTAATCATGCGGGAAGCCGCTGCGTTTTTCAAGCCGCACCGCTTGCCGCTCTTCCAGGTCGCTGATGAGATTTTTCGGGTCGTACCGGCGCTCGTCCACGAGGTCGGAGAGTTTCCGAAGCAGCGGGGTCAGATATACTTCGTCGTATTGCCCGAAATGATCGTCGATGATTTCCAGCGTACGGACCAGGATCGGATCGTCCAGCTCCTCGAGCGGCCCCATGTTCGGCGGCGCAGTCCGGGGCTTGCGTTCGACCGGAGGCGCCGGGGCGATGCGGGCCCTGCGTTGTGCGGGCGGCGCGTTGCTGCGGACGGGCGAGGCGGAAAAAGGCGCGTTCAGAAATTCCTGCGCCGACGCGCTCAGCAACTCGCGGGCCGACAGAAACCAGTCGCCCCCGCCGGAAAAAACATGCGTCGGAGAAGCAGGGTCGGCAAGCCCGGCGACCCGAATGTTGCGTCCGTATTTCCGAAAAGCCTGCACAAGCGGAAGGTACAAGCGCTGCCCGCTGAGCAGCACGAGGCTGGTAATATCCGGGCGTTTGTGGAGCAAGTCCATGGCGTCTACGCCAATCTGCAATTCAATGGTGCTTTCCCGGTTTGCGCTCGGCGCATAGCGGGTTTCGATGCCCTTCATGTAGAGCATGTCTTTGGCCTGGTTTCCAGCCCGGAGGGAAGCGAAATCGCCGTACGCGCGCGTTTCTGCGATGGGGCCCTGCTCCATGGGTACGTTATCCCGGAGCGTGTCGATCATTTCCTCGACCACCTTTACGGCGGTGCTTTCGTTGCGGGTAAGGCGGGCCAGATTTCGGTGCAGATCGTCGTAATCGACAAAAAGCGCGGCGCTTCCGGCGGGCTGGTTTGCTTTTTTCGTATCGGTCATGGTATCAACAGTGTGTTGGTTATAAAAATATTTGGGGGAATTTGCGTCGGCGTCCGGCGCGGTTCGCCCGCTTTCCTTTAGCCAGCGTCTGTTGCGTCTATTTCGAGCACGGACAGGTGATCGTTCGTGTATATGCAAATATCGGCGGCGATACGAAGCGCTTGTTCAACAATGTTTCGAGCATCGAGATGGCGAGCGTGGAGCAGGGTGGCCCGGGCGGCGGCCAGCGCATAGGCTCCGCCAGACCCGATAGCGACCACTTCGTCGTCCGGTTCAATGACGTCTCCCGTGCCGCTTACGAGCAGCAAGCGTTCCGGAGCGCCGACGGCAAGCAGCGCCTCAAGCCGTCGGAGATAGCGGTCCGTGCGCCAGTCCTTGGCCAGTTCGACCGCCGAACGGGTTACGTTTCCGCCATACTGTTGCAGTTTTTCCTCGAAGCGTTCGAATAGCGTGAATGCATCGGCGGTGGCGCCCGCGAACCCTGCAAGAATTTTGCCGTCGTAAAGGGTGCGCACCTTCTGCGCGCGATGCTTCACGACGACATTGCTCATGGTAGCCTGCCCATCGGAGCCAAGCACTACTTTCCCGCGGTGACGAAGCCCCAGAACCGTTGTGCCATGCAGGGGAGGGTATGCGGAATCACTCGCAGATGCCATTCAGGTCGTTTTTCGTTCGATTCTCGAAACAATGCTCTTTTCGTATCTGACTCACCCTTGATATACGTCGCGTTATTTTTAAGGACACTCTGATTGAATCTACTTCGATCAGCGCTTTGCGTTCCTGCGAACAGGACATTGCGCCGGCGTCGTTGAAGGCAGCGGTAAACGCTTCGGATTCGGTGCATGGCGGACGTGAAGCGCCTCTCGAAGCCTCTGAACTTTGCAGATTTAACCAGAGTATCTTCAAGTAGACGGAAAAAAGCGGGAAAAGTTCTGTTCAGGGATTCAGATTATTTTCGCTTGCGGGAGATTATTTGAATTGCGCCAGCCGCTCCACGATCGCATCCTGCGCCCTCCGGACGTCCCCCGACCCCCATATATGATGGTTGGACATGATGGAAAAGGCGAGCAGGCGTCCGTTGCCGGCCCGCACATACCCGCTCAAACTGCTTGCAAAAGTCAGCGTGCCTGTCTTGCCGCGCATGTTTCCCGCTGCGGCCCCCCGCCGCAGGCGGTATTTCAACGACCCGCTTTCTCCCGCCACGGGAAGCGAATCGTAAAAGGCGTCGCGCGCCCTTTCGTTCGGGTGCGTCCACATGAAGGCCAGCAGCGACGTGGTCATTTCCGGAGCAACGAGATTCAGGCGGGACAGCCCCGATCCGTCCACCAGCCGGATAGCGCTCGTGTCGACGCCCGCCCGCGCAAATGTCTCCATGGCGGCCTGAACGCCCATGGCCGCCGACCCCGGCGCAAGGTCGCTGTCTTCCTGCGGCAGCTCTGCGCCGATCATTTTCATGAGCAGGTCGGCGTACAGATTCTGGCTGGGCTTGTTGACGATGGCGGCTACTTCCGGAAGGGGCGCGGAACGATGGGTCGCTACCTGCCGGTACGCGGGCGCTTCGTACGAAGGCTTGATGGACAAGGCGTCTGCGTCCACGGGGTCGCCCGCCACGGCAATGCCCGATTCCAGCAACGCTTCCCGCAGCACGTATACCGTATAGGCCGTGGGGTTTTCGACGGTGATTTCTTCGAGTTCGCTGGCTCCGGGCGGGAGCGTGGAGGAGACTTCGATCACGTTGCCGCCGCGCAGGCGATGGTATCCTTCTTTCAGGGACGTGCCCGCTTCGGTCGTGCGCGTCCGGTTGACGACCTGCACATACCCTGTATTCAACGGTTCCCAGGCCAGCGTGGCGGGCATGCCGGGCGACTGCCCGTTCACATACAGATGAATGACGTTGTCGTGGAAAGTCAGTCCCCCGAGTTGCGCGGAATAATACCAGGTTTCGTCGTCCCATGACCAGTTCACGCCCAGCGGTATGTCGTCGATCACGTCGTCGTCGCCTATGACGTCGCCTGCAATGCGGCGTACGCCGGCGGCCCGCAGCGAATCCGCCCAGGCGCGAAAGACGACGAGTGCATCGATGTCCTCGTCCCAGTCGCCGGAATCGGCGAGGTAATGCCCCCCCAGCGTGGGGTCGGCTCCGCCGCGCACGATTACATTGCCCTGGAGCGCGCCGTTTTCGTCCACGGGGCCGTCGATATACACGCGGGTTTCGAAGCGGTAGTCCGGGCCCAGCAGATCCAGGGCCGCCGCCGTGACGTACAGTTTGGCGTTCGAGGCCGGGACAAAAGATTTGCCGGCGTTGCGGGCGTACAGGGTGCGTCCGCTTTCAATGTCCAGGACATGTACGCCCCAGAATCCGTTCTCGAACCGTTCTGCGTCCAGCAGGCGATTCAGGTCGTTGCGGAGGCGGCGAGGCCCCTCGCGTTCTTGCGCCGCCGCAGGGCCGCTTGCAGCGGCGCACAGCAACAGCATGACGAGGAAACGTTTTACGCCCATAGGTATCCGGGTCCGGGAGGAAGGCAAGGGTTCCTTAACGGATGGGTTGTCGCTCGAATTCGATGCGCTCCGGGTCTGGTCGATCCTGCACCACAAACACATGCCGCGCCGTCGATATGGATGCGGCGGGGCGGATGAATATGTTAAGGTCGTATCGTCCGGGTCTGACAGCGATAGAATCTATGGAACCGATCAGGAGGCCTGCCGGAAATATGCCGCTGTACCCTGCCGTGACGACCAACTGGCCTGTTTCTACGGGTTCGTTCTTGACCACCGATTCAATATGCAATCGATCTGTTCGGACGCCATCCCATCGAACGATCCCGTAGGCTTGCGAAGGAAGGATTTTAGCGGGGATATATACTTCTGTATTGATGTACGAGATTACTTTCGAGTACTGCTTGCCCACCAGCGCCGTATATCCGAGGACGCCATGCTCGTTGACGACGGCCATATGGTTTTCCACGCTGTCCGCCTCGCCTACGTTGAGCGTGAAATAGTTCCACTGTCCAGTGATATCCTTGTTGACGATGTGTGCGGGGAGCAGTTTGTACGGGGCTGCGGCGCGATATTCGATAAGCCTCTGGAGCCGTTCGTTTTCGACCAGCGCCTCCCGGGATCGCGCAAGCTGACTGGAAAGCCGGATGTTTTGCTCGCGCAGGACATTGTTTTCAGAGATTGCATTGAAATTCTGAACCGCCCGCGCGTATATCGCTTCCACCCACGAAGTGGCTTCCATTGCGCCGATCTGCATGCTGCGCACGACGCCCTGGTTGGCCGTCAGCATGATAAGCCCGGCAATGAGAAGGAGGCCGCCGAGCAATAACCCATCCCGAATATGCGTCAGACGGGCGTTCATGTAAGGACATTCTGGTATTCCTTCAGGTTTTCAAGCACTTTTCCAGTGCCCTGCGCCACGGCGTGCAATGGATTTTCCGATTGATGCACGGGCAGTTCGATGCGGTTGCGGATCAAGGTGTCGAGCCCTTTCAGCATGGCTCCCCCGCCGGTCAGCATAATGCCGCGCTCCAGGATGTCGGCGCCAAGTTCTGGCGGCGTACGTTCCAGGCAACGCAGAATTGCGGCAACGATCAATTCGACGCGATCATGCAACGCCTCCCGGATTTCTTCCGACGAAATGTTGCGCACTTTTGGGATTCCGCTTACCAGGTCGCGGCCTCGCACTGCAATTTCCAGTTCCGGATCCAGCTCGGAGGCGCTTCCCACTTCGCATTTCATGCGTTCGGCGGTGCGCTGACCGATAAGGAAATAGTGATTTCGCTTGAAATACTGTACGATGGCGTTGTCGAACTCGTTGCCGCCGACCCGTATGGATTCGTTCACCACGATTCCCGAAAGCGTAATCACCGCGATTTCCGAGGTGCCTCCCCCGATGTCCACGATCATGTTGCCGATGGGCTCGTTCACATTAAGGCCGATTCCGATGGCCGCGGCGATCGGTTCGTCGATGAGATAGACCTTGCGCGCGCCCGAATGCTCCGCCGAGTCGCGCACCGCCCGTTTTTCCACTTCGGTAATGCCGCTGGGTACGCAGACGACCATGTTCTGAATGGACGAAAGGAAGCCCGTGCGGACCTTGCGTATCAAGCCCCGGATCAATTCCTCCGCAATCTCGAAATCGGCGATGACCCCGTCCTTGAGCGGCCGGATGGTTTCTATCTCCTTGTGGGTGCGCTCGTGCATTCTTTGTGCGTCGAACCCGATGGCTACCGTTTTGCGCGTGTTTCGATGCACGGCCACAATACTGGGCTCGTTGAGCACGATGCCTTGCGCCTTGATATAAATCAGGGTGTTCGCCGTGCCGAGGTCGATAGCGATATCCGAAGAAAAATTTAAAAAGCCCATATTCTTGTTCTTTCCGAAAAAATCGCCAGTGGCCGGGGGCCTTGCATGCGCAGCAAATCGGCGCGCCGAAACAGGGCGTTCGGGCCGCCGGCTTCCGCAATGCGGCTAATGGCGAAAATGGCGTATCCCCGTATGTACCATCGCCATGCCGTTTTCGTTCGCTGCGGCGGTAACTTCGTTGTCTCGCAAGGAGCCGCCTGGCTGAATGACGGCGCTCGCGCCGCTTTGGGCTGCGGTGATCACCCCGTCTGCGAACGGGAAAAAGGCATCCGACGCTATCACGGAATTTTTGAAATCGAGTTCCGATTTTTCCCCTTTCGCTATGGCGATTTCGGATGCGTCGATGCGGCTCATTTGGCCTGCCCCGATCCCGAGCGTACGCCGATGGCGGGCATATACGATCGCATTGCTCTTGACATGCTTTACGATGCGCCAGGCGAAATCCATATCCCGCCACTCGCGCTCGTCGGGAGCGCGTTCGGTTACGACGCGCAGACGGGCGCGCATTGCCTCAGGAGAAGGAAGCGGCGCGTCCAGCGTTTGCGCGAGTATATTGCCGGATACGCTGCGCAGGTCGAGCGCCGGCGTTTCGTTTGCGGCGGCGTCCAGGCGGATCAGCCGCCGATTTTTTTTCTGCTCCAGCAATTCCGCAGCCCCCGGTTCGAATTCCGGCGCGATAACGATTTCCGTAAAAATGCTGTCGATGGCTTCCGCTGTGGCCCGGTCCAGCGGGCGATTGACGACAATCACGCCGCCGAATGGCGATTGCCGGTCGGTGGCGAACGCGCCGGCCCAGGCGTTTTCCAGCGTATCGGCGACCGCCACGCCGCACGGATTGGTATGCTTCAGGATGGCGCAGGCGGGTTCGTCCGCGCCAAATTCGCCGATGAGACGCTGCGCAGCATCCAGGTCTATAAGGTTATTGAAGGATAATTCCTTGCCATGGATTTGCGTCCAGGCATTGTGGCCGTCGCCATATAGCGCCGCCTGCTGGTGCGGATTTTCGCCATAGCGAAGCGTCTGTTTTCGAGGCGCCCGGATATGCAGGTTTCGAGGCAGGCCGGATGAACTACGGTCGTCGTTCGGCGCGACGCTTCCCCCGAACCAGGCGGCGATAGCCTGGTCGTACGCTCCGGTTCGCCGGAAGGCTTCTTGCGCAAGCGCCCGGCGGGTCGTCATGGTCAGGCCGCCGTCTCGTTCGGCCAGTTCGTCGGCGAGGGCCTCGTACTGCGCAGGGGATGTGACCACCCCCGTGAAAAAATAATTTTTGGCCGCTGCGCGAATCATGGTTGGCCCGCCGATGTCGATATTTTCAATGGCTCCGGCTTCCGTAACTTCCTCCGATACGACGTTTTCGAAGGGGTACAGATTCACTACGACGAGTTCGATGGGGGCAATGGAAAGCGCTCCGAGGGCTTCCATGTCCTCTGTGTCGTTGCGGCGGGCGAGGAGACCGCCATGCACGGCGGGGTGCAGCGTTTTGACGCGCCCGTCCAGTATTTCAGGATACCCTGTGAGTTCGGACACATCGATAACCGGCAAGCCGGCTTCCCGCAGGGCGCGCGCCGTACCGCCCGTGGAAACCAGTTCGATGCTTCGTTCGCGCAAGCGTTGCGCAAAGGGAACGAGGCCTGTTTTGTCGAATACGGAGAGCAGGGCCCGGCGCACGGGCAAGATATCGTCGGGCGGCGGAAGGTCCTTTGCGCGAATCATCGGGTCGGCGATAACGGTGAGTTTCCGGGAAAATCAGTCGGTTTGCGACGCAGCGATGCGCGCCCGGCGGCCTTCGAACGTCACTCGGCCCTGCGCAAATAACCGTAATGCTTCAGGGAGAAGACGGTGTTCCACAGCGAGTACGCGGGCAGCCACGTCGTCCGGGTCGTCTTCCGGCAGGACAGGCACGGCTTCCTGCAAAACGATGGGGCCGGTATCGTACGCATCTTCTACAAGATGGACCGTCGCCCCCGTCCAGTGGACGCCGTACTCCACGACGGCTTCGTGTACGCGCCGTCCGTACATGCCCGGTCCGCCGAAGGCAGGCAAGAGCGACGGATGCACGTTCACAATGCGTCCCTTGAACGGTTCGATGACGTGCGTCGGAATCTTTTTAAGAAATCCGGCCAGGGCAATGAAGTCGGCGCCGTGCGCACGCAATTTTTCAAGAAGAATCCGGCTGTAGTCTTCTTCTGTCGCGAAATCTCGCGGATGCAGGACCACCGCAGGGAGGTTTCGTTCGGCGGCCAGGTCGAGCGCGCCCGCGTTCCGCCGGTCCGATATGCAGCAAACCACCCTGAAGTCCGGGTGCGGCTTCTCTGCATGGTCCAGGATGGCTTTGAAGTTCGAGCCGCGTCCGGAAGCGAAGACGGCTACGCTGAGACAGGATCGCGTCATGGAGCCTGCAGGCACATGGCTTTACAAGGGAGGAGAAACGATGGATTCGACGAGACTCAGCTGCGCCATGCCGGAAGTTACCTGTAGTCGGGCGCGTACGCCAACAGGCAGCGAATTTTTCACCGGAAAATGACCGTAGGCCAGCCCGCAGGCGACGGGAAAACGGGCGTCGCCGAAATATTCGCGAAAAATTTCGTCTGGCGAGGGCCCGGCGCGGTCCGACTCACTATCCGTTCGCCACCGGGTGAAGGCTCCAGCGACCAGCCCGCCCAGTTTGTCGAATGCGCCTGCGAGGCGTAACTGGGCCAGCAGGGCGTCGATGCGATAGGGGGCTTCGCCGACGTCTTCGACGAACAGGATCGCTTGTTCGAACGAGGGCAGGTACGGCGTACCGATCAGCCGGGCGATCGTGGACAGGTTGCCGCCCAGCAAAGGGCCTTCGGCCACGCCCTCGCGGAGCGGGCGGAGGCGCTCTCCGGAGGGCCCGGCCAGGGCGTCGCAAGTTTCTCCCCGGGCGATCGCCCAGAATTGCGCTTCCGAGGCGGGGTCGAGGTCAGGCCAGTCGGTGGCGACCATGGGACCCGAAACCCCCGGCAGCGCGGCATGGCGCCACAAGGCGAGATGCAGCGCCGTGACGTCGCTGTATCCCACAAGCAACTTGGGATGGGTCCGCGCCGCCGCATAATCGAGGTGCGGCAGCAAGCGCAGGCAGCCGTATCCGCCCCGCGCGGCGATAAGCATTTTGACGTCGTCCCGCCGCAGAAATCCGTTCAATTCGTCGAGCCGCTCGGCGTCGGTTCCGGAAAGGTATCCCTTTTCCGCGAAGGCGGATCGGCCGATTTCCACCCGGTAGCCCCGTCGCTCCAGCTGCACGATCCCGGTCCTGAACCGGGCCGGGCTGGCCGGCGCGCTGGCCGGCGCGACGACGCCGATCGTATCGCCCGGTTCAAGAGGAGGGGGTTTCACGCTGCGGGGAAGATGTTTCTTACGGGAAATACGGGATTCCGGCATGACTGGAAAGCATGAACATACGCATAAGGCAGCGTTTCTTTCCGTAAATTTCGTCCTGCTTTTTTGCTTCTCCGTTCGTACATTCACCAAATACATCCGAAGCGCCGGCAAGCGCCGCGCAATGCGTTGCAACCGCGCCCTGTCGGTTTTCGGGCATTGTTTTTGTGCATTTTCAGAGCATCCTGTATCGGTTTCAGGCCATTTGGCGCAATGCGGGTTTTTCGGCTGAACGTCGGGTTTTGCATCCTTGCGCAAGGGCTTGCGTTGCGATCCGAAGATCCGTTCGTCGCACTCACAGGGACATACTCGACCATCTTACGGAAAATATCATGAACAACCGCCTTTCGCATATCGACGTATTGCGCGCGCATCAGTCGACGCATTGCTTCGTATTCTGCCTTCTCTTCGGCGTGTTTGCGGCGTTTCCGCCACAGACGGCGAGAGGGCAGACGCTTATGGCGTGCACGACGCTGACGCCCACGTCCCTGTCGCTGAGCGAGACCAATTTTTCGGGGGAGTATGAGGTTTTGCTTCGATTGACGACGCTGGCGGCAGGCCAGAGCGTGTTCGTGGTGCCTACCATCGCGAACCCCAATCCGAACGTCATGCTGGACATTTCGCCGGATCAGATTCAGTTCGTCGCCGCCGATATCCCGAGCGGCGGCGGGCTGGCTTCGAAGAAATTCCGGGTGGCCGTGCGGTCGGACGCCGACGACGTGGGTGGCGAGGTGGAAATACAACACGCCGTGCTGGGAACGAACTGC
Source organism: uncultured Rhodothermales bacterium (assembly GCA_964608315.1). GTDB lineage: Bacteria > Bacteroidota > Rhodothermia > Rhodothermales > VXPQ01 > VXPQ01. Next base: position 61,953 of record CAZSNF010000014.1, on the reverse strand, counting down.
GAGCAGGAAGGCGGCGTCGTGACAGTGACTGTTTCCGATAGCGGCGCGCCGGTCCCGGCAGTCGCCGTCAGCAAGCAGAACCTCATTCTCGCCGAGGCCAACGCGATGGATATGAACGCGCTTAATGGCGAATATACGCTGAATCTGGCCTCGTATCCTTCGGGCAACGTGTCGATCGAGGTAACGAGCAGCGATTCGCTGGCGGCGAAATCGACGCTGATGACGAGAAAATTGACATTTACGCAGGCTAACTGGTTTGATCCCCAGACGGTTGTCCTTATCCCCGTGGACGACGCCGACGGGAGCAACGAAGACGTTACGATAAGCCACAAGGCGACGGGCGGCGGCTACGATAACGTAAGCATCGCCAACGTGACCGTGCGCGTCGTCGATCCCGATCCCTTCGTTCCCGTGCCGGGCGTGACGATCTCGGCGGCGGCGGCGCTGGATCTGCATGAGGGGCAAATGCGAACATATACGGTCGTGCTTGATTCCGACCCTGGCGTCCAGGTGCGCGTTCTGGTGCAATCGGGGAATCCTGCGGCCATACGGGCCTTGCCCACGTCTCTGACTTTTTCGCCGGGAACCGTTACGACGGCTAATCGCGCTACGCACTGGGCCACGCCGCATACGGTTACGGTAACGGCTCCTGACGATCCCAACGCGTATTCCGAGTCGGGCGTGATCAAGCATACCGGCATCGGCGGCCCTTACGAGGATATCGACATCGACAGCATTATGGTGCAAGTATGGGACGACGAAGCCCGCAGCGTGACGCTGTCGAACCCCGTGTTGATCGTGAACGAAGGGGAGACGGCGACCTATACCGTCGTCCTCGGTTCGCGGCCCTTGAATACGGTGGCCGTTACGCTGGCCAGCAGCGTTCCGGACAAGGCTTCCTTTACGCCAGAGTCTCTGGAATTCACGACATTGAACTGGGACGCTCCGCAAACAATAACCCTGAAGGCGTTGCGGGACGCCGATACGGACGCCGATACGGCGACGATTACGCACGAGGCGGCGAACGGGGGATACGACGAAGTGGACGCCGCCGAACTTGTGGTGGTCATGAACGATACGGGTACGGTCACGAGCGCGGAAGATGCGGAGGACACGTTGCCGACAGACTTTGCGCTGGAGGGAAATTATCCGAACCCGTTTAATCCGTTTACGGAAATCTCGTATTCGTTGCCGCAGCAGGCCCATGTGAACCTGACGGTGTACGACATGGCGGGTCGGGAAGTGCATCGCCTCGTTAATGCGTCGCAGCCCGCAGGACGCTATCAGGTGCGCTGGAACGGAACGGACGCGCAAGGCTTGCCGGTGCGGAGCGGCGTGTACTTCTATCGTCTGGCGACGGAAAGCTGGAGCAAAACGCAAAGCATGGTGCTGTTGAAATAGCCCGCCATGCGTTCACTGGTCGCCGTACGCCCGCCTGAATACTGGCCGCGCCCGCTTTTTCTCGCGCTCATGGACGTCGCCGACAGGATGGTGCTGGCGGATACGCTGCCGTATAGCCGGCAATCCCATCAAAACCGGACCCGGATTCGCAATCCTGCGGGAGGACAATGGCTAAGCGTACCGCTTGCGGCGGGCCGCAAGGGCCGTTCGATTCAGGAAGCCCGAATCGAAGGATCGGATCGCTGGATACGCAAACACTGGCGGGCGTTGGCGTACAATTACCGGACCACGCCGTTTTTTGAGTTTTACGAGCCGGAACTGGCTCCGTTTTTCGAGCGGGAGTGGAAAAGGCTTGGCGAGATTACATGCGCTTCCGTGCAAAAAATCGCTGAATTATTTGGCGTCGAAACGCCTCTTGCGCGGGCGTCGGAAATGGAAGGCGCCCCTTCCGCGGTGCGCGACATACGCCGGATTGCAGGAGGCGCTTTTCTTTCGGCGGCGGATACGGAGGCGGCGAATCGGCGTCTTGTGCGCGTGGATGCGGTCGTGCATGCGAAGGAACTTGTATACCGGCAAAACTTCCAAGGGTTTTTTCCGGGGACGTCGGCGCTGGATCTCTTGTTCAACTACGGGCCGGAGGCCTTGCCGATGATCCGCAGCAAGGCGTACGTAGCGGCGCGCGAAGAGACGTGAGCGATGTATGCGAACGCGCAAGGCGCCGCCGCAATGCGCTGCAAACCGGGACCGCCCCCTCTGTTGCCGCCATTTCGATGAACGATTCGCCGTTATGACCTTGCACTTTGGTTTTCTTTCACGAGTTTTTCTTTCGACGAGCTGCGGCTCCGGCGCGTTCGCGGGGGTTTTTGCGCTGGCCGGGGCTTTTCTTTCGCCGGCGCCGCTTTCCGCCCAGCCGCTCATGGATGGCGAGACCTGGTTCGCCAGGGGCGATCATATCGTCATGGTCGGGAGCGCCGCGGCCGAGCGCATGCAGCAATTCGGGTATTTCGAAGCCCTGCTTACCGCGCAATATCCCGACAGCTCCCTGACGTTCAGGAACCTTGGCTGGAGCGGCGACGAAGCGGCGCTGCGCCCCCGTCCGCTCAATTTCGGTTCGCTGGAGATGAACCTTGCGCATCAGCAGCCGGACGTCGTCCTGATGTTTTTCGGGACGAACGAATCGTTTGCCGGTCCCGAAGGACTGGACGAGTATAGGGAGGCCTTGCGCGACCTGACGGCCGATATCCGGGCGCAGCGGTTCAACGCCGTGGCGCCCCCCCGGGTCATGCTGATTTCGCCGACGGCGCAGGAAAAAACTCCGGGCGTGGCGGTGGATATTGCGGAGCGAAACCGCGATCTGGCCTCGTACGCCGCCGTCATGCAGGAAGTCGCGGAGGAGTTGTCCGTCGGTTTTACGGATTTGTTTACGCCGACCCTAGCCGTCATGGAGGCGTCGGATCGCCCCTTGACGTTCAATGGAATCCACTTCAACGCCTACGGAAATCTGGTCATGGCCGGGTTGCTGCTACGGGGGTTCGGCGCGTCGGACCTGTCCGACTCCGCCCTGGCGGAAGCATCCGCAAGCGCGCTGGAAACGCTTCCGGAGGATAGCGACTTCGAGCGCCTCCGGTCCATGATCCTCTACAAGAACGAGCAGTTTTTCTACCGATACCGCCCGGTGAACGGCGAATATGTGTATGGCCGTCGCCGCCGTCCGTTCGGGGTGGTGAATTTTCCCTCCGAAATGGATACGCTGGATGCGATCGTAGCCCGCGAAGAAGGGCGGATTAATGCATTCGCCCGCAATGTTCGCCCCCGAATCTTTCCACCTGCCGAAGGCAGACAAGGAGTTGAATGACAATGATCAGGCAAAACCGCTTTGCATCTTTCCGTTTCGCGCCGCGCCGTTCGCCGGTTGCGTTTTTTGTTTTGTTTTGCAGCCTGACGTTCGCGACCGGGGCCTGGGCCCAGGACTGGTCGGAGATCGGTCGTTTCGTGGAAGCCGACGAACCGAACCGGGGCGGCGTGATGGATATGGCCGCCGCGGATCCGGCCGTGGCCCTGCAACGCCTGACGCCTGCGGAAGGCTACGCCGTGAATCTGTTCGCCTCGGAACAGGATTTTCCCATCGGAAATCCTGTTGCGATGACCTTCGATGCGCGCGGTCGGCTCTGGATTCTGACGATGCCCACCTATCCGCACCAGGAGCCCGGCGTGGATCCCGACGACAAACTGATCGTTCTGGAAGATACGGACGGCGACGGGCGGGCGGACAAGCATACGGTTTTCGCCGACGGCCTGTATCAGCCCGCGGGCTTCGAGCTGGGAGACGGGGGCGCGTATGTGGCGCAACCGCCCGACATTCTTTTTCTGCGGGATACGGACGGGGACGACGTCGCCGACGAGCGGCGCGTACTGTTGCATGGTTTCGGCACGGAGGACAGCCACCACGCCATCCACAGTTTCGTCTGGGGTCCGGGCGGGGCGCTCTATTTTCAGGAGGGCACGTTCCATCATTCGCAGGTGGAAACGCCTTACGGGCCCGTGCGCATGCAGTACGCCGGGGTGTTCCGGTACGAGCCCCGGAGTCACCGCCTCGAGCGTTATGTGAGCTACCGGTTCGCCAATCCCTGGGGGCACGAATTCGATCGCTGGGGGCAGAATTTCATTTCCGACGCTTCCGGCGGACGCAATTATTTCGGGCTTCCGTTGACGGGGTATCTGCCCTATCCGGAAAAGCACCCCTGGATGAAGGTTTTTACGAGCATCGTGCGCCCCACCGCCGGATCGGAGTTCGTGAGCAGCCGCCATTTTCCCGAAGAAGCCCAGGGAAATTTTCTGTACAACAATGTCATCGGGTTTCACGGAATCAAGCAGCACCGCATGCATGCGGAAGGGTCCGGCTTTGCGGGCGAGGAAATCGAGCCGCTGCTTACGTCCGCCGACATCAATTTTCGTCCGGTAGATATGCAATTCGGGCCGGACGGGGCCTTGTATATCGTGGATTGGTTCAATCCGCTGGTGGGGCACATGCAATATTCCGTCCGGGACGCCCGCCGCGACAAGACGCGCGGCAGAATCTGGCGGATTACAAGCGAGGGAAGTCCGCTGTTGACGCCGCCGGACATTGCGGGGCGCTCCATCGGCGAATTACTGGATCTGCTGAAGACGTACGAAGATCAGGTGCGTTATCGCGCCCGCCGCGAGTTGCGTTTGCACGATGCGGACGAGGTGCAGGAAGCGCTCGAGACATGGATCGACGACCTCGATCCGGAGCATGCGGATTACGAGCATCATTTGCTGGAGGCGTTGTGGGTGCGTCAAACGCACCATCTGATCAATCCGGCGCTGCTCGAACGATTGCTCGATGCGGACGATCACCGCGCCCGCGCCGCCGCCACCCGCGTACTGCGGCACTGGCGCCGCGATATTTCGGATACGCTTTCGCTGCTTGCCCGGCAGGTTCGGGATCCGCATCCGCTGGTGCGGCTGGAAGCCGTGGTGGCGCTGAGTTACATGGATTCGGCGGAGGCGGCGTTCCAAGCGCTGGGCGCCCTCGACTACGAGATGGATTATTACCTCGACTACGGCCTCAACGAGACCATCCGGGCCCTGAAGCCGAGGTGGGAGCCGGAAATAACGCACAGAGTTCCTCCCCTGTCTACGGAAGGGACCTTATACTTGTTGCAGCGGGCCGATCCTTCGGTCATGCAGCAACCCGTATTCGCCCGGGAAGTGTACGAATCCGTGCTGCGCGGGGAGGGATTCGAGGAAGCGCACCGGGCGCAGGCGCTGGCGCGGCTTGCGGAGGACGCCTCGGCGGCGCCTGACGTTTCGTCCGATGCTGCGCTGGCCGGGGATGTGATAGTTCGTGCAGAAGCCATTATAGACGCCCTTTCGGAAGAAAATCTTTCCGAAGACGCCGCGGAGGCATTAAGCGCGCTTTTGCTGGGGGAGCCGATGGAGGCGTTGCGCACGCTTGCGCAAGAAATTCCGGAAGGATTTATGGAGCCTGCGGCGGATGAGGCAGTCGAGAACATGCGGATGATTATGTATGAACTGGTGGGGCTGGCGATAGAAGGAAGCACCGAAGCTGCTCGGGAAACGGGAAATGCGGCGCTGATGCTTCTTGAGAGCCCTGAAGAGGCGTTAGCCGATATAGAGGACCTGATAGCCAATCCGGTGGAACGGGATCCGGACATGGAGGAATATTTCAGGCACATGATATCCGCCTTGCGGGGCGGCCTCCGCATTCCTTCGGAGGATGTGCGCCTGCAACTGCACGAGGCGATGCTGCGGCGCATGGATGACTGGGAGGATACCGCATGGCGGGATGCGGCCGTGGAGGTATTGGCGGGCCTGGGGGCGGCGCCTGCCGAATCGTTTGCGTTCTTCGCCGGGCGCATCGAGGCGGGGCGCATCGACTCCGCGCTGGCGGCCGCTGCGAACGCAATCCCCGCAGAGGCCTGGGGCGCGCATGATTACGCAACCATTGCGCAGCGGCTCATCGAGGAGGCGGGCAAGTTTCCGGTCGAAGATCGGCACGGGGTTCCGTTCCGGCAACTGGTTTCCCTTGCGGAGAAAGCCGCCGCCCGCCTGGACGATCCCTCGGCGTTGACGGAGGCCCTTCGGGTGTTGCAGACCCGCATCGTCGAGATCGCGACGGTCGAGGCGCGAATGGCGTATGACGTGACGGCGTTTCGGGTAGCGCCCGGGCAGCAGGTGGAAATCGTCTTGCGGAATGCGGATGTGCTCCCGCACAACCTTGTCATCGTGCGCCCCGGAGCCGGGGAGATGGTGGGCAGGGCGGCGGACGCCATGGCCACGGATCCGGACGCCTTCGAAAAAGAGTTTATTCCCGACTCGCCTGCCGTGCTGCACGCCACCCGGATGCTTCAGGAGGGCGAATCGGTCCGGCTCCGGTTTACGGCCCCCGAACAGGAAGGGAATTATCCCTACATTTGTACGTTTCCCGCCCACTGGATTACGATGAAGGGCGTGATGGAGGTGGTCGCCTACGACGAAGAGTAGCATAATCCCTTGTCCCCCCATGCGATTTAATCGTTTTGTCCACAAGTCGGGTTTATCGTTCGTTGCGCTGCTTGCGCTGTTTGCGCCGGCCGGTTTTATGACCGGCTTTATGGCCGGGGATGTCGAAAGCGATTCGGATCGCTCTGCAGGGAACGACGATCATGCCGCCATCCTGCGCAGCCTCGACGCGGAGACCCTGAAGGCGGGGCGGGATATCTATATGCGGGCATGCGCTGCCTGTCATGGGGTAGATGGGGGAGCGCTCCTGCCTTTCGCCCGGTCGTTCGATACGGATACGTTGCGGTACGGCGCCGATCCCTACGCAATGTGGCGAACCGTTACGTACGGAAAGGGGCAGATGGCGGCCCAGGGCTGGCTCACGCCGGAAGAAAGGTATTATGTGATCCAGTACATTCGCGAGGAACTCGTCAAGCCGGAAAATCCCGGGCAGTATTTCGAGATCACGGAGGAATATCTTGCGGGATTGCCCGCCGTGGAGGAAGCGGGCCTGGATGTGGTCGAGGCGGCGGCGGAAGGGCTTCAGGCCGCCGGGATGCGCTGGGCCGTCGAGCATCCCGGAGATTATGGCAATGTCATGTATTCCCAGCTGGACGGAAAAGCCAGCGCTGCGCTTACCATTGGGCTGGATGAAGACATCTATCTGAGTTACAACGTGCTGCGTATGCGCCTCGCCGCGGCCTGGCAGGGCGCGCTGGACCTTTCCGAAACGAAGTTCGAGCAGTACCGGGGCGAGGGCAAGCCGGTTATTGTCGGAGATGAACTGGAGGGGCTTGCTGCGTGGCGCTGGGAATATCCCGGCGAATACGCTGGGGTCGACGCGGAAACCTCGCCGCGCGCTCCGCTCCCGGCGGAGGTAATGACGTTTCACGGGCATTACCGGTACGGGAAAGAAGTGGTATTGTCCTATTCGATCCTGGGGCGCGACGTGCTGGAATGGCCTGCGGCAACGCGCGACGGAAACGATCTGGCGCTCGTGCATACGTTGCAGATTGGCCCTTCGGAGCGGGAGCATCGCCTGATCGTGGGGCATGACGTGATGGCGGAGGTAACCGGAGACGTCGAAGGGATGACATCGTCCGGGGAAGGCGGGGAGGTTTTTCTGCATATTCCCGCCAGCGACGTCGCGCGTACGGTGCAGGTTCGCCGGCGCGCGGGCGCGCCGGGCCGGGCCGCCATCGAGGAAATGTCCGCCGGGGATCCCCCTGATCTTGCAGCCATGACCGAAGGCGGCCCTTCGCAGTGGCCGGAAACGATCGTAACCGGGGGCGAGCTGGACGTGCCCCGCGCTCATTACGATCCGATGTATTACGAGGACGAGGACAGGAACACCCCGGAAAAACTGGTCGATCTGCCGGAAGATTATCCCTATACGGTGGACAAGATCGGCTTGCCGTTCGTCAATCCGTGGAACAGCTGGATACGTCCCACCGCCCTCGCGTTTTACCCGGACGGGCGCATGGCGCTGACCACCTATCTCGGCGATGTATGGATAGCCGACGGGCTGGACGATGCACTGGACGAAGTCACATGGCGGCGGATCGCCACGGGTCTGTACGAGCCGATGGGGGTCGAGGTGGTCGACGGCGCCATCCATGTTTCAGCCCGCGACCGGATTGTGCGGTTACATGATCTGAACGGGGATATGGAGACCGACTACTACGAAACGTTCTATGCGGACAAGGACGTGTCGGACTTTTTCCATTCGTTCGCCTTTGGGCTCCAGGCCGATGCGGACGGCAACCTCTATTACGCCAAGTCCGGGCAGTATACGAATAACGCCACGCCGGGAGACCTGGTCCGGGTCGCTCCGGACGGGACAGGCGGCACGATCGCTACCGGATTTCGTACCCCGAACGGACTTACCGTGGCGCCGGACGGGCGCGTATTCGTCACCGACAACCAGGGAAACTGGACCCCTGCCAACGAAATCAATCTCGTGGAACCCGGCAAGTTTTACGGGTACGTAAACAACTTCGCCGAACGCGGGTGGTCTCCCGACGGGCTGGATGTAGCCATTCCCGAAGGGGAGTGGTCTGCGGTGATCGATACCGCCGCCGTGCCGGATTCCTTCACCGAGCCGGTGATCTGGCTCCCCCAGGAATTCGACAATTCTCCGGGCGGGGGTATATGGACGGACGCAAACTGGGGGCCGCTGGGGGATCGGATGCTCAACACCAGTTTCGGCAAGGGCTGGGCGTATTATTTGATGTTCGACGAGGTGGATGGCGTGACGCAGGCTGCTGCTGCGGCGCTGCCTTTCCAGTTCGACGCCGGCACGCAGCGTGTGCGCGTGAACCCCGCGGACGGGCAGATTTACCTGACGGGTCTGACAGGCTGGGACGATGGGTTCGCCACGCGGTATGCGCACCTCGACCGTATCCGGTACAGGGGGGGCGAGGGGCAATACGTAATCGCAACCCGCGTAAAATCCGACGGCGTCGAGTTCACCTTCAATTTTCCGGTGGACGCCGCCGCTGCTTCAGATACTTCTCGCTACGACGTCAGCCGGTGGAATTATCGGTGGGAACGCCAGTACGGCTCGGACGACTGGTCTGTGGAAGATCCCGAACGGGAAGGCCGCGACGCTGTGCCTGTGGAGGCGGTGCAGGTGGATGGCCGGCGTGTACGCCTTGTTCTCCCGGACATGCGTCCGGCGGACCAGATGCTGGTGCGCATGCAGGTTCCGTCCGTTGAGGGCGGTGTTCTGAAAGAAGCCGTTTATCTCACCGTACACAAGGCGCCCCCGGATTGACAGAGTATCCTTTAAGGACACTCTGATTAAGGCAAGACGGTCCAGAGGGGCCTGTGGTGCGCCTTTTCGCGAATACATAAGGGTGCGCAGACGATGGGCCGGCAGGGGTATTTGGGGCCCGATGTTTCGCTCAAAGGCGCAACCACAGGCCCGTTCCACACTGGGCCAGCGCGCCCCTCACAGCCTCTGAACTTTGCAGATTTAACCAGAGTATCCTTAAGGCTTGCGTTCATGGGTTCCATGGCGTAGTATCCTGTAGCATGTATCCTCCCGAATTGTTTGCGCCCCCTGTTTCCCGAATCATATCTTGCACCATGAATCCACGACTTTTTCCGTTTGTCGCCCGGCTTTTCGGCTGGTTCCTTGCGCTGTGCGTTCCGTTTGCGCTCGCGACGCCGTCCTTTGTGGCCGCGCAGGCGCAGGACGACACGCCCTGGGTGGTCTACGAAGGCGCCGAAGGCCCTGGTGCGGGCAAGCATATCGTGCTCGTAACCGGAGACGAAGAATATCGCTCCGAAGAGGCGCTCACCCAGTTGGCCCGCATTCTGGCGTTTCGACATGGGTTCAAGACCACGGTCTTGTACGCCATCGACCCGGAAAGCGGCGCGATCGACCCGGAATACCTGCATAACATTTCCGGGCTGCATCTGCTTGAGGAGGCGGACCTGATGGTTATGTTTACGCGCTTTCGCGATTTGCCGGAAGAGCAGATGCGGCATATCGAGGCGTTCACCAATTCGGGCAAGCCGATCATCGGACTGCGGACGGCTACGCACGCCTTCCTTTTCGAGGATAGAAATCACCCGTTCATACGATACGATGCGAGGAGCGAGGTCCCCGGATGGGAAGGGGGATGGGGCAGGCAGGTGCTCGGGGAAACCTGGATCAGTCACCATGGACGCCACGCCGTGGAGGGGACGCGGGGCGTGGTCAACTATCTCTACGAGGACGATCCGATTCTGAACGGGATCGGCGACAACGTGTACGGGGATACGGATGTGTACGGACTGACGGTATTGCCGGAGGGCACGGAGGCGCTGCTCTACGGATTGACCCTGAAGGGACTGGATCCCCATGCTCCGCCCGAATACGACACGTCCATCGTGCCCGTCGCCTGGCGCCGTCACTGGACGGGCGAAACAGGAAACGCCTCACGCGTTTTCGCTACGACGCTGGGGGCTTCCGTGGATCTGGAAAGCGAGGGGGTCCGGCGTCTGCTGGTCAATGCGGCATTCTGGGGGCTTGGCATGGAAGACATGATTCCGGAAGAAGCCGACGTAGGCTATGTCGGCCGGTATCGCCCCACGTTTTACGGGTTCGGCTCCCATGCCGTCGGGGTATACCCGGCGGACCTGGACATGACCGCCGAAGAAGCATCCGAATGGATAGAATAGGAGGGATTTATGATGCAGCAAGTTAAGGATACCCTGATTAAATCCGCTTCGATCAGCGCTTCGCGTTCGTACGTACCGGACATTGCGCCGGCGTCGTTGAAATCAGCGGTAAACGCTTCGGATTCGGGGTATGGCGGACGTGCAGCGCCCTTCGGGAGGCCGCGAGGAGCGCGCTGCCGAAAGAAGGCGTTCGCCCGAACACTCCGGGCAGGCGTCTTTCTCTGCGCGGCGTGGTGGGGCCTGATCGGAGCCGGGTCGGCGTTGGCGCAATCCGCGTCCGTTCCCGTCACCCGCCTTTTCGAGGGGTATCCCGGAGCCCGCGCCGGCGGCGGGTACATGGAAAATTTCTATCTCCCGCCTGCTCCCTCTTCCACGCCCTGGTACCCGAGCTGGCGTCCCGACGGGAAACACATCGCCGTAGCCATGCAGGGATCGGTCTGGAGCGTGGAACTTTCCACCGGGATAGCGACCCAGCTGGTGTCCGGCCCGAAGTACTATTCGTCCCCGAACTATTCGCCGGACGGGCGCTGGCTGGTCTACACCGCCGACGATCACGGCGCGTCCATCGGGTTGGAAATGTTGAATGTCGAGACCGGGGAAACCCATGCGCTCGGCCCCGGCGGGCCGCACGTTTTCGCGGATCCGCGCTTCAGTCCCGACGGAACCCGCATCGCCTACGTTTCGACGGAGCCGGCCGGGTATTTCAATGTGTATGTCCGGTCGATTTCGGAAGGGCAGTGGACCGGGGACCCTGTGCCCGTCACCCGGGATAACGATTTCGGGCGGGACCGGCTTTATTTCGGGCCGCAGGACATCCACACCAGCCCGGCATGGCTTCCCTCCGGCGAGGAGTTGCTGCTGGCGTCGAACCGCGACATAGCGCTGGGCAGCGGGAACGTGTTTCGCGTACCGGCCCGCGAGGACGGGTTTGCGGACCGCGTGGTCGTGCTCCGGGAGCAAACCTTGTATCGTACGCAGCCCGATGTGTCGCTGGACGGGAAGCGGTTCGTGTTCTCGTCCACGCGGGGCGCTGCGGATCAGTTCAACAACCTCTATGTGCAGCCGACCGCGGGCGGCGAGCCCTACAAGCTCACGTTTTTCATCCATGACGCGTTTCATCCCCGCTGGTCGCCGGACGGGGAGTGGATCGCCTACATCGACAACCGGGACGGGTTGCCCCGGTTGAAGCTGCTCGAAACCTACGGAGGGAAGATCGTCGATGTGGAGATTACGGAGCGTCGCTGGAAGCACCCTGTGGGCAGGCTGTCCGTCACGACCACCGGCCCGGACGGACTCCCCACAGGAAGCCGGATTCATCTCATCGCCTCCGACGGCAAATTTTACGCCCCAACCGACGCCTATGCGCGCATTGCCCCTCGCGCGGTGCAGTGGGCGTTCCATCATACCGGATCGTTCGATCTGGAACTCCCCGAGGGGCAGGCGATCGTCCGGGCGGTCAAGGGCTTCGAACATGCGCCGGTAACGGATACGTTGCACATCGCGGCGGGAGAGACCCTCCGGCATAGCATGGCGCTTGACTCCATCATCGATATGGGGGAGCAAGGCTGGTACAGCGCCTCCACGCACGTGCATATGAACTACGGGGGCAACCTGCACAACACCCTTGAAAACCTGATGATGATGTCCGAGGCGGAGGACCAGGATCTGGTGCTTGAACAGGTGGCGAACAAGGATAATCGCATCCTGGACCAGCAATTTTTCGTGCCGGGCGGGGGCGCGCATCCCGTGTCGACGCCCGACATGATCGTGGTGGTCGGACAGGAATACCGGCCGCCTTTCTATGGCCATGTGTTCATGTTCGGAATGCGGGACCATCTTATTTCCCCGTACGTGACCGGCTACGAAGGCACGGCCATCGAGAGCCTGTATCCCTCGAATACGGACATGTTCAGAAAGGCGAAGGAGCAGGGCGCCTGGACGGGGTATGTGCATCCCTTTTTCAGCGGCGATCCGCTGGAAGAGGACCTCGGCCGGGCAAAGGGCTTCATGGTGGACGCCGCGCTGGGTACGACGGACGCCCTGGAGTGGTCTACGGCCCTGGACGGCTATCCTCCGCTGTACGCCTTGTGGAACAACGGGATACGGACCGCGCTCGTGGGCGGGGAGGATTCCATCAGCAACCTGCACCAAACGCCGCTGGTCGGATCGGTCCGGACGTACGTCAAGCCCGCGGACGGGGTCCTGGGCATGCGGAGCTGGTTCGAGGCGATGGCTGCCGGACACGCCTTTGCATCGAGCGGCCCCCTCGCCGATTTTACGGTGGACGGGCGGATACCGGGCGAAACCGTCGATATCGAGGGAGGCGAGGGCGTAACGGTGCGTTTCGAGGTGACCTCGATTACGCCCCTGGAGAAGGCTGAACTCGTATTCAACGGAGAGGTCGTGCAGGAACTCCTTTTCGAAGGCGACCGCATGTCCATGACCTTCGAGGACACGTTCTATCCCGAGGGGTCGGGGTGGTACCATCTGCGGGTAAACGGTACGCCCGAAGAACGATTCCCGCTCGATATCCCGTATGCCTTTGTCTTGACGAATCCGGTCTGGGTCATTGCGGACGGCGTTCCGGTGCGCTCGGCAGAAGCCGCCGATTACGGCATTGCCTGGATCGACAAACTGCATGCCATGGCCGAAGAGTGGCCCGACTGGCGTTCCCAACGGGAAAAAGATCACGTCTATGCACAGTTCGAAGAGGCGCGCGAGGTGTACCGCCGGCTGCGAGCCGAGGCGGAAGACATAGCGCGCGGGCGCAACCGGTGATCCTTTTTGGCTGATTTACCTTATTCTCCGCAAGAAATGCGTCGATTACTTCTTCATAACGCCATGTGGCCTGGTCTGGTGGGCAAGGGGGCGGGCGCCTCCGAGCCTGCGATTGGGCTGGAGCGCATGCTCCGGCTTACGGCGGACGCCCGTATCAAGGGAGAAGAGTCCGTTCGTTTCGATGGGGTAGATCTTTTCCTGTACCACCCGCACATCGACATCGATGCTCCGGGCGACGAAATCCGGCGGCTTGCGGATCGTATCGCTGCGCTGGGCCTTGGCGTGGGGTCCGTCGTAGCGCCCGTGTATCCCGACATGCTGGGAGGCAGCGCCATGGGCAGTCGCGACGATCGGCGGCGCTTCGCGAAGGCCGTGCTTGCGGCGTGCGAATATGCGTCCGTGTTGAATGCGCACGGCGTTCGGTCCTGCGGGGTCGTCCGGATCGATTCGGCGGCGGGCCCTGTCGAGTGGGCGGAACATCCCGCGGAAAACACGACAAGGATTGCGGACACGTTTCGCGAAGCGGCGATCATAGCGGAAGACTACGGAGAACGCATTGCCGCGGAAGGGGAGATTTGCTGGGCGGCCATGCACTCCTGGACAGAGATGCTTCGCCTCCTCGAAGAGGTCGGGCGCCCCGATTCGCTCGGATTTCAGGCCGATCTGGCCCACACCTATTTGTATTTGCTCGGATACAATGCGCCCGAAGCGGCTTTGCTGCAGGATGGGTACACCGAAGAAGAATTCAAGGAGGCCTACCGGATCATGACCGGCGCCCTGGCTCCCTGGCTGTTCGATTTTCATGTGGCGCAGACCGACGGGTCCGTGTTCGGAAGCGGCTCGCACGACAAGACCGGAAGGCATTGCCCGGTCGATTCGCCCGACGGCAAACTGGATATGGCATGGTGCAGCCGCCAGTGGCTGCTCGACGATCAGGGAGAACTGCGGGACGGTATCCGGCACATCTGCTGGGACGGGTGCATGTTTTCCAACGCCGTACTGGAGGATCAGGAGACGTGGAACCGGGTGCTCGGGGCGATGGAGAAAGTGAGGAGGGGGTTGTAGGGGTGTTTTTGGGGGCTACGCCCACTTCGCTGTGTTTCTGCCGACCCCCGGCCATCGGCATGGACTCAGTCCCGTATCGTTGCAAAAATCGTGAAACGATATTCTTAAAACTTGGGAACTTCTTGTATTTTAAGGAGATAATCGTTGCAAAGGATTGACGAATCGTTTCATGCCGCTCACGGACCAAGCCATACTCGACTACATCGCGGACCATCCCGGCGCCGGCCGCGAGGATATCCGCCGTCATGTCGCGCCGGATGTAAACCCGTCGACGGTCTGGCGGGCGCTCAAGCGGCTTGTCGATGAAGGCTGGCTGGAAATCTCGGGCAAGGCCCGCGCCACCGGCTACAGTCTGGCGGGCGCGCCCAGGGTGCGCGCCTATCTGCAAATGCCTTATAACCGCCGCAAGCCGACAAGCTACAACAAGGAGTTTTTGGACCGCTATATCCCTGGCAAGACGTTCTACCTTGCCGCGGCGGACCGGCAGCGCCTGCACGAGGCCGGGCGCCCGGAGCCGCCGCCGCTCCCGGCAGGGACCTATGCGCGGCGCATCCTTGAACGGCTGCTCGTGGACTTGTCCTGGGCGTCATCGCGCATGGAAGGGAACACCTACGATATCCTTCAGACCGAACGGCTCATCCGCTTCGGCGAAGAGGCGGCCGGCAAGGACCGCAAGGAAGCGTTGATGATCCTCAACCACAAGGAGGCGATTCAGTATGTCGTCGATTATCTTGAGGACATACATATCAGCCGGCCGGATATGTTCAATATTCACGCCCTCCTCGCGGGCGGCCTTCTTTCCGATCCCGCCATGGCGGGCCGGCTGCGCCGTATGCCTGTCGGCATCACGCATTCGAGCTACAGGCCGCTTGACGACCAATATCAGATTGAGGAAGAGTTTGAAATCCTGATCGCCAAGGCGGCGGCGATCGCCGATCCGTTTGAGCAATCCTTCTTCCTTCTCGTTCATATCCCCTATATGCAGGCTTTCGCCGATATCAACAAACGGACCTCGCGCATTGCCTCGAACATTCCGCTTCTAAAGGCCGACCTTGCGCCGATGTCGTTCCTGACAATGGACGATCGCGCCTATATCGACGGACTGATCGGCGTCTACGAACTAAACGACGTTTCCTTGCTGCGCGAGGCTTATATCGATGCCTATCTGCCCTCGGCCGAGAATTATCGGGTGCTGCGCGCCGAAGTCGAAAGCCCGGAGAAGGCGGCGCTGGCATATCGGGATTTCGTGCGCAAGGCCGTGCGCCGGTGCGTGCTGGAATGGAAGGCGTTCCGTCCCGAGGATGTCATAGTCATGGCTGCCGCGGACGGCATCCCCGACGCGGATCGCGAACAGGTCGCCGCCTATATCGGGCAGGAGTTCCACGGCCTGCATGAGGGCAATGCGATACGCTACAGGCTACGGCCCGAGGACCTTGAAGCCATCAGCCGCGAAGATCAGGGGGGATCATGACCGGCGCACTGGCTCCCTGGCGGTATGCCGTACTGGAGGATCAGGAAACGTGGAATCGGGTGCTCGGGGCGATGGAGGAAGTGAGGAGGGGGTTGCAGGGGAGTTTTTTGGTGGTGGGTTGTTTCATGCTCCGAATATCTTCTGCATGTCCAGTGCAAAGCCCGGCAGTAGTTCAGGGTCTTCGAGCCGATCCTTTCCCCCGAATCGGGTGTTTTTCCCATCCGCCTTGTGAATGATGATCGTGCGGGCTTCCGGATCTACGATCCACACCCGGAGCGCTCCCGCATGGAAGTAATCGCTTGTTTTGTCGCGCATTTGTTGCGGTCTGTTGGAGGGAGACAGTACTTCGATCGCAATGTCCGGCGCGCCGCGCACGCGGCCAAGGAATGCATTCTCCGTATCGAACGGCTGGAGCAGCACGGCTACGTCCGGGACGCGAATGGTATCCGGGTCTTCGTCGACGAGGCAGTCTACCTCTACGCCCACTTGGCCGTGTCCGAATTTTTCCATCCATTCGTCGAGATAGCGATACAATTTGCCTTGTACGTACGAATGGGTCCAGGACACCCCCGGATCGCGTACAACCAGCGCGCCCCGCGCCAGTTCATAGGTGCAGCCGTTTTGGCGGTCGGGGAGCGCAACGTATTCCTCCGCCGTCATGACCTGAGGGGCGTCGCCGCCGATTCGAGGGCGGGCTGTCGTCTTATCGGCGCTGGTTGCGGGCATGGGGAGTTTCCTGCGAGGTGGGAAAAGGGATCAAATTGGATAAGCCTCTTTTTTCGCTGTGTTCCTGCCGGATGGGGGATTTGTCCTGATCGGCAGAGATGAAAAAGGGATTATTGGGACCTTGGCGAGTTCGGCCAGACTGACCCAGTGACGTTCGCCGACCGGCTGTGTAAACCCGACCTGCAAATCTGTCGGGTTCTTCGTATCATCGAAACGGTTCTACGATGTACGAACGCCCTGAAACGGAATGGCCCAGCGAAACAACGACAGCGACACGACCGTCGGCTACGAGGCGGAACTCTGGGCAATGGCCAATACGCTCCGCGGTTCGATGGACGCCGCAGAGTATAAGCATGTCGTTCTCGGGCTCATTTTTCTGAAGTATATCTCCGACGCCTTTGAGGAACGCCGCGCTGCGATTCTTGCAGAATGGGGCGAAGACGCCGCAGAGGACCGTGACGAATACCGCGCCGAGAACATCTTCTGGGTGCCGCCCGAAGCGCGGTGGGAAAAACTCAGGGCCGGGGCAAGGCAGCCCGAAATCGGCCAGTTCGTGGACGACGCCATGTCGGGGATCGAGCGCGACAACTTGGCGCTCAAGGATGTGCTGCCCAAGGATTACGCCCGGCAAGCGCTCGACAAACAGCGGCTCGGCCAACTCGTCGATCTCGTCAGCAATATCCGGGTAGGTGATGCCGAATCCCGCTCAAGGGACGTGTTGGGCCGGGTTTACGAATACTTCCTGTCGCAGTTCGCCGGCGCCGAGGGAAAGAAGGGCGGCGAGTTCTATACGCCCCGCTGCGTGGTCAAGCTGCTGGTCGAAATGATAGAGCCGTATCGGGGGCGCGTATACGACCCGTGCTGCGGCTCCTCTGGCATGTTCGTGCAGTCGATCGCTTTCATTGACGCACACGCCAGCGGCAACAGCAACGGCGGCAGGGCGCATGGCGACATCAGCATCTACGGCCAGGAGTCGAATCATACGACCTGGCGGCTCGCCAAAATGAATCTTGCCATCCGGGGCATCGAAGGGCAGATTGCCTACGGCGACACGTTCCACAACGACCGCCATCCCGATCTCAAGGCGGATTACATCCTCGCCAATCCCCCGTTCAATGTCTCTACCTGGGGCGGCGAGCGGCTCGTGGACGACCAGCGCTGGCAATACGGCGTTCCCCCCAAGGGCAACGCCAACTTCGCTTGGGTGCAGCACATGGTTCATCATCTTGCGCCCGAAGGCGTAGCCGGTTTCGTGCTGGCGAACGGTTCCATGTCGTCGGGCCAGTCCGGCGAGGGCCAGATCCGGAAGAACCTGGTCGAGGATAATCTCGTGGATTGCATGGTGGCGCTGCCGGGACAGCTCTTCTTTTCGACCCAGATACCCGCCTGCCTGTGGTTTCTATCGCGCGACCGGCAAGGCGGCGGAAACGGGAAATTCCGGGATCGGCGCGGCGAAATCCTCTTCATAGACGCCCGCAAGCTGGGACGCATGACGGACCGCACCCACCGGGAACTTACCGACGAGGATATCGACCACATCTCAAAAACCTATCATGCCTGGCGCGAGGGACAGGACTACGAAGACACGCCCGGTTTCTGCAAGAGCACCGCGCTGGAAGAAGTGCGCAAACACGGTCATGTGCTGACGCCGGGCCGGTATGTGGGCGTGGAACCGCAGCCGGAGGACAGCGAGCCGTTCGAGGAGAAAATGCAGCGGCTTGTGGCGGAACTGCGCGAGCAGCAGGCGGAGGGCGCAAAACTGGATGCCGCCATCGCGGAGAATCTGAAATCGCTGGGGTTCGGGTCGAGTTTGGAGCAGGACGGGAAGAATGATTTTAAATAGCCTATGATCGAGATGCAGAAAGGAAGGGTAATTCAAATTTATATTTTGAATTGCCTTGATTCATGAAAGCGTAAGCCGCGAAATACGCCGAGTTCTCTTGCAACGTGGCGCGAGCGCAGGCCAAAGCAACCCGAAGGGCGCCGAGATCGTCTATATTCCGGGTCCAGATCGGGCAGCTAATCTACAGGAAAGAATCTAACGATAGGCCATGATCGACTACGACAAGTTTCGGATGTCGCTTAAACACCTTGAAGAGCAGCACCAGAATTACCGGCAACGGGACGACTCGTTGCCGGAATTGACCCGGGAGGCCATCGCGGAATCGACCATCCAGCGTTTCGAGACCTGCTACGACTGTTTGTGGAAGGTGTTGAAGCGACACCTGATTGAGGAGTTGGGCCTCCCCAATGTTCCCAACAGTCCCAAGCCTGTCTTCAGATTGGCTGCCGAGAACAATCTCTTTGCTGTGCCGCTGGATCAATGGTTAAATTACGCCAATGCCCGCACTGATACGTCCCACGACTACGATGGCGAAAAGGCGAAAGATTGCTTAGCCCTCGTGCCCGATTTTATTGACGACGCCATCGACCTGTACCAGACGCTGACCGGGGAAACATGGGAGTAGATCGGCCCATCGACATCACCGCAGATCAGCGTCAAACCATCCTTGCGCTGCTCGAAAGGTATCTGCCGAACACGGCGGCCTGGGTTTACGGCTCGCGGGTCGCCTGGACTTCTCGACCGCAATCCGATCTGGATATGGTGGTGTTCGCCACGCCGGAGCAAAACGACCGGGTTGCAGAGATCAGGGAGGCGTTCGAAGAAAGCGATCTGCCGTTTCGGGTGGATTTGTTTGTATGGAATGCGGCGCCGGAGGAGTTCAGGAAGCGGATTGAAGAAGAGCATGTGGTGTTAGTGGGGAAGGAGGAGGCGGACAGCGGTTGGCACAAAACCAACTTGGGCGAATTGTTATCGTTTTCTAACGGCAAGTCAAGCCCCAAACGATTTGATAGTGCGACGAACCCCGTCTACGGTTCGAATGGAATTATTGGTTTTTCGGACAAAACGAATGCTATCCCTAAAACGATAATTGTCGGACGGGTCGGTAGCTATTGTGGCTCTTTACACTACAGCGACAGAGTTTGTTGGGTAACGGACAACGCCATTCAAGCAAATGCACTTGATGAGAACAATGCAAAGTTCCTGTTTTATCTCCTGAAGACACTTCAATTGAATACTTGGAGGACAGGTTCGGGGCAACCCCTGCTTAATCAGACCATACTCTCTTCAATACCTGCTGCTGTACCAAACCCTACAGAACAACGCGCCATCGCCCACATCCTCGGTACGCTCGACGACAAGATCGAACTGAACCAGCGGATGAACGAGACGCTGGAGGCAATGGCGCGGGCTCTGTTCAAGTCGTGGTTCGTCGATTTCGATCCCGTTCGGGCGAAAATGGAAGGCCGTTGGCGCCCCGGCGAATCCCTGCCCAGCCTCCCGGCGCATCTCTACGATCTTTTTCCAGATCGACTGGTGGAGTCGGAGTTGGGGG
Source organism: uncultured Rhodothermales bacterium (assembly GCA_964608315.1). Taxonomy (GTDB): domain Bacteria; phylum Bacteroidota; class Rhodothermia; order Rhodothermales; family VXPQ01; genus VXPQ01. The sequence continues at coordinate 41,919 of CAZSNF010000014.1, read as the reverse complement.
AGGCGCCGGAGGGCTGGGAGGTTGGGACACTGGGTAACATCGCGAATGCTTCACGACGTGGAGTCCATCCAGAGGATATGCCAACCGAGACACCGTATATCGGTCTCGAACACATGCCCCGTCGCTCAATCGCTCTTGTGGAATGGGGAAACGCTCGTAAGATCAAAAGCAGCAAATCTATTTTTGAAAAAGGCGATATCTTGTTCGGTAGGTTGAGGCCTTATTTTCACAAGGTCGGTATCGCGCCGGTGCAAGGTATCTGCTCCACCGATATTGTGGTTATCGTACCCCAAAGTGCGGAATGGCTTGCCTTCACGCTGGCTTGCGTTTCCTCAATCGAGTTCGTTAACTACACAAACCAGACTGCAACGGGCACAAAAATGCCACGGACAAGCTGGAAGACCATGAGTAGATATTCGGTATGCCTTCCACCTACACCAGTTGCCCAAGCATTCCAAAATGCTGCAAAGGCTATACTGGAACACATCGTCACGAACATCCACGAGGTCCGCAAGCTCGCCGCAATTCGGGATGTGCTGCTTCCGAAACTAATCTCCGGCGAACTGCGGATTAAGGAAACTGAGAAGATTATATAGGCAAGCGTTGAATGCGTTCGAAAATAGATCCTTACAGTTGGCAAGCACGGGCGTTTCCCGTTTATCTCACGATCTCCCCGGTCGTCCTTACTCTCGCGGCTGTTCTGCCTCATGGTCTTGACCTGCCATTGGGAGCTGCTGCAGCTATAGTGTTTGCCCCGCTGTCATTCCTAGTTCGTCAGGTCGGTGCCGATTTTGGTAAAAATCTTGAAGAACGTCTTTGGATACAATGGGGCGGCCCACCCACAACCCGGCTTCTGCGACACTCGAACTCCGAGTTTAATTCAATCACTCGGGAACGGGTACATGCGAAACTTCGCAACCTTGGGCTCAAGATTCCATCGGTGGAAGACCAGCAGCGTGATCCAGAGGCAGCGGATGCCTATTGGGAAGCCTGCACCAAGGAACTCATACGTAGAACTCGGGATCGCAAGAGATATCCCCTCGTTTTCAAAGGACTCATAGAGTACGGATTTCGTCGGAACCTACTCGGTTTAAAGTCGTTTGGCTTACCACTCTCCATCGCGGCCCTGCTTGCATGTTTGTGGAAGATTTGGGCTGGTTGAGGTAATCAAGAAGCAATCGCTGTGGCCGTAAGCGCAGCTCTTCTTTCCCTTGCTTTGCTTATTCTCTGGATCGCTTGGGTTAGAAAGAAAATAATCGCTATCTCGGCCAAGCGATACGCTCGTTTCCTCTTAGAAGCTGCCCTAGACCTATAGTACAAATGGCAATCATTCACTTCCTGAACGTCAAAAATGGCGACTGTTCCATAATTGAACATAACTCTGGTCATGTAACCGTGATTGATGTGTATAATGCGAAGGCCTTTGATCCATCGGATGCGTCATTCAGTGCACACGAATTAGTAGAGGAGTACATCAGGGGAAATTTTGGACAGAAGGAACACCCTGTAAACCCAATAGCCTATATGTATGATCAGGCTATCGAAAGTATCTTCCGCTACATCCAGACCCATCCTGATATGGATCACATGGATGGCATTGAGGCCTTATTTGAAACTTTCAAACCTTTAAATTTCTGGGATACTAACAATAAGAAGGAGATGCAAGATTCATCTTGGGCTCGATCACCCTACTCAAAGAAAGATTGGGAATTCTACAAACACTTAAGGGATGCAAAGCTGTCGCGCAACCCTAAGCGGCTGGCGTTGCTGTCTAAAGCCGAAGGACAGTTCTACAACGTCGGAGAAAATGGTTCCAAGGGAGGAGATGGTTTGTATGTGCTGGCTCCTACACAAGATATCGTGGATGCGGCAAATGATTCAAATGATTACAACGATTGTTCTTATGTGCTCCTGTACCGTATAGGAAAAAATCGTATCGTGTTCGCCGGAGATTCACACGATAAAACATGGGAGCACATTCTTGCAGAACACCGGGAAAATGTCACCAACATCGACTTACTGATTGCCCCACACCATGGCCGAGATTCCAAACGTTCTTATGAATTCCTTGACACGCTAAACCCGACCCTGACCTTCTTTGGAAACGCGCGTTCGGAGCATTTAGCATATGGTGCTTGGAATCGCCGTTGCCTTTCCAAAATCACCAATAATCAAGCCGGCTGTATGGTAGTAGATGCACAAGAATCGCCCATGCACCTTTGGGTAACTAATAAGAACTTCGCCGAGCGCATCAACCGAGCAACCTGCTGCAATAAAGAAGTGAAAGCTTGGTACGTTGGCCCAATTACGGAGGACCTAATTCCGTGAAATTCCAAATCCTCAACGTTGAACACGGCTTTGCAGCCTACGCAATAGCCAACGATGGCAGCGCTCTTTTGTTTGATTGCGGACATTCTCAAACCTGTAGGCCGTGGGAATATCTCTATGCAGAAGGTATCCGCACAATCCGAAGCCTCTTCATTACAAACTACGATGAGGATCACATTGGTGATTTGCCGAATGTATGCCGATATATACAGATTGAGACACTTGCCCGAAACCCGAGTCTCACGCCTATACAACTCTACAGCTTAAAGGAACTCCCAATAAGCGCTGCGATGGGATTACTTCTCAATATGATTGATGCCTATAGTGTGGGAGTTTCACATAGACAGATTGAGCCACTTGGTATCCGAATCCGAACCTTTTTCAATAGCTACCCAACATTTCAAGACACAAATAACCTGAGTTTACTCACATTTCTCGATGTCGGCTCTGTATCCTTCGTACTTTCTGGTGACCTTTAACGTACGGGTTGGCTTGCACTTCTCGAAAATCCGCAAGTCTGCCAGTCGTTAAAACGTGTCAATGTGTTTGTTGCGTCTCATCATGATCGAAGAAATGGCTATTGTAAGGAGGTATTTGACTATTGTAAACCATCATTCATAGTCATGTCTGATGGCCCAATAAGATATGACACACAAAAAATGGCAAGCTGTACAAGTTTAGTAATTACCCGACACATGGGGTTTCCGTCGTGTGATCAGGCGGTTTGTTTGAGGGTCTGTTTTTCTTCGTTTGGAACGACGGGCGGCAGTTTCTTTTTTCCAAGGGCTTCGCGCAGCGCCTGGGCCGGCGTACGACCCTTGAGGCGATAGCCCTGGTGGCTGCGCTCAAGGTTGTAGTACGCAAGATACTCGTCAAGGTCCCTCTGAATCTCCTCTGGCGTATGGTACCACTTGCTCCGGCCCTTGACGCGGAAGCATTCGTCGAGCAGGGTCCGGTTCATGCGCTCGACGAAGCCGTTCGTCCTCGGACTACGAACTTTCGTCCTGCGGTGCTCTATGTCGTGCAGCGCGAGCATCAGTTCGTAGGGATGATGCTCGGGCCGTCCGCAGAACTCCCGGCCGTTGTCGGTAAGGACGGCCTTGACCTCTACCCCGAGCGCTTCGTAGAAGGGCAGCACCCTCTCGTAGAGCAGTTCGGCGGCGGTGACCGGCATCTTCGAGGTGTAGACCTTTGCGAAGGCCAAAGAGCAAAAGGCGTCTACGACGACCTGCACGTACACTTTGCCTGTGCCCTTGATCGTTCCCCAGTGGAAGGTGTCCTGATTGAGCAGTTCTCCGGGAGCGCTCGTCTCTATGTGGCGCATACGGAAGTCGCAGGAGTGCTTCTCGAGCAGCCGTATCTGCTCCTCGCTCAGAAGAAGCGTCTCGCCTCGGGCCTCTTTCTCCAGCCGCAGCAGCCGCTGATGACGGTGCGCAAGGTCGTGCCTTAGCCAGACCCCGCGCACGCCCGTGGAACTGACGTTGACTTCCTTCAACCGAAGTTCGTTGGCGATGCGCTGCGCGCCCCACGTCGGACGCTCAAGGCAGAGGGCGAGTATCTTCTCCTCGATCTCCTCGGCCACCCGGTTCGGATGCGGCTCCTTCGGACCGCGTTTCTTCTCCACGAGGGCGGCAACCCCTCCGACCTGAAAGGCGCGGCGCACCTCGTAGAACGTGTCGCGGTGGTAGCCCATGATGCGGCAGGCCTTCGATACGTTGCCGAGCTCCTCGGCGAGCTCAAGCAAGGATAGTTTGCGTTTCGTACTTTCTGTAATGGCGGGCATCGGAATGTCTCCTTTTGGATTGGTTCTTCGGAAAAACCCAATCTAAGGGAAACCCCGGTGGCCGCCCTCTTTTTTGGGCGGACTGTCGGATAAATACTAAACCACTTCACCCTTGCAGCCGGAAGGGTAACTCCATGGCCATTTTGTCCGAATCCGTCATAGAAGACGCTGCACTCGACTGGTTTCGAGGGTTGGGCTATAACGTGATCAGTGGACCGGATATGCCGCCCGGCCCCCAGTCCCTGCGCAAAACGCATGAGGACGCGACGCTTCCGTCGGTGATTCGCGGAGCCCTCGCAAGGATCAACCCCGGTCTGCCTAAGGAAGCGCTGGACGACGCTTTCCGCAAACTGATCCGTCCGGAAGGGGCTACGCTGGAAGCCCGGAACCGCGCCTTTCACCGCATGATCGTGGACGGCGTGACCGTGGAGTACCGTAACGATCAAGGCAAAATCCGGGGCGCGCAGGTCCGCGTCATCGACTTCGACGTTCCAGAAAACAACGACTGGCTGGCGGTGAACCAGTTCACTGTCATCGAGAACAAACATACCCGCCGCCCGGATATCGTGGTGTTCGTCAACGGCATTCCGCTGGGGCTGATCGAACTCAAGAACGCGGCGGACGAAAACACTACGGTATGGACCGCCTTACAGCAACTCCAGACCTACAAGGCCGAATTGCCCTCGCTGTTTGCATGCAATGCCGTACTCGCCGTATCGGACGGGCTTGAGGCGCGGATCGGAACGCTGACCGCCGGAAGAGAATGGTTCAAACCCTGGAGAACGATCGGCGGGGAGGAACTGGCCCCGGTGTTCTATACGGAACTTCAGGTGCTGATTCAGGGCGTGTTCGAAAAAGAGCGGTTCCTTTCGCTGATCAGGGATTTTATCGTTTTCGAGGACGACGGCAGCGGCCATCTTTCCAAGAAGATGGCGGGGTATCACCAGTTTCACGCGGTCCGGACCGCCGTGGGCGAAACTCTTCGGGCCGCCGAACTGCGGGAGGTGGCCGAGGAGATGTCGGGCGAGGAACAAGGCCGCTACGAAGCGGGCCTCAGGCCGGGCGGCGACCGGGGCGACCGGCGCATCGGCGTCGTATGGCATACGCAGGGTTCCGGAAAAAGTCTGACGATGGCCTTCTACGCAGGACGCATCGCCCGGGAACTTGCGATGAAGAACCCCACTATCGTTGTGCTGACGGACCGCAACGATCTCGACGACCAGCTTTTCTCCACCTTCTCGAGGTGTTCGGACCTCTTGCGCCAGCCGCCCGTACAGGCGGCGAACCGGGCCGACCTGCGGGCCAAGCTTGCCGTGGAATCCGGCGGCGTGGTATTCACCACCATCCAGAAATTCTTCCCTGAAGAAAAGGGCGATAGGCACCCACTGCTTTCCGATCGCCGCAACATCGTCGTCATCGCTGACGAGGCGCACCGCAGCCAGTACGACTTCCTTGACGGCTATGCACGCCACATGCGGGACGCTCTGCCCAGCGCTTCGTTCATCGGCTTCACCGGCACGCCCATCGAACTGAAAGACGCCAACACCCGCACCGTGTTCGGAGATTACATCAGCGTCTACGACATCCGGCGCGCGGTTCAGGATCAGGCGACCGTCCCGATCCATTACGAAAGCCGTCTCGCCAAACTGACGCTTGACGAAAGCGAGAAACCCAGTATCGACCCGGATTTCGAGGAAGTAACCGAAGGCGAAGAGATCGAACGCAAGGAGAAACTCAAGACCAAATGGGCGCAACTCGAAGCCATCGTCGGCTCGGAAAAGCGCCTGAAGCTCGTCGCCGAAGACATCGTCAAGCATTACGAAAGCCGCCTCGAAGCCATGGACGGGAAGGCGATGATCGTCTGCATGAGTCGCCGCATTTGCGTCGATCTCTACCGGGAGCTCGTACGCCTGCGCCCCGGCTGGGACAGCGAGGACGACGACAAGGGCAACCTAAAGGTGGTGATGACCGGGAAGGCCTCTGAAACGGACTGGCAGCCGCACATCCGCAACAAAACCCGCCGGGAAGCGCTGGCGAAACGGTTCCGCAACCCCGACGATCCGCTGCGCATGGTGCTGGTGCGCGACATGTGGCTTACCGGCTTCGATGCGCCGAGCCTGCACACGATGTACGTGGACAAGCCTATGCGCGGCCACGGGCTGATGCAGGCCATCGCCCGGGTCAACCGGGTGTTCAGGGACAAGCCGGGCGGTCTCGTCGTCGATTACCTCGGACTCGCCCATGAACTGAAACGGGCGCTTGCAACGTACACCGAAAGCGGTGGGACTGGTAAGACCGCCATTGACCAGAGCGAGGCGGTCAGGGCCATGCTGGAGAAATACGAGGTCTGCTGCGGGCTTTTTCACGGTTTCGACCGGTCTGCATGGACCGCCGGATCGGCCACGGAACGACTCAGTCTGCTCCCTGCCGCGCAGGAACACATTCTCGCGCAGGAGAACGGCAAGGACCGCTTCGTGAAAATAGTGCGCGAGCTCTCCCAGGCGTTCGCGCTGGCCGTCCCGAACGACGAAGCGCTCCGCATCCGCGACGATGTGGCGTTCTTTCAGGCTATCCGGGCAGCCCTGACCAAGCGGGCCGCCACGGACAAGCGTCCCCAGGAAGAACTGGACCACGCCGTTCGCCAGATCATCGCCCGCGCCGTGGCGCCGGAGGGCGTAATCGACATCTTCGCCGCAGCCGGTCTGAAAAAACCCGACATTTCCATTCTTTCGGACGAATTTCTGGCCGAGGTGCAGGGCATGCCGCAGCGCAACCTTGCCGTGGAACTCCTGCAAAAACTGCTGAAAGGAGAAATCGTCTCCCGGCGGCGCAAGAACATCGTACAGGCGCGTTCCTTCGCAGAAATGCTGGAACACAGTCTTCGCCGCTATCAGAACCGAGCCATCGAAGCGGCCCAGGTGCTCGAGGAATTGATCGGGCTGGCCCGCCACCTGCACGAAGCCCAGGCCCGCGGCGAAAAACTCGGACTATCCGAGGAAGAACTGGCTTTCTACGACACCCTCGAAACCAACGACAGCGCTGTCCAGGTGCTGGGCGACGAAACTCTCCGGAAAATCGCCCGCGAACTGGTCGAAACCGTGCAAGGCAATGTCACCATCGACTGGACCCTGCGCGAAAACGTGCGGGCCCATCTCCGCCGCCTGGTGAAACGCATCCTCCGCAAGCACGGCTACCCGCCGGACAAGCAGGAAAAAGCGACCCGAACCGTGCTGGAACAGGCGGAGGTGTTGTCAGTGGAGCGGGCGGTGTGAGGTGGGGTGGGAATCGCCGCCCCGTACTAATTCATAGGCGCGGCCGTTTTGCCGGAATACACCGTTCTGAGTAAAAACTACTCCGAAATGTAGTAGAAATTACTCTAAAATGTAGTAATTTTTACTCAAAAGGAGTGAAAAAGGAGGTTATGGGGTTTGGCGAGTTCGGCCAGCGTACTGTCGCCGCTCGTTTCAAAGAGCGCGAGGGGGATCAAGACATGTCTCAATGGACGGAAAAGGTCCACTGGTCAGATAACGGATATGTGGAGTGCTTCTGGCCAGCATCAACGAAAGCCGCTGATGAAGGCGCCCTGACACTCCGTAACTCTATAACGTAAAATCTTTGAACACAATGTGGATTGACCTTCCGTACGGTGGAGACCGTGCCGGGTTCGACGCTGTCGAACTCAAAAAATACATGGTAAACAACAATATGACATGCATCGTCAAGGGGGCAAGGAAGTGCACTCTGGCCGAGCACAAGAAACCCAAATCGTTGGACTACTGGGTGCGCGAACACAAGAACACCATACACCGGAATACGATGCAGGCGGTAAAAGAAGTAATCGATAAACTTGAAGAAACCGGATTGTTCTGTGAGACGAAATGCACCTGCCCAGAAACCGACCGGCTGTGCGATGGACTTGCCCTAACGACGAGGCCGTCTTCAATCTGCTGTGGCTCGCCCTGAACGGGGGCATCGCAGACATGTCGCGCCCTTCGCAGCCTCTGAGATTTGCGAACTTAATCAGAGTATCCTATGCCGTTCTGAGTAAAAACTACTCCGAAATGGAGTAATTTCTACTCAAAAGCGGTAAAAACGGATTATTGGGACCCTGCGAGTTCGGCCAGTGCGCTGTCGCCGCGCACGGCAGCGAGGGCTACTTCGCATCGGGACGAAGGACTGTGGGTTTTGCGTGTTCGCCTTGACTTGGTTTTCGCCGGGTTGATTGTGTCGAAACAGGGGCGCGGTACTATACCTTAACGTTCCGCTAGAATCTGCCCAGTCAAGTCGAGGTATCTCTGAGACCTTCTTCTACAATTTCCCCGAGCTCCCCGGCAAGGCATTCCCGCTCTTTGCGCAGGTTGCGATGGAGATTGACATACCGTACAAGGACCTGTTGGCCGGTGGGCTTATCAGAGCAACCGGCAATGTCGAAGTCGTGGCATTCGGCTCCTGTTACACGAGGATAGAGAAGAATGCTGCGTTTACAGTCATATCGTTGAGTATAGGCATACAGTTGGTAAAGGTCTCCGGTATCTACACCCCCGCGAACACGGCTTCCGGAGAGCCTTTTCCACTTGGTGTCCAAAACAAGTCTGGAGTCGTCCCCCGGGGCCTCTATGAGTAGATCGGGACGCAGTGAAAGCACGCCCTTCCCACCGCGGGTTATTAGATGGCGTCGTCGCCACTTGGCCTGGGGAAAGAGACGATGCTTGGGAAAAGAAGGCAAAGGCATCACCCATTTCCTCATAAAGGCGGTCACAAAGGCCTCGAAGACGCGGTTCATATCGAACAACAGCGAGAAACTGCGCTGTTTTCCTGCGTTCGTAGTAGGCGAACGGGTCTGAAGGATCAGCCGGCAAAAGTGGAGCACGTCAGCGAATCGTTCGTTCTGTCGTGTACTAGGTATCTGCTCGAACATCTCGTCATGGATCGATACATGTTCAACGCCGTCGAGTAATAGCAGGCAATGCCGGAGCTTGTCCTGGGTTGATGGGGTATGCGTCCAGTCAAGAAGCGTGATGCACGCGAATCGAAAGATGCGGTTCATTGCCGTGTCTTTGGAAAATTCATCGAATTGGCAAAAGAAACGTTCGCGCCGCGCCGAATTGTGAAGTATTTGCGAGGGTATTATTAATTTGCCCTTGAATCGTCGAAGGTTTTCCTCCCGCTGCAGGTAAGCGTATTCAGCACCGAGCAGCAGTTCCTGACGAAGTCGATACGCGAAGATAGCTATGAGCAGTTCGGAGAGAGGGGCCTTACGGTTTGCAAGATGCGCCACATCGCGATCTCTTACTGGTACGTCGCCTGCAACAGCGAGCATATACAGGAGGTTGTGGCGTGCTTCATCCGCTTCATCTCCTCTCTGACTGCGCTCTTTGGATTCTGTGGTATCCACCTTGGGAAGTATTTCGATCTGAAGGCCCGGCACCTGGATGACTCCAACCCATTGCTGCGCCCAAGCGCGACGATCCCCCCATGCGAATACCTGATCCTTTGCTTCGCGCCCACGCTGGTCGAAGCGCTTTAACTGGTCGTAAAGGCGCGAATTGAGGTGTTGATTGTCACCTGAGTCTACACCGTCCTGATCGCTTCGGACGATCCGCTCATGCTCCCGGATGACTATGCGTTTCACAAAGCATCCTCCGCTGTTTCTTCCCCGGCTTCATCCTTATCCAGCAAGGCTACTTCACCCATAAGTTCCTTAAAGCGTGTATCGAAATCATCCTGCTTGATTTGCAGTACCCCGAGGAATGTGCGGACGAGGTCATCCTCCTCCATTCCACCATTTTGGAAATCCGGCGTTATGCTGAAATCAACCCGGTCTTCGTACTCGTTGTGATCGAAGCCGAGCGTGTCCATTTCTGAAAAGTTACTGGCCTGTATGATCGAGTGCGGGTATCTGTCTTTTCCATTGGAAATGGGTTTTCCATTGTCATCGTAAGGACAGCCAAGGACTATGCATATCTTGTTCCAGTCACCGTAGAAGTACTCCTGGAGGAGGGGAATCACCCGATTGACAAAAACAAGGCGCAAGTCATTCAGATTCTTTACACTAAGGAAGTACGCATGCCCAATCTGGTGATCCCGGTCATAGAGGAAGCGTATCCGCTTATTCAGGATTTCGAACAGATCAACAACCAGCCTCACAAGAGACGAATTGACTCGTAACTTTTTCTCAAGCACCTCTTGATCAGGCATGACTTCTTCGAAAGTGAAGCGGCGTCTTAACGCTACATCCATCAATGCGATCGAGCGATCTGCCGTATTCATGGTGCCAAGGATATGCAGATTGGGTGGTACGCCAAAGCGTAATTTGGGCGAGTAGGCCAGTTGTAGTCTCAATTCGTTATCGGCTCCAAGTCGCTTGTCCGGTTCCAGCAAGGTTATCAACTCACCAAGAATTTTGCTTATATTGCCCCGATTGATCTCGTCGATAATGAGCACATATTGTAAGTTATTCAAGGAAAATTCAAATGTGGAATTATTTTCCAAGGCAACTCGGGCTTTTTCTTCACGGGCAGTATTATCAATTTGGGGATTATAGGATATGTCTTTTTGATTGCTCAGTTCAAATAATTTGCTATAAACAACCCACAAGGCGGTATAATGATGACCAACTTTTAATATATCTTTGGATATTTCCAAAGTGAGTTTATTTGGATCTTCATTGAAATTTTCCCAAAGTTTTCTGCTATTCTTTTTTGAAGCAATTAGTTTAGTGGTTGAGATTTTAATATCTTCTTCGTCATCCTCGGAATTTATTTCGTATCGGAGAAATTCAATGTTATTACGTCCCGAAATTCTAAGAACATAATCATTTTTCGATTTGCTCTGAGCAATAATAATATCTTCACTCGTCCGAATATCTTCAACAAGAAGTGCCCACAGATCTTCAAAATCCAATCCCTCTGTTGTTTTTGGCAATCCCTCAGCAGCAGCTCTCAGGGCAATGCGCTTGAATATCCCATTGTGCATTTCGTAGTGAATATCTTTCTCTCCTGCCTCATCAAGAACTGGCCGGAGTCCCTCAATAAAATCCTCATAGCCGTAAGACTGATGGAAGGTCACAAACTCGATTTGTCCGTTTTTCTGGTATTCGCTGAATCGTTCTGGAATGTCTTTTTGATCAATTTTTTTAACTGCGTCCTTGCCCATTAACAAATTGAGCGCTCGCCGTTTTGTGTCATAGGTCTTCCCAGTGCCTGGTGGGCCGTAGAGGATAATATTCTGAGTATCTGCGGCTCTCATCTCAGCAGTTTTTTCATCTGTTTCTGCAGAGACAGATGACGCTTTACCAAGATGATTCGTATCTTTTTCTTCAGCTTTTCTCTCGCCTTGGCCTGTCAAATCGAGCAGCATCATTGGTAAAGTCATTCGGTTAGCCAAACTGCGTAGATCGCCATTCGGTACGGGTCCCAAAGCCTCCTCAAGCCTATCAAGCACCTGTCGATGTCGTCCGATAAAGCTTTTGCTATCTGGCTTGATAGCCATCTTTTTTAGGAGTTTTCGAGTATATTTTTTTCTTCCCCCATCTATAATAAGTGTGGTGAATTCTGTAGGAAAAAGTGCTGCCAACATTCGAGTGGTTTTTCCCCGAGGTTTTGATTCTTTGCTTTGAAATACATTATCAATTAAGTAATTTCGAATCTCATCTAAAGAATCAATTTTTTCTTGAGGATTATTTGGTAAAGGCTTTGTTAATTCTTCTGCAATCCTCTTCCTTACATTAAATTCAGTGATGGCAGAGCTAACATCCTCCTTTTCCCGATGCGCAAGACTTGATATTGTATTTTCATTCCATATTTTATGATGAAACTCTTCGCTTTCGCGTTCTTGTGGCGAGGCTTCTTTAATATACACCAACAGTTTATATATCTGATCACGCCATTCAGGATTGGCGTGGGTGTGTTCTGCCTCTTCGCAAGCAGCCCGCAGTCCTTCGTGAGTAGATAAGTCAAACATGATTTTTCCTTCGGTTATTAGAAATGGTCCGAAAAAACTGTACAGTTTTCAGGAGCCGTTTCAGGTGTAGTGTTGCGGTGGGTTACGCCGCCTTCGTCAGCGGCTTTCGTCTGTAATATACGTCATCGGGCGTAAGGTTGTCAAGGCTCTGGTGCGGACGCTCTTCGTTGAAGTAGCGCAGGTAGTCGCCGATCCCCTTTTTGGCCTCGGCCACCGTCTCGTACGCCCGCCGGTAGACTTCTTCCTGCTTGAGGCTGCGCCACAGGCGCTCCACGTACGCGTTGTCCAGCCAGCGGCCCTTGCCGTCCATCGAGATGCGCACGCCGTGCGCCTTCAGTACGCCCGTGAACGCCTCCGACGTAAACTGCGCACCCTGGTCCGTGTTGAAAACAGCGGGCGCGCCGTAGCGGCCAATGGCCTCTTCGAGCGCTTCGACGCAAAAATCCGCGTCCAGCGTGTTCGAGATGCGGTGAGAAAGCACTTTGCGGCTCTTCCAGTCGATCACGGCGGCGAGATAAAGGAAGCCGCGCTCCATCGGTATGTACGTAATGTCCGCCGCATAGACCTGGCCCGGCTCTGTGATCTCCATGTCTTTGAGCAGGTAAGGGTAAATCTTGTGCCCCTCTCCGGGAGAGGATGTGCGCCGCTTGGGATAAATGGCCCGCAAGCCCATCAGCCGCATAAGGCGCGCGACGCGGCTTCTGGCCACCGCATGTCCCCGCGACCTGAGCCGGCTCTTTATGGTGCGCGAGCCGCTCGTCGGACGCTCCATCCAGAGGCGGTCGATCTCTTTCATTACGGCGAGGTTCTCTGCGCTCTCCCCCTTGGGACGATAGTACGCCGTCGAACGGCTCAGCGACAGAAGCGCGCACTGACGAACGACAGACAAGGAGCGGGAGCGATTAATACGGGCCCTGCGCTCGGCTACTGGCCGCGACCGAGCGCCTTCGATAAAAAATCCTGCTCTATCAAAAGCTCTCCTATCTTGGCCCGGAGCGTCTTGATCTCTTCCTCGCGCTTCTCGGAACCGTTCGAGCGGCTTCGCCTGAACGACTCCGCCATAGTATCGACGGCCTGCTTCTTCCATGACTGTATCTGGTTCGGATGCACTTCGAAGCGGGCGGCGAGCTCGGCTGTTGTACTGTCGCCGCGTATGGCGGCAAGGGCCACCTTCGCCTTGAAGTCGGGACTGTGGGTTCTGCGGGTGCGTCTGGGCATGGAATACCTCCATATGGGTTGATCGTGTCGGAACAAGGTCGCAATATTACCCCTTAAAAGCCCGAAAACGCTGTCCAATCAACCCGAACCACATCTGAGGTTAATGGAAAAACCTGCAAAACGCAACCTACAACAAAACCTCCCGTACACACGATATACGCCCAGTAATATCCTAAACGAAAAACCGCCGAAACCCGGTCTGTCGTACCCGTTATCGGCTCCCGCAGTCGAGCAAGACGATCCCTTACCCGAGTCGTCTTTTCGTATGATCAGAGTATCCTAAGCTTTCCGGGGTAGAACCCGGGTTAGGGCAAACGTTATGCAACCGGTCATTGAAGTAGAACGGATCCGGCAAGGCACAGCACGAAAATGATTGCTGTAAAGGTGCTTTTCATGGCGTTTTGCTTGATTCGTGCTTGCTTAAAATCTCGTCCAGCAGGCGCAATGCTTGCGGCTCAAACCATTCCCCACTTTTATCCCGCATGGCCCACGGACGAGGTATCTTCAAGCCCCTGTTCTCCAAGTCGGCATGCACCGCGTCTTCGGCGGCTTTCGCGTCCGGATATGTATCGTAGTAATAAATCTTCCGGTCAATGGACAGTTGGCGCGGGTTACCTTGCTGTAACTCGTTCAGCCTCTTTTTGGGAGTTCTGGTGGTACCCGGTTTTCCGACTGTGCCGATCTTTACCTTCCCGGACGGTTGTTCCGTTATAGCGTATAGGCAGGGTTTCATTTTTCTGAGGCTTAGGTTCGGATTTTCCGAAAACGCCTATTGGGCGTTCAGGCTGGACTGGCTTGTGCGGCATCCGCAACCGGACGCTTGCCTGTGATCCAGTCTACGATCAGGCTCGGCCCGGTAACTCTCTTGCTGGAGCAACTGCACGGCGCAGAATACCCTTGCTGCATAGGCAGGACGCCCTGCGGCCCTTGTAACCTGCTGCTTTCCCCAAGTTTCCCGCTTTCCCGCCCCTTCCTTATCTTGCCTCCGCCGCATGGTTCTTGACCATACCCCCTGAAAACCCCTCCAACCCGCTATGCACCGCATCGGCTTCAACCTGCTTCCCTGGTCCGCCACGGTATCGGAAGCGCTTTACCCGCATATTGAACGGATCCGGGACATCGGATACGATGGGATAGAGTATTCGATGGGGGCGCAGGATGCGGCTGCATACCGCAGCCTCGGGGCGTTTCTGGCCGATCTGGATATGGAGTGCTCGTCGTGTCTTGCGCTGGCGCCGGAGCACAATCCGGCCAGTTCCGACGCCGCTGTCCGGCAACAAGGGCTGGAGAAAATCCAGTGGGCCATTGACCGGGCCGTAGATACCGGCGCGGACGTGATCTGCGGTCCGTTCCACTCCGCCTTTGCCTGGTTTACGAAAGCGGCCCCCACGCCGGACGAGGCCAAATGGAGCGCCGAAGTGCTGCGCCAGGCGGGCGAATACGCCGAGCAGGCCGGCGTCATGCTGGCGCTGGAGGCGCTGAACCGCTTCGAATGTTACCTGTGCAACACGATGCAGCAACTGGTTGAACTGACGCGGATGGTGGATCATCCGTTCGTGCAGGTCATGTTCGACACCCATCATTCGAACATCGAGGAAAAATCCTTCGCCGGGGCGATCCGCACGGCTGCGCCCCATCTGGCCCATGTGCATATCAGTGAGAACGACCGGGGCACGCCGGGCGACGGGATCGTGAACTGGAAAGAAGTCTTCGAAACGTTGTCCGAGGTGGGTTACGTGGGGTGGCTCACCATCGAGTCGTTCACCCGGGCCGATCCGGACTTCGCGAATGCGATCAACGTGTGGCGAAGTTTTTCCGAGCCCTGGGACATTGCGGAACAGGGCTATGCCTTCATCAAGCGGCAACTACGCGAAACGGCAGCCGGTTAGATTGCCCCACCGATCCCCTGGCTTCATTTTTCACAGGACCTGTCCAACCTCTTTTTCAACACATGTCCGGCACATTCATTCCTCCCTTTCGTTTCGGCGCCGAGGTGTACACCTGGTTCATGAAGGAGAACGGCAAGGCGCACGCGAACCGCCTCGATCATATGATCCGCGTGTCTGCGGAGGCGGGCTTTGCGGGCATTGAACCGGTGCATTCCTGGATGGGAGACTTGTCCGATCCCGCGCGGCTCGAGGATGAACTGCACCGGGCGGGCATCGATCTTGCCGCCCTGGCGCTCGTGCTCGAATGGAACGGCCCCGAAGAAACCGAGGAGGAGCGCCGGCAGGCCGATGAAACGATCCGGCTGTTGCAACGCTTCCCCGGGGCGTTGCTGTGCATCGTCCAGATTCCTACGGGCCGCCACGAACTCGAGGCTCGCCGGCAGCGCCTCGTATCCATTGTCAACGCGGTGTCGCGCCGGGCGGCCGATGCGGGGGTGGCAGCCACGTTCCATCCCAATTCTCCGCACACGTCCATTAACCGTACGGAAGAGGATTACCGGATTATTCTGGAAGGCCTGGATGCGTCCGTCGCCGGGTGGACGCCCGATGTCGGGCACATCGCCAACGGGGGCATGGATCCGCTTGCCAAGATGCAGGAGTACGCAAGCCTCATCAACCATGTCCATTACAAGGACTGGGACGGCAATCCGGAATTCGTCATCATGGGGGCCGGAAAGATCGACTTTGCGGGCATTACGAACTGGCTTGTCCGGGAGGGGTACGAGGGGTGGATCATCTGCGAGGACGAAGGGCCCGAGGCGGTCGAGGACCCCGATGGCGTGACCCGTCACGACGGAAGATGGATCCGGGACACGTTGCTGCCTGCCCTCTCCGATTCGTAACCGATGCTCAATTCGTCCTAAGCGCGCGACCAGCCATGCCTATCGTCCAGACCAATGGGATCGACATGTATTACGCGGAAGCCGGCGACGGGCCGCCGCTTCTCATGATCATGGGCATTACCGCCCCGGGCTCCGTATGGGAAGCCCACAAGGAGGCCTGGAAGGCGCATTTCCGGTGCATTATGCCGGACAATCGCGGCGTAGGGCGCTCCTCGAAGCCCGCCGGAAGCTACGCGAGCGCCCAGATGGCGGACGATATGGCGGGCCTGCTCAACGCGCTGGAACTCGACCGGGCGCATGTGGTCGGCGTGTCCATGGGGAGCATCATTGCACAGCAGTTGGCCATCCGCTGCCCCGACCGGGTACGTTCTCTCGTGCTTATGTGTCCCTGGGCGCGATGCGACCGGTACGCCGCCGGCATTTTCCGGCACATGATGACCATCAAGGCGCGCCTTCGGCCCGAAGAATTCATGGAGTACATCCAGCTCCTCATTTTTTCGAAAGGCACCTGGGACGATGTCGAAGGGTATGCCGGACTGATTGATGGGCGCACGGATGCTTCCGTGGGAGAGGAGCCGCAACCTCTGCACGGGTTGGAGGGACAGGGGCATGCCTGCATCGAACATAATGTGCTGGAGGCGCTTCCGCAGATTACGGCGCCGACCCTGGTGATCGGCGGGGAGGAGGATATCTTCGTGCCGCCCTGGATGGTGGAAGAAGTGGCTGCGGGGATTCCGAATGCGGAGTTGCATATGTATCCGGGGGCGGGCCATGCATTTCACTGGGAGCGCATCGAGGATTTCAATCCTCGCGTGGCCGACTGGCTCCTAACGCACTAACGATTCGGGGTCACGCACAAAAGCCGCATGGCTTCCGCATACGCCATAGGACTGGACTTCGGCACCAATTCGGTGCGCGCGCTGGTAGTGGATGTCGCTACGGGGCGCGAGGCGGGCACGGGCGTTTTCGAATACCTTTCCGGCGAAGATGGCGTGTTGCTGGATAGGGATCGGCCCGACCTCGCCCGGCAGCATCCCGGAGATTATGTGTTGGGCGTGGAGCGGAGTATTGCCGCGGCCATGGAGGAAGCTGCGCGGGAAGACCATGGATTCGACGCCCGTCGCGTGATAGGCGTCGGCGTGGACACCACTGGTTCTACCCCGATCCCCGTGGACAAGGAGGGGGTTCCGCTGGGCCTCTCCGACCGGTTTCGGGACAACCCGGACGCGCAGGCCTGGCTCTGGAAAGATCACACGGGGCACGCCGAAGCCCGGGAGATTACGGATCGCGCCCGCGCGATGCGTCCGGAGTACCTTGCAAAATGCGGCGGGACCTACAGTTCGGAGTGGTTCTGGTCGAAGATATGGCATTGTCTGCGCGCGGCTCCCGACGTGTTCGAGGCAGCGTATACCTGGGTGGAGCATGCGGAGTGGGTTCCGGCCATGCTTTCCGGCGCGGAGCGGCCGGATCGGCTGAAGCGGTCGATCTGCGCAGCGGGGCACAAGGCCATGTTCCATACGGATTGGGGCGGTTATCCCGACGAGGAATTTCTGGGCTCGCTGGACGAGGCGCTCCTGCGCGTCCGCAGAACGCTGCCCGACCGGGCCTTCAACGTGTCGCAGGCGGCAGGCGGGTTGACCGGGGAATGGGCCGGGCGGCTGGGCCTGCCCGCCGGCATTCCGGTGGCTGTCGGCGCATTCGATGCGCATTTGGGCGCGGTAGGATCGGGAATTGCTCCCGGCACGCTCGTCAAGATCATCGGCACCTCCACGTGCGATCTGATGGTAGCTCCGCTGGAGGAGAGTCCCGGGGATATTCCCGGATTATGCGGCATTGTGCCGGAGTCCGTGCTCCCCGGGCATTACGGGATGGAAGCCGGACAGTCTGCCGTAGGAGACATTTTCAACTGGTTTGTGCGCCGGGTGCGACCGGACGGGCAGGGGCACGAGGCCCTTACGGAGGAAGCCGGGCGGCTGCGCCCCGGCGAAAGCGGCCTCCTTGCGCTGGATTGGCTCAACGGGAATCGGACGATTCTTGTAGACCAGCGGCTGACCGGGCTGATCGTGGGATTGACCCTCCACAGTACGCCGGGGGAAATATACCGCGCTCTTATCGAAGCAACGGCCTTTGGCGCCCGTAGAATCATGGAGCGCTTCGAGGAGTACGGAATACCGGTCGAGCGTATCGTCAACTGCGGCGGAATATCGGACAAAAACGAATTGGTCATGCAAATCTATGCAGATGTGATGGGGCGTCCGATCATGATTTCGCGGAGCGCCCGGACCTGTGCGCTGGGCGCAGCCGTGAGCGCGTCCGTAGTGGCGGGGAAGGCTGCGGGGGGACACGATGGGTTCCCGGCAGCCATACGCGCCATGACGGGGGTGCGCGCGCGGGTATTCGAGCCCGATCCGGAACGATGCCGGACCTATGATCGGCTGTACGCGCTTTACCGTCGGATGCACGACGCCTTTGGCATGCAGGCCGTACAGGGAGATGGCGCGCCGGACATGGTGCAAGGGCCTCGCCTGTTCGATGTGATGAAAGCGCTGCTCACGCTACGCGACGAGGTGCGGGGATGAGCGCAGCGTATGCCGAGCTGAAGGAACAGGCGTGGCGGGCCAACCTCGATATCGAGGGGTTGGCGGAAAGAACCTGGGGAAACGCCAGTGTGGCGGATATCCCGGCGGGCGTCATGGCGATCAAGCCCAGCGGGGTTTCGTACGACCGGCTTGCCGCGGACGACATGGCGGTGCTGTCGCTGGAGACGGGGGAGGTCGTGGAAGGCGGACTTCATCCCTCCTCGGACGCCCCGACCCATCTGGCGTTGTACCGGGCCTGGCCGAACGTGGGGGCTATCGTACATACGCATTCCCCATACGCGGTGAGTTGGGCGCAGGCCGGGTTGCCCATCGATTGCCTCGGCACGACCCATGCCGATCATTTCCGCGGAAGCATCCCCGTGACGCGGCGGATGCGCGAAGACGAGATCGCGGAAGAGTACGAACGAAACACAGGACTTGTCATCGTCGAGCGTTTTGAACAGGGGGGGATAGATCCGCTGGAGATTCCCGCCGTCCTCGTGGCGTGTCATGGACCGTTTGTATGGGGCGGGAACGCCGCCCAAGCCGTGGAGAACGCTATCGTGCTCGAGACCGTGGCGTGCATGGCGTGGCGGACCCGGCTTCTGCAGCCGGAGGCCGGACCGATCGACGATGCGCTCCGAGACAAGCATTTTCTGCGCAAGCACGGCCCCGGAGCCTACTATGGGCAGTCGCGGAAAGGATGAACCGTACCCCTCGCAGCCTTCCGAAGGATACTTCATGTCCGCGACGACAGGAACCCACAGTGTTTTCCTGACTTCAACAATGCAAGCACGATGTCCTTTATGGGCGAACGCAACGCGCTGAGCGAAGCGGTTTTGATCAGGGTATCCATAAGGTAAATCTATGGCTTGGTGGGGCTGGCTGGTTATTGGATTTGGACTGATGATCGCCGAATTGATGGGCGTTGAAGCGGCGTTCTATCTGGTGATCATTGGTCTCGGAGCCCTGTTGACGGGACTGGTCGGGTTAGCTGGATTGACCTTGCCCATATGGGGGCAATGGGTGCTTTTCGCCGGGTTGTCCATTGTTTCCATGCTTTTGTTTCGGGAAAGCCTGTACATCCGCTTGCGCGGCAAGACGCCTGAATCCGGCAATCCCCTTGTCGGCGAGACCGTTAGTCTCTCCGAGGACGTAGTCCCGGGCGCGCGCTGCCGGGTGGAATTGCGGGGATCGACATGGACCGCCAGAAACGTCGGTTCCGAACTGCTTCCGGCCGGCGGGCAGGCCGAGGTAATCGCTGTCGACAACACCTTGCTGGAAATCGAAGCTCCGGCGGACGCATAAGGCCGCCGCTGCATAGTGTTAACAGGCCCTAAACAGGTAAAGAATATGCTGGACATTGGTTTGATCGTCGGGGGCGTCATCGCCCTGGCGGCCATCGTGGTTATCGTCAAAACGGCGGTGATCGTGCCGCAGCAAAGCGCTTACGTAGTCGAGAATCTGGGGCGTTATTCCCGCACGCTGGATCCCGGCTTCAATATTCTTATTCCTTTCGTCGAACGGGTAGCGTACAAGCACAGCCTGAAGGAGCATGCAATGGACATCTCCGAACAGGTGTGCATTACCAGCGACAATGTGCAGGTGGGCATAGACGGCGTGTTGTACATGCAGGTCATGAACGCCGAGCGCGCTTCCTACGGAATCGGGAATTACGTATTCGCTATTTCCCAATTGGCCCAGACTACGTTGCGCAGCGAGATCGGGAAGATCGAACTCGACAAGACCTTCGAGGAACGCGCCGCCATCAATCTGAATGTCGTCAAGGAACTCGATCTTGCTTCCGAGCCCTGGGGCGTGAAGGTGCTTCGCTACGAAATCAAGAACATCAACCCGCCTGAAGATGTGCTCTCCGCCATGGAGAAGCAGATGCGCGCCGAGCGCGAAAAGAGGGCGGTCGTGCTTCAATCGGAAGGGGATCGGGATGCTCAGATCAATCAGGCGGAAGGCGAAAAAGCGCGGGTAATCCTTGAATCCGAAGCGGCCATGCAGCAGCAAATCAATGAAGCAAGCGGCGAGGCGGAGGCTATCCTGAGGGTGGCCGAGGCTACCGCCGAGGGCCTGAGGAAGGTTGCCGAGGCCTTGCTCGCCGAGGGAGGAGACAAGGCGCTGCAACTTCGCATCGCCGAAAATTACCTCGAACGTTTCGGTGCGCTGGCCAAGGCCGGAAATACGTTGATTCTTCCCGCCAACATGGCGGATATGGCGTCCATGATCAGCGCCGCCACAAAGATTTTTCACGAGACGGACGGCAAGGCGAAGGATCGTTGAAGGGGACGGCCCGGGTGACCGGGCAATCTTCGGCGCGCTGTCCTGATGCGGCCATGCCGTAGCATCCATTCGCCATGTCCGACGACCCCTTTGCCGCGCTGCCCCTGAACGCCGTCCCGTTTTCCCTGCCGCCGCAGGGGTCGGCGATGCGGGCTCCTTTTACCCGTCGGGCGGGAGATTCCTTGCGGATTTTCCAGGCAGGCGTTGCCGCCGTGCAGGCGGACGCTTTGCTGGACCGGACGGATTGGCAAGCCGGGCTTGCTCGTGCTATTGACGGGTACGACAAGATCGTGGCGGCGGGTATGGGGAAGGCCTCTATGGCGATGCTCGCCGCCCTGAGCGAACGCCTCGGCGATAAGATGTGCATGGGGCGGGCAGCGGTTCCATACGGCTATGCGAAGCGGATATGGCCCGGCGTATCCGGGAAGGCGCCGGTTTTGCCAGCGCATTGCCGCGTGGTCGAGGCGGGGCATCCATTGCCGGACAAGAACAGCGTGCTGGCTGCGCAATCCATGCTGGATGCGGCTTCCGGCCTGGGCCCCGACGATCTGCTGATCGTGCCTGCTTCAGGAGGCGGCTCTTCGCTGTGCGCCCTTTTCCCGGCGGATATTTCGCTGGAGGACGCCCGCGAGGCATTTTACCGATTGCTTGTCGCCGGGGCGGACATTCACGCCATAAACAAGGTGCGCCGGCGCATTTCGCAAATCGGAGGGGGCGGCCTGGCCCGGGCGGCGGCCCCCGCCGAGGTGCTGACGCTATGCCTTTCCGATGTGCCGGGAGACGATACGGAGAATATGTACGTTATCGGGGGCGGTCCAACCCTGCCTGATCCGTATACCGTGCAGGAAGCGCTGGACATCCTGAAACAGTACGGCGACAAGGTTCCGTCGAGTGTCCGGCAATATGTCGAGGAAAGCGCCGGGCGTCCCGAACATCCGTCGTCGGAATCCGGTCAGGTGCATGCCGTGCTGCTGGGCAGCGTGCGTACGGCGCTGGAGGCCGCCGCCGTGGAGGCAAGGCGGTCAGGATACCGCGTTGAGGTCGTTTCGCGCGAGATGTCCGGGGAGGCGCGGGAAGTCGGGGAGGCTATGGCCCGTCGCGTCCTAACGCAGGAACCCGGATGGTGTCTGCTATGGGGGGGCGAAACCTCCGTGACGGTTGAGGGGGATGGCCTTGGGGGGCGCAATCAGGAGCTCGCGCTTGCTGCGGCCATCCGTATGGCGGGGGAGGAGAAAGACGTAAGCCTTATGAGCGCGGGTACGGATGGGCGGGACGGCCCTGTGGACGCCGCCGGTGCGATAGCCACCCCGGATACGGCGGTCGAGGCGCGGCGGCGGGGGCTGGAACCGGAGGCGTTTCTTGCGCGGAACGATGCGTACGGATTCTGGCGCCAGACGCCGGGATTGCTCCGGACCGGCCCGACGCATACGAATGTGATGGATATGCAGATCGCGCTCACGTAAGGATACTCTGATTAAATCTGCAAAGTTCAGAGGCTTCGAGAGACGTTCTGGCAAGGAATGACGAAGCAATGTGGCAGGCCCCACATAATGAGGAATGACACAGCCAGAGCGTCTCTCGAAGCCTCCCGAAGGGCGTTTCACGTCCGTCATGCCTCGAATCCGAAGCGTTTACCGCTGATTTTAACGACGCCATCATGATGTTCTTTGCGCACGAACGTGAAGCGCTGATCGAAGTAGATTTAATCAGAGTATCCTTAATGTCCGCGGCTTCCGTATCCGTGTATCCCTGTGCGGATAATCGGGCGAGAAGGCGGAAACGATGCGATGGCGCGCGAAGCGTACGTATAGCGCGTCAGCGGGAGATGCGTAAAATTCCGCCGCAAGCCATACGTTGCTTTCGGTCGTTGTACAAGCGGTCCGGACGGGACTCGAACCCGCGACCTCCTGCGTGACAGGCAGGCGTTCTAACCAAACTGAACTACCGGACCAACGAAACACGGGCGCAGTACCCGGAAAATGCGTTGCGGTTCCGCCTTGACTGTAATTGCACGGAAAGACTTGCAACGCAGGATGCGGGCGTTTGTTTGCGCGCAAGGCGGCGGAGGTTCGGTTATATGTTTGGGCTGTGGCTGTTTCGCGGGGGCGCACTCGATAGCCGAACCGGCGCCGCCCCTCGGATGAGAGGCGACGCTCGGTTTAGCCTTACGCAGACATCATGACCTGATGCGCCCCTATAGACACATAATATGGCCGAATATAACCTGCTGATGAAAAAAATTATGTCGCCGTACGAAGGCGGTCCTCTGCTTTTCCAGAAACCGTTTTGGCGAAGGGACGTAAAAGGCGCCCTTTCTGGTCAGGTAGCTCAGTTGGTAGAGCAACGGACTGAAAATCCGTGTGTCGGCGGTTCGATTCCGTCCCTGACCACCGCCTGTCTCGCCTGCTTCGCAAATTCGTTACTTGTCGCCCCGAACGCCCCACATCAATTTGGAGCGAAGCGTCTGGAAGTAGTGCTGTTCGGGTAGTTTTACGAGGCGTACCCGGTGGTTGGCCCTGGCGAACCGGAAGGTTACGGGGCCTTCCTCGGGATTGAAGGGTTGGCTATGGCCATCGAATCCCAGCACGTACGACGTGTCGTCGCTGGAGACTTCGGCCTCTATGACCGAATCGGCGGGCAATACGATGGGGCGAATCGTAAGGCTGTGCGGGGCAAGCGGAGACAGAATGAACACCTCGCTTCCGGGGACGACGATCGGGCCGCCTGCGGACATGGAGTAGGCGGTTGAGCCGGTCGGCGTGGCGACGATCAGCCCATCGGCCCAATAGTCGTTCAGATGTACGCCGTCCACGATTGCGCGGATGGAGATGAGCCCCGCCGAGCCGCTTCGCTCCAGCACGAATTCGTTGAGCGCCCAGTATGCCCAATGGCTATCCGGCGTTTGCACCCGAGCCGCCAACGGAAGGCGTTCCTCAATTCGGTAGGCGCCTTGTTCGAGGGACCGAATCGCGTCCCGAATCTGCGTTGCCTCGATATCGGCGAGAAATCCCAGCCGCCCGATATTTATTCCGAGAATGGGCGTTCCGTGCGTTCCAGCTTCCTGGGCGCTTGTCAACAGGGTTCCGTCGCCGCCGAACGACAGGATCATGTCGGATTCCTGCGCCAGGTCGGGCGTGGCGGCGGATGCGCAGCGCGCAGCGGACGTCAGGTTGCGTTCGACCAGGCCACTGGCCAGGTCGCTGTTCAGCTTGAAGGCAAGCCCTTCGCTCTCCAGCCAGGAAACCAGTTCCGCCACCGGTTTCCAGAGGCGGTTTTTTTGCGTATTGCCGGTAATGCCGTACGTCATTGGTCTGTTCGCTGTGCGACGGGACGCCGTTGCATGGCCATACAACGGTCATAATGGTCTAAGGAACCTCTGATTAATTCTACTTCGATCAGCGCTTCGCGTTCGCGCGTACAGTGACATTATGACGGCGTCGTTGCAATCAGCGGCATACGCTACGGATTCGGGCGCAGCGGACGCGAAGCGCCCTTCGGGAGGCCGCGAGGAACGCGCTGGCCGCGTCATTCCTCATTATGCGGGGCCTGCCGCATTGCTTCGTCATTCCTTGCCAGAGCGTCCCTCGCAGCCTCTGAACTTTGCAGAATTAATCAGAGGTTCCCTAAAAGTAAGAAATATGCGGCTTGCAGGTTATGTTTGCCCGTTTTTCGGGTCTATAGGCAGGCTCGTTTTCTGTTTCACAAACCGCGAACCGCCTTTATGCTTTCGCACGTTCGGAGCGCCGCTACCCGCGGCATAGACGCCCTGCCTGTCGAGATCGAAACCAGCATTTCGACGGGCCTGCCCAGTTACGCCGTCGTCGGTTTGCCGGACGGGGCCGTTCGAGAGAGCCGCGACCGCATCTATGCCGCATTCCAGAATACGGGCATCCCGTTGCCGCACGGCAAAATCACCATCAACCTGGCGCCCGCCGATTTCAGGAAAGAAGGCGCCGCGTTCGATCTCCCTATTGCGATGGGGTTGCTGGCGGCGCACATGCCGGACGCGCACCGCGAAGCGCTGGCGAGGACATGCGTTTTTGGGGAATTGGCGCTAAACGGCAACGTACGCCCGATTCGCGGCGTGTTGCCCATGGTGATGCGCGCCAGAAAGGAAGGCATGACCGCGGTGATGGTGCCTTCCGGCAATGCAAGGGAGGCTTCCCTGGTCAGCGGTATGGAAGTGCTTCCCGTGGCGAATATCCGCGAAGGCCATGCTTTTCTTAAGCAAGCGTCCGGGACCCCGACGCCATTCCGGGGAGACGATCAGCCGCTGGTTCGGGAATCGCTTTCGGGCGATTGCGACTTTTCGGATGTGCGGGGGCAGCAGGACGTGAAGCGGGCGCTGGAGGTGGCCGCTGCGGGCGGGCATAATGCAATGATGGTGGGGCCGCCCGGCGCGGGCAAGACCATGCTCGCTCGCCGGATCGCTACAATCCTTCCTCCGTTCAGCCAGGAAGAAGCCCTCGAAACGACGCAGATTCATTCGGTGGGGGGCTTGTTGAACGAGCAGGGCGTGGTGACGAGCCGTCCGTTCCGGGCTCCCCATCATACTATTTCGGACGCCGGATTGTGCGGCGGAGGCAGCAATCCCATGCCGGGAGAGATTTCACTGGCGCACAACGGGGTTCTGTTTCTGGACGAGTTGCCGGAATTCAAGCGACAAGCTCTTGAAGCGCTCCGCCAACCGCTCGAAGAAGGAAAAATAACGATCAGCCGGGCGCGCAGCACTGTGGCCTATCCTGCCCGGTTTATGCTTGTCGCCAGTATGAATCCCTGTCCATGCGGGATGCAGCACAGCCTGAACGGGAACTGCGCCTGTACGCCGGCCCAGATTCAGCGATACGTCGGGAAGATCAGCGGTCCGCTCATGGACCGTATCGATCTGCATCTCGAAGTGCTTCCCGTGCCGTTCGACACGCTTGCGCATCGGGGCGAAACCGAATCGTCGGCGTCGGTCCGGCAACGGGTGATAGCGGCGCGCGAGGCGCAGCGAAAGCGCTTTCGGGGTTTGTCGCAGGCCCATTGCAACGCCCAAATGTCCATGCGCCTTGTCCGAAAGCATTGTTCGCTGGACGCTACGGGCGAGCAGCTCCTGAAAACGGTTATTCAGCGGCTGGGCCTTAGCGCCCGGGCTTACGGACGCATCCTCAAGGTGGCGCGCACCATTGCAGATCTTGCAGCCTGTCGGGCGATTCGGCCCGAACATCTTGCCGAGGCGATTCAGTACCGGGCGCTGGATCGGCAGAGACCCTGAGGTTGCGAGGGGTGCGCTGGCCCTGATCAGAGTGTCCCTAAAGAAATCGTTTCACGTTGAACCCGATGTGGTAATCGGGTTCGTCGAGCCGGCGGCTGAATCCGACCTGCAGGAATCCGAGGACGCCGTTCAGCGCAATGCTGATCTCGTGATGCATTCCTTCCGGGGAAAGATGCAGGTCGGGGCGTTCGACGGGGGCGGAGGGCGATATCCAGGTTCGGGCGTGGGCTCCGCCGACGATGACGCCGTAGCCCCGCTTCGCCAGGCCTTCCAGGCCAAGCAGTTCGAAGGGCGTGGTTTGAAAATTGTGCTCCCAGAAGAGCCCGACATGCCGGTCGCCTTCGTACGGACGTCCGTCCAGCGTACGCAGCGTACCGAAGATAAAGCTGCTTCCGAGGGCGCCGTCTATGATTCCAAATCGCTGCGCGGGCAAATCTCCGAGGTGCGCGCCCGCCGTCAAATGGACAGACAACGTGTTCGGCAGAAATCGGCGCGAAAAAAAGGTTGGAAAAGTCCAGCGGATATTTGCGGCGGCGCGCAGGTAGTCCTCATAGATATTTTGATCGCCGCCCGTTTCTATTTCCAGTTCGGCGTAACGTCCCGCGCCAAACAGCGCAGCCATCCTGTCCGCCGGGTCGCCATACCGAACGACCACAGAGGCAGAGAGCAACTTCTTGTTTGAAACCGGTGGATTCGGGCGCGGCTCGCCCGATTTGCCCCAAAGATCGTAACCCGTTGCGGCTTCGACCGATTCGGGCGTTTCGCGGCGCGCGGTCAGGGTGATTCGGACGCGGTTTCGGTCGTATAGGCCCCACAGTTCCACTTTTTTGTTGCGGAGATAATCGAAATAGTCTCCGTCGCCCCAAAGGCTGTTCAGGGATGCAGGAAATACGCCATACGATTGCGAGCGGTAGCGCCGCTCCGGTCCGCGGGACCAGGCAGCGCCAACGAAGCCCTGTCGTTTCGCGCCAATCCAGGCTCCGCCCGATATCGCCCAGGACCACGGCTTCTCCAGTTCGCGGCTCCAGCCGCCCGTTCCTTCCGCAAACAAACGCCTTGATTCGTATTCCATGGACGCTCCGCCATGGAATCCCTCCACGCGGTTGAATCGAAGCCGGGGTTGCAGCCAATTGAGGTCGAAAAGCGAGGCGGATGTTTGCGTGTCGTTTGGCGCATCGGTTTCGACGTCGGTTACGCCGGGCAGGCGCGTCATCCACCCCTCCGGTTCGAAGGCTTTTTCGAACGTCAGTGTGCTGTCTATGCCGGCAAAAGCGATGCGCTCCGGTTCGTCGAGGGGGATAGCGACGCCCGCGCGGTCCAGCAATGTGTCGGCGGCGACGGCTTCCTGATCCGTGCCCATGTATTTCCCTTCGGCGTAGAGCGAATCGGGGAGCGCGGCTTCCAGGTCGTAATCCGTGATGCGGGAGACTTGCCGGATATTGAAGGTCGGAAACGTCAGCAGCGGGCCAAAGGATATATCTATGGCCGTCTCGCCCCGGAAATCTACCGGAAGCCATGCGCTGCCGTCGAAAGCGTCGTATTGCTGATAGAGCGTAACGTCCACATTCTCTACAGGGGGCGGAAACAGAAAAGCCTCTCCGGGTTCTAGCGCGACTTCAAGCAGGGCGCATTCGTCGGCCAGAACCGAGATGTTTCCGGCGAAAGCAGTGCCCAGGCGGCTCTTGGGAGCCACGGCGATGTCGTACGTCAGGCGGTCGTCGAGGAGGCGCGTATCCTGTAGCGAGAAGCGGTAGACGTCGAGGGCATTCGGGTGCGTCACCCCGGCGAAATCGTATCCGACCAATGGGATATTGTCGTCATAGAGGTTGGCCATGAGCATTGCCGCGGGCAGATACCCCATCAGGTCCAAATCCAGATTAGAAGTTTGCCGGCGGGATTTGACGAGTTCGCGCATCCCCTGCTCCTTGTCCCAGAAGACATCGCTGAGCGTTTCGACGATAGCGACGACGCCCGTGTCGTTCGATACGGTGAACCGGGTGTAGGCCTCTGCGGCGTAGGAGGAGAGGGCGGCGCGGCGTTCCTGTTTCCGGTCGATGACGCAGCGCATGATCCCGATGGCCGGGTTCTCGTCCGTAACGACGATTTCCGGCATCCGGTAGGTGGTGGGCTGCAAGCGGATTTCCATGTATTGGTCGGAGCGGTCCGCAATGGTTCGCCGCTGCGATTCGTAGCCGATGTATCGGAAGAGAAGTTCAGCGGTGGCGTCGTTTTCCCGGGGCAGGGCTATTTCGAAGTCGCCGTCCGCATTGGTAATAGTGCCCCGATACGTTCCCTCGATTCGTATGTTGGCGGACGGCAGGGATTCCCCGGTTTGCGCGTCGAGGACTCGTCCGCGTACGACGTGTTCGCCTTCCTGGGCCTGGACCGCAGACGCGCCGAAAATCCCCGCCCAAACCACAACCTTAAAAACTTTACCGCGCATTCTGACGACTTAAAAAATTTAACCGGGCCTGCAGGCGAATATATTTCAGGGGCGTAGCGTACGGCATTACGGGCGCCCGCGTTCCGTGGCCATGAGTACGCGCAGGTCCAGAGCCCGCGCGAGGTTCGCCACTAGGGCGAACTGCGCCACGGTGGCTTCTTCGTCGGCGCGCAGCACCAGGGCGGTGCGGTCCCCTTTCGCTTCGCGCAGGGCCTCGGCGAGTTGCTCGCGCTGGACCGCATGTTGATTCACGTAATACTGGCCGTCCGCCGTAATGGCGACCGAGACGTAGCGATCGTCCATAGGAGCAGAGGTTTCGGCCTGCGGGAGATTCACCTGAATGCCGAACTGCGGAATGAAATTCGACGTCAGGAGAAAGAAGACGAGCAGCAGCAATACGATATCCGTAAGCCCGGCGAGGCTGTACGTGGAGAGCGGCTTGTTCTGGCTGGAGAAGTTGAAGTTCATGGTCCCGGAGGGATAGGCGAAGTGCGGAATGCGCGGCGAAGCGGTTGGCGAAAGGCGAGGCTCCATCGAACCGAACCTGTCGGACTACTTTCCGGACGGGGCCGGTTCCTGCAACAGGTCGATGAAATCCGTCGCAGAACGCTCCATATCGTTCACGAGCCGCCGGATTTTCGACAGGAGAAAATTATAGAAGAAAAAGGCCAGGATGCCGACGACCAGCCCTGCCGCTGTGGTCAGCAAGGCCTCCCAGATGCCGCCTGCGAGTACGCTCGGATTTACGTTGCCCTCAAGCGCCTGAATTTCCTGAAAGGCCTGAATCATACCGGTTACCGTTCCGAGAAAGCCGAGCATCGGCGCGATGCCCGCAATGCTGGCGAGCAATTCGGTGCGTTTTTCCAGTTCGAAGGCTTCGTGTTTGCCTTGCGCCTGCACTGCGTCCTGAATTTCGGAAATAGGGCGTCCCAACCGCTCCAGCCCGTGCCGCAGAATGCGCGCGACGGGATTGTTTCTGGATTCGCAGTAGCCCATGGCGCCCTGCACGTCGCCCTCCTGCACGTAGGTGCGTACGCGGCGGGTCAGCGCTTCCGGGTCGGCGTTTGCCTTGCGGATGGTTACGAGCCGCTCGACGAACAGGTAGATGGCGACGAAGGACAGAAGGAAAATGGGAATCATAATCCATCCGCCCAGCATGAGCGTGTCCAGCAAGCTGGTTTGTTCGGCGGCGGCTTGCATCATATTCGCCGCGGTGTCGGCGGGCAGGGTAATGGATTGGGACTGCAACAGCATGGAATGGGTCATCGACGTGCGGCAAATGGGTTCGGTGGAGGATGGCTGCCTGCGCCATCAGGTTAAAGATAGAACTTTGAGGGTTAAGGATATGTTGATTAAGTCCGCGCTTCGATCGGCGCTCGCGCGTGAAGTAACGTCATGACGGCGTCGTTGCAATCAGTGGCGAACGCCGGGGATGTCGGGCATGTCGGACGTAGAGCGCCCTTCGGGAGGCTGCGAGACACGTTCTGACTGTGTCATTCCTCATTATGCGGGGCCTCAAATTCGCAGGACCCAGGCTCCCCGCGGCAATTCGTTCCCCATCAGGGCGTCGCGTACGCGAGCGGCTTCTTCAAGCAGGTCGAATTGCCCGACGCCCACCCGGTACAGGGTAACGCCGTCCTCTGCATAGGGCAGCACGGTTGTGCGGAAGCCCTGTTTGCGCCACCCTTCTGCCCAGTTTCGGGCGCGCTGCTCGTTCGTTTCCGAGGCCACGACGATGGTGTAGCCGCCCAGCGCGCGGTCTATCGGTTCGTTGCCTCTGAGCGGCGCGGACCGGGCGGCGAGGGCGGCGGTTTCGGCGATGCGTTCCCTGGCTTCGCTGGCGCGTTGATCGCTTTCGTCAGGGGAAAGGGTGGTTTCCGGGGGGCGCGTTTCCTGCACGGCGGGAGCAGATGTTGCCGGGGCGGCGCGCTCCGGCTGTGCGTCGGGATTTTCCAGGCGCCCTGAAAGCAGGAACCAGGAGCCCGCCGCGATAATCGCCAGTCCGATTCCGACGATCCAGTTGCCCCGGGCGTGTCTGCGCGCACGGGTCCGAAGCGTTTTGCGGCGGGCGGAAGGCAAGCCGCCGCGCACATGAGCGAGACGCCCGCCGCGCGGCGCTTCGTCCTTTTTGGAGAGCGGCGCCGGTTCCGCGAGGGCTATAGCGGGCAGCCCGGCGAACGGCGCATTGACGATTTCCGCCAGGCCAGCGTCGGGTTCGAAAACCAGTCCTGCGCCGCTATCTTCGAAAACGCCGATATTCCGAAGCCGCACCGTCTCGCCTTGCGCCGTTTTGCGGCGAATATCCCGTACGACGTCGGCCAGCAACGGGGATACCGTTTCGGGCGAACACCTCAGGCGTTGCGCGATTTCGTGGCCAAGGTCCATTACGTATGCGGCGTAAACAGTATTTCGTTCCGGGGAGGAATGAATTCCTCGCCGCCTTCCTTTGCGCGCCGCCGCGCCGCTGCGTGGCGTTCGATGCGGAAGACGCCCAGGCCGGGCACCTGTACGGTCTGGCGCGTGGCCAGCGCTTCCCGGACGATTTCCGCGAGAGCCTGTTCGACTTGTTCCTGAAGCGGTTGGCGGGGCATGTTCACCATTGCGTACGGGCGCCAAGGGATATGCCGAACGGGGTCCGGTCGTAATGCTCCCAGCGCGCCGCGCTCCCGGCCAGAATATTGTCCAGGCGAAGCAATACCCCGATGCGGCGCGCGACCGGATACAGGACACTCAGGTTTACGTCGAAATAGCCGTCCAGCGGTTCGGCGCTGTCGGCGACGGGGTCCCGCGCGCTTTCGTAGTCCAGCGTGGTTTGCAGGAAACCCCTTCCGTTCCGGAAAAACCAGGAAAGGCCGCCGTGTCCGGTAACCGAACCGAAATAGGGAATATCCGCATCGGTTTCTTTCAGCTTTCCGTCGCGGAACATGAACCCGGCGACAAGGCTCCATCTTGCCGGAAGATGGAAGGTCAGGTCTCCGCCGCCGTATGCGATGGCGGCGGCCGCGTACCGGGCGGCGATCATGCCCTGCGCGTAGCCGTGCGCCTCGCCGGTTTCAGCCGCCTCGAAATAGCGATAGTTGGGGGCGTTGGCGTAGCCCCCGTACGCGTCGAGTCCGATGGCGCCGATCTGTATGCGGCTTCCCATCCGCAAGTCGAGGGCGTAGACGTCCGGCTGTACCCTCGGGCGGTCCGCGAGGAACGGGTTTTCCCGGTGCATGGATCGGGTGGAGCGGCGCTCGGCGCGCGCGTCGTTGCGGGCGTAGACGCGCACGGCGGGCAGTACCTGGAAGTCCAGGCGGATAGCGGGCGCAATCCAGGAAGAGGCCGCCGAGTCGCGCTCGGCAAACGTCATAAAGCGCAGCCCCCCGTCGATTCGGAGCGAAGGCCGGAGGCGCATATGCGTTTCGGCGGAGATATTCAGCATCGATACGCCGCCGGGATCCTCCTTGTCGAAACCAAGCTGGAGAAATTCCGCCGTCCCCGAAAGGTCGCTGCGGTTCGTTACGGGAAGCGTCAGGTTGCTTTCCAGCGCAAGGGCAGATTCGCTGCGCCGGAAGACATTGTCGTCGATTTCCATGCCTTCGGGGAGCGCATCCGTTTCCCAGGCATGTACGCTATATCGCGCGAGGGCTTCGAAGCGCGCGCGGCCCGTATCGTTCGTTTTGATTCGGATCGCGCCCCCGCCTCCCTGGCTTCGGCGCAGCGGCGCCGTTTGCAGATTGGCCAGGGGCTGACCGCCGGCGCCGTAGCGCCGCATGCCGGGAACTGCCCCATACATGCGCCGCATCGTCGCAAGGCCTTCGAGGTCGAGGCCGAGCGAAACCGGTTTCGTCTGTTGCTCCAGACCGATCTGCGCCTCGAACGCATTGAACGAAGCGGACCGGTTGTCCGGCGCGCCTTCGGGCGCATGTCCTTCGCTGCCCGCGTAATCGAGGCGGGCCCGGAACGCGGCGCGGCGGGAGATCGGCCCTTCGGCGCGCAGGCGCGCCTGCCTGCCCAGATACCGCCCGGCGGCGGCTTCCGCCATGCCCCGGCCCGGAACGCCGCCGGTCAGGGTCGCCGTTGGCGCGGGTTCGAGCGTGGCCAGCGGGCTTTCCGGCAAGTCGGCGCTTTTTTGTTTATAGGTCTCCGCCCAGGGTCTCCGGTCCGCCGGAACGGAAGCGACCCGCGGCGGCGGATTGAACCCGATCAGGGGCTGCCGCTGAAGCGACGGCAACGAAATATCCAGTCCCGCCCGGATCTCCACGACTTGCGGGGTAATGTCAGGCAGCGCGGGGGCGGCTTCTTCCGTATCCTGGGCCTGCGCGGGCGCGGCGAGGCAAGCGCCTGACGCGATCGCCAGCAAAGCGGCGGCGCTTCGGAAGCCCCGGCGACGGGCGAAAAACAGGGTACGGGGACAGGCGCAGCGCATAAAATCAGAGTAATTCTTTTTCTCGTTCGGCCATTTCTGCGAACGGCGTTTCTCCGAATTCGGCGATCACGAGATCGTATAGCGCGGCGGCTTCCCCGGCGGCGCCGAGGGCCTGAAAAGCGCGGGCCTGTTCCAGGTAGCCCCGGGCGACCCAGTCGCTGAATCCCGGAAACAGCACGGGGAGCCGGCCCAGCTCCTCAAGAGCTTCTTCGGCCTGCCCGGTTTCCCGGAACAGTACGCCCAAACGATACAGGGCTTCCGCGCCCGCCTCGTCCCGACTGCTGCGCGCCACATGCCGGTACAGCGGTTCGGCCTCCTCGCGCCGCCCGGCTTCCTGATATACGCGGGCAAGGCCCAGGTAGGCCGGATGCGTTTCCGCGGCGTCCGGCGCCGCATCGACGGCGTCCCGGAGCAGTTGCTCCGCTTCTTCCGTCCGGTTCAGTCGCAAAAGGGCCATGCCCTGGCCGTACCGGGCTTCCGCGATGCGACGCGGATTTTCGCCGCTGTCGGATTCGAGCAAGCGGAACATGTCGAGGGCCTCCAGCGGGCGTTCCGATTGCAGATACAGGCGGCCCAGCCGCGCGGCGGCGTCCGGGAAGCGTTCGCTGCCCGCGTATTCCTCGATAATTCGCGCGAAATGCGGGATGGCTTCCTCGGGTTCTTCCCGTTCTTCCAGAATCGTTCCGAGGTAATAATGGGCTTCGGAGCGCAGGTATTCGTTCTGGCCTTGCTCAAGGAAGTCGAGCAGTCCGGCGAGCGCTTCGTCCGTTCGCCCGCTCTGGAGGTCGGTTTCGGCGCGGCGGAACCGGAGTTCTTCCAGGATCGGCGAATCCGGATGCTGTTCGGCGAATTCGTCGAAAAATGCGGCGGCCGCCTCGGCGTCTCCCGTCGAAAGCAGGGCGATCTGGACGCCCGCCGCCGCATCGGATACATAGGCGCTGCCGGCGTATTCTTCGAGCACGACCCGATAGGCGGCCACGGCTTCGTCCGTGCGCCCTGCGTTGAACAGGGCGTCCCCGACGCCGTACTGGGCTTTCGCCGCCAGCGGATCCCGGGGCCAGTTCCTGAGCAGGGCGGCGTATTCCGCAATCGCCTGGTCGTAATCCTGATTCCTGAAGAAAATGTGTCCCATGCTGTAGCGGGCTTCCTGCACCCATTCGCTGCCCGGATGGAATTCCAGCAGTTCCCGGAAGGCGCTGACGGCCTCGTAGGCTTCTCCTGCATGGTCGAAGGCTTGCGCAATCTGGTATTGCGCGTAGTCGCCGCCCTGGTCGCCTACGAGGCGGTACGTTCGGATGGCATTCACATACTGCTTCAGGGCATAGTAGCTATCTGCAAGGCGCAGAAGGGCATCGTTGCGATAAGAAACAAATCCTTCTTCGTCGTCGGAGGCGCGGCGTCGATCCAGAAACGTCTGGAAGGCGTAGGCGGCGTCCTCGTACCGGCTTCGGCGGAAATGCGTCCAGCCGAGCGCATACCAGGCCGCGGTCTGATGTTTCCCGTCCGGCGCCTCCTCGATATATTGCAGGAAGAGTTCTTCCGCCCGGTTGAGATTATCCAGTTGATAGACGCTCTCGGCGGCCCAGAACAAGGCTTCCTGTCCGCGGTCCGAGCGCGGCGAGCGATCATGAATCTCCAGGAATCCGGGCGCGGCTTCCCGATACGATGCGCTCCGGTACGACAGCCAGGCGCGCTGAAAGCGGACTTCTTCCCGCAGGCGTTCGGAAGCGGTTCCGGCGTCGACGGCCTGGTCGAAATGCCGGAACGCTTCCTCGAAATTGCCCAGCGCAATGGCCGTATTGGCCCGGTAGTACGCCGTTTCGCCAGCGAGGTCGTGTTCCGGCCAGGTTTCCTGCATCGCGCCGAAAACCCGCCAGGCGTCGTCCCAGCGATGCTGCCGGTAATACAGGACCGCCAGCTCGAAATGAGCATGGTCCGCCAGGTCGTGCTCCGGCCAGTTCGCCAAAAAATCTTCAAGGAGCGCAATGGCCGCCAGGGGTTCCAGCGCCAGGTCCTGATTGATTGCTTCGTAGTAGGCGGCGCGGGCGCTCAGGTCGTCGTCTTGTCCCTCCCGGACCTCGGCGAATCTTTCGGCGGCCCACTGATGCACGCCCTCGAAATAATAATTCCATCCCAGACCATAAATGGCCCGCCGCCGGTAAGCGCTTTCGGGATAGCGTTCGAGGAAGCGCCGGTACTGTACGATGGCCTGCTCGCTGTTCCTCAACTGATTGAGGGATTCCGCCTGCAGGAAAAGCGCCCGTTCCCGTCCCGCCTCGTCCAGTCCCCCGATGCGCTTTTCGATTTCGTCCAGCGCCCGGTCGTAATCGTCGAGTTCATAGTACACTTCGGTCAGCGCCAGCCCGATATTGCGCGCATGGGGCGATTCCGGATAGCGCGCGGCGAGCAGTTCGAGCGCTTCGGCGGCCTCCTCGTATCGTTCCAGCCCGATCAGCGCATATCCGCTTGCGTACAGGGCGACGGGAGCGTACTCGGCGTTTCGGTATTCCTCGGCGGCTCGCTGGAAATATCCGAGGGCTTCCTCCGGCCGGTTCAGATGTTGCGCCGACGCGCCCATGCGGTACAGGGTTCTCGCCGCAATATCCTCTTCGGGTTCGTCCGCAAGCAGGTTCGAAAATACGCGCAGCGCCTCGTCGTATTCTTCGTTCAGATAGAAAAAATTGCCGAGCGCGAGGCGGGATTTCGACGCCAGCGGATGTCCGGGCTGCTCGGCTTCCAGCTGTTCGAAGCGCGCGATGGCCTCCCTGCGGAGTCCAAGGCCCAGGTGCGCTTCGGCTTCGTAGTACAGCGCGTCGATCGCATGGAGATGGTCGGGACGATCCCGCCGGAAGTCGGCGAAGGCCTCGATGGCTTCGCGGTACAGATGCGCTGCGTACAGGCCCCGCGCCTCGACGAAAGCGCGCGCCGCCCGATCCGGGGTCGATCCGGGCGTATCCTGCGCCGCCGCCTCGTCCAGAGGCGCGATGCATGACAAAAAGAGCGCCGCGGCGAGAAGCGCCGGGAGATACCGCATATGGTTGGCGCTATATGATGGGAACCTCTGATTAATCCTGCAAAGTTCAGAGGCTGCGAGGGACGCGCTGGCAAGGAATGACGAAGCAATGCGGCAGGCCCCGCATAATGAGGAATGACGCGGCCAGCGCGTCCCTCGCGGTCTCCCGAAGGGCGCTTCGCGTACGCCATGCCCTGCATCCGCAGCGTTTACCGCTGATTTCAACGATGCCATTGCAATGTTCTGTACCCACGAACGCGAAGCGCTGATCGAAGCAGAATTAATCAGAGGTTCCGATGATGTATCCCTGGTATATCCTGGCGCCATATCGCCGATCTGTCGCTTTTGCGCCGCGCGAGGGGGACCGGCGCAGGATCAGAAAAAACACAGAAAACGTTGCCAACCGTACCCCGCAACCGTCGAATATGTTGCAGCGGGGCCGTGCTTTTTGGAGAATATTCGCCCGCCTGTGGAAAAAAAACGCTTTTGGCGCGTGTAACGCTGACGGGAACGCATAATCCCGGAAACGCATCGGGAATGCATCGCGCTATAGTATTGCATATGCATTGCGTTGTGCATTGCTCCATGCATTCGCCCATGCACCGAACAAACAACCCCGCCTTGCGCCATGCCTGCTCAAAAATCGTCTAAAAGCAATCCGGACGCCGCGGCTTCGCCTGACGATGCGGCCCGTACGTCCAGCGCGCCCAACGGGTCGCCCCGGGATTCCGTCGCCG
This sequence comes from uncultured Rhodothermales bacterium, assembly GCA_964608315.1. Lineage (GTDB taxonomy): Bacteria > Bacteroidota > Rhodothermia > Rhodothermales > VXPQ01 > VXPQ01. The sequence continues at coordinate 5,105 of CAZSNF010000014.1, read as the reverse complement.
AATCTGCGCCGCCGAAAGGAGAAAGGGATTTTCTCGAGGATGCGGAAAACATGATGGCGGAAGCCTGCGAACAGGTTCTTCGCGCGGCCTCCCGTGTTTCGGAAGCCGCTGGAGAAGCGACTGGTTCGGCTCGCGAATACGCCAAAAAGCACCCCGGCGGCGCGTTGCTGGTTTCCTTTCTGGTCGGCGTGATCCTGGGAGCGCTCACGTCGAGAAGATAGCGAGAAGAGCATGCGCGGGCCGCCCATCCGGCCATCCGTCGTCCTGATCCTGCTTGCGTCGCTGGCGGGATGCGCCTCAGGGGAGGAGCCGTCCCGGAACGACGCCCTGTCCCCGGAGGCGCCGGAAACCGCATATGTCGGAGACGAAGCCTGCGCATCCTGCCACGAGGACTATTACTTGTCGTATCATCGGACCGGGATGGGCCGCTCCATGTCCCGTTTCGACGCTGCGTCCGCCCCGGAGACGTTGCCTGCGCCGCCGACGCGCCACGAAGGGACCGATTTTTACTACGAGGCCTTTGTCCGCGCAGACACGCTTTTTCAGCGCGAATATCGCCTGGACGCATCGGGAGCAACCATATACGAGCGGGTGCATCCCGTCGAGTGGGTCATTGGTTCCGGGAACCACACGCGCTCGTATCTGGCGGCGGTCAACGGGCATATGACGGAGATGCCGCTTACCTGGTATGTGCAGCGGAGCCGCTGGGACCTGAGCCCTTCCTACGATCAGGAAAACCTGCGTTTCAGCCGGCCCGTCGTGGCGGAGTGCATGGCGTGCCACAATGGATTTTCCGAACATAGCCGCTTCACGTTCGACCATTACCGGGACGTAGCCGACGGCATTACGTGCGAACGCTGCCATGGGCCGGGCGGCGCGCATGTCGATTTGCGGCTGGCGGGCCTGGGACCGGCGACCGGCGCGCCGGATTCCTCCATTGTCCATCCGGCCCGTCTCGCCAGGGACGATCAACTCTCCGTGTGTCGCCAGTGCCATCTTTCGGGCACGACCGTGTTCCGGCCCGGGGAAACGCCTTCCACCTATCGTCCGGGCGATCCGCTTGAGGCGCATCGCAGCATATTCGTTACCGCCGAACAGGCGAGCGACCCGGAGCGTTTCGGGATTGCAAGCCATGCGCTTCGCCTGGAGAAAAGCGCCTGTTTCCGGGAAAGCGACATGACCTGTACGACGTGCCACGATCCGCACGTTCCGGTGGCCGACCTCGGCAACGACCATTTCAACGCGGTCTGCGCAGGGTGTCATGGCGCGGGCGAGGCAGAAGAGCCGGGCGCGGTTTGCGGACGGGACAGCGCGCATGCGGCGGCGGAGGCCATGACCGGAGATTGCGTTGCGTGCCATCTTCGGTCCAGCGGCGCCAGCGATATTCCCCATGTAACGTTTACGGATCACTGGATTCGCCGCGAACTGCCGCCTGCGGTGGCCCCGGAGGATATCGAGCGCGTTTTCGTGCGTCCGGACCCGTTCCGGCTTGTGCGGGCGACGGCGCCGCCCGATGCGGGCAATGCGAGCGAGGCGGGCCTCGGATTGCTGGAAGAGGCGGCGGCCTATTTTGCGTTCTACGACGAGATTCACGCCTTGCCTGCGTATCTCGACTCGGTGGTCGTCCGGGCGGAAGCAGGTTTTCGGGCCGGGGCGGATCATTCTGCGGCCCGCCTTGCATTGGGGCGCGCCTTGCTGGAACAGGGCCGGGCGGACGAGGCGGCCACCATATTGTCGGAGGCCGCCTCGGCGTATACGGAAGACGTTTTCATCCGGTACTGGCTGGGAGTGGCCCTGTTGCGGGCCGACCGTCCGGGAGATGCGGCGGCTGCGTTGCGCAGCGCCGCGGAAATGCAGCCGGCGTTCGCCGAGGCCCACCTGAAACTCGCCGAAGCGTTGTACGCCGCGGCGCGCCTTGCAGAGGCCGAAGCCGCATGGCTGTCGGGCCTGGCTGAAGACCCGACGCATCATCCGGGGTCCTGGAACGACCTGGGTTTTTTGTATCTGGAAACGGGACGATTCGAGGAAGCGAGGCCGCTTTTCGACCGGGCGCTTGCCCTGGACCCCGATCTTGTGCAGGCGCTGATCAACGCCGCCGCGCTTCGCATGCAGGCGCAGGACTGGGAGGGGGCCGTACGGTTTCTGGAGCGGGCTGTCGGGAAGCAGGCGGATTCCGCCCCTGCGCTGGGCAATCTGGCCATCGCTTACGGGGAGCTGGGGCGCCGGGACGAGGCCACAGGCGCCTTGCGCGCATTGCTTCGAAGCCATCCGGACGATCTCCACGCCCGGGCGTTGCTGGACCACTTTCTCGCGGCTCCTTCGGACGGCGATGCGTCCGGGGAAGGATCGGAGGCCGAACAGCGCCAGGGGTCGGGTATTCCCAGGGAGGGTCAATAAATATATGTTCAATCGTCAATAAGTATATGATTTATAATCAGTAAATATATGATCAATCGCGAGCATAGCGGGCAAAACTGCGTAAAAACGCTTTTTCCGGGGGGGATTTCGGGACTGCTCCTGTCCGCCCTGCTTTTCGGGTGCGGCGGCCCGGACGAGTCGGGCCTGCCCGATTCTTTCGTGCGCTTGTCTCTGGATCAATCGGAGCCGCGCCGCTTTTTGCAGTATTATTTCGGGGGATACGTTACCCCGCGCGCCGCGGACCCCTTCGAGGCGGGCCTGGTTCGGGAGCAAGGCGGGCGTTTTTATCTGGATCGCGACGTTTTCGCGCAGCACCGCCCGGCGCTTTCCGGGCGCCTCCGGGACGCGAATCGCAACGGGCGCATCGAGTGGGAGGAGATGGAGGCGTTCATCGACCATTCGTACAACCGGGCGCGGGCCATTCCGCCTTCCCTTGCGGCGTTCGTCGAGCGTACGGCCTTTGCGCCGGATTCCACCTGGATGGAGGTGGTCGTGCACGGGGTGATGACGACCGCCGAGCGCCGTATTTACGTGCGGGAAGAAGCGGTGCGGGCTGCGCTCCGCCGGGCGGCGGACACAGACGGACGCATACGATATCCGGACGGGACCGTCATTGTGGGCAGGCATTACCTGAACGATGCGCTGGCCGAAACCACCGTGATGCGCAAGCGCCCGGATGGATTCTGGGATTTTTTCGTATATGATCGGGAGGGCGCGCTGGCCCCGGAAACGTCCACGCCGCCGCGCGCCCTGAAATCGCCCGTGCAATGCACGGGATGCCATTTCGGGAACAAGACGTTCGAGCCGGAGAAGAGTTTTCCGGCCCTGGCTCCGCCTGGACCGCACGGCCCTCGGCATGCGTATGTCCCGGACGGACTCCGGGATGCGGAGGTTACGCGCCGGCTTGACGAACATCGCCGCCGCGCAGACACGGTGCTGGGCCTGTACGGCACCCTTTTCGCGTCGAAGCTGAGGGCGCAGCGGGAGGCGGGTACGCTCGACCCTGCGGACGCCGCCCTGCTGGACGCGCTCGATTTGTAGCGTCCGGCGCCGTCAATCCCGATGTTTTTTCGGGAACCTGTTGCGCCAGTGGTCGCTGGCGGGTATATTCACCTTCGGAAGCGTTATCGGATTTCGCTTCGGGCGGCGCGACAGGGCCATGGAGCATGGAGGGCGCGCAGTCAGGCCCGAGGCGTTTTCGCGCGAACGGCGGCGGCGTACGGTGCGACAAGCAACAGCGGCAAGCAAGATATATATCGCTATGGTTGAATGCGCCAGCATACGACAAGGTCAGGCGCCGGTCGGCGGCTTGACGACGAACAAGGCGAGAGAAATAATATGCGTGCCCCCCCCCCCCCCCCCACACACACGCGCGTAGCCGTCCTGCGCCTGGCCGCGGCCCTGCTTTGCCTGCCGCTGCTTGCAGCCTTCCCGCGGCCGGTCGGGGCGCAGATGACGCCGGTGGTCACGATCGCTGCGGGCCCGACGGTTACGGAGGGGACGGCGGCGACGTTCACGGTGACGGCGACTCCGGCTCCGACGGCGGATCTGCCGGTGAAACTGACGGTGGAGGACTATTTCGATAGCTTGTTGAATTTGATCGATAGGGGAAGCAAGACGGTGACGATTTCCGCGAATGCGTCGACGGCGACGTACAGCGTACCGACGGAGCCGGACTCGAAAGACGAGGAAAGCGGTCCAGTGGAGGTGACGGTCAAAAACGGCGACGGCTACACGGTGGGGAGCGCGAATTCCGCTTCCGTGCAGGTGCTGGACGACGACCCGATGATTGTAGACGTCGACATTACAGACGATAGGGTGGACGAGGGCGTCGCCTTTTCAACTGTCGACCTGGAGAACGAAGGCAATAACTTCGCTCCATTCGCCACCATTGAGATTGGCCCGCGGCGTACGCTGTACGCCGCCGACACCCTGACCGTTCCCTTAGTGTTCAGCGGCGGCGTTCTGGACACGGACTTCTCGTTGGCGCTTCGAAAGAGCGGCATGGATAGCGGGCTCACGGGCGCGGAATTGGACGCCGGCACGTTGATCGTCGAAGGCGAGGATAGCGGGGTCAACGGCCCATTCCGAGTGACGCTGAGGGCGCTGGAGGACGCGGACGCGGACCATGATACGCTGACGGTGAGCCTCGGTTCGGCGACGGCCCCGGACGGGGGCGTGATGATCTACGATTCCGTCGAAAGCGATCCGGAGATTCTCCTTGTCGACAATGACGACAAGTTGAAGATCGAGGTTCTCGGGTCGGCGTCGGTGACGGAGGGGACGGCAGCGCAGTTCCGCATAAGCAGAAACCTCCCCTTCAGGGGCGAGGCGCTGACGGTGAACCTGAGCGTGTCGGACGCTCCGGGTTCGGATTTCGTGGCGTTGTCGGACGAGGGCGCGCGGACGGTGCAGATGCTCGTCACCGGCACCAACGCACACATACGCGACATCACGGTGGCGACGGTGGCGGACACGACGGACGAGCCGAACGGCCGGGTGACGGTGACGTTGGAAAGCTCCGCCCCCGACCCCGCGCTGGGCGCGGGCTACGCGGTGATGAGCGGCTCGTCCTCTGCGTCCGTGCAGGTGCTGGACGACGATGTTCCCGCCGAGCCTCAAATTACGATCGCGGCGGGCGCGTCTCCGGTTACGGAGGGTACGTCGGCGAGTTTCACGTTGACGGC
>CAZSNF010000013.1:57534-91449 GCA_964608315.1 uncultured Rhodothermales bacterium | reverse complement strand
GAGACCGCGAGGAACGCGCTGGCCGCGTCATTCCTCATTATGCGGGGCCTGCCGCATTGCTTCGTCATTCCTTGCCAGCGCGTTCCTCGCAAGCCTCTGAACTTTGCGCATTTAATCAGAGTATCCTTAATGGGGTATATTGCGTCATGTTGAAAGGTACATCGAAATCAGAAAGATCGCATTCGGAAAACCGGGCCCGGGTATGGCCCGGCGCGCCCAATCCGCCCGGCGCGCACTGGGACGGCGAGGGCGTCCATTTCTCGGTGTTCAGTCGTCATGCGGAGCGGGTGGAACTGGTGTTGTTCGAGGACGGCAAGGCGGACGCGCCCTCGGAAACGCTTGCGCTTCCCGAACGCACCGGCCCCATGTGGCACGGCTACGTTCCCGGCCTCGCCCCGGGAGCGTGTTACGGCTACCGCGCACATGGCCCGTACGATCCCGAACAGGGCCACCGATTCAATCCGAACAAGGTGCTTTTCGATCCCTGCGCCAAGGCGGTCGGGAGGCCGCTTGTCTGGCATGACAGTCTTTTCGGCTACGTTCCCGGAACGCCGGAGGAAGACCTTCTTTTCAGCGACCTCGACAGCGCGCCGTACGCGCCGCTCGGGGCCGTGGCGGACGAGCGGTTCGACTGGCGAGGCGACCGCTCGCCGGACATTCCCTGGGAAGACGCCATTATATACGAAACGCATGTCAAGGGAATCAGCAAGCGGCACCCGGATGTGCCCCCCGAGTTGCGGGGTACGTACGCGGGCCTGGCCTCGGAGCCCGTGCTGGATCACTTGCGGAGCCTGGGCGTCACGACCATCGAATTGCTGCCCGTCCATGCCCATGTGCACGACCGCCGCCTGTTCGAGGCCGGGCTGAATCAATACTGGGGCTACAATACGCTGGGCTGGTTCGCGCCGGAACCGGGGTACGCCGCGTCGGGTCTGGCCGGCGCCGTGCGCGAGTTCAAGGAAATGGTTCGGACGCTGCACAAGGCGGGCTTCGAGGTGATCCTGGACGTGGTGTACAACCATTCCGGGGAAGGAAACCGGTTGGGTCCCACGCTTTCCCTGCGGGGCCTGGACAATCTTTCGTATTACAAGGCAAACCCGGGCCAGCTCCGCTTCCTGTCGGATTATACGGGCACGGGCAATACGCTGGACGCCGGATGCCCGCAAGTGCTGCGCCTTGTGATGGACAGCCTCCGATACTGGGCATGCGACATGCATGTGGACGGGTTTCGGTTCGATCTGGCGACGACGCTGGCGCGCCCGCAGTACGATGTGGACATGGCGTCTGCGTTTTTTACGCTGGTCGAGCAGGACCCCGCGCTCAGCCGCGCGAAGCTGATTGCAGAGCCGTGGGACGTGGGGCCGGGCGGATACCGCGTCGGTGGATTTCCGTGGCTCTGGTCGGAATGGAATGGACGCTTTCGGGACGTCGTGCGCCGGTTCTGGCGGGGCGATGCGGGTATGCAGGGCGTTTTTGCGACCCGTTGCGCAGGATCGAACGATCTGTATCGGGCGCCGCATCGCCGGGTGTCCGCCTCCGTCAATTTCGTGACGTCCCACGACGGATTTACGCTGGAGGACCTGGTCAGTTACGAACGCAAGCACAACCACGCGAACGGGGAAAACAACCGCGACGGGCACGAACCCAACTACAGCGCCAACTGCGGGGAGGAAGGCCCTGCGGAGCATCCCGACGTGCTGGCCATGCGCGAGCGGCGCAAGCGGAGCATGATGGCGACTTTGCTGCTTTCCCAGGGCGTTCCTATGTTGCTGGGCGGCGACGAACTGTCGAATACGCAGGCGGGCAACAACAACGCCTATTGTCAGGACAACGAACTGACCTGGTACGATTGGGACCTCGACGACAGCAAGCAGGCTTTTCTGGAATTCACGAAAAAGATGATCGCGCTTCGGAAAGCGCATCCGGGTTTCCGGCGGCGTTTTTTCTTGCGGGGCGAGACGAACGACGAGGGCGCGCGCGACGTGCTCTGGTGGCATCCGGAAGGCCGCGAGATGGGCCGCGAGGACTGGACGGATCACGGATTGCGGGCGTTCGGCGTGTTGCTGTGCGGAGGCGGTCTTCATGGTCTGGACGCAGCGGGTCGCAAGCGCGAGGACGACACCATGCTGGTCCTTTTCAATGCCGGGGATGGCGACGCCGCCTTCTTGCTTCCCGCGCCGGAGACGCTGCTTTGCGCCGCAACGGACTTCCCGCAAGGTCCCTGGGAATTCGTGTCCGGTATGGATATGCCCGGGGAATCCGGGGAGGAAGCTTTTCGGGAGGGAGACCGGATCGAGGCCGGGCGGATGCTCGTGGAGGCGTTTTCCACGGTGGTGCTGCGCGCGCCGCGGCGGGGTTCTGCCGAGGCCGGGAAGGACCTTGCCTGCGCCGTTCCGCCTATTGCTTGACAATCCGTTCCGGGCAATGTAACTTGTTTAAGGAACCTCTGATTAATTCTACTTCGATCAGCGCTTCGCGTTCGCGCGTACAGCGACATTATGACGGCGTCGTTGAAATCAGCGGCATACGCTACGGATTCGGGCGCAGCGGACGCGAAGCGCCCTTCGGGAGGCCGCGAGGAACGCGCTGGCCGCGTCATTCCTCATTATGCGGGGCCTGCCGCATTGCTTCGTCATTCCTTGCCAGAGCGCCCCGCGCAGCCTCTGAACTTTGCAGAATTAATCAGAGGTTCCTTGACAATGCAACTACGGTTGCAGGGCGCATCCGCCGACCTTATCTGCAAACCCTCGAAATATATGTTTGTCCGCATCCCCCGCCCCCTGCAGAAACAGCGAAAAATGTCGCTTCGCGTTTTTTCCATAGCCTTATGTATGGCGATTTTCCAGGCAGCGACCGCAAACCCTGCCCTGTTTGCGCAAACCCAGCTCCGCATCCAGACTCAGGACGAGGTTGAAACCGCGCAGGAGCCTCTGGTCCCCACGGACTTCATTATTCTGTCGTCGACGAAGGAAGCGGGGCATGTTTCCGACGCGGACAGCAGGGCGGATTGCAGCGCGGGCCAGGTGGTGCAGCCTGGCGAACGATGCACCTACCCCGGGACCAACTTCGAATTCGTCGTCGACTCCTCCGGAAATTCGGCGTTACGTGGAGGGGGCGTTAATTTACAAGCAGGTCGCGGCGGGAGGCAGAATTGGCGCAACCTGACTTTGGGTGGTGGCGTACGAATAAATTTTGTGGCGCAGGGGCGGTCGGACGGGAGCTGGTTTCTGGAAGAGGTGGCCGGCGATTCCGCTGCGGAGCTGACGTCCGGGTACCCCGAAATCACCCTGGCCTACGACACGGGACGAAACCCGGATAGGCTATTTACTCTCGGCGCAGACGATGAGGTTTTCGCGCAGAGGTACGACGTGCCTTCCGGGGCGCGTCTGGCGTCCGTTCTGGCGGCGCCAATCTATCATAATCGGCTTCAGAACAGTGGCGTTCCCGATAATGCGCCTGACGATTTCAACGTTCTGATATGGGATGTGGGCGCAGACGGTTTGCCGGGCAACGAACTCTACAGTATGCATGTGGTGGAACCGTCCGACCGGTCCGAAGCCGTGCATTATATGACGTCCGATAATACGTATGTTTTTCTGCAAGTTGATTTTCCAGAGGAAGACGAGACGTTTACGGACCTTCCTGACCGTATTTTCATAGGCCTCGCCAACGCGGGGAGCGACATAAATTATCTTAGCGTCGCTACGTCTCCCCGCAAAGATACGGCGCCGGCCGACGCGGCGTATTGGCGTACGCTCCGCTTGGGTGCGGTGCAATGGATTTCTCTGGCGGACATCGTCGACTCTAATGGGGAACGACCGTTCCTGGACAGGGTATTTCCCTTTCGGCCCGTGTTTCGCACCCCTTCGGATAGCGCATTCGAAGAAACCATCTTGTCCTACGACAGCGGGCGAAACGACGACTCCATATGGCTTAACCCCGCCCCCGGGAATATTGCGGCCCAGCGGTACGACGTGCCTCCGGCGTCGCGTCTGGCATCTGTTTCCGTAGCGCCGATTTACAACAATCAGTTCGGAAATTCGAGCGTTCCCGCAGGCGCTCCTCGCAACTTTTCGATCAAGATATGGGACGTGGGCGCAGACGGCTCGCCGGGCGACGAGCTCTACAGCATAGACGTGGAGCGGGAACCTTATGAGTCGCACAGGTTGTCCGATAACGGATATTTGTTCGCGCATGTCGATTTGCCGTCGGACGAGGCAGTTCTTTCGGCGTTGCCAGACCGCATCTTCATCGGTCTCGCCAACGCGGGAACTGACCAAAATTACCTTTCTCCATCAACTTCTCTCCGAAAAAGCGACGCGCCGACTGACGCAGCATATTTGCTTACGGACAATAATCTGGGCGTTGCTCGATGGGCTTCGCTATCGGCCATTATGCTAAGCACAGGCCGCTCGCTGAGCGACCAGGCGTTCCCCATTCGCCCGCGGTTCCTTGCCTCGTCGGTTGTGGCCGCGGAAGACGCGCCGGAGCTCCCGTCTGCCGCGGAACTTGCGCAGAACTATCCGAATCCGTTCAATCCGGCCACGTCGATTTCCTGGACGCAGCCGGCAACCGGCGAAGTTCGGCTATCCGTGTACAACCTGCTGGGGCAGCGGGTAGCCATTCCCGCGGACGGCTTGTATCCGGCGGGCGGGCATGAAGTGCGGCTGGACGCCTCTGGCTGGCCCAGCGGCGTGTATACGTACGTGCTTGAAACGGAAACGCGCATGCTGGCCCGCAGCATGGTGTTGCTGAAATAGCGCGGCGGTTCCGGGGCGCAAACAATCTGCTGTCGCGCGCGCATTTCAGGCGCCTTCGCCGACGCCGGGAGGCGGTGCGTTCGATCCCGGTCAAATATTTGCCTGATCGGGTCGGGCTGCGCTCGCCCTGTTTACCAGGCTGTCCGCCCGCAGGCTCTCGCAAGGCGCTTCAGGCGGCGGCGAATCTCCGGCGCGAGTTGCTTTTGCGCAAACCGCCACCCCCAGTTGCCCGAGGGTACGCCCGGCGTGTTCATGCGCGCTTCCGCGCCCAGCCCCAGCAGGTCCTGCATCGGAAAGACGACATAGTCTGCGGGGGACGCGAGCGCGGTCCGCAATGCGGCCCAGTGCGCGGCCTGTCCGGGGCGATCGTCCAGTCCGAGGTAGGCGCAGGCGAAGGCGTACTCTTCCTTTTTTTGCGGGTCCGAAGCGAGCCGCTCCCACCATCCGAGGAATGTGTCGTTATCGTGGGTACCCGTGTAAAACACGAGATTTCGGGAATGGTTATGCGGCAGGAACGGGTTGTTTGCGTCGTGGCAGAAGGCGAACTGAAGCACCGCCATGCCGGGGCGTCCCAGCGCCTCCATGAGGTCGCGCACGTCCTCGTCGATGACGCCAAGGTCCTCGGCCACCAGCGGCAGCGGACCGAGCCGCTGCGCCATGCTTTCGAAAAAAGGGAGGCCCGGCCCGGCCCGCCATGCGCCGTTCACGGCGGTTTCCTCCCCCGCAGGAATCTCCCAGTAAGCGGCAAACCCCCGGAAATGATCCAGCCGCACAAGGTCTGCCTGGTTCAGAATCGCCTCGAACCGGCGGCCCCACCATGCGAAATCGTCTTCCCGCATCGCTTCCCAGCGGTACGTCGGATTGTCCCAGCGCTGTCCGGTCTCGCTGAAATAATCGGGCGGAACGCCCCCCGAAAAAGCGCTTCGCCCCGCCTCGTCGAGGCGGAAAAGATGCGGATGCGTCCATACGTCCGCGCTGTCGTGCGCCGCGTAAATGGGAATATCGCCGAATAACAGGATGTTTCGGTCGTTGCAGTAGCGCTTGAGGCGGCTCCAGTGATCGTACGTCGCGAATTGCGCGAACTTGCGTCGCCGGATGCGGGCGCGATGGGCGTTGCGAAACGCTTCGAGGGCCTCTGCGTCCCGCAAGGCGTACTCCCGGGGCCATGCAGTCCATTCGACGTTTCCGTATTCTGCCCGGATGGTCATGAACAGGGCGAAGTCGTTGAGCCAGTGCGCATGGGCGGCGCAGAAGGCGTCGAAGGCTTCCGGGGCGACGGGCGTTTTTCCGGCCTCGAAACGCTCGAAGGCCCTGTTCAGGAACAGGGTTTTCATGCGGCGGGCCTTATCGAAATCCGCGCAGGACGCATGCGGCGCCGTTACTTTATGCGCGCAGCGCAAGAGGCTTTCGACAGGAATCCGGCCTTGCTCGACGGCTTCGAGGGCGTCGGCGTCGCCCAAGGCAAATGCGTCTTCCCCGTCTTTCGGAGCCAGCAGTCCGTCTTGCGCCATCAGGTCCGGGCTTGCGAAGATCGGGTCCAGGGCGAACGCGGACGGGCTGGAATAGGGCGAATCGCCGAGGCCCGCCGGTCCGAGCGGCAACACTTGCCAGATGCGCTGGCCGGTTTCCGCCAGAAAATCCGCAAAACGATACGCTTCCGGCCCCAGGTCGCCCGCCCCGTACGGTCCTGGAAGCGATGTAACGTGCAGCAAAATCCCGCTGGAGCGGGGCAGGGGGAGGGCGCCTCCGGGAGGATTTTTATACGACCCGACGCTCACGGGAAGGATGTCTCGACTGCGGTCGGATCGAGGGGTTGGCATGGGGGAACGGTATGCGAGGGACGGAACGGTTATGCACATCCCGTAAAATAAACGTATCCTGTATGGCGTTCCCGAACAAATCAAACAAAGAGGATTTTCGCATGCCTGCCGTTTTGCCGGACGTAGCAAGCGACGCTGCGCTCGGGCGTCTTGTCGAAGCGTACCGCCGCGCGCGCCGGACCACGGAGCGCCTGACCGAATCTCTCGCCGCGGAAGACTGCGTCATTCAGACGATGGAAGACGTGAGTCCCACCAAGTGGCACCTTGCGCATACGAGCTGGTTTTTCGAAACGTTTGCGCTGCGGGCCCATGCGCCGTCGTACGCATGGCATCACGAGGGCTATCCTTATCTTTTCAATTCGTACTACGTGCAGGCGGGGGAGCGGCACTGCCGGGACCGGCGGGGATACATCTCCCGACCTACGGTAGCCGAGGTGATGGATTACCGGCGCCACGTGGACGAGCGTCTCGTCCGGTTTATGGAAGAAGCGGATCCGGATATTGCGCGGCGGGCCGCTCCGGCCATCGAACTGGGCATTCAGCACGAGCAGCAGCATCAGGAACTGATTCTCACGGATATCAAGCATGTGCTTTCGGTGAACCCGCTGCGGCCCGTCTACGAACCCTTCGAATCCGAACCGGGTGAGGCGGGGCCGTTGGCGTGGGTTCCGTTCGAAGCGGGGGTCTACGAGGTTGGCCATGCGGGGGACGGGTTCGCCTACGACAACGAGGGACCTCGACATCGCTGTTTTCTGGAGGATTTTCTGCTGGCGGACCGGCCCGTTACGAATGCCGAATACATGGCGTTCATCGAAGACGGCGGATACCGGCGACCTGAATTGTGGCTGTCGATGGGATGGGCCGCCGTACAGGAACGCAACTGGACCGAACCTTTCTACTGGGAGCGGCGAGACGGCGCCTGGCAGACGTACACGCTGGGCGGCATGAAACCCGTAGCGCCCGACGAGCCGGTCGCGCACGTCAGTTATTTCGAGGCGGACGCGTACGCCCGCTGGGCGGGCGCCCGACTGCCTGCGGAGCAGGAATGGGAGGTCGCGGCGACGGCGCGCGCTGCGCCCGTCGAGGGAGGACATTTTCTGGAAGACGCCCCCATGCACCCCCGTCCCGCCCGTTCGCAGGGTTCCGCCGGCGCGAACGGACGCCCTCTGCTGCGGCAATGCTACGGCGACGTATGGGAATGGACGCGCAGCCAGTATGCCCCCTATCCCGGCTACGCCCCCGCCGAAGGCGCGCTGGGCGAATACAACGGCAAGTTCATGTGCAACCAGTTCGTATTGCGCGGCGGTTCGTGCGCTACCCCCCGAACGCACATCCGGCCTACCTATCGCAATTTCTTTCCGCCGGACGCAACCTGGCAATTCACGGGATTCCGGCTGGCCCGGGATGCGTAACCCGCGTCTTGCGCCTCGCGGCCCTCGGCAAAAAACTTGCAACCTTGTCCCGAATCTCTCGTACGCTCATCGAACACCCTCGGCGGCGCCTTTCGCGTATGTTTTCCGAACGCTGCCCGCCACTGAAGTTATGACCCGTTTCGTACCCGATTCCCCCGGAAATTCCAACGGAGGCCAGGCTTCGTCTGCCTCTGCGATCGCCGCGCAGAAAGAACCCCTTCAGAACGGCAACGAACCGTCCGCCGCGAGCGATTCGGGCGACGGCGCCCCTCCTGCGTTCGCCGACGTCCTGCTCGCCGACGTGCTGGAAGGCATGGAGCGTACGCCCAAGTCGTTGCCCTGCAAATATCTCTACGACGCGCGCGGGTCCCGTCTTTTCGACCGGATTACGGAACTCGAGGAATATTATCCGACCGCCACGGAGCGGGCCATCATGCAGGCGCATCTTGACGAGATGGTGGCCTGTCTGGGGTCTCGATGCCTGCTGCTTGAATACGGCAGCGGAAGCAGCCTGAAAACGCGCTTGCTGCTGGAGCGCATGACCGATCCGGCGGGCTATGTGGCGATCGATATTTCCGAAGAGCACCTGAGCGCCTCGATGCGTCGGCTCCGGGAGGCGTATCCGCATATTCCCATGCGCTCCCTCGCCGCGGATTATACGACCTCTTTTACGGTTCCGTCCGCCGGGTTCGCGGCGGCGCGCACCGTAGTCTATTTTTCCGGCTCCACCATAGGCAATTTCGAGCCGGCGGAGGCGCTTGATTTTCTGGTGCGGATGGCCGAAGCGGCGGGTCCCGGCGGGGGGTTGCTGATCGGGGTGGATATGGAGAAGGACCGGCAAACCGTCGAGGCGGCGTACAACGATGCGCAGGGCGTTACGGCGGCCTTCAACAAGAATCTGCTGCGTCGGCTGAACCGGGAACTGGGCGCCACGTTCGACCTGGACGCCTTCCGGCACCGGGCCGTTTACAATCTCGAGGAAGGGCGCATCGAAATGTCTCTGGTGAGCGTCTGCCGCCAAACCGTGCAGGTGAACGGGCATTCCGTCCGCTTCAGGGAAGGCGAGCCGATTTGCGTCGAGTATTCGTACAAATTCACGCTGGAGCGTTTTCGGCGCCTTGCCGAGCGCGCCGGGTTCGCGGTGCAGAAGGTCTGGACGGACGCTGATCGCCTGTTCAGCGTACAGTATCTGAGGGTGCGCTGACTATTTCGACGAGGCGCTGATCCTTTTTCTCGCGAGGGCGATTTTCATCTATGCAGAAAATGCATAGACAGGCCCTCTTCTATGCGTTTTTTGCATAGATAGGGCATGGATCGTTGTCGAAAGTCCTTTTTTGCATACAGTATTGACCGTTTTGCCGAGGTGTGGGGTCCTTTTCTCGCGAGTTTGATATTTATCTATGCAAAAAATGCATAGGCAAGCCCTCTTCTATGCGTTTTTTGCATAGATTAGGCAAAATGGGGATTTTGGCGAATTGTTCTTTTCCCAGCCTGTCCCTTGATAAAAAGAACCTCGCCGCCAGCCCCGGCAGTCTTGACAATGTCAGGACAGAGGATTAGATTGGTGCTTGCGGCCTCTACGTTTTCCCTGTTTCCTCAATCATGCGTAGCCGGTCTTTCCTCTTCGGCGCTCTTCTCATCCTTTGCGGCTTGTTGGTCGCCGCGCTCGTTCTGTCGAGTTGCGATTCAGGAGTGGATTTTTCCTCTCTGGAGGACATCGCTCCGAACGACGGCCTGACGGCCAAGGCCCGCGCTTGGTACGTGGAACAGGTAGAGATCGGAGTTTCTGAGAACTTGTCGAAGATCGAAGGCGATGAAGATTCGCTTGCGTTGCTTGCCTTCATAGAGAAATTTCTCCCAGACTGGAACGAATCAGTTGTTTTGTCTCTTGACGGAACGGAAGAAACGCTTGTCTTGACAACGACGCTTGGAGAATATACAGACGAGCGTTATGATAGTACAATGTACCATATTCGTACGCTCGTTATGAATATGGAACCTTCGGGAGATATAGTTTCCGGAAGTATTGTTGCATTTTCGAGTGAAAAGGAATTGTCGAAGAATGATTTTGCGAATTACGTTGAGCAATACGTAGCGAAAGATTTCGGCGAAATGGAAATGACAGTATCGCGTTATACTGTTCTATTTGAAGGAATTGATGCATATCTTTATCGTCCAGGTGGAATTCCTCTTGAACTATCGATTAAACTCGTCAAAGAACAAGTTGATATTAATCAATTAGATAAATTTAATTCAATGAACTTTATAACAAAAGGAAGTACTATATGTTATTCTCATTGCTATGTTTCATTTGGAAGGACTTGCTCGTATCCTGCATCTGATCCCAGTAGTCGTATTTGCGGTGCTTATGATGTCGAAGTAATTTGTTCGACATATTGTTTTGATGGCCCTATGATTGGCGGAGGCGGTGATGGAAGTGGAGGTGGCGGAGGAAATGGTGGTGGAGATAATGGTAATGATGGTGATGAAGAAAAATGTAAATATTCTCAGAAAATTTGCGATCTAATTCAAGAATATAAAGATATAGGTATAGCAGAGTATAAAATTCCTTCTCCTAATGAATTTACAAGCCATCTTTCAGGCAGATATTTTACTTGGAACGAACTTAATGGAGGATGGAAGAACGGCACAGAAAAAGGAAAGCATAAGCCATATGGAGTTTTTCATTCTCGTTTGCTAACCGGAATTGACAATATTCGTGAAGAGTATAATCAGCCTATTCATCTTTCTTCCGGTTATCGATGCCCTCAAGGCAATACGGATGCAGGTAGTGAATATCCTGCTATCAGTTATCATATGTTTGGACGCGCCGCTGATATGACTACAGGAAATAGTCCTATTATTTTCAATAAACTTAATCGTATAATAGGACAAGTTGCTAAGTATCTCGAAGGGGAGCCTATGTCAAGTTATCCCAATGACGGTCATTTACATCTTGAATATGATTAAATCAATATGCCTTGTTCCTTCTTCACTAACCCAAACCTTCTGCGTACGTCATGACTCTTTCTCCCCTCCCGATTTCGTTTTTCACGCTTCTGGCTATCTGGTCAGCTTCTTCTGTCCTGTTCGCTCAACAAAAGGCAAGCGATTCGACTCGCACTCAGGAAGTTATTTCGGCAGACCTTGTCAGTAGCAATCGCGCTGTTATGGCTTCTGCGCTTCAAGAATATCTTAATGTCCCTGAAGAACAGCGAACGCATCGTTTGAAAGCCGCTCTTGTCGATGCGCTTGCTATAGAAAATGAACGAAGAAAAAAATATTATCTTCAAGAACGTCCCTATCAGATATTTAATTCTGATGATACTATCGGTCTTCGTTTGTTTAAAGAGGTGAGGCGTATGCGCGATCTTGCGTATATAGACTTACTTCTTCCATGGCTTTGCTGTGGTGGGGAATCTGTTTGGATTGAATTTGGAATAGATGTTTTTGATCATGTCATTGATTTTGTTTTTTATAATGAATCTATTGAAGATCATTCATTACATGGAGGAATACTTGTTCTTACAATGATGGTCGATCATTGGGGACTCGATTCCTTTAATCCTGATCAATATGAAAAATTGACAAAAATAGCCAATAAATATATTAACGTTAATGATTTATATGATCCTTGGTATTTATTCTTACCTGCCGTTGAACTTGCTTCTGCTATTGGCGATACTGAACTTATCGAAATGGCAAATTTTATAGTTCATGACGATAATGAACTTCATAAACGTCCGCACACTGACACTTGGGGCATAGAATATCTTCAGAAAACCGTATCCGAAGCCGTATTGGGTACTCGTAAACCTTATTCGCACGAACCTTATGAGCAGTATATGCAGGAGCGTGATGCGCTTGATACTGCTCGTTAGAAATTTTCTTTCTCCCACCGCAAATTCGGAAAACCTGCGCCTTAGGTTCCGGTCTACGGCATGAGGGGCGGTTTTTACTCCTCGAAATCGACGACGCCGCGTTCCCAATGGACTTGACGGCGCGGCCTGTGCCTGAATGTTCAGCCGCGCTCCTTTGCGAATGCCCTTGAAAAAATCGACGTTTTTGCCGTTTCGCGCCCGCAGATTATAATGCGTACGTCTCTGTACGCTGGCCGGTCCGGATCGGCCGTACCCTCACAGCAATAGGGTTCCATGCCGATTAGGCCCGGCATTCCTGACGAATTCGGATTGTTTTCGGTGCGTTCCGTGTTCATGCGCGTCCGGTGGAAGCCGCAGGGGCGCGCGTATCGCGCCGAGCCTTGCAACGCAGCGCCCGCTGTGTCAACAAAAGATGGGCCGGACGGGAAAGAGAGGGGCCCCCGAAATTTGTCCGCGCCCTTTCATGAAAGGTTCGCATTCCCTATCATTTAGGGTAGATTATCAGCGCATCCTTTACGGAACATGATCGCGTCCTTGCGACGCCATTGCCTATGACGCGTCGGGACCTGTTTTTCGGCGCCGCCCTGCTTGCAGGCTTCTTCTGCCTGGCGGGGTGCGAGCCCGACATGCCCGCCTCGATCGCCGCCGGCAAGGACAAACTGCCGGAGCGGGTGGATTTCAATTTCCATGTGAAACCCATCTTGTCCGACCGGTGCTTTCCGTGCCACGGCCCGGACGACAACGCCCGCACGACGGATTTTCGGCTCGACACCGAGGCGGGCGCCTTTATGCGCCTCAGCGAAAGCCGCCGCAAGTACGCCCTCGCGCCCGGCAGTCTGAACAAGAGCGAGATTTTTCATCGCCTCGTCTCCGAGGATCCGGACTACAGGATGCCGCCGGCGGAGTCCAACCTGCACGTCACGCCGGAAGAAGTCGCCATGATTTTCAAGTGGATCGAGCAGGGCGCCGAATACAAGCCGCACTGGGCGTTTATTCCGCCCGCGAAGCCGGAATTTCCCGAAATCGACGATCCGTCCTGGCCTCGCAACGGCGTCGATTATTTTATTCTGGACCGGCTGGAGCGAGAAGGGTTGCGCCCTGCGCCGGAGGCGGCGAAGGAGACCCTGATTCGCCGCGTTACGTTCGACCTTACCGGGCTGCCCCCGACGCTCGAAGAAATCGACGCGTTCCTGGCCGACGCGGACGAAGACGCCTACGAAAAGGCAGTGGATCGGCTCCTGTCCTCGCCCGCCTACGGCGAACGCATGGCTACGGAATGGCTGGACGTGGCTCGGTACGCCGACAGCCACGGGTATCAGGACGACGGCTTGCGCAGCATGTGGCCCTGGCGGGACTGGGTTATCGAGGCGTTCAACGAGAACCTGCCGTTCGACGAGTTCGTGACCTGGCAACTTGCGGGCGATTTGTATGCGGACCCGACGGTCGAGCAGCGGCTGGCCACCGGTTTCAACCGGAACCACCTCCAGAGTCAGGAGGGAGGCATCGTCCTTGAAGAGTATCGCGTCGAATACGTGGCCGACCGCACGAACACTTTCGGAACGGCGTTTCTGGGGTTGACCATGGAATGCGCCCGCTGCCACGACCACAAATTCGATCCCGTCAGTCAGGAGGAGTACTATCAGTTATTCGACTTCTTCAACAGCGTCAACGAATCCGGGGCTTCTCCGTACTCGGGCGTGGCGAGCCCCACGGTGATCCTGGAGGACGAGGAAGCGCGGGAAAAACTGGCTCCGCTGCGCGCGCAGATCGCAGATTACGAAGAAAAAACGGCCATAGACCATCCGGCGTTCGACGAAGGGTTCGAGCGCTGGCTGGCCGAGTTCGAGGCCGGTCAGAAGCAGGTCGAACCCCGGGGACTTGTCGGCCATTACCCGTTTGACGGCTTCGAGCCGGGAGAAAACGACAACGGAGACGAGGTTTTCTATCTGGAAAATCGGACCGACCCGGACGCCCCCGGCTATTTTTCCGGGGATATAGACAAACTTCCCGTTGCGGAGCCGGGCCGGTTCGATTCGGCGCTGACGCTGCAAGGCGACGGCATGCTCGACATGGGGCCGAACCGCTACTACTTCGAACGCAACGAGCCTTTCAGCGTCAGCCTGTGGTTCAGGATATTCGGAGAGGATGTGTCGGGGCCGCTTTTTACAAAGACCGACGGTCTCTTTAACGGACGCCAGGGATATCTCTGCGTACTGGAGGAAGACGGCACGATCTCGGCCAGCGTCAACCGCGTAGCCCCGGACAATTCCATCCGCATCCGATCGCTCGATGCGGTTCCCGCGGGCCAGTGGAACCATATTGCGATGACGTACGACGGGTCCAGCCGCGCGGAAGGGCTGGCGCTTTATCTCGACGGCAAGCGCATGCCCGCCGAAGTCGAGGTGGACAACCTGAAGCAAAGCATCCTCTTCACCATTGATCCCACCACAGGGGAGCCGACGGATCCGACCCGGTCGGGCAACCTGCGCATCGGCTTTTTCGGACACAACTCGCCCCGGCTCGATAGCGTTGCCGTGGACGAGTTCCGCATCTACGACCGCCGCCTGACGGCCCTGGAGGCCGCTGCCGTGCATGGCGCCCCGGCGGATTTGTCTGCGGAGGCCCGCCGCGCCGCCCTGCGCGATTATTACGTAACGACCGAGGCGCCGCAGTATGCGGAAGATTTCGCCGCCTTGACTAGGGTGCGCGGGGAAGAAAACGAGATTGCGTCTCTGCTGCCCGAAGTCATGGCGATGCGGGATATGTCCAAACCCCGGCCCACCTACATTCTGGACCGCGGACAGTACGACGCCCCGACGCGGCGCGTGGAGCGCGCCACCCCGGTCGCCGTCATGCCGTTTGCGGACGACCTTCCTCCGAACCGCATGGGCCTTGCCCGGTGGCTCACCGACCCGGACCATCCCCTGTTCGCGCGGGTAACCGTGAACCGGTACTGGCAGATGTATTTCGGCGCCGGACTGGTCTCCACGCCCGACGATTTCGGCAGTCAGGGCGCGTTGCCCACCCATCCCGAACTGCTGGATTGGCTCGCCACGGCGTTCGTGGATATGGATTGGGACGTCAAGGCCCTGCAAAAACTGATCGTTGCCTCCGCCGCCTACCGGCAAAGCTCCGTAGCCGGTCCGGACCTGCTTGAAAAAGACCCGGACAATACGCTGCTGGCGCGCGGCCCCAACTACCGAATGCCCGCCGAGATGATACGAGACCATGCGCTGGCCGCCAGCGGCTTGCTTGTGGACGAAATAGGCGGGCCTCCCGTCAAGCCCTATCAGCCGGAGGGCCTCTGGAAAGAACTGGCCACGCGCAACGCCACGGAATACAGTCAGGACCAGGGGGACGATCTCTATCGGCGCAGCATGTACACGATCTGGAAGAGGACCACGCCGCCGCCGTCGATGATGAACTTCGACGCCTCGGAGCGCAACATTTGCACCGTCCGGCGGCAAAGTACGAGCACGCCCCTGCAAGCGCTGGTGCTGCTGAACGATCCACAGTATGTGGAGGCCAGCCGCCTGCTGGCGGAGCGCTTGTTGCGCGAAGAGGAGGGCGGCGTCCGCGCGCAAATCGCAATGGGCTATCGCCTGCTCACCAGCCGCCCGCCCGACGACGAAGAGGTGGAGTTGCTCGCCGGGCTGTACGAAGAGGAACTGAACGCTTTCGAAGCCGACCGGAAGAGCGCGCTGGATTTGCTCGCCGTCGGCGAATATCCGCGCGACGAACGCCTGGACCCGGCGCAATTGGCCGCCCTGACGGTGGTCGCCAACACCATGATGAATTTCGACGAGGCCGTAATCAAACGCTGACCCTCGCCGCCTGTCTACCCTGACGCCATGAACGAACTTTGCGACCTGAAATACAATTGTACGCGGCGGCATTTTTTGTCCCGTTCGAGCCTCGGGATCGGTTCGGCCGCCCTGGCGAGCCTTTTGAATCCCTTGTCTGCCCTGGCGCGTCCCGGCGGGGACGACATGGGAGGCATTTTGTCCAAACCCCACTTTACGCCCAAGGTCCGCCGGGTTATTTATCTCTTCCAGAGCGGCGGTCCTTCCCATCTGGACCTGTTCGATTACAAACCGACGCTGGCCCGGATGAACGGCGAGCAGCTCCCTGAATCGGTGCGCAAGGGGCAGCGCCTTACGGGGATGACGGCCCATCAGAAATCGTTCCCGCTTGCGGGCTCCCGATTCCGCTTCGCCACCCATGGCAAAAGCGGCCGCATGATCAGCGAACTGTTGCCGTACACCGCGCAGATCGTCGACGAACTCTGTTTCATCAATTCGATGTATACGGAGGCGATCAATCACGATCCCGCCATCACCTTCTTCCAGACGGGTTCGCAGCAGACAGGGCGTCCGTCCATCGGATCCTGGCTGAGTTACGGCCTCGGGTCCGAAAACGAAAACCTGCCTGCGTTCTGCGTACTGCTTTCGCGCAGCAACGATTTCGACCAGCCCTTGTATTCCCGTCTCTGGGGAAACGGTTTCTTGCCCTCGCTGCATCAGGGCGTGCAGTTTCGGTCGGGCAAGGACCCGGTGTTGTACCTGAACAATCCGCCGGGCGTCAATCGAACCACCCGGCGGCGCATGCTGGATTATCTCCGCGAATTGCACCAGCGCCAGCACGAACGGGTGATGGACCCGGAAATCAATTCGCGCATCGCCCAGTACGAGATGGCCTACCGGATGCAAACCTCGGTGCCCGCCACGATGGACGTTTCCGAAGAGCCCGACTATGTGTTCGACCTGTACGGCGAAGCGGCCCGCATTCCCGGCACGTTCGCGGCCAACTGCCTTCTGGCCCGTCGGCTGGCCGAGCGCGACGTGCGTTTCATCCAGCTCTATCATCAGGGGTGGGATCAGCACGCCAACCTTCCCCGGGAAATCAGCGTGTTGGCCAAGGATACGGATCAGCCCTCGGCGGCGCTCGTGATGGACCTGAAGCAACGCGGCATGCTCGACGACACCCTCGTCATCTGGGGCGGGGAGTTCGGGCGCACCAATTATTCCCAGGGCAAACTTACGGCGGACAATTACGGGCGCGACCACCATCCGCGGTGCTTTACCATCTGGATGGCCGGGGGCGGGATCAAAAAAGGATTTTCATTCGGCCAGACGGACGAATTCGGGTACAACATCGCGCGCGACCCGGTGCACGTGCATGATTTTCAGGCGACCCTGCTGCACCTTCTGGGCATCGACCACGAACGGTTCACCTTCCGGCATCAGGGCCGGCGTTATCGGTTGACGGACGTGCATGGGCACGTGGTCCGGGCTGTTCTGGCGTGATCGGGCCTGGAGATCGGTCGCAGGATAGATTTTCGGGGCATGGGCAGGGTTCGCCGGACCATCCGCAAGAGGAACTATGCGTGACGTCTATATCATTTCTGCGATGCGGACGCCTATCGGGCGTTTCGGAGGGGCGCTGAAGGATTGTTCTCCCGCCGATCTGGCGGCGCATGCGATGCGGGGCGCGCTTGAGCGGGCGGACGTGCCCGGGGAGGCACTGGATTTTTATGCGTTTGGCAATGTGCTGCGGGCCGGGCACGGACAACTCGTTCCGCGCCAGGCGGCTGCGCAAGCGGGCATACCGGATGCGGTGGACGGGTTTGCGCTGGACATGGTGTGTTCGTCCGGCATGATGAGCTTGATGACGGCGGCGGCGTTCATCCGGTCGGGGGAGGCGGATATTGTCTTGTGCGGCGGCGTGGAATCCATGTCCGGCGCGGGGTTTTTCCTGTCGTCCAGGGCGCGGTGGGGATACGGCCTGCTGGCGGGCAAGGGCGAGCCGCTGACTGACCTGATGTTGCAAGACGGGCTGACGGATCCCCTGAGCGGGGAGGCGATGGGCGAGCAGGCGGAGCGGCTGGCGGCGGAGCATGGCGTCGCGCGGCGCGAACTGGATGAAATGGCTGCGCTTTCGCACCGCCGCGCGGCGGAGGCCCGCGAGCAGGGGTTCTTTGCGGACGAAATCGTTCCCGTAGAGCGCGTTGCGAAGGGGAAATCCGTCCTGGTGGATGCGGACGAGGGGATTCGCCCGGATACGTCGGTGGAGAAACTGGGCGCGCTGCGTCCTGCGTTTCGGAAGGAAGGCGTGTTCACGGCGGGCAACAGCAGCCAGATCAGCGACGGCGCGGCGGCGCTCGCCCTTGCTTCGGGAGAGGCCGTCGCCGCGCATGGCCTTGCGCCGCTGGCGCGCTGGCTCGGATCGTCCTGGTCCGCCGGGGAGGCCTGGCGGTTTCCCGAGGCGCCGGTTCCGGCTGCGCGACGGGCGCTCGACAAGTCGGGCCTGTCGCTTGCCGAGGTGGATTTGTTCGAAAACAACGAGGCGTTCGCGCTCAACAACCTGCTTTTCAGCCGGATGCTGGATATTCCCATGGAGCGAATCAACGTGCAGGGCGGGGCTGTGGCGCTGGGACATCCCATCGGGGCTTCCGGGGCGCGGATCGTTGCTACGCTTGTTCACGCCTTGCGACGGCGCGGCGAGCAGACCGGGCTGGCCGCCATCTGCCACGGGATGGGCGGGGGCACGGCAGTGGCGCTGGAGGCGGTTTAGGGGGTATTGCGCTGGGGATGGGGGTGTTGTTTTGGTGAGGGCGGCAGTACTTACACCGCTTCCTCGCCGAAATAGTCTTCGTCGATTCTCTTGATTTCGTAACGGACTTGCGTACGTGTTCCGATATCGTGCTGGACCATGAGGCGTGCCAGTTTTTCGCCGTCGATCAGTACGATTCGCTTGGGGCTTCGCGCTACGTAATCCTGTGCGGCGCGCGTAAAGGCAGAGGTAGTGACGAAAACACCCTTGGTTGTACCTGCCGCGTCGATCGCACCCGCGAAGTTGCGCAAGGCGCTTTCACCCACGGTGTTGTTGTCGTCGTATTTTTTGGCTTGTACGTACACTTCGTCGAGACCGAGTGAGTCTTCTTGTATCACGCCGTCAATTCCACCGTCGCCTGACTTTCCGGTCACCCGACCCTTCTTGGCGTCGCCGCCGCCGTACCCCATCGCGATCAGCAAGTCGACGACCACTTGTTCGAAAAATGCAGGTGTCCCGTTGCGAACCCGATCCAACACGTCGGCTTCAAGGGTGCGGTTCAGCTGGTCGGCGTTCCGTTCGAGTGCTTCCTCTGGCGTTTCGCCGTCATCCGGTTTGGGGGAAGATGGCTGGTTTCGCCATTCCTCGTAAGCGGGATATGTCCGTAGTAACTTTAGATCGATTCGCTCAGGCGGCTGGGACAACAAATCTCGGCCTTCTGTGGTCAAACGATACACTCCGCGCCGGACCCGTTCGACAAGACCGGCATGGCTCATGTGAACTATGGCCCAGCTCACGCGATTGGTGAATACGGGCCGGAGGCCACTCGGCAGCATTGTCGCAATATCTTCGGATGTCAGGCCTTCGGTAAGGGCGACACGTTCCCGCACAGTCGAAGTCGGCGTTTCAATGCCGTCGGCCAAAGCTTTAAGCACGGGAAGCATGAGCGATTGATAATCGGGAACAGACATGGATGGTTGCTTGAGAAATGTTTCGAAAAACTGGACAATATTCAGATCCAGATTTGAAAATAAAATTCGGCAGATTTTGCGGACATATAAATTGTGCCGCGTTGCTACCTTGTTCCAATTCGACTTCAAGCATCTGCCAGGATTTTCATGAACACGTTCGCCGTCATTATTCTCGTCGCTCTGATCGGCAAGTACCTCCTCGGCCTGATTAGCGACATTCTGAACATTCGCGCTTTTTCGCCGACGCTGCCGGGCGAATTCGCCGATGTTTTCGATGACGAGAAGTACGCCCGGTCGCAACGCTATACCGTGACGCGGACCCGTTTCGGGATCATCAAAGGCGGTTTTGACCTGGTCGCCCTGCTCGTTTTCTGGTTCGCGGGCGGTTTTGCGTGGCTTGATGCGCTGGTGCGCGGTTTCGGTCAGGGGCCGGTGATCACCGGATTGCTCTTCATAGTCGCACTGGTGCTTATCGCAATGCTGTTCGGGTTCCCGTGGCGCGCGTACTCGATTTTCGTGATTGAGGCGCGCTACGGCTTCAACCGCACCACGGTCCGTACGTTTGTCGCCGACACCCTGAAGGGGCTGGCTCTTACTGTTTTGCTTGGCGGCTTGTGCATGGCGATCATCCTTGCATTCTTCGAGTGGGCCGGATCGTTGGCGTGGCTCTGGTGCTGGATCGGCGTGACATTGTTTGGGCTAATTGTTCAGTTCGTCGCTCCAACCTGGATTATGCCGCTTTTCAACAAGTTCACTCCGCTCGAAAGCGGCGCTCTGCACGACGCCATTCTGGAGTACGTGCGCATAAATCGTTTTCCGCTGCGCGGCGTCTTCGTCGTAGACGGTTCCCGGCGCTCGTCAAAGGCCAACGCCTTTTTCACGGGCTTCGGCAAGAACAAGCGCATTGGCCTGTACGACACGCTGGTCGACGAGTACACGGTTCCGGAACTTATGGCGGTCCTGGCCCACGAGGTCGGCCACTACAAGCGGAAACATATCTTGCAGGGCATGGCGCTTTCTACCGTCGAAATGGGGGTAACCTTCTGGCTATTGTCGCTTTTCCTCGAACAGGAGCAGCTGTTTGCGGCCTTTTACGTCAGCGAGCCGTCGGTCTACGCCGGGTTGCTATTCTTTGGATTGCTGTTCATTCCGGTCCGGCTGGCCTTGTCCATCCCGTCCAACATCCTGTCTCGCCGGAATGAGTTCGAGGCTGATCGGTTCGCCGCCGAGACTACGGGCAGCGGCGAACCGCTCGTCGCCGCGCTCAAAAAACTGTCCTCCGACAGCCTGTCGAACCTGACGCCACACCCGCTTGGGGTTTTTCTTTACGATTCGCACCCGCCGGTATTGAAGCGAATTTCCGCACTGCGGCAGATTGCGGCGGAGGCAGGAAGAGGTGGTTCGGGTTGACTGGACAGCGTTTTCGGGCTTTTAAGGCACAGGATTGCGAAAAATCCCGTCCGGTCAAATGATTTTTATACATAAAGGCGATTATTTTTAATAATTTATAAAAAATTATATTTTATTGTAGCGGTGTACGATCTCCGGTATCTTGTAAGGACTGTTGCCGTTGGTCGCCCTTGTCATGTCATTTTCCCAATCGTATGAATAAGGAAACGAAGCAGGCCCGCGGATTGCGCGTTTTCCTCGCTGGCATGGGCGGCATGTGTGGGTCGGGTTACGAATATGCCCTGCATGTTCTGGAGCAAAGCGACGCTGAAGCGCTTGCCGGAGACTGGCGAAGAATAGGGTTGGACTGGAAAAACGTACTGGCGCAGGTGCAGGACAAGGCTGACGAGGAGCAGGGCAAGCAAGTCGCGTTGAATTTTCCGGCCGCTGGTCTGGACGAATGAAGGTGTCGGATGAGTTTGCCAGGCTCAAGGGGGGTTATATCGAAAAGTAACCGCCAGCAGAAATAGGGTTTGTTTCTTCGACGCATCAGAGGGATCAGGAGATAAAGGAAAACCCCGCCCGAATCGCAGGGCAGGGTTTTCCGTGCAGATGGTGCGGTTAGCGGTCATGACTCATAGGGGGTGCCGCAAACATCGTACCTGTGCCGACCCTGCACATGACCGGTATGGTATAGCCCCCAAATTTTAATTTGCTGCCCGCGCCGACAGCGTACCTGGACAGGAACGACACGTCTGGGTTACGGAACATCGGGTTCCGTGCGAGAGAGGGCGCGATTATTTCTGTATTCTGCGAATATCCTCCCGCAACGACTCAAACCCTTTGTCCATTGCTTCACGCCCTTTGTCGATTGCTTCACGTAGTTCCTTTTTGTCGGATCGCATATCCTGACGTATCTCCGAAAACCTGTTTTCCATTGCGGAGAATCTCTTATCGATGCTTCGGCGAAAATCCATTTCGCCCGTCAGTTTGTTTGTCTCGCGGACGTTCTTGTTTCTCGATAGTATCGCGAGAATGGCTACGATGATGCCGACAAGTCCGGTGCTTGTCGATATGAGCGTTAGCATGTCCATGGTCTCCTGTTGTTGCCCTTTTTACGGAATCGCCCAGCCATTGTGCAAGCATCGCGGACGTTCCACTATGCCCTGTCTGGCGTTCAGGCACACCTCTCGTACACCTCTTGCCCCAAGGACACTACATGATACGGCGCCAAATGGAAAAAGTTAAGAGTGCATGTAAAAAAACTTGCATCTTAGTGCATGTAAAAAAACTTGCATCTTTAGGCAGGACGTAAGACATGGAAATAAACATTCCGTCCCCTTTTTGCGCAAATTTTTCCGGGCCGCTTCCCTGTGGGGTTCGTGGATGCCTTCGTGCTCCTCGACGATGCGTTCTTTTCGGCAAAGGTAGCATATCCATTCCGCTCGCCATACGCCTTTCTTCGCCTTTGAGGCCCAAAGCATTACGCCGCCTTTCTGTTCGCCGCACAGGGTACGGGCGAAAGGGTTCGGGATGTTGACGCGGAATTCGCCTGCGCTTGCCCAGGCTAACCTGGAAATCGGGCAAAATGGCCTTCCCTGGTCCGCCAGCGGTCCCGGTATCCTTCACTTCCCGGACGGCCTTCGGGAACCCCGTCCTGTCAGGGGCTTTTGTTCTGCAAGGCTTTTCTTCTCCTGAATCGCGAGGCGCGGCATGGCGGAAAAAATCATTCGTACGGATGCAGAGACGGTCGAGGCGGGTGCTCTGAAGTGGGAAGAATATTTCCTGATCGCGGATGCGGGCGGCGGGTATCCATCCCAGCTGGTTCGGGGCATGGTCGTGCGGGAGCCGGGCATCGCATGGGAGCACGGGCATGTGCAAGGACGATTGTTCCGATACCTCGACGAGTGGATGGAGCAGTTCGGGCAGGGTATGGTCAGCGTGGACTGCGGGTGCATCCTTGCTGAAGACCCGGATACTGTTCGTTTCCCGGATGTGGCGGTTCTTCTCGGGCGATCTGCGCAAAAATGGTTGCACGGAGCGCCGGACATGGCCATAGAGGTGCTGTCTCCGTCCAATACGCCCAGGGAAATTCGCAATAAAACGCAGGATTACTTTGCTGCCGGAGCGCGCAGCGTCTGGGTTGTGGACTCGAAGGTCCGCAGGGTCCTCATTTGCCGGGTGGATGGGGCCTCGACGCTTTTCGAGGATACGGATCTCCTGGAGGATCCGGAGGTACTGCCCGGTTTTGTGCTGGAGATGGGGGCATTGTTTCGGTGAGGGCGGCGGGCCTATGGAGTAGAAAAACCGGGGAGAGGTTTGGCAATTTGATGTCCGGCGCGGTATTCTACGGACGCAGACTGCTGCCGGGGTCGCATAGTACGCCAAAATGCTGCATTTGAAACGATCCTCGAAAACTGGCTGGATTTTTCAGGTCGTTTCTGTATCACCGTTCGACGGGCTTGTGACCGCACCGAAAAAGACAGTTGGTCTGAATCCGCTTGGTGGGTCAAGAACCAGGCGGATCGGTTGCAGGTTATTGCAGAAACGTTTGATCTGGCCCCGGGGTAGATTGGCGACAGCGGTGTACCCGTATATCGCAATTGACCCAATTTGGGAGTATCTTATGGCTGTTACATATTTGGACAAGGAAATCGAATCGCTGGTAGAGGAGCACAAGCCTTTGCCTGCCGACTGGCGCAAGCGAGTTGTTCTGAAACCGAAGCGAGGACATAGCCAACAGCAATTGGATCTGATGGGCGATGCCGGTGGCGAATTCCGCTTGATTTTCAGGCAGAGCAGGCGCAATCCGTTGGATTTCTCAATTATCCTGGCGATTCGCGTTCCTGGCTCCAATTAACTTTTCCGACTTCGCCGTTATAATGGCAAGAGTCACGAACACATCAATCGCATTGAAGACGTGAAATTTTACGACTTCCACATTCACTCTGCCACGAAACGGTATCAGGAAGTCGGGATGCGAGAGGATTCCTACGCTGAACTGACTGATCGCTACAGCGATTTTCAGGGGGCTTTGCGTTGTCTGATCGAGGATGCGAACCTGACGGTTCCGCCCGAATCGCAGGGCAATCTTTTTGCGGAGGAATAAACCATGTCCGTCCAGACCATAGAGCAAGACTTCCACGAGAAGGTTTCAAGGCAGGTTCGGCTTGTAGCCGAGGGCGTGGAACGCTTCCGCGTATTCACTCCATTCCTGTTTGATGATGGCGATAACCTGGCTATTGTTCTGCGGAAGGAGGAAGGGCGATGGGTGTTGTCCGACGAGGCGCACACGTATATGCATCTCACGTACGATATCGACGAAAGGGACCTGCATTCCGGAACGCGCCAGAAGATCATATCGAATGCATTATCTACGTTTCATGTCGAAGACCGCGATGGGGAATTGCTGCTCGACATACCGGACGAGCGCTACGGGGATGCGCTGTATTCCTTCGTTCAGGCGCTTCTCAGGATTTCCGATGTGTCCTACCTGTCGAGAGAGCGGGTTCGGTCCACCTTCATGGAGGACTTCAGGGCATTGTTGACCGAAGCCGTCCCGGAAGAGCGCAGGGATTTCGACTGGAGCGATCCTGAGCGCGATCCTCAAGGCATGTACGCAGTGGATTGCCGTATCAACGGTATGGCCCGACCGCTTTTCGTAAATGCCCTTCCCGGGGATCGCAAGACCCGCGACGCCACGATCGTGTTGCTTCAATTCGAGAAGTGGGGAGTCCCGTACCGCTCCCTCGCTATCTTTGAGGATCAGGAGTCGATCAGTCGCAAAGTGCTGGCCCGCTTCAGCGATATATGCGAGAAACAATTTTCGAGCCTGACGGCAAATCGGGACAGGATCAAGCGCTTTCTGGATGAGAGTATTTCCTCCTGATAATGGTACAGAATCCCATTACATACCCCTTCGACTGGAGAGTTCGCGTCAACTGGCTTGATGCGGCGGCCCTGATTTTGGAGTGGATAGTAGAGGGGCTGGGGTGAAGAGAAGTAGCCTGATCTCGATCCGGAGACCCCATGTGTCGGGTAAATACTAAACTTGTACAACTTCTCACTCGTCACAGGTAATCTGTATAGGTCTCTTTTATTTCTTCCCTCGAGATCATTTAGGAAAATTCTTGGTGGGAAGGTGTTTTCCGATATATCCTATCTCTATTGACTTTTCCTGTTTATCGATTCGGAAATGAATTCTGTATTGGGAACCAACTTTAGCATGCAACTCGAAGGCTTGAAGATTTCCTTTTGAATCATCAAATCGCCTCTGGACACCAAATTTTTGCATGGTTGTTTTACCTTCTCCAGATATGTTTGGCAATACCGGTTCTAATTGATTTGAAGTACGTCTCCAGTCACGAACTGCATCGTTGATCAAGATCAATTTCGCTATTATTTGCACATAAATTTTTAACGGCAATTTTGATATCTGATCATTGATATTTAAGCCGAATCTAAGATCAGGAAAACAATGCCTCTTACTATTCATGAAATCCTCAGGATTGTTCTTTAGTATAGTTTGATCTCTTTTCAGTAGTATATCGAGAACACATTTTGCCTGACCACTTTGTGAAATATTCAGTGATTCGACATTTTTTTCTTCTTCATTCCCGTTAAGCGTGAGTCGAATATGCTGTAGTGGCACTCGCACTATTTTCCAGCATTCCTCCGAGGTAAGACTGACTGCAACCGTATTTAGAAGGTAGGCTAAGCCCAAACCACGTGCATCATCCTTGCGTCCATTGACATAATCTATGTTGGATGGCCAAAATTCGGAAAGATAAAAACAATTTTTCACTTCGTCTTCGATATTATCGAGAAGATCAGTCTTGGTTGTGATTTTTAGGAAGTAGGCCTTTATGTCACGATCAACTTCTCTATCGGATAGCCAATTATTTAGTGTATATGTTTTTGACAGTTCGATAGTGAAAAAACTCCAATCCTTGTTCGAAGATTTGACTGCAATGAGTTCGACAGGTTGATCTGCCGCTAAAGATATTATCGCGTTTACAAATATCTCCATCCATTCTCGTCCTTCGTGACGCGAAGCAGCCGTTACTCTTGCCGAAAGTTCATTAAAAAACAACCTCATGTAGCATCGTCACTTGAATCACGAGAAGTAATAAGACGTGCGAGATTGATTTCCTGTTGATCGAAGAAACCGGGTGGCCAAATGTCGAGTTTACCGCTTGAATTCAACACAGGGGTGGTCACTTGGACATCCATTCCGTCTCGTTCAAAATAATGTATGGCAACGTTATCCGCTTCCACTATCGTGTCGCGTACCGCCAAACGTACCCCGTCAAGTATATGGTCGCTGTGAGTTTCTAGAATGATTTGCGCTCCGCCTGCAACGGCTCGTGCAGCCAGTTCGGCCAATTTCGTTTGGCCGCCGGGGTGAAGGTGAGCTTCGGGATTTTCTATGATAACGAGATCATCGGCTTCGGCCGCTAACAAGGCGACCAACAGGGGTAGCGCATAACTCAGGCCGAAACCAACGTTCGTGGCGCGAAAAGGTCTGCTTGGTACGTCTCCCACTTGGGCAAAAGAGAATACTGATCGAGCCAAATCTGCCCCTTGAAACAATTGAATATCAAGTTCCACATCGGGACTAATCGTCTTAAGCCAAGCGTTGGTATGAGACCAAAGCGTATTCTTGGTTGCAGTGTCATGACGGACCATTTCGCCGATAGGTTTTCTCTCGTTCTGTGCCAAGTATTCAAGAACATGTTCTCCATTTTTACCGAGAGGTGTTTCCGGTTCCTGCCCATCTACAATAAACTCCAAGGCCTTGCGTGGCCCCAGCCGATCAGCGGATACATAGAACATGTTTGGTCGATAAAGAGAAGTATTATAAGCTTTTGGAAATCCTTTACTTAGCATCGGTCTATCCACATCAAGATTATTTACGGTCATTCTCACCAAACCCAATTCTCCAAAAGATGCTTCCAATTCGATTAAATTTTCCGCTGCGTTTTCCTTGAGTACATCGCGAAACGAACCAACATTTACAAGTTCCCCTCGCCAATGCAGATTCGCTGGATTGCCGTTTGCATCAAGGCCTGACTGTCGAAGGAGGAGGAGAGCCTGGATGATACTGCTTTTGCCAGTTCCATTCAAGCCGGCCAAGAGAGTAAGGCCGCCGAAAGGGATCGTGTTGTCCTCGAAGCACTTGAAATTTTTCAGCCGCAGTTGGTTTATCATTTCAGCGTACCCTCGATAAGTTCCTTGATTCGACCAAACCGTGTTTGCACTTGATTGATCGTTTGGGTTCCTACAGAAATACTTTCAAAAAATTCCTCATTTTTAATCAGAGATTCAAAATTCTGGAGTATATCTTCTTTTCGGTCAATCAATATCGCACAATGCGCATCGGGGACATGGGCAAGGTTTACGGACCAGCTCTCGAAGAGGGGTTTGTTAATGGGGCTTCTTGATCGTTCTACGGATCTTCGTGGTTTCCGAAACGCTTCCTTTCCAAATATGTCCCGGGAAAGTTTCATTGCTTGCCGGAAATCTCTATGCAAGGTTGCATGATGGTTGTTATTTTCGTTGAAAATCTTCATGGCGTTTATAAGAAACCCATCAAGATTGCCATTGTAGGTGTCCAACCCCTGAGAATAGAATGCCACAAATCGAAGGGCGCATTCGCGATCAGCCATCCGCTTACTACTTACACTATTATCAGTGGCCATTTTAAACTCCTTGCTTGCTGCCAATTTGTTGATCAGGTCTCTTGCTTGACCGGGGTACAAAGCATGCCGAATCTCTTGAGGAGAAAGCGGTTTACCGCCAGTGTTGATTCGTTTGAATACATTATACATGACTTCTGGAGGGGTTCCAGGGTCGATCACATGACAGGAGAGTTGTGTTTCATTGATTCGTCGCTGCATTGGTCGCGGAAGTTCATCATAAGATTTATTATTGTATTTATTCAGATATTCAAGGCCACGCAATGAAAAATTTTTGCCAAGTATAAAATCCTTCAAAACTCCGAGTCTTTGTAGACCATCTACTACTTGCCAGTTATCATTTTTATCTGCTGCCATATAAAATACAGGTAGGGGTATCCGCAAAAGGAGAGATTCAATTAGGCGGCTTTTATGTTTATGATCCCAAATATGCGGATTCCGTTGGAAATCGGGATTTAAATCGATTTCATTACGTTCAATTCTGTTAATGATAAGATCAATAGATGGTTCCTTTGTATCTATTTTTATCTTGGTTGGATCGAAGGGTTTGTCGATCTTTTCAGAATCGCTGTCCTTTTCCATTTTCTCTTTCTCGACTCCCTGCTTTTCTCCGTCGAGATTTTCCTCCTCAAATTCGCTGTGTGAGTTGCCGGAATTCTCAAAGTCGGGGGGAGCACTTTGGTGCGGTTCTCGAAGATTAGATGTACTCGACGGGGAACCCACTTCGGATTCGGTGTAGGCGTTTTCGTCGGCAGGCTGTTCCATTGTTATGCTGTTTCGAAGAATTGTCGAATTTTTCATTGTCAGTTCCGCGTCGGTAGGTTAGAAGTGGTCCGGGAAAACTATACAGTTTTCAGGAGCCGTTTTAGGCGCAGGGTTGCGCCGCCTTTGTCAGCGGCTTTAGTCTGTAATATACATCATCGGGCGTAAGATTGTCAAGGCCCTGGTGCGGGTGCCCTTCGTTGAAGTAGCGCAGGTGGTCGCCGATCCCCTTTTTGGCCTCGACCACCGTCTCGTATGCGCGCCGGTAGACTTCTTCTTGCTTGAGGCTGCGCCACAGGGCTCCACGTACGCGTTGTCCAGCCAGCGGCCCTTGCCGTCCATCGAGATGCGCACCCCGTGCGCCTTCAGTACGCCGGCGAACGCCTCCGACGTGAACTGCGCGCCCTGGTCCGTGTTGAAAACCTCTGGCGCGCCGCAGAGGTTCTCTGCGTTCTCTCCTTTGGGGCGATAGTACGCCATGGATCGGCTCAAAGCCAGAAGCGCGCACTGCCGAACGACAGACAAGGAGTAAGAGCGGCTTATCTGGCCCCTGCGCTCGGCTACTGGCCGCGACCGAGCGCCTTCGATAAAAAAAATCCTGCTCTATCAAAAGCTCCCCTATCTTGGCCTGGAGCGTCTTGACCTGTTCCTCGCGCCTGTCGGAACCGGTCGAGCGGCTTCGCCTGAACGACTCCTCGGCGGTCTCTACCGATTGCTTCTTCCATGACTGTATCTGGTCAGGATGCACTTCAAAGCGGGCGGCGAGCTCGGCTGTTGTACTGTCGCCGCGTATGGCGGCAAGGGTCACCTTCGCCTTGAAGTCGGGGCTGTGGGTTCTGCGGGTGCGTTTGGGCATGGAACACCTCCATCCATATGGGTTGGCTGAATCGGAATAAGGTCGCTCCTGTACCTTAAAAAGCCCGAAAACACTGTCCAATCAACCCGAACCACCTCTGTTTTTGTTACCGCTGTTAATCTCTGCTGTCTTGCTGATCATCAACCCGTACCTGCTTGGTACTGAATTGGTTTCCGGGCTAGCAACAGATTAAGGGGGATATAGGTAGCCAATATAAGTCCGAGTATAGCCAAGGGGCAACATCATGTTTTGCCCCGCCTCCTCTTCACCCCCCTCGCCGCCAGCGGCTCCATCATCTTCTCGTACAATCCCAAGAGATACTCCACCCGTTCCCGCTCGCTGGCGAAGCCGCTCCGGCGATAGAGCCGATCCACGGCGCGGTCGAGGGCCTGGTGCGCCTTGCGGAGATTGGGCGGCATGAGGTCCGGATCGTAGAGGTCGGCGAGCGTGGCGTCTGGATGAGCGGCGCGGGCGTCGAGCACGGCCTGCGCGAGCGGTTCCAGTTTGGCGATGGCTGAGCTATTCGTATGGAAGCCGGGCGGCAGGGGGAAGGTATTGTACACAAGGCCGATGGAGTAGCGATAACGGCTCTCCAAGCGTCCGCCGATTTGTCTCATCCAAGCCATGTGCATGGTTGACGTCAGTAGGGCAAAATCAGCAAGCGTAGCGTTCTTGAGTACAAAGACGAGGTCGCTCGGGATTGTTGGTGGTTCCGTCCATCCAATGGGGGCATACTCTCTCCGTTCTGAACTGACCTTAGGCACGACCAAAAACGGTGCAGTCGGAATGACATTCACATGGTAAAGCCTCGGCGTTTCGGCAAGCGCCTGTGTGGGCTTGCTCTTGCTGGCCAACCGGTAGTCGCGTACGGCGGCGATGCGCTCGCGGACCTTCGGCAGCGTTTTCAGCACTTGGGGCGGTACGTCGGCCAAGTGTAGTATCCAGCGTTCGCCCCCTTGCAAAAACTCCCGGCTTCCCACAAAAGGCCGCAGGTACGGCTCGGCGTCAGGTTCTTCCTGCAAGAAAGCATCGCGTTCGTCGGCCTTGAAGATGTAATGCCCGCTGTCAATGGGCTTCGAGCCGATGATCAGTTTGGGCAACCCATTCAAAGGCCGGCTCGATTCCTTCACCACCACCCTCGGATCCGCCAACCCGCTCGCATCGAACAGATACGGCGACAGCACCGCGTGTCCGCTTTCGTGCGGTTCGCCCTTCGGATCGTCGTAGGAAAAAAGCCGCTTTTCTTTGGGCGCATCGCCCCGCCGGGTCAGCCCGATAATCACCACATGCACATGCGCCATGCCCCGCGCATCCGACCCCCAGGCGAACGTCCGGTGCGCGAACGCGATATCCAGTCCGCAGCGGCCGAACAGGATCGGCCAGAGTTGCGCCACCTGCTCGCCTTGCGTAATCGAATTGGTGGCCACGAAACCGATCTGCGCCGCACTCTTCTGTACGTATTCGCCGGCCCGGATGAACCACGCGGTCACGTAGTCGAGCGTGCCGCCGCTCTTGCCCAGCGCCGCAATTCCCCGCACCTGCGCCCGCTGCTCCGCAGACTGGAACTTTGCGCCCCCGAACGGCGGATTGCCGAGCACGTACGAACAGTCTTCCGGCGGCAGCGCGTCGGCCCAATCCATCTCCAGCGCGTCCCCGTGCACGATGTGCGGCGAGGTCTCCAGCGGGATGCGCGCGTACGTCTCCCCGAATTCCAGGCTGAGGAGGTTGTTCATGATGTGATCCATCATCCACAGGGCCACCTCGGCGATGCGGGCCGGAAATTCTCCCAGTTCGATCCCGTAGAACTGATCGACATTCACCACGGAAAGCAGATCGACCAGCACATCGACCTGCCTTCGGGGCCGGGTTTCTTTCAGCACCTCGATTTCCAGGGCGCGCAGCTCCCGGTAGGCGATAATCAGGAAGTTGCCGCAGCCGCAGGCGGGATCGAGGAAACGCAGTTTGCCGAGCCGCTGCTGGAAGGCGAGCAGTTCCGGAAGGCGGCGGCTGTCCCGGCGAGCCTTGAGCCGGGCGAACTCCGCTCGCAGATCGTCGAGAAAGAGCGGTTCGATGACCTTGAGAATGTTCTTTTCCGTGGTGTAGTGGGCGCCCTGCCTCCGCCGCTCGTCCTTGTCCATGACGGACTGGAACAGGGAGCCGAAGATGGCCGGAGAGATGTTCGACCAGTCGAACCGGCAGGCGTCGAGCAGGCGCTCCCGCATGGAGGCGTCGAAGGAGGGGATGCGGAGCGGCCCGTCGAACAGGTCCCCGTTCACGTAGGGGAAGCGGGCGAGGTCCTCGTCGAGATTGCCGGAGCGTTCGTCTTCCGGCGTGTCGAGGACCTGGAAGAGCTGGGCGAGCCATCCGCCGAGGTCCGAACCGTCCTCCCGCGTACGGTTCTCCAGCAGATCGAGGAAAATGTCCCGGGGTTCGAAGATGCCTGTGTCGTCCGCGAAGAGGCAGAACACGATGCGGACAAGGAACCGCTCCAGATCGTGCCCCCTGTAGCCGGAGGCTTCGAGTGCGTCGTGGAGTTTGCCCACCCGTTCGGCGGCCTCGATGTTGACCGGGTCCTGATCCTTGAACGAGCGCTTCTGTACGCCGAGGATGAAGCCGAACTTCTCCACATGCGCGGGCAGGTCTTCGAGCGCAAAGGAAACCTCCTCGTCTTCGTCCAGATCGTAGAGTTCGAACGTATAGAAATCGCTCAGCAGGATATAGCGCGGCAGATCGGTATCCTTGAGGCCGGGGAAGTAGGAGAGGGCCTGCGTTTTGGCTTTGCGGAGGTCGCGGCCCGCGCTTTTCTGCTCCACGAGCAGGACCCCTTTCCAGAAGAGGTCGATGAAGCCGCGCTTGTCGCCCAGCAACTTCACGGGCTCCTCGAACGTCGCCACCCGCCGCACGGACATCCCGAATACGTCGAAGAAGTCCCGGTAGAAAAGCTGCGTTTCGCCCTTTTCGTAGCCGGCGCCTTCCCACTTGCGGGCGAACGCCGCCGCGCGGGCGCGTATTTCATTCCAGGACAGGCGCATGCGTTGGGGCGCGTGGGTTCAGGGACTCATCGGGTGCGTTGACGCGAAACAAGGTCGCAGTCCCGCGCCTTAAGGATACTCTGATCAGGTCCGCGAAGTTCAGAGGCTGAGAGGGGCGCGCTGGCAAGGAATGACGAAGCAATGCAGGCGGCAGCCCCGCATAATCAGGCGTGACGCGGCCGGAACCGCCCCTGTTTATAGGCTAGTTTCTGGGCTAGTTTCTTGGATAGTTTTTAGGGTAGTGTCTACGTTCTGCATAGAGATTGCGCGATTACTTGAAGCGTCCAGAGGATTATCTCAATCCGAAAAAAGGTCTTGCTGCCTTGAATCCGCCTTGCTCGGCTCGGCCTCCGCAAAAGGCCCGTCCTCCGCGAAAGGATCGCCCTCCTCCCGGGGGAGGCGCAATCTCTGGCGGATTTCCGCCACAGCAGGCGCCGCGCCGTAGGAACGGCCCCGCTTTTCCCCCTCCGGGACGAGAAGCCCGGCGTCCACGAGCGCCTTCAGGTCGCGGCTGGCGAGGTTTTTGGATACGTCCGCGCTTACCCGGTAGGACGCATTGCGAACCCTGATTCCAAAAGCGGCCTGAAGAAGCGCCATAACCATCCGGTCGGGGAACCCGCGGGTTTCCACCAGTTCCGAAAACGCTGCATACGCCCTTTCCAGTTCCCGCGTTCGTCGAAGGAGCGTTTGCGCCTGCCGGTAATGGCCGGTCAGGCAGAAACGCACCCACGGCCTGGCGTTGCGCTTCGGACGCCATCCGCCCCCGCCAATCTTTGCAAGTATGTCGTAGTACGCCCGTTGATTGCGCCCGATATATTCTTCAATCGAAGAGAATGCGGGCGCCGCAACCCCGTCGCTCGCCAGCACGGCGGCGTGAATGCACCGGGCGGTCCGTCCGTTGCCGTCCGCGAATGGATGCAGCAGCGCCAGGTTCAG
Organism: uncultured Rhodothermales bacterium; assembly: GCA_964608315.1. Lineage (GTDB taxonomy): Bacteria > Bacteroidota > Rhodothermia > Rhodothermales > VXPQ01 > VXPQ01. The sequence continues at coordinate 58,380 of CAZSNF010000013.1, read as the reverse complement.
GTGGGTCATGGCCGCCCGCAGAAAGACGGATTCCCCCCGCCCGTCGTTCGCGTAGTCCAGCAGTTCGCGCATTAAGGGTTCCAGGCGGTCGCGGTCTACCCCCTCGTACGTCACGTCGCCGGTGCGGGTATTTCGTACGGAAACCCATCCGGGACGATACCGACCCGGGTTTGCCTCCATGTCCGACTGGCAGATCATGAAATGGACCGCCATCAGCGCCTCATCCGCGATCGTAAAAGACGGGTTCCGGCAGCGTTGGGCAATGTAGTCCATTGCCTGGCGGTAACCAACTGTCGCCTGCCATGCGTCCCGGTCCGCGCCTGCGGGTTCCTGCTGGTCGATTGCGGCGATGGCGTCCTCGACGGACACATGAATGTCCCCCATGCTACAGGATGCGGCAAGGGCGCGCGCCCGGGTCATGCGGGCCAGCAAATCCATCCAGCGGGGCGGCTCCGCAGCGATGTAGCGGCGCAGGTCTGCCCGTATTCGGGCGGTCGCGTTCTCCACCCGCCTTTCCGCCTTATTCAGGGCAGGATACGTGAACAGCATAGTCAAATACGGTTAATAATTGATCTTGTGTCAGAATATAAATGATTTCAAATCAATTATTAACTGATATTCATAGATTCCTACCCTTTCCGGGTTATCCATAGATTTCCGCTCCGCCCGGTTTGCCCATGGTTTCCTGCCCCGCCCGGTTTGCCCACGGATTCCTGCCCCACCCGGTTTGCCCACGGATTCCTGCCCCACCCGGTTTGCCCACGGTTTCCCGCCCCGCCCGGTTTGCCCACGGTTTCCCGCCCCGCCCGGTTTGCCCATGGTTTCCTGCCCCGCCCGGTTTGCCCA
>CAZSNF010000013.1:0-57434 GCA_964608315.1 uncultured Rhodothermales bacterium | reverse complement strand
GCCCCGCCCGGTTTGCCCATGGATTTCGCCCCGCCCGGGTTATCCATGAATACCCAGTCCTCCCAGGTCATTCAGGATTGGCGACACGGTCCTGCAAGCCCGTTCCAGCCCTCGCCATCTGGGGAAAAATGAGGCTTAACCGCGTAAACTCTCATGGATCCGGTCCTGCAAGCCCGCTCCAGCCCCCGCCATGGCGTTTTTTTCAGGCGTGGAGCGTTGGGCTGCACAAGTTTGGGCGCATCACGCGAAACAAGGTCGCCTGGAGTATAGCCTGAAACAGGATCCGGGGCAAAAGGGCGCTGAATCGAGCTGTATTTACGCGGAACTGTTTCGCTGCACAGGGGTTGACTATAACCCAAAGACGAAGTACCTTTCAACCATAATCCGCCCCTTGGCAGTACGCCTTGCTCCCGATCCTGCATTCAGGGTCGGAGATCACGAGCAAGGCAGACCCCTTGGGGCTTTTTTGCGGATTTATATACAAGCGCATCTTCCCCGACAGAAAATTTGCTTGAAATGCGCAGGGCTATCTCAATTACAGAAAAAGTCTTGCTGGCCCAGAAAAGTACTTGGCCGCCCGAAAGCATGTTTGAACCGCCCTTCAGGAGGGCTTGTCCCGCATGATTCCAACGAGAAGAGAACAGGATATTGAGGTCCGCCGACAGATGTCTCAGAGAGAACGGTCCATCCTTCGCGTGGAAGGAACGGATGACGAGCATGTTACTAAACAGCCGAAGGGGATCACTTTTTGCCGCTGGTCCCCTGATTAGGTGGATTCGGCGGCGGCATATTGCCTGGACGCCGTCCTTCATTCAGGGGCTTGGGCTGATAACCGCGCGTCACTTTCCTTGACGCTCTCCGCTGAGAGGAGGGAGCGGGTCTACTTTTCTTTTGCGCTGTCATCGGACGTTGTCTCCTTGTTTCGGGACCAGAATTCGATAGTTTTAACTTCGCCGCCAACAATTAAGACGCTCTTATCCGGTATAGGTTCCCATTGATTTTTGGCGTCCAATTCATAGATATATTTAATGTAGATGTCTCTTTCCATAGGATCGGAGGAGAAAAAGGAAGATTCGGAATCGCAATATCCTGCATATTTTGTACCATCTTTAAGAGTTACTAAAATCCATTGCTCTTGCATGGTTGAAAATTTCCAGTCCCATGCAGTAGATATTGGATGAACCAAATTTATTTTAAAACGCCTAAGTAAGGTATATATCCATTCTTTTTGTATATTTAATCCTAATAATAATCCGAAAACGACAGGTATAACAAATACAAATACAAAAAATATAATGGCAATACAAATTGTATTTGCTCTGACCCATTGCATTAATGTTCCTGCAGATGCAAAATCTAATATATTTGGAAATATTATAATGAATAATGGCCATATCAAAGCATGATAAATCATTGATATTGTAAAATAATATAATATGTTTTCTGAATTAGTAGGGATACGATTTTTTATAAAAAGAGACCTGATAAATAAAATAATTAAACCAGGGACGATAAAAAACAGAATAAAAAGAATATTTTCTATTTCCGGGAAGTCAAACATATTTCAAACCATCAGGGTGGTGTGACTTTTGCTCTACAGGGGGCAGAGACGAGACAGTGAAGCACGTCGTATGTCGTTCTGCCGGGTGTATTCCGTCCACAATAAATGCTGCATGCGTTCAGGGCCGGAAGGTTCGCATTCAATCGCCGTTGGCAGATTGAGCGAGTTATGACAACCTGCGGTAGGTAACCCCAGCCAATTCCAGGAGTTCCTGCGAATTAACAAAAAAGGGCGTGATTACGACAAAAAAAATCCTGTGGGCATGTAAGCCCGTTCCGTCAAGCCGGGTCCCCTCGCCCCTACCGCCTTGCCACGATCGCCGTGCGGTCGTCGCGATATGCGGCGGTCGGATCGGGCTGGAAGGCTTTAACCGTTTCTTCCAGCTTCCCGATGATCGCCTCGGCGGACAGACCGGCGTGCAGACGAAGCGTTTCCGCCACGCCCTCTTCGCCGAGCGGTTCGCCGTCTGTCCCTTCCGTATCCGAATACCCGTCCGTGCAGATGGCGAGCGCATCTCCTTCGAGGAGTTGCAGCGTTTCCTGTTCGGGGAAGAGGTCGGGGAGGATGCCGATGGGCGGATTGACCGGTGGAAGTTGCGTAACCGTTCCCTCGCGAACGAGCAGCCCGGGATTGTGCCCGGCGTTGATGTAAGTCAGTACGCCTGCCTGCGTGTCGAGCACCCCGTAGAACAGGGTGACGAATTCTTCGGGAGTCGTATCCTCCCAGACGGCGCGGTTCACTTTGCGCAGCACATCCTGCATGGAGAAGATATTCTCGGCCTGTACGCGCAGCGCAGATCGGATGGTGGCCATGAGGAGGGCCGCCGGAACGCCTTTCCCGGATACGTCTCCCTCGACGACGCCGAGATTGCCCCCGGGCAGTTCGATGAAGTCGAAGAAATCCCCGCCGATCTCCTGGCACGGATGGCAGGCCCCTGCAATGTCGAAAGGAGGGATGGAGGGCGCGCTCTCCGGCATGAGTTTGCGCTGGATGCCGGCGGCGATTTCCAGTTCGTGCTCGATTTGCCGCAGGGCGAGTTGCTCCTTGTAGAGGCGGGCCAGCGAGATGGCGACGGACGCCTGGTTGGCCATCGTGCTGAAGAGGCGCCGTTCGTCCAGCGTAAAATCGTGCGGGCCGGGGGTGAACATCGAGAGGGTGCCGATTGCCTCGCCGTCCCGTACGAGGGGCGCGGAAAGGAAGGAATGAACGCCTTCGCCCGCCGCTTCGCGCACGTAATCCATTCGCGGGTCCTGCGCAATATCCGTAACAGCGATCAGTTCGTGATTCCCTTCGGCGAACTGCTGGAAGATGCTGCTGGCTGCGGTGAGCGGGTGCGCGTGCAGATATTCTTCGCTCAGGCCGGAAGAAGCCTTGAGCGCCATTTCCCCCGAATGCTTGTCGAGCAGTCGAATGGCGCAGGCCCCCGCCTGCATCGTTTCTGTCGTGACGCGCACGATTTCGTCGAGCAGACTCGGCAAGCCGAGGTGGGTTTTCGTAAGGAGCCCGCTTGTAAAGTCAAGCGCAGAGAGCTTCTCTTCGGCCCCGCGAAATGAGGTCATGGCGGAGCGCGCATGGCGCACGAAATGATCGGATCGGATGAGCCAACTTAATCAGAGTATCCTACAATCTTTCCGTCCGATGGTTCTCCCGGACGACATAGATATCCGGGGCGCGTCCGTACGTTTTCGCACAGGTTTCGCAAAGCGCCTCGCGCAGGGCGGGCACGGCGGACGGGCGCGCCAGACTCACCGTGCAGCCCCCGAAACCGCCTCCGGTCATGCGGGAGCCCGGTACGCCCTCCACGCTCCGGGCGGCGGCGACCAGCGTATCCAGTTCCTCGCAACTCACCTCGTACAGATCGCGCAGGCTTTCGTGCGATTGATTCATTAAGGCTCCGAATGCCTCGAAATCTCCGCTGCGCAAAGCCGCTCGCGCTTGCAGTACGCGGTCGTTTTCCTCCAGGACATGCCGGACCCGGCGGCGGTGGAGGGGCGGCAGGAGCGGCAGATCGTCGGGCGCGGCGTCGCGCAAACTCCGTACGTCGAGCCGTTTTTTTCGGATGATTTCGAGCGCCTGTTCGCATTCCCGGCGGCGGGCGTTGTAACCGGAATCCGCCAGCTTGCGCCGCACCCCCGAATCGGCGATGACGATTTCGAAGGCGTCGTTCCCGTCCCGCTCCGTATTGGTCAGCGGCACATGTTCGCAGTCAAGAGAGCGGCAGTCGAGGAGCAAGGCGTGCCTGCGGCGCCCCAGCCGGGATACGAACGGATCCATGACGCCGCAGGAAACGCCTGCGTAGCGGTGTTCCACCTGCTGAGACAGATGCACCGCATCGATGGGGTCGATTCCGAGGCCGAACAACTGGTCGAGGCCGTAGATGACTGCCGTGGAGAGGGCCGCCGACGAACTCAGTCCGGCGCCGATGGGCACATCGCCCTCGACGAGCATCTCGAACCCGCCGGGCAGCAGGTCCCGCAGTTCGTTGATTGCTCCGGTTACGTAGGCGCCCCAGGTTCCCGGACCGGTTTCGGGGCATTCGGAAAGCGGGTACGTGATCCACTCGTCGAACTGCGCGGCGCACAGGATCACCGTGTCGTCGTTGCGCGCCCGCAGCGCCGCGTATGCGCACCGGTCGATCGTCATCGGCAGCACGAACCCCTCGTGGTAATCCGTGTGATCCCCCATCAGATTGACGCGTCCCGGGGCCCGTACGATAAGAACATCGTTTGCGTCCGCCTCGCCGAAAGCGGTCCGGAATGAGGAAAGCACCTTCACGGTTTTGGGGTCGCGATGGATGTGGTCGTTGCCCGCCGGGGGAGGGTTGCGGCGGATCATTCCGTTTCAACGCCGCGGTGTTCCCGCAGCAGGGCGACGATATAATAAACGCCCGTTTTACCAGAAGATCACGTACAATGCGACCGTGGCCAGCGCCACCGCCGCGGCCATCCATTTCGCGCCGCGGGCGTGTTCCAGGTTCAGGTCCGAAACAGGGAGACGCTTCGGCTCGCGCAGGGGAAGCAGTATCCTGACGGAGGTCATGAAGATCACGAGCGCTACGAAGGTGATCATCATGTGGTGCAGGAACGCGACATCCGGCAGCCGCCACAGGAGGAACCCGTAGACGGGGATGCCTAGGATCATGGCGGCTTTGGCCGCAATGGGAGGCGTGCGTTTTGAAATGAGCCCGAACGCAAAGGACGCCACGATTCCCGGGGAAATGAATCCCCAGAACATCTGAATGTACCCGAAGATGCTTTCGGCGGAACCCACGACGGGCGCCCACAGGCAGCCGACGACCACCAGTACGGCCGTGGCGATGCGTCCGATCTTCACGTAATGCCTTGGGGCCGCGTCGGTGCGCCGGTACCGCTTGTACAGGTCGATCGTGAAGATGGTGGCGGCGGAATTCAGCATGGAATCGAGCGAACTCATAATGGCGCCGAACAGCGCGGCGAACATGATCCCGCTCAGCCCGGCGGGGAGTAGCTCGCGGATCATCACCGGATACGCCTCGTCGGCGGTGGTTACCTGCTCAGGGAAGAGCTGAGCGGCCATGATTCCGGGGAAAACGATCAGGAAGGGAAGCAGCAGCTTCAGCCCCGCCGCAAGAAAGATCCCGCGCTGCCCCTCGGCAAGGCTGCGGGCGGCGAGCGTGCGCTGCGTGATGAACTGGTTCAGGCCCCAGTAGAAAATCTGGGGAATCCAGAGGCCGCCTATAAAGACCGCCACCCAGGGCATCTCCTCATGGTTCCATGGCAGCACCGTGTGCAGCTTGTCGCCGGCGGCGGCCATGAACGGCTCCACGCCCCCGATGGCCTGGAATCCGAGGATCATGATGAGCGCCCCGCCCAGCAGAAGGGCCACGCCCTGGAGCAGGTCCGACCAGACCACGGCCCCGAGGCCTCCGTAGATGGTGTAGGCGCCCGCCGTGATCCCGATCAGCCAGACGCCCAGAACCATGTCCATTTCGAAGATCGTGCCCAGCGCGAGGGCGCCGGCGTAGAGCACCGTCGCCAGCGCCACGAACACGTACGCGAGCATCATGAATGTCGCCATGATCGTGCGCGTCCCGACGTCGAAGCGGTATTCGAGGTATTCGGGAATGGTGTAGATGCCCGCCTTCAGGAACTTCGGCAGGAAGAAGAGGGCCGTAACGACCAGGGCGATGGCGGCGGTCCACTCGTAACTGGCGATGGCGAGGCCCAGGTCGTACCCGCGCCCGGCCATGCCCACGAACTGCTCGGTCGAGATGTTGGAGGCGATCAGGGAGAAGCCGATCAGCCACCAGGAGAGTTTGCGCCCCGCAAGGAAGTAGTCTTCCGTGGTGCTTTCGTGCCGGGAGGCGTACAGCGAGATCCCGATGACCACCGCGATGAACACGCAGAACGTGACGATGTCGATCGGGTGCAGCGCCATGGCGGAGGACAGGGAGCGGGCAACGGCAGGCGCCTTATCGGGAAGCGAAGATGCGCCGTCCCCCGTCTTTCTCTACGGCGATGATGTCGTACGGATCGCTGCGCGGCCCTTCCATGCCGGGCGAGCCCATCGGCATTGCGGGCACCGCAAGGCCCGCAATGGGTTCTTCGTTCTCCAGCATGCGCCGGATTTCTTCGGCGGGCACATGGCCCTCCACGAAATATCCGTTCACAAGCGCTGTATGGCAGGAGCGCAGATCGGCGGGAACCCCGTATCGTAGTCTCATGGGCGTCACATCAGCGAGATCCACGGCCTTGACCCGGAATCCGTTCGCTTCAAGGTGATCGACCCATTTGGCGCAGCAGCCGCACGTGGGCGTCTTGTACACCGTGATTTGCTGTCCTGCAGAGGAGGTGCGGGCGATGAGTACGCCGCATGTGACGAGGGCGCCTGCCAACAATGCGAGAAGGAGATGCTTTTTGTTCATAAACGCATATACCGTACGCCTTGCGGAACGTTCCGGCGCGCCGCTGCGCCGAACAGTTCTGTATTACAATGTCTATACAATGTCTATACAACGTTGTACAATGAGTGTGCGATCCCGTCGCGATCCCGATTCGCCCCTTGATTATTCGCAGCCTTCCGAGGGGCGCTTCGCGTCCGCCATGTCCCGAGCCCGCAGCGGCCGCTGATTTCAATAACGCCGTCATGACGTTCCGTACGCGCGAACGCGGAGCGCCGATCGAAGTAGAAGTGATCGGCGTATCCATATATTGCCCGTATCCATCATTCCGCATCTGCGCCCTGCAATCCCCGGCGGATCGTGAAGAAATCTGACGACCATACCATGCCCTCGAAGTCTGCGGGTCCTTCCGCCTCGCTTCCGGGACCGCCCGCATCGGGTCGCTCGAAGCCTGCGCGGCGTCGGTATACGCGGTTGCCGCCCATACAGCGCAAGGTAGTGAGCGTGGTCCTCGGCGGGTATGCGGCGCTGCTGGTCAACAGCATTTTTCTGTTGCTGTTCGACCGCTCCACGGCGCTCGTCTATATGAGCAATGTGCTGTTGCACATTTGCCTGGGGATCCTGCTGATCGCGCCCGCCATCGCCTTCCTGGTCATGCATCTCATGAAGATGCCGCTCCGCATGAACCGGCGGGCGACGAGGGCCGGGGTGTTTACTGCCCTGTCGCTCATTACCCTGTTCGCGACGGGCATTGCGCTGGTGGCCGTCGGCGCGTCCTGCCGGTGGATCCTGTGGACGCATATCGTGACGGCGGCGACCTCCGTGGGCGGCTTCGTGCTGCATGTGTCCCTGAAGCGCGGCGTACGGTATCATTTTTTGCAATGGGGAGATCACTGGAAACAGGGGCCGGCAGCGGCGCTCCGGCATCCGCTGAGTCTGACGGCGCTGGGCGGCGCGGCGCTCGTGGCCGGATTCATCGTCGTGCCCTGGGCCACGACGCGCACGGGGGTATACGTGCAGGAGGCTCCGCCGGGGGATGCGGCAACGGAAGACGCGCCGCCCGGTTACGCAGAGGCGCTTGTCGCGGGGCCGTTCGCGCAGTCGCAGTCGGTGGTCGCGGGCGGCGGCCTGTTGCCCGACGAAGCGCTGGCCGGTTCCGGGCGATGCGGGCAGGATGGATGCCATCCCGACGTGTATGCGCAGTGGTCCGAATCAATGCACCGTTTTTCGTCCTTCAACAACCCGTGGTACAAGAAGAGCGTGGAGGCGATGATTGCCGAGGACGGCGCCGAACCTGCGCGCTGGTGCGCATCCTGCCACGATCCGGTGGTGCTTTTCGCCGGTCGCTTCGACGAGGCGCCTGTGGATGCGGACCACTGGACGGCGCATGAGGGCGTCACATGCTTGTCGTGCCATGCCGTCGAAGGGCTGCGCGACGTTCGGGGGAATGGTCGCTATGCGATCGCGGCGCCGGACGAATATCCGTTTGCCCGCGCCGAAGAAGGGCTGGGTCGATGGGTGCATAACGTGCTGGTGCGGGCGAAGCCGGAGCCGCACCGGCAGGCCATGCTGAAACCGGTCCACGAGACCTCCGAATTCTGCGGTACGTGCCACAAGGTGGGGATTCCCCCCGAAGTGAACGATTATCGCTGGAAACGCGGACAGGACGAATACGACAATTGGCACGACAGCGGCGTGAGCGGCAAGATCGTTCGGTCCTTCTATCTTCCCGAGGCGCCCTCGGATTGCGTTTCGTGCCATATGCCGCTCGAACCCTCGAACGATATGGGCAACGACGGCGGATTGATAAGGAGCCACCGGTTCGCCGCCGCCAATACGGCGGTCCCGTTCGTCAACGGGCATCCCGCGCAACTGGCCGAGGCCCGGGAGAATTTGTCGAAAGGCATTGCCGTGGTGGATATTTTTCAGGTCCGGGTCAATGGGCGAACGTACGGGCCAGATCGCCCGTTGCCCGTCTTGCGTCCGGGAGATCGCGTCCGGGTGGACGTTGTGATGCGGAACCGGGGCGTGGGGCATACGCTGCCGGGCGGCACGAACGATTCCAACGAATTGTGGATGGAATTTCTGGCGCAGGACGCTTCCGGGGAGACAGTGCTGGCTTCCGGCCTGCTTGACGCGGCGGGGCGCGTCGATTCCACGGCGCACTTCCTCGGAAGCGTACTGGTGGATCGGGAAAGCCGGATCATTGACCGCCGCAACGTGCAGGACTGGATAACGACGGTGTACGCGAATGCGATCGGGCCGGGGTCTGCGCGCAACGTACATTACGATTTTACCGTGCCCCCGGGCGCGTCGATCGCCGCGCTCAAGGCGACGCTTCGGCATCGCAAGTTCAACTGGTATCTGAACGAATGGACGTTTCGGGGGATGCGGTCCGGCCCGGTCAACGACGGGGCAGACGGCGCGGCGGCGGGCGGGTATTCGTGGGTACTGGACCCGGATCGTTCTGCGCCGATATTGCCGCTGACCGACATGGCTTCGGACGAGCGGCGCGTCGGCGGCGGCGCGTCCGGGGTACTGTCCCCGGCGGCGTCTCGCCCGCTTTGGGAGCGCTGGAACGATTTCGGGATAGGGCGTCTTCTGGAAACGGATACGCGCGGGGCCATCGACGCGTTTGAGCGGGTTGCGGAACTTGCGCCGGACAATCCGGAAGGTCCCATCAATATGGCCCGCGCATTCATAGCGGAAGGACAGTTGCGGCGCGCTACCGAGGCGCTCGAAGAAGCCGAGCGGCGCCGGCCCGGATATCTCAAGACAGCCTGGCTGCGCGGCGAAGTGCACAAGGCGTCCGCAGAGTACGACGAAGCGCTCGCCGAATGGCGGGCGGTGGAGGCGGCCTATCCCGAAGACCGGGAATTGCTGCTTGGTATGGGCCGGATTCATTATCTTGCGGGCCGGTACGAAGAGGCCCTTCCCTGGTTCGATCGGGTATTGACCATCGACCCGGAACATGTGGGCGCCTTGTACAACAGAATGCTGGCGCTTGGCGCATTGGGACGAAACGAAGCCTTCGAACAAGCTCGTGAACGGTACGAATACCACAAAGACGATGAAAACGCCCCCGCAGTGGCTTCGCCGTACAAGCAGGCGCATCCCATGGCTAACCGGGAAGCGCAGCCCCTGCACGAGCATGGATTGCATCCGGTTCGCTTCGGGCGCGCGGAAGAGTAAGGAGCCGGGGATGGAGAGATTCGGAACCCGTCTTGCGGCATGCCGCGTTGCGCTGGCCGCAGCGCTGCTTGCGGGCGTCGCGTCGGCTTGCGGCGGGGCGCAGGATCAGGCGGAAGAAGCCCCGGCGCATGCTTTTGCGGATCGGCTGGCCTTTGAGGATGTAACGCATGCGGCGGGACTTTCCGGTTTTCGGCACGAAACCGGTGCGCAGGGATGCATCTGGTTTCCCGAATCGATGGGGTCGGGCGCGGCCTTTCTGGATTATGACGGGGACGGGTGGCAGGACATTGCTTTGGCGGGCGGCGGGCGCTGGTCCGATTATCCCCCCTGTGCGCCGTTTGCCGCCGAAAGCGATGCGGAGACGCTTCCGATCCGGCTCTATCGGAATCTTGGCGACGGGGTCTTTTCCGAAGTAACGGAACAGGCGGGGCTGGCGGGGTTCGACGGGGTGCGCGACGCCTACGGCCTGGGCGTCGCCGCAGCGGATTACGATAACGACGGCGATACCGACGTCTACCTTTCCGCGCTGGCCGAAAACCTGCTTTTCCGCAACGAGGGCGGGGTTTTCGTCGAGGTGAGCCGCGAGGCCGGCGTGGCTGGCGAGGCCGTGTGGAGCGCGTCTCCCATTTTCTTCGATGCGGATCGGGACGGGGACGTCGATCTGTATGTGGGCAATTATGTGGCGTGGTCTCCGGAGACGGACATTTACTGCTCGCTGGACGGGGTGAACAAGGGGTATTGCACCCCGGAAACCTACGAGGGCGTACCGTCCCGCTTCTACCGCAACCGCGGAGACGGCTCGTTTGCGGACGAAACCGCCGAAGCGGGTTTTTTGCCGGCGGCGGGCAAGACGCTCGGCGTGGCGGAGCTGGATTTCAATCGGGACGGGTGGCCCGACCTGATGGTGGCGAACGACACGCAGCCCGATTATCTGTACGTAAACAACGGAGACGGGACATTTTCGGAAAAAGGCGCGCTGAGCGGCGTCGCCTACGACGAAAACGGAAAAGCGCGCGCGGGCATGGGCGTGGATGCGGGCATTGTGGACAGTACAGGGCAGACGTCCGTGTTCGTAGGCAATTTTTCGTCGGAAATGATCGGGGTGTACCGGCATTTGCATGACGGATTGTTCATAGACCGGGCCGCGTTGTCGCAGATTGGCCGCCCCTCGCTGCTCACGCTCACGTTCGCCGTTTTGCTTGCGGATTTCGATCTCGATACGGACCTTGACCTGTTTGCGGCGAACGGACATGTGCAGCCGGACATCGAGACCGTACAGGACAATGTCGGCTATGAAGAGAAGCCCCATCTGTTTCTGAACCGGGGGGACGGCGCGTTCGAGGATGCGGCGCCTGCGCTGGGCGGGGTGCTCGCCGGAGAGTTCGTGGCCCGCGGGGCGGCGGCGGCGGATTACGACCGCGACGGCGACATCGACATTCTGATGGTCGAAAACGGCGGGGGCGCCCATTTGTGGCGGAACCGGCTGCTGGAAAACGGGACGACCGGGGACAACCCCGTTTTTCTTCGCGTGACGCTGGAAGGGGAGGCCAGCAACCGGGAAGGCCTCTCTTCTTCCGTGGAAGTCGTGCTGGACGGCCTTCGGATGGAGCGCCGCGTCCGCACCGGGTCCAGTTATTTGTCCCAGAGCGAGTTGCCCGTTACGTTCGGATTGGGCGACCGCGCCGCGGCCGACAGCCTGATTGTCCGATGGCCCAGCGGCGCCGTCGATCGCTTCGCCCAGGTCGAAGGGAACCGGCAATACCGGGTTGCAGAGGGGGCGGCCCGGCTGACGGCGTGGTAGCGGGCAGGGCTTTTCAGGATATTTTGATCGAAGCATCCCCTACCGAAAGTATTCCGGAGCGATGCGCACAGATTCCGTGCAAGCCATGAACCCGCAACAAACTGCTGTGCCGGATTCTTCCGGGTCGGTTCGCCGGGGCAAGGCGATCCGCCGGGCCGTGGTATGGGCGCTGGTTTGCGTGCTGTTCCTGCTCGGCGTCACGGTTCTCGGGGCGCGCTGGTATCTGGGCGCATCGATCCAGCCCCGGTCGGGCGCTGTGGAGTTGCCCGGTCTGTCCGCTCCGGTGACCATTGCCTTCGACGACTGGGCCGTTCCCCGCATCCGGGCCCGGAACGAACTCGACGCCATACGGGCGCAGGGCTTTATCCACGCCTCCGAGCGCTTGTGGCAACTCGAAATGTATCAGCGGGTGGCCCAGGGGCGCCTTGCCGAACTGTTCGGCGAGCCCGCCATTGGAGCCGACAAGCTGCTCCGGACCCTTGACTTTTGGGGAGCGGCGACGCGGGAGATGGCCACGCTCCCGGAGTCCATGCTCGACACGCTCCGGGCCTATGCCGAGGGGGTGAATGCGCGGATCGCAAGCTGGCGCGGTCCCTGGCCGCCCGAGTTCGTAATCCTGGGCGTCGATCCCCAGCCGTGGACTCCGCAGGCCTCGCTTTCCATCTCCCGGAGCATGACGTTCGATTTGTCGAAGTGGCAGGGGGAACTGGATCGCATCGAAGCGCTCGCCCGTCTTCCCGAAACGCACCGTCCCGCACTGACGCCGCGTTATCCTGCCTGGGGGCCCACGATATTGCAGGATCGTCCCGGAGAACCGGGAATGCCGGAAGACGAGACCGCATCCGCAGCACCGACGCGGAGCGGGAAAGCGGTCTTTCCCGGTGCATATCGAACCCGCCTTGCGGAAGCTGCGCCGGCGCCTCGCAAGCCGCTCGATCCCCTGGGTCTGCTTGCAGGACTTGGTTTACCGGCGTCCAACTCGTGGGCGATCGGCCCTTCCCGAACCGCGGACGGGCATGCGCTGCTTGCCAACGACACGCACCTTAATCTCCGGGCCCCCTCGACATGGTATCTGAATGCAATCTCTGTCGAAGATTCCGATCACCATGTGGCCGGTTTCTCGATTCCGGGCGCCCATAGCGTGGTCATAGGCCTTTCCCGGCGCATCGCGTGGGGTTTCACCAACGGATCCATTGACGGGGCGGATTTCATCGCCGAGACCCTCAGCGAGGACGGTCGCAGCTACCTCGACGGTTCCGTCTGGCGTCCCCTCGAGGTCCGGCGCGAACTCATCGAAGTGCGCGGGCGGGAGCAGCCCGTGGAATGGGCCGTCCGCCGCACCGTGCGGGGACCGATTATTACCGACGTGATTCCTGCGGGCGGGCTTGACCTGTCTATGCTCTGGACCGGGTTTCTGGAGCCGGGTCCTTTCCGGACGCTCGCGAATATGAATCATGCCCGCACAGTGGAAGAGATGGACGCGGCCGCGCGGGGTTTCAGTCAGCCGCACCAGAACCTTATCTATGTTTCCGCCTCGGGAAGATTGGGATACCGCCTGACCGGTTCGGTTCCGGTGCGCCCCGACGGTGCGGTCGGGGCCGTCGTTTCGTCGCCTGAAGCGTGGCCTGAGGGTTGGACGGAATACCTCGACGAGGATTCGTTCCCTGCATGGGTCGATCCGCCTTCCGATTATATATCCACGGCCAATAATCTTCAGCGCCGGGCCGCGTTCGGGCGGATTGCAAGGGAATATGTCCCGCCGTTTCGGGCCCGGCGCATCGACGATGCGGTCTCCCGCGCTTCGGGATGGACCGTGGACGACATGCGCCGCCTGCAACTGGATTCGCAAAGTTTGTGGGCCGGGCGCACCCGACAGCGGGCGGTCGCCGCCGCCCGCCGCATCGGCGCGGAGGACCTGGCCGAGGCGCTTGCGCACTGGGACCTTGCGCTCGAAACCCGATCGCGCGGCGCCGCGCCGTTTTTCGTCTGGCTTTATCGCCTGCGCGCCCTTGTCGCGGCGCACGAACTGGGCGAGGACGGCGTTTTCCCGGCCTTCGCGTTCGTGCAAATGCTTGAAGAAGGGGATGCGCCGGGAAGCCAGCTGGCGCTTTGGGCCGACGACGTGCGTACGCCCGAAACCGAAACCCTTGTGCAATGGGAGGAAGAAGCGGCCCGTACGGCGGCGGCCTGGACGGACGCCGGATGGGGCGAGGCGCATGTCGAGCGCTCGGCGCATCCGTTGGGAAGCGTAGCGTGGCTCGACAGGCTGTTTTCGTTTCATGTGGGGCCGTATCCGGCGCGAGGCGGCCCCTATACGCTGCGGGCTTCCGACCGCTCTCTCTGGTCGCCGCTTGATTCCACCTCGTGGAATCCGCCGTGGACCGGGGAAACCGGCGTTTCCCAGCGCTTCGTGGCGCGCATGGATCCGTACGCGCCGCAGGGGTACTTTTTTCTGCCCACGGGCCAATCCGGCAACCCGCTGGACCGTCATTACCGGGACATGGCCGCCCGCTGGGCGGAGGGGTTTCTGGTGGAAATTTCTCCCGGGGAAGAACTGACCTCTCCCGAGCGCCTGCTGGAACTTGTGCCTGCGGGGCAATAGCAGGGCGCGCTATTTTTACGCGGTATTCCGTCCCGGTCGGGCATATGTTGCCCCCGCGAAGGGAAGTACAGAGTATATTGCTATCTGCTTGCGGACATGCCATCGCGTGCAGGTCCGGTCATGTACACCGTCTGCGGACATGCCGGTATATCGCTGATCCGTTCGCTTTCTTCCACTGAGGCCCCCTATGCCCTTCCGGTCTTTTGCGTTTTTCACAGGTCTGTTCTGCCTGCTTCTTGCGGCGTGCGGTCAGCCTGAAGAGCGCCCCAATGTTCTGTTCATCGCGGTGGACGATCTCAACAACGATCTGGGCGCGTACGGCCACGATCTGGTCCAGAGTCCCCATATCGACCGCCTCGCCGCGCAAGGGATGCGTTTCAATCGGGCGTATTCCCAGTATCCGGTCTGCAACCCCAGCCGGGTCAGCTTCCTGACCGGCTTGTATCCCGAGCAAACCGGCGTGCTCACGAACCAGGACACCTTTCGCGTACATATTCCCGAGGTTGCGACGCTTCCCCAATGGTTCCGGCGACACGGGTACTATGTCGCGCGGGTCGGCAAGCTGTTTCACTATGGCGTACCCCGCGAGATCGGTACTGATGGCCTGGATGATTCGCTCTCGTGGGATCATGTCGCGAACCCGCGCGGGATCGACCGGGAAGTGCACGACCGGATCCATACCCTGATTCCGGGCCAGTTCGGGGGCACGCTGAGCTGGCTGGCTATCGACGACGAGGAAGGCGAGCACACCGACGCCCTCGGCGCCAGCGCCGCCATCGCATTGCTCGAGGAACATCACGCAGCACAGACGGGCCAGCCGATTTTTCTGGCCGTGGGCTTTTACCGGCCGCACACGCCGTACGTGGCGCCTCGTTCTTACTTCGAGAAGTATCCCCTTGAGGATATCCGTCCGGTCATGGAAGAGCCCGGAGACCGCGACGACATTCCGGTGGCTGCGCTGGCCGATCGCCCCAGACAACGCGAACTGACGGTGGAGCAGCGACGGGAGATCATTCAGGCCTACTATGCGTCGATTTCTTTCATGGATGCGCAGGTGGGCCGCTTGCTCGACGCCCTCGAGCGCCTGGACATGGCTGACAATACCATTGTCGTATTCGTGTCCGATCACGGGTACCATCTGGGGCATCACGGCCTCTGGCAAAAAGGAGATCTGTTTGAAGGCTCCGTCCGGGTTCCGCTGATCGTGTCTACCCCGGAACGCCGACACGCCGGCGCCGCCACCGAGGCGCTTACGGAGCTGGTCGATCTGTATCCTACGCTGGCAGAGTTGAGCGGCCTTCCGCTGCCGGAGCATCTGGCCGGTCAGAGCATGACGCCTGTACTCGACGATCCCGCGCATCCCGGCAGGCAGGCCGCGCTGACGGTGGCCTGGAGCCGCGCTCGCTGGACGCGCCCCGAATTGCCCGCCGAGCCGGTTCTTGGACACACCATCCGGACTCCGCGATTCCGGTACACCGAATGGAACGAGGGGCAGGCGGGCGTGGAGTTGTACGATTATCAGGAAGACCCGCAGGAATACGACAATCTGGCGGACAGCCCGGAGCACGATGAAACCCTGGCTCGCCTGAAACAATTGCTGGACGAAAAAAGACGCGCGGCGCAATAGGCGCTATGGTTCCGGGGTGTGCGAGGTCCTGCGTCCAGGGATTTGCTGCCGGGATGCGCCGGGATTGTCCCGAATGACATGCTATGAATTGCATATCTTAAGGAACCTCTGATTCATTCTGCTTCGATCAGCGCTTCGCGTTCGCGCGTACAGTGACATTATGACGGCGTCGTTGCAATCAGCGGCATACGCTACGGATTCGGGCGCAGCGGACGCGAAGCGCCCTTCGGGAGGCTGCGAGGGACGCTCTGGCCGCGTCATTCCTCATTATGCGGGGCCTGCCGCATTGCTTCGTCATTCCTTGCCAGCGCGTCCCTCGCAGCCTCTGAACTTTGCGGACTTAATCAGAGGTTCCTTATATTTTTTGTAACGTTTTTGTAACGAATCCGTATTCGAATACGGGTATTTCCGTTTTTTCACATTCCAATGAAAGACGTGAAGCGACTTGATCGGATTGCGGCGCTGCTGATTATGTTTTTTGCGGCGGCCTGCGGCAGCACGGGCGGCGTGATAACGGAGCAGGCCGACCGGCCCTCGACCGCCGAACTGGAGGCGCTCTACTGGGCCCGCCTCGATAGCGCCCGCGCCAACTTTACGGAGGCCGACACCCACTTTATGACGGGGATGATCGCGCACCATGCCCAGGCCCTCGTGATGTCGCGACTGGCTCCTCCCAATGGCGCCAGCCCGCAGGTGCAGACGCTGGCCGCCCGGATCATTAACGCGCAGCAGGACGAGATCGAGCTGATGCAGCAATGGCTCCGCGAACGCGGACAACCGGTTCCCGAAATCCATATCGAGGGGATTATGCTGATGGTGCGCGGCGCAGGCGGTCACGCCATGCATAGCCGCATGCCCGGCATGCTTACGCAGGAGCAGCTGGAGGAACTCGCCGCCGCCCGGGGCCTGGATTTCGACCGGCTTTTTCTGACCTGTATGATTCAGCACCACGCAGGGGCGGTTTATATGGTTGACGAGCTTTTCAGTACGGACGGGGCTGCGCTGGACGAAGCGGCGTTTAAGCTTGCTTCGGGCATTCACGTAGACCAGGTTACCGAGATCGCCCGGATGGAACTCATGCTTGACCAGTTACCCGACGCCGGCGAGGACAGTTGATTCCGGGTCTATTGCATCCGAATTATTTTTCTTCCCATTAACCCGAACAGGGGCTATGAAAACCAAAGCGCTTCTTGATCTTTCCATCGCTTGGGCCGCCGCCCGTCGTTTATGGCTGCTTCTGCTTTGCGCGGGCCTGGCCGGCGGGCTTGTCGCATGCAGCCAGACCGCCGTCATGACCTCGAGCAATGCGTCCGGGTCGGGCGGGACCGCCGCATCCCGCGTCGGGCTCGAGGCGGGCCTGTTCGACGCCGAAGAGGCGATATGGAATTTGCAGTTGCTTTCCGCGACGCCCTCGCCGGAAAATTTCATCGGGGTTACGAATTCTGACCTGGCTTTTACCGGCCCGTACGCCATCCAGGGGAATTATAACGGCATTCAGGTATGGGATATTTCCAATCCCGCCGAACCCGGGATGGTCGTCGATTATCTCTGCCCTGCGTCGCAGAGCGATGTTTCGGTGTATGAAAACCTGCTTTTCGTTTCGGGCGAAGGACTGGGCGGTCGGCTCGATTGCGGCGCGGAAGGCGTACAGGAGGCGGTAAGCCCGGATCGCTTGCGGGGAATTCGCATCTTCGACGTCAGCGATATTCGCAATCCCGAATACATCGCCAATGTGCAGACCTGTCGCGGCTCCCACACGCATTCGGTGCTGAAGGACCCGAACGACGATGAAAATGTGTATGTCTACATATCGGGGTCCGCCCCGGTGCGCCCGGCGGAAGAACTGCCCGGTTGCTCCGGCGCCCCGCCCGAAGAAGACCCGAATACGGCCCTGTTTCGGATTGAGGTGATCAAGGTGCCTCTCGCCCATCCCGAGCAGGCCGCGATCGTGAGTTCTCCGCGCCTTTTCGAGGGGTTGACGGCGCCCGAGGAGCATGGTCTGGCGCCCGCCGATATCGCTGCCGTTGAGGCGGCGCGTGCGCGAGGCGACTTCGTGGTCGAGATGTTTGGCAACCCGCAAGTGTTGCCCGACCGGTTCGTTTCCATGCTGCTTTCGGAAATCATGGAAGCCAGAGAGGGCGCCGGCCCGCCGTCCGCCGCGGACAGCGTCTATCTGCGCGAGAATCTCCGGGAAATCGTTTCGGAACGGATCGGAATGCCGCTCGACGAGCCGGAGGGGCCGCAGCCCGGTCCTACGCAATGCCATGACATTACCTTGTATCCGGAGATCGGCCTGGCCGGCGGCGCCTGCGAAGGCTACGGGCTGCTGCTGGACATCTCGGATCCGGCGAACCCGAAGCGCATCGACGCCGTCGCCGACTCGAATTTCGCCTACTGGCATTCGGCTACGTTCAACAACGACGGCACCAGCATTCTTTTCACGGACGAATGGGGCGGCGGCGGCGCGCCGAAATGCCGCGCCACTGATCCCGTGGAATGGGGCGCCAACGCCATTTTCACGCTGGAAAACGGCAAGATGCAGTTCAAGAGTTATTACAAGATTCCGGAACCGCAGACGCCTCAGGAGAACTGCGTAGCGCACAACGGCTCGCTGATCCCGATTCCCGGACGCGACGTCATGGTGCAATCCTGGTACCAGGGGGGCATTTCCGTGTTCGACTGGACGGATCCTTCGAACCCTGTAGAGATCGCGTACCATGACCGGGGGCCCGTCAACCCGGACCGCATGGTGATGGGCGGGAGCTGGTCGGTGTACTGGTACAACGGCGCGCTCGTCAGTTCGGAAATCGCGCGCGGGCTCGACATCTTCGAACTGACGCCGAGCGAATATCTTTCGGAAAACGAGATCGCTGCCGCCGGAACGGTCAAACTCGACTATCTCAATGCGCAGATGCAGCCCGCATTCGTATGGCCCGCCACCTTTGTGCTGGCGCGCGCCTACGTGGATCAGCTGGAACGCTCGGAAGCGCTTTCTGCGGATCGGATCGCATCGTTGCGGGAGAACCTCGCCGCTGCCGAAAATGCGTCGGGCGCGGCCCGGCAAGAGGCGTTGACGCTGTTATCCGACGCGCTGGACGGCGAGGCGGACGATTCGGGGAATGCGGCGAAAGTGCGCATGCTGGCGGGTACTGTGCGGGATCTGGCGACGATGAACTGAGTGTGTGCCGGGCGGAGAGAAGTTATTTCTTTTCGCCGGCGGTGTCGAAGAAAACCTGCACGTCCGGCCAGGCGCGCTCGACGAGGGCCATGCTCTCCTCGGGGCCAAGCACCGACAGCATGGTCGCGAGCCCGTCCGACAGGACGCCCTCCGGCGCGATGACGGTTACGGCGATGCGGCTGGTCAGGGGGATTCCTGTGCGCGGGTCCAGCACATGGGAGTACCGAGTTCCGTCGATCACGAAGAATTGCACCGTGTCGCCGGAGGTGGATATGGCGGCGTTCGCCAGGTGGAACGTGCGCCCGGAGAGTGGCTCCGTAATGCGCCAGCCCGTCTGGTTATCTTGAGGACTGTCCGCCGTATCGCGTTCCTTTGGCGGCGCTTCTCCCGCGACGATATCCCCGCCGAATTCGATCATGGCGCGCGGGAGGCCGAGCGCCATGAGAATCTTCAGGGCTTCGTCCGCCGCAAATCCCTTGGCGACGCCGCCGAGGTCGAGGCGCATGTTCTTGCTTGCGAGCGTGGCAGTGGAATCTTTCGGATCGAGCCGGAGCAGGGCATAGCCGCTGCGCGCGCGCGCAGCGGCGAGCGCGTCCGGCGAGGGCGGCGTTCCTGTATCCCGGGCCGCGCGCCAGAGCTGCGCCAGCGGTCCCGCTGTCACGTCGAAGGCGCCGCCGGAGAGCCGTGCGAGGCGCTGGGCCCGCCGCAACACATGGAACAGATCGGGACTGACTTGAATCGGTCCGTCGCCGCTTCTTTCCCCGAGGCGCGTCAGTTCGCTGTCCCGGCGGTAATCGCTCATGGTTGCATCGAGGGAGGCGATCCGGTCAAAGGCGGCCGCGGCGCCGCGTTCCGCTGCGGCGCGGTCCGGCGCATATAAAGCGATGCGGGCTTGTACGCCCATGTGAACCTGCGTATATTCGTACCGGTACAGTTTCCGCCTATCCGCTTGTCGATCCGAATCCCGATTCGTTTCCCGCATGGACATGCACGATGCAAGGCTTATGGCCAAGATAACTGCGCCCGCTATGGCGGAACGCGCGGCCCGCAACGGCGGGCGGCTCGTCGGCAGGATATTTTTCCTGACAGGCATGGCGGCGTACGGGTGTGTTTTCCTTGCAGGCGCGGCAAGCGCGCAGCATGCAGGTTCGGTCGCGGATGTTTCCGCGACCGATGGGATGGAAGCCTATGTCGAAACGTTCGGCGAGGCGCTTGCCGAACTCGATATGATTCCGGTCCCGGCGGGTTCCGTCGCATTGCATGGAGAATCGGTTTCGACAGGCCCCTTCTGGATTTCCAGAACGGAGGTTCCGTGGGACATTTTCGATATCTATGCTTTCGGAACCGGCGGCGACGCAGGTCCCGACGACGCCATATTGCGCCCAAGCAAACCGTATGGCGCGCCGGACAGGGGCTACGGGCACCGCGGCTACGCCGCCATCAGCATGACATACCTGGTGGCGGAAGCGTTTGTCGAATGGCTTTCCGCGCGCACTGGCGAGACGTATCGTTTGCCCACGGAGGTGGAATGGGAATACGCCTGCCTTGCGGATGCGCCGCCCGTATCCGCCGACGCGCTGGAAGAACAGGCCTGGTACTGGGACAATGCGTTCGACGCCGCGCACCCTGTGGGCAGTCTTGCCCCGAATGCGTTCGGCCTCTACGATATGATCGGCAACGCCGCGGAATGGTGCGCCGGGCCGGAAGGCGCTCCCCTCGCCTGCGGGGGTTCCTTCATGGACAAGGCGGCAGACGTGGGGTGCGCCGCGCGCAAGACGCCGTCCCCTAAATGGCAGGAAACGGATCCGCAAATACCGAAAAGCAAATTCTGGCTCACGGATGGGCCGTTCATGGGGTTCCGGGTCATTCGGGAACCGTAACTGCGCCGTGCGTTCCGGCTATGCCTTCTTCAACACACAACACACTTGAAAAGGAAAATCGATGAAGATCAATCCTGTGGTATCGCGCCGTAATTTCGTCAAGAGCAGCGCCGCGGCGGCGGGCCTCGCCTTTATGCCGAGCGAAAATTTCGCCTGGGCCGCCGGCTCAGACGCCATTCGCTATGGATTGGTGGGCTGCGGAGGCCGGGGAACCGGCGCCGCCGTCAACGCCGTCGAGGCGGCCTCCGGCGTGACGCTGGTCGCTATGGGCGATTTGTTCGAGGATCGCCTGGACAGCTCGAAGGCCAAACTCAAGGAGCAGCTTGGAGACGCCTATGAGGTTAGCCCCGACCGCGAATTTTCCGGCTGGGACGCTTACAAGCATGTTATCGACAGCGATGTGGACGTCGTTATTTTCGCTACGCCGCCGGTGTTTCGTCCCCTGCATGTGTCCTATGCGATCAAGAAGGGGCGGCATGTGTTCATGGAGAAACCGATCGGGGTAGACCCCGCGGGCGTCCGCGCGTTTTTCGATGCGGCGGACGAAGCCGACCGCAAGGGACTGTCGATCGTGGCGGGTACGCAGCGGCGGCACGAACGTCAGTATCTCGAAGTCATGCAGCGGATCCGCGACGGAGCCATCGGCGAGGTCGTGGCCGGACAGGTCTACTGGAATCAGGGCGGCCTGTGGAAGGTGGACCGCAAGCCGGGATGGTCCGACATGGAGCATCAGCTGCGCAACTGGCTTTACTATACGCACCTTTCCGGCGATCATGTGGTCGAGCAGCATATTCACAACATCGACGTGGCGAACTGGGCCGTGGGCGAGATCCCGATCAAGGCCTCGGGCGTGGGCGGGCGGCAGCAGCGCGTTTCGCCGGAATACGGCCATATTTTCGACCACTTTGCGGTGAATCTCGAGTACCCGAGCGGCGCCGTCATCCTGAGCATGTGCAAGCAGCAGGAAAACACGGCGACTTTCGTGGGCGAGCACATCATCGGCACGAAAGGCGCGTCCAATGCGGCTTCGTGGATCAAGGGAGAGAACCCGTTCCGGTTCGACGGCGAGAATCCCAATCCGTACGTGCAGGAGCATGTGAACCTGATCGAAAGCATTCGCAGCGGGAACCCGATCAACGAGGCGCGGCGCATGGCCGAGACCAATATTGCGGCCATCATGGTGCGCGAAGCGGCCTATACGGGACAGGAGGTGACGTGGGACGATGTAATGAACTCGACCCAGAAACTCACCCCGGACGTCTGGGAGTTCGGCGACGCGCCGATTTTCGCAGCCGCCGTGCCTGGCGAGACCGTGCTGAACCGCCGGCCTTTCGAAGAAGACGAGATGGCCGCTTCGGGGTGATTGTTTTCCAGGCGTCCCGGCGAATCGCCGGGAGGTTATAGCCATACCCCGGCCACGAGCAGTACGACCGCAAGGCCCACGACGCCTATGATCGTTTCCATGACGGTCCAGGAGCGGAGCGTCTGGGCCTCGGTCATGCCCATGAGCTGATTCACGAGCCAGAAGCCGGAATCGTTCACGTGCGACAGCACGGTGGCCCCGCAGGCTACCGCGATCGTGAGGGCGCCGAGCATTGGTTCGGAGTAACTGCCGTTCTGAACGATGGGCGCCAGCAGTCCCGCGGAAGCCACCATGGCCATCGTAGCCGAACCCTGCGCTACGCGGATCACCACCGCGATCAGGAATCCGAACAGGAGGACCGGCAATTGCGTGGCGGCCATCATTTCGGTCAGCGCGGCGCCGATCCCTGTTTCGACCAGAATGTGCGCGAACACGCCCCCGGCGCCGGTCAGCAGGATAATCATGCCTGTGGGTTCCATGGAACGCGTGGCGATGCGTTGCACCTCGTCCGCGGAGAAACCCAGCCGGACGCCAAGAAAGTAGAAAGCCAGCAAGAGCGCCGCCGTGAGCGCCGTAAACGGGTGTCCAATGAAGGATACCCATTCGAGAAGATTGGCGGGGAGCGTTGCGAATGCCCCCCCGAAGGAAGATATCCATTGCTGGAGGACGCCTCCCTCCTTTAGCAGAATCTGGCCCGCCGTATTCATGAGAATCAGCGCGAGGGGCAGCGCAATGAGCGACACGACCATGGCGAAGCTCGGCGTCTTTCGCCCCTCGGTATCGTCTTCGTGGCGTTCCAGGCTTTCCGGCACGGGCACATGGATGCGTCCTGCAATATGTTTGCCGAAAAAGACGCCGCCTATGGCTGCGGCGGGCGCCCCGGCGAGGACGCCGAAGAAGATGACCCAGCCCAGGTCCGCGTCGATGATCGACGATACGGCAACGGGCCCCGGAGTGGGGGGGATGCAGGCATGCGCGACGGCCATGCCCCCAACGAGCGGAATGCCGTAGTAGAGCAGCGATTTGCCGGTTCGGCGGGCCAGATTGTAGACGAGCGGAATAAAAATAATCAGTCCGACCTCGAAGAATACGGGGGTGGCGACGATGATTCCGATGAGGGCCAGCGCCCACGGCGCTTTTCGTTCTCCGAATGCCCGAATGATCGTCGAAGCGATTTTGCTTGCTCCGCCCGACGCCTGAATCATTTCGCCCAGCATGGTCCCTACCCCGATCACCACGGCAATGTAGCCGAGCGTGTTGCCCATGCCTTCGGTAATGGCGTCGGCGATCGCCGAGGGGGGGACTTTGCCCAGGATAGCGGCGACGAAGCTCACGACAAGCAGGGCGACGAAAGCCTGCATGCGGAGTACGATGACCAGAAAAAGGAGCGCTCCGATACTGCCTGCGGTTAGCAGGAGCAGGACTTCCGTGGACAGGGGATCGGCGGGCATGGCGGATAGAACGGATAGAGATAAAACGGCGCGGATAACGAACTTTGCAGATTTAATCAGAGTATCCCTTAACGCTGAAAATACAGAACCTTTGCCATAGATGATTCCCCTGTTGCGATCATTTTTATCCCTGTTGCGCATTTTTGGGGGCGCTTGCCCCGCTTGTCTCTGGTTCGCCGCGTTGCGCGGCGGCGGATGGCTTGCCTTATCCAGTCTGGCATGGTTGCTATGGCCGCCTGAAACGCTCCATGCCCAGGCGTCGCAGCAGACCACGCCGAAACAGGATATTATCGTCATGCAGCGCGTTGGCGGCCCGGTCGAACTGGACGGCCTCAGTTTCGAGCCCGCCTGGCAGTCGGTCGAGCCGTACGTTCCGTCGCAGTACGAGCCGAACAACGGAACGCCTCCGACCGAGCGCACGGAAATGCTCATCGCCTACGACGACGAGTATCTTTTTCTTGCCCTGCGCGCCTATGACCGCGAACCCGAAGGCATTCGCGCCAACACGCTCTACCGGGACCGGCTCAGCAGCGACGATCATTTCGAGATTCTGATCGATTCGTACAACGACAACGAGACAGGCATGCTGTTCAACAGCAATCCGCGGGGGCATCGCCGGGAAGCCGCCATCTCGAACGACGCGAGCGGCGGAGGCATTGCATCGGGCGGCTGGATCAATGTGAATTTCAACACCTACTGGGACGTGGAGACCGTCATTGCCGACAGCGGATGGTTTTCCGAAATGCGCATTCCGTTTTCAAGTCTGCGCTTCCAGCCGAGAGAAGACGGCACGGTAATTATGGGGCTGACCCTGCAACGCAAGATCGTGCGCAAGGACGAGCGGGTGGTGTTTCCCCCGGTCGAGCGCGTTTCGAGCTGGGCGTTTCTGAAACCATCCCTTGCGCAGAAATTCCTGCTGGAGGGCGTCGAATCGGATCTGCCCGTGTACATAACCGGCTACGGACTGGGCGGAGCGGGGGAGACTGCGGGGCAGGAGGAAGCGGGCGCTGCCTGGGAGTATGATCGCGACGTGACGCGGGAGATCGGGGCCGACGTCAAGTATCAGTTTGCGAACAACGCTGCGCTCGACCTGACCCTGAACACGGATTTTGCGCAGGTCGAAGCGGACGATCAGCAAATAAACCTGACGCGGTTCTCGCTCTTTTTTCCGGAGAAGCGCCAGTTTTTTCAGGAGCGGGCCGCCATTTTCGATTTTCGGACGGGGGGATTGAGCCGTCTTTTTCACAGCAGGCGCATCGGACTGACGGAAGGCGGCGCTCCCGTGCCTATTCTGGGGGGCGCGCGCGGCGCCGGGCGCTTCGGGCAGTGGGACATTGGCGCGCTGACCATGCAGACCGCAGAATCCGGGGAGCAATCGTCGGAAAATTTTGGGGTGTTGCGCCTGCGGCGGAAGGTGTTCAACCCCTGGTCTTATGCGGGCGCGATGGGAACGAGCCGCATCGGAGCGGACGGAGCGTACAATTTCGCCTACGGCCTGGACGGCGTTTTCCGGCTTTTCGGGGACGATTACCTGACGCTCCAGTGGGCGCACTCATTTGATGACGTGCGTATCGATCACCCGGATTATCGCCCGCTGAATGGAGGGCGCATGACCGTGCAGATGGAGCGCCGGCGCAGCAGGGAGTGGGAATACCGCTCCATTCTGGCCTGGGCGGGCGCGGACTACGATCCGGGCATCGGGTTTTCGCAGCGCAACGACTTCACTCTTCTGGATAACGCACTTTCCTATACCTGGCTTCCTCCGGAAGGCGCCCGGCTTATTTTCCACACCTTCGAAATGGCCGGATTGACGTATTTGCGCAACAAGGATGGCTCCATCGAATCTGCGCAGGTGGGTCCCCGGTGGAGTTACGGGGCCCGGAACGGAACGCGGGGGCAGGCCGGGTTCACCTTGCTGTACGAAGACCTCGCCGAGCCCTTTTCGATAGGGGAGGTGGAGATACCCGCCGGAAACTACGCGTTCTGGAAAGCGGAGGCGTCGTATGGAGAATCCAATACGAACCGGTACCGGTTGGGGCCCACGTTGGAGGCAGGGTCTTTCTACGACGGATGGAAAGTCACGGTCTCCATGCGCCCCACCTGGTACGTATCCCCGCATCTTGAAATGACGGGGCGCTACGAATACAGCCGGATTCGCTTCCCGGACCGCCATGCCGGATTGCACGCGCACCTGCTTCGGTTCAGGATCGGCATGGCCCTGAATACGCAGGCGTCGGCCAACGTCTTCCTGCAGTACAACAGCGTAAGCGATGCGCTCTCGTCCAATATCCGCTTGCGGTACAACTTCCGGGAAGGAAACGATCTGTGGCTGGTTTACAACCACGGCATGAATACGTCCCTCCACCGCTTCGACCCGGCGCCTCCGTTTACGGACAACAGGACGCTGCTGCTGAAATACACCTATACGTTCCAGCTCTGAGCGGCAGGTAGCGGGGCGGTTGCTTGTGCGGCAAGGCCGGGCTGGCATGGCGGGAAAACAGGCCCCGCAGAGCGCCGCTGCATAGTGTTAACAGACCCTAGTCTGCAGGCGACTGGCCGGTCGTATCGGGAGATGCTTCCGGTCCTTCTGGCTCTTCCGGCGAATTTTCGCCCGCCGCAACGGTTGTCGCGTTCAGCAATTCGTAGCGCTGAGAGACCGGGACGAGTTCGTTTGCGATTCGCACCAGTGGCTCCTCTGCAAAGCCGCCCAGCGGTTCGAGCGCTTCTTCCGTGTACCGGCTTCCCGCATTCCAGAGTATCCACTCGTCGATCCCCGCGTCGTAGGTCGCCTGAATCTGGGCGCGCACCTCGGCGGGGCCATAGGGCGGTTCTCCGAGAGTGAAGTCCTGCAGCCAGGGGCGGGTTGCGCCTGCGCCCGGTATGCTGGCCGATCGCCTTACCGCGCTATCCAGCGCCGCGCGCACGATCTCATAGGGGTGCGCGTTGGGGGCTTCGACGCCGAAGCTGCCCTTCCAGTAGTGGCTTGGGTACACCATCGGGAGCGCTGCGTCTACGACATCGATGAACGATTCCCATACCTGCCCGATTCCCACGTCATGGGGCGCGGAGGTAGTGACGCCGAATACGTCGGCGGTCACGCAGACGTTCATCTCCGCGAGCGCGTCCCGGCTATACGTCAGGAAATCGCGAATGGCTTTGGCCCTGGGCTGGTCGTTGGCTCCAGGGAAGCGGGCCCGCCTCATATCCTCTATCTGCGCGTCGGGGAACCGCACGTAGTCCCACTGGATTTCCGGGAAACCCCATGACGCGGCCTCTTGCGCCAGCGCGATATGGTAATCCCAGACCTCGCGCTGGTGCGGGTTCATCCAGGCGACGCCCTTGTTATCAAGCCAAACGCCCCCCGCAGTATCCTGGACGGCCAGATCCGGTCGGGCCGCCGCCAGGAGCGAGTCCTTTACAATCACAATCCGCGCGATGGGGTAGATTCCCGCCTCTTCCAGTTTGCCAAGGAGGCGGGACAGGTTCCG
Source organism: uncultured Rhodothermales bacterium (assembly GCA_964608315.1). Lineage (GTDB taxonomy): Bacteria > Bacteroidota > Rhodothermia > Rhodothermales > VXPQ01 > VXPQ01. The sequence goes on along the minus strand of CAZSNF010000013.1, from coordinate 30,412 downwards.
GATGCGGACATCGCCGTGGGCCCCGATTTCGCGCGCCAGCGGCGCCCGGGTGGGGTAGCTTACGTACCCGGTGGCGTCCTTGACGTCGATTACGAAGCTGTTGATCTCGGTGCGTTCCGCCAGCGCAACGAGCTCCGCGAGTCGCCCCGGCGCGCCCGCGGACCACGAATTGACGTACAGGCCGCGCACCTTCTCTGGTTTCGCAAAGACGAATTTGCGTTCGGGCAGGTCTGGAATCGCGGCGGCCGGCGGGGCGGGCTCGACAAGCGCTTCATCGGCTATCAGGGTATCGGCGGGCGGCGCAACGTCGATTGCGGATTGCGCAGCGGGCGGGCTGCCTGGCGCGCTCGCCTCGTCTGGAGAAGATCCATCGCCGGTTTGGCAGGCCGAGACAACTGCCGCGATCAGTATTGATCGAAGGAAATTCTTCATCAACTCCGCCTCTCGCAGCCCCCCGAAGGGCGCTTCACGTCCGCCATGCCCCGACTCCGCAGCGTTTTACCGCTGATTTCAACGACGCTATTACAAGGTCTTGTACGCACGAACGTGAAGCGCTGATCGAAGAAGATTTAATCAGAGTATCCGTAACATATCAGGGTGCGCAGGCCATGGGCTGGCAGGGGTATTGGGGCCCGATGTTTCGCTCAAAGGCGCACCACAGACCCTCTCAATCCGGGGGTTCGATCCAGCGCAGGCGCCTCGTTCCCGGACTCCAAACCAGGCGCGCCTTGCTTGCAAGCCAGTGCGGTACGCCTGGGAATCTGGTTGCCCTCGCCGGGGTTATTCCAGCGCCTTGATCATGAGATTTCGGAACCAGACCCCGGACTCTCCGTGCTTGCCCTGGATGCCGATATGGCCCTCGGTGGCCAATTCGGCCAGCGGATTGCTCAACCATTCGGGGATGTAGGAGCCATCCGGATTGGTTTCCGCGGAGTGGTATTCGCTCATGTCGATTTCGCTCACTTCCATGCCGTTGAGGGCCACCCAAAGGGAGTCGCCTCTTGCGGTAACCGTATAGCGGTTCCATTCTCCGGCCGGATTGATCCGTTGCTCCGACGGGGGCACATGCCCGTAGAAAGACCCGGATTCCTGGTGGTGCCGGGCAGAATCTCTCATGGCGTAATCGTCGGCGATTTGCACCTCGATGGAATGGGGAATCCAGGCGTCTCCTTCGGTTTCGGTGGCGTGCAGAATGATGCCGCTGTTCGCCTGCGGATCGAACATGACTTCGAGATCAAGCATGAAGTCGTTGTAGGCAGCCTGGGTAAAGAGGCCCTGATCTACGCCGCTGGTGAGTACGCCTTCTTCCCATGCCCAAACGCCTCCGGGGTCTATTGCATTGGAGAGGTCTTCGCTGAAGAGCGGCGTCCATCCGGGTTCAGAGGTGTCCGGGTGCGGATCGACCATTTCGGCCATTTCCGCCATTTCGGATTCAGCCGCGGCGTCGTAATCCGCGTCTCCTGTATCGGAGGCGCATCCCGCTGCAAGGAAAACGAGTGCAGCGAGGAGGGAGAGCGTACGTGTGGACATGGGAATCAGATTCTCGTTGATGACAGGGAGGATGATTGCGCAACCGGCGTATCCGGTATTACCCCGCGTCCACGGTCGGGAGTTCCCAGCCCTTCCGCGGCGTACGGCGCAAATGCCGGTTGGCTTCCGGCAGGTTCGTGATGCGGAAATTTTCCGCGTCCCAGTGAATTTTTTTGTTTCCTGCAAGGAGCGAAACGACGCCGAGCAGCACGGTTTCCGTGAGGGGCGCGGCGAAGGCGAAGGGCGACGAAGCGTTTTCTTCGCCCCGAATGGCGCGCACCCAGTTGTTTTCGTGGCTCTCGTCCGCGATGCGATCGTACAGTCGGGGAGGGGTGTTTTCCGCAAGGTCGCCGGGCATCAAGCGTACGCCGCCCATATGCAGCAATGTCCCCTTCGAGCCGACATACATCATGCCGTTCGAATTCAGCCATTCCCCGTCGGAAAGTCCCTCGGGGCGCGGGGGTTTGAACCCGCCGTCGTACCAGACGAGCCGCACCGGGCCGCGTTCCCCCTGCGCAGGAAATTCGAAGAAAGTGGTCGAAGCGAGCGGGTAGGAGTGGCCGTTGAAGGCGGAGGACCGGGTCTCTACCGTGGCGGGCGGCCCCAGGTCCAGCGCCGTAGCCACGAAGGCGAAGGAGTGTGCTGCGATGTCGCCCAGCGCTCCCGTGCCGAAGGGTACCCACCCGCGCCAGACGAACGGATGGAAGGCCGGGTCGTAGGCCATGTCCGCAGCGGGGCCGAGGTACAGGTCCCAGTCGATGCCGTCCGGCTTCCGCTTCAGCACGGAGGGCAGGTCCATGCCCTGCGGCCAGATGGGACGGTTCGTCCACACATGCACCTCGCTGACCTCCCCGATCGCGCCTCCCTTGACATGTTCGGCGATGTCGTAGAGTTCGTTGGAGGAACGCCCCTGGTTTCCCATTTGTGTGACGACGTCGTACCGCTGGGCGGCGAGGCCCAGTTGCCGGGCCTCCCATACCGACCACGTAAGCGGCTTCTGGGTGTAGACATGGATGCCGCGTTGCATGGCCGCCAGCGTAACGAGGGCGTGCGTATGGTCCGGCGTAGCGATCACGACCCCGTCGATGTCGTCGCTTATCTCATCGAACATGCGGCGGTAGTCCTGGTATCGGGCCGCCCTGGGCCAGGTCTCGAAAGCAGGCGCGGTGAAATCCAGGTCCACGTCGCAAAGGCCTGTGATGGCGACATCGTTCATGTTCGCCAGATTGACCTTGCCCATGCCCCCGACGCCCACGCAAGCCACGTTCACGGTGTCGCTGGGCGCCCGAAAACCGGGTCCGCCGAGCACGTTTCTCGGTACGATGAGCGGAGCAGCGGCGAACGCGACTCCTGTTTTGCCGACCGCGCGCAGAAAGGCGCGGCGGGACAGCCCGGAAGGCGGGCGGGCAGATGCTGGAAAAACAGGCATGAACCTTATTGGTAAAGTCACTGATGCATGCGGCGCGCCCGGCGGACGCGTCGGCGCACTGTATCTGCGTATCTGCTATATCCCTAATATCCGCTGCGTATCCATCACGGGCGTTAAGAAGGGCGTTTACAAAACCGCATATCCTTGTAATTTCGTAAATTTTGATGAATTGTTCACAAAATTGCGACCCGTTTCCCGCATGTTCACTCATTGTTCACGCAGCAGAGGGCGTTTCGCGTCCGCCATGCCCCGAATCCGCAGCGTTATCGCTGATTCCAACGATGCGGGCACAGTGTCCTGTACGCATGAATGCGAAGCGCCGATCGAAGAAGTTTTATCCTTGATTAAGTCCATTTTGTGTAGTACCCTGTTTTCCTGTGCGTACTTGCATTGCGGTTCGGGGAGCGATTCGTTGCCCGCCTCGCTTCGCTGCATGGTATTTCCCCACCCACCAAAAGTATCTACGTCATGAAACTCCCGTTTTTCATATTCGTGGTGGTGCTCGGCGTCATCGTCGCACTCCACCTTGCCATGAATGCAAGGGTTGGCGAAATCATGGCCAATCCCCGCGTGGCGAATGCGGTTTTCTGGACCATTGGCGCCGTTATGGCCATCATTGTCGGCCTGACCGGCTGGGAGGCAGGCGCGCTGGGAACCCTGAAGAATGTACATCCCCTGCTCCTGACCGCGGGCGCGATGGGCGCTTGCCTGGTGTTCGCCATCGCATGGTCCATTCCGCAAGTGGGCGCCGGAAACTTCTTCATCATTCTGCTTGCCGGGCAGGTCATCGGCGGCCTGATCATGTCCCATTTCGGATGGTTGTCGGCCCATGAACCGATTTCTCTTGTGCAAATGGGCGGGGCCGTGCTCATGGTTGCCGGAGCTGCAATCGCCACGATGGCCGGGTAGTTCGCGCCCGCTCCGCTTGCGTTCGCGTTTTTCATCCCCCTTACCTACCTGTAATCATGCGAATTACGACCTTGTTGTCGCTCCTTGCGGCGGCCTGTCTTCTTATGCCCGTTGCGCTCCAGGCGCAGGCGCAGGCGCCCGAACCCACTATTCTGTTCCAGCCCGTCAAGGTGGACGCGCCGCCGCACGATCCGGCGAACGGATCGTACTGGTTCGGCCCGTTTTCGGAGACCGCGAGCGTCGTGGACATCGACAACGACGGCGACCTGGACCTGGTGTCGGGCCGCAACTGGTACGAGGCGCCTCTCTGGATCAAGCACGAAAATTTCCGCAGCGGCGGAGATGTGAACGGCCCGGAAACGGAGAACAACGCCGAGTTCCCCATGGATGTGAACCGCGACGGCTGCATGGACATCGTAAGTTCGGGCTGGATGTTCATGAAGGGCGCCTACTGGTACGAGAACCCCTGCAACAAGGTGGATACGTGGGCCTCGCACAAGGTGCATCAGGCGTTCAATATGGAGGGCGTCGAGGGGCACCATGACATCGACGGCGACGGCGACGACGACATCCTGGTGAATCACTGGGCGCTCTACGAGGATCAGGGGATGACGTGGCTGGAGTATATCGACGAGCACCCGTATTTCATCGAGCATGTGGTGGGGTACGACGTGGATATGCACGGGAACGGCCTGGGGGACATCGACATGGACGGCGATCCGGACATTGTGACGCCGCTGGGATGGTATGAAAACCCGGGCGGCGAAGCGGCAAAAGGGATGTGGGCCTACCACGACGACTGGAAATTCGAATCGCTCAAGGAGCGGATCGCCAGCGCGGCCTCCCATCCGATTCTGGTGCATGACGTGAACGAGGACGGTCTGAACGATGTGATCATTGGGTCCGCGCATGCGTACGGGCTTGCCTGGTATGAACAGAAGATGGAGGACGGCGAACGGTCGTTCGAGGAACACTGGCTCGAAAGCGAATATACCCAGTTTCATACGATGACGCTGGGCGACCTGAACGGCGACGGCAAGGACGACCTGGTGACGGGGCGCCGGCTGATGGCGCACTACGGGAGGGATATCGGCGCTTTCGAGCCGCTATTCGGTTTCTGGTACGATCTGAACGGCGGCGATCCGATACGGCACATTCTGTTCTACAATCACTTGCCCCGGTACGGGTATGAAGCGAGCCTGAATCCGTCGCCGAATTATGCGTTCGGCATGGGGATGAACGTGCATGTGGCGGACATGAACGGCGATGGGCGCAACGATGTCGTGAATCCGAGCAAGGCGGGCCTGTATATCTTCTACAACGAAGGCGCTCCGCCTACGCCGGGCGACGCGTACCGCCTGCCCACATACGACGAGTACGAGACCTGGCGCGCCTGGGGCGAGTACGGCACGTTGTTCAACGGCAGGGATTTCAGCGGCTGGGTCGTTCCGGAAGGCGACGGCGGGCACTGGAAGGTCGAGGACTTCATGATCAAGTACGACGCGCTCTCGGAGGCGGAGGTGAAGCATCTCTTCACGGAGGAGGAGTACTGCGATTACAACCTGCATGTGGAGTGGCGCTTCCCCGAGGCTTCGGGTATCTATGACATGCCGAATATTCTCCCGGACGGCACGTACGAAACGGACGACGACGGGAACGTCGTCACCACGCCCACGCCGAACTCGGATTCGGGCATTCTCCTGCGCGGATCGTATGACCAGGCGAATATATGGAACTGGGGCGTCGGCTCCGGCGAGCTCTGGGGGGTGCGCACGAACGAGGACAATGCGCCGGAAGTGCGGGCGTCGGCGGTCCCGTCCAAACGGATGGATCACCCGGTCGGGGAGTGGAACGAATTCGATATACGGATGATCGGCGACCGGGTTACGGTGCGCCTGAACGGGGAAGAGGTCATCCATAATGCGCTCGTTCCCGGCATTCCCGAATGCGGTCCCATCGGACTCCAGCATCACGGGGGCATGATCGAGGAGACGGGCGAAATGGATCCGACCTCCAGCATAATCGAGTTCCGCAACATCTGGATCGACCCGATCGACGACGAGCAGCGGGAGGACCTTGCCCGTATGGACTACCCGGAAGGCTGGGAAATCCTGTTCGACGGTCGCGAGGAGGACATGGAGAACTGGGTTGCCGGCGAAGGCCATTCCTGGGTGGTCCGGGACGGCATGATCCTGCTCGACCGCGAGTTCGATAATTCCATGCCGAACGAACACTACCTCTGGGCGAAGGACGCCTACGGGGATTTCGTGCTGGAGGTCGAGTTCAAGACGGTCGAGAATTCGAACAGCGGTATTTTCATCCGTACGGAAGATATCGCCGACCCGGTATTCACGGGATTCGAGGTGCAGGTGAATAATTCCTATGGCAGGCCGAAGAGTCAGGGGAGCACGACCGGTACGCTCTACGATCTGGTCAAGCCGGATACCAATCCCGTGCACCCGCCGGGCGAATGGAACTGGCTGCGCGTTTTCGCCTTTGACAACCAGATTGTCACCGAATTGAACGGCGTGCGCGTCGCCCAGGCGGATCTGGACCAGTGGACCACGGCGCACATGAACCCGAACGGCGCGAGGAACAAGTTCACCCGCGCCATCCGGGACTTTGCGAAGGAAGGCCGTATCGGCTTGCAGGATCACGGCCGCCCGGTCTGGTACCGCCATGTGCGTATCATGCGCCTCGACGATGCTTCGTCGCTCAAGCGCGCGCTGAACCCGGCGTACCGGTAAGGCGGGCGCGTACAGTCTGGACTGATCCCGGCGCGCCGGTGCGTCTGAATTTCCTGATCCGATTATAGACCATAATAGACCATAATAGACCATAATAGACCATATACGATGAACGAAGAACCAATACGGCAAGGGCAGGTCCTCCGCCTGCCCATACTCTTTCTTCTCACAGGTCTTCTTCTGACAGGGCAAGTCTTTGTCGAAAAACCGGCCGCTGCACAGGATCAGGGCAACGCACAGGACGAGGCTGTGGCGCAGGACACGGGTGATCTGTCCGTCCTTGTTTTCAGCAAAACGGCGGGATTTCGTCACAGTTCTATCGAAGACGGCGCCCAGGCGCTCCGGGAGATCGGCGATGAGCACGGGTTCTCGGTCACGCACACGGAAGACAGTACGGCGTTCGCCTGGCCGGATCTGGCCGATTATGGCGCAGTAGTGTTCCTGAACACGACAGGCGATGTGCTGAATGACGAGCAGCAGGCGGCCTTCGAGCGGTACATCCAGGAAGGCGGCGGGTATGTCGGCGTGCATGCCGCGGCGGACACCGAGTACGAATGGGACTGGTACGGCCAGTTGGCGGGGGCGTATTTCGAGAGCCATCCGCATATCCAGGAAGCCGATATCGCCGTCCTCGACCGGGCTTTTCCCGCCACGGCGCACCTGCCGGCGCGCTGGACCCGCACGGACGAGTGGTACGATTACAAGGCGAATCCGCGCGGTCAGGCGCATGTGTTGGCTACGCTTGTGGAAAAGAGTTACGAGGGCGGCAAGATGGGCGACGATCATCCCATCGCATGGGCGCACGAATTCGACGGGGGGCGGGCTTTTTACACCGGCGGCGGCCATACTTCGGAAAGCTACGAGGAGCCGCTCTTCCGCGAGCACTTGCTCCAGGCTATTCTGTGGGCGGCGGGCCGCGTGGATGGGGATGTCGGCCCTACGCTGACAGGATCCTACGAGGAGGTCGTGCTCGACGACGACACGACGTACCCCATGCAACTCGAGGTGGCGCCGGATGGGCGCGTGTTCTGGATCGAACGGGATGGAGCGGTCAAGATATGGGACCCGGTTATCGAGGCGACGGTCATGGCGGGCTGGATTCCCACTTCCATGAAGATCGAGGACGGCTTGCTGGGCATTGCGCTCGACCCGGATTTCGAGGAAAACAACTGGGTCTATTTCTATTACATGCCGCTCAGTCAGGATCCGAATCGGCTGTCTCGCTTCACCATGCGGGGAAATCGGCTGGATATGGGCAGCGAGGTCATTGTGCTGGAGGTGTTCATGCAGCGCGACCTTTGCTGCCATAGCGCCGGAGAACTCCATTTCGACAAGGACGGCAACCTGTGGTTGTCCACGGGGGACAACACGGGAGGGAGCGCCCCGCGCACCGATGAACGTCCGGGCCGCGCGCTCTACGATGCGCAACGGACTACGGCCAACACGAACGACCTGCGCGGGAAAATCTTGCGCATTCGTCCGCAACCGGACGGCTCGTACACAATTCCTGAAGGCAACCTGTTCGAGGACGACGATCCGCTCACCCGACCGGAAATCTACACGATGGGGCACAGAAATCCGTGGCGCTATACGGTAGATACGGAAACAGGTTGGCTCTACTGGGGCGATGTGGGGCCGGGGAATCAGTATGTCGAAGACAAATTGCCGCAGGGAATGGAGGAATTCGGACAGGCGAAGACGCCCGGATTCTTCGGCTGGCCCTATTTCGTCGGGCCGAACGCGCCGTACCGCGATCTGAATTTCGAGACGGAGGAATACGGCGACTGGTACGACCCGGAAAATCCGATCAACGATTCTCCGAACAACACGGGATTGCGCGAACTTCCCCCTGCGCAACCGGCCTGGATATACTACAGCTATGGTCCGTCGGAGGAATTTCCCGAAATGGGCCTGGGAGGCATGTCCGCGGCCCCCGGATTCGTTTATCGTTACGATCCGGAGATAGCGGGGGCCCATGCGCTTCCCGAATACTATGACGGCAAGGTGATCCTGTTTGAATGGGCGCGCAACTGGATTCAGGAAGCGCTCAACGACGAGCACGGGGACGCCATGGAGATCACGATGTTTACTCCTGAAATTCCGTATACCCGCCCGGTCGATATTGCGCTGGGGCCGGACCAGACGTTGTACGTGCTGGAGTGGGGGCAGGAATTCTGGGGGCATAATCGCGACGGACAATTGGTCCGCATTGATTATTACGGAAATGAAAAACGTCCGCCGGAAGCCCTTGCGATCGCAGAACCCTTGTCAGGTCCGGCGCCGCTTGCCGTGGCTTTCGACGGGTCGGCTTCCGCATCCCGTAACGGGGGCGAGCTGCATTTTTCCTGGGATTTCAACGGAGACGGCGTTGCGGACGCCGAAACGCCGACTGCCGGGCATATCTACGCCGAGCCCGGAACGCATACGGCCCGCCTCGCGGTGACAGACGCCGAAGGCATGGTTTCGGAAACGGAAATAACGGTTACCGCCGGCAACACGGCGCCCGAAGTGTCCATCGCATGGCCGCCCTTCGGGGGGATTGTGCCCATGAATACGTCGGTGCCCTATGAAGTGCGGGTGTTTGACGCGGAGGAAGGCATATTGGCCAGCCCGGGTGCGCGCGTTACCCTGCAACCCTTTCTTGGACATGACACCCATGAACGTCCGTTGCACATGCACCGGGGTAATACCGGCGCGTTCAACGTAGTGCCCGATCCCGGCAACGGGCCGTACATCATCGACCGGTACGTACGCCTGGTGGCGAGCTACACGGACTCGGGTGCGCCCGCGCTTACGTCGTCGGACGAGGCGATCCTGTACCCGAATGTGGTGCAGGCGGAAAACCGCTCAATGGGCGAAGGAGACAATCTGGTCATCACGGGCAATCGCCAGCGCCCCCAATTCCCGGACGAGACCGAGGTGTATGTCGAGTTGGAAAATGCGGAGTATGTGTCGTTTTCCACCGTGAATCTGCACGGCGTCGATGCGCTTGCATTGTATCTTGTGCCTGAAGCGGAGGGGGCCGTACAGGTGAGACTGGACGCCGCCGACGGGCCGATTCTGGCGGAAACGGCTATTGCGCCGCCCGAAGAATCCCTTATCGAGGAGCGCGAGGACGGGCCGCCCATCATTCACTGGACGCCTTACGCCCTTCCGATCGAAGCCCCGGAAGGAGCGCATGATCTGTATGTCGTGTTCGAGGGGCCCGAGCGGGGCACGGTAGCCCGGTTCGACCGGATCGAGTTCGAAGGGCCCGGCGCCACTACCCGTCCGGGAGTCGGGATATCCATATTGTATTGAGGATACTCTGATCAATTCTACTTCGATCAGCGCTTCGCGTTCGTGCATAAAGGACATCATGATAGCGTCATTGAAATCAGCGAAAAACGCTGCGGACTCGAGACATGGCGGACGCAAAGCGCCCTTCGGGAGGCTGCGAGGAACGCTCTGGCTGTGTCATTCCTCATTACGTGGGACCTGCCACGCTGCTTCGTCATTCCTTGCCAGGGCGCCCCTCGCAGCCTCTGAACTTTGCAGAATTAATCAGAGTATCCTTGTGCGTTTGCGCGTGTCCCGCGATACCCTGACGCCTTATGCCCCATTCGATTTGACACAGGCTCGACCGCCTGTACATTCCAAGATGTTCGTTCTTTTTCACAAATAGCCATCCCTGCACCATCCTCATGAAAACCTGGAAACTCGGTCATAGCGATGTGGAAGTGTCCGCACTGTCCTACGGGACGGACCTGATCGGCAGTCGCATCGACCGCGAAACATCCTTTACCTTGTTCGACCTGTTCTACGACCGGGGCGGCACGTTTCTCGACACAGCCAATTTCTATTCGAGCTGGGTTGAAGGCTGCTCCGGAGGCGAGAGTGAAACAATGATCGGCCAATGGATGAAGGAGCGCGGCGTCCGCGACAAGATTCAGATATCCTCCAAACTGGGATTCGATTATCCCGGAAGCGACGGCGGCCTTTCCGCCGACGAAATCGAGCGGGAATGCGAGAAAAGCCTTGCCCGTCTCCAGACCGATTATATCGACGTCTATTACGCCCACCGGGACGATTTCGATACGCCAATGGAAGAAACCATGGAGGCGTTCCACCGGCTGATCCGGAAGGGCAAGGTGCGCGCGATCGGCGCGAGCAACGTGTGGCTCTGGCGCATTGCCGAGGCGGGCAAACTGGCCGAGGAACGGGGCTGGACGCCGTATCAGGCCGTGGAGCAGCGATTTACCTATCTGCGTCCTCGCCACGGCGCCGATTTCGGGCCGCAAATCTTCGTAACCGAAGACATGAAGCGGTATTGCCGCCACCACGGGATTACGCTCATCGGGTATTCCGTGCTGTTACAGGGGGCCTACACGCGGGATGACCGGCCGGCGCCCGCACAGTTTGCCGGGCCGGAATCGGACGAGCGCCTTGCCGCGCTCCGGAGCGTCGCCGCGGAAGTGGACGCCACTCCGAATCAGGTGCTTATCGCCTGGATGCTCCGAAACGAAATCCTCCCGCTCTTCGGCGGCAGCCGGGTCGAGCAACTGGAGGAAAATCTGGGCGCCGTGGACGTGCAGTTGTCCGACGATCAGATGGATATGCTGAACACGGCCGGCAATCCCGACGTCAAAAAAGCCTGGTTGAGGTAAGCGCTATGACTGGAGTAGCCGTAGCCGGCTCCGGATTCATCGGCCCCGTACATGTCGAGGCCCTCCGGCGGCTGGAAAATGTTCATGTGACGGGCATTCTCGGGAGCAGCCCGGAACGCTCCGAACAGGCCCGCCTCGCCATGGGCTTGCCGCGGGCCTATGCAAGCCTCGACGAAGTGCTTGCCGATCCGGATGTGCAGGCGGTGCATCTCGCCTTGCCGAATGTGTTGCATTACGAATATTCCATGCGCGCGCTCGAAGCCGGGAAGCATGTGATGTGCGAGAAGCCGCTCGCCATGAATGCGGGGGAATCGGCGGCGCTGGTAGAGGCCGCAAGCGCATCGGGGCTGGAAGCGGGCGTATGCTACAATCAGCGGTTCTATCCCATGAACCTGCAGGTCCGGAGCATGATCGCCGGCGGGGAACTGGGCGCACTGCACTCGGTGGTGGGAAGTTACGTACAGGACTGGCTGTTGTACGATACGGACTACAACTGGCGCGTACTGTCCGACAAGGGCGGCCCACTGCGCGCCGTATCCGACATCGGTACGCACTGGATCGATCTCGTCACGTCCATGACAGGGCTGGAGGTCGAGGCGGTGCTGGCGGACCTGAAGATCGTGCATCCCGTACGCAAGCGGCCTTTGGGAGAAGTCCAGACATTCAGCGGGGCCTACGAAGGGGATACGGAAGCTATCGCAATCGACACGGAAGATTGCGGCAGCGTGCTTTTCCGCTTCAAGGGGGGCGCCCGGGGCAGCCTGTGGGTTTCCCAGGTTACGGCGGGATACAAGAACTGCCTCCGGTACGAAATTTCCGGCGCGGAACAGTCGGTTTCCTGGAGCAGCCAGTTTCCCAACGAACTTCAGGTGGGGCGCCGCAATGTTCCCAGCGAAGCGCTGGTCCGGGATCCGGCGCTGCTGCACGATCTCCCCGGACGCTTTACCAGCTATCCGGGCGGACACAACGAAGGCTTCGGGGATACGTTCAAGCACTGTTTCCGCGCGTTTTACGAGGCGGTGGAAGGAGGCGGTTCGGGCGAGCGGCTGTATCCTTCGTTCGAGGAGGGGCACAAGGAAATCGTGTTGTGCGACGCCATCCTCCAGAGTCACCAGGAGGCCCGCTGGATAACGATATGAAACTCGGGTTCGTAAGCGCTATTCTCGCGGAACTTGACCTGCAGGGCGTTGTCGGGACGGCGGCAGAGGAGGGCTACGACTGCGTGGAGTTGCTTTGCTGGCCCCGGGGCAAGGCGGATCGCCGCTACGCGGGCGTTACCCACATCGATGTGGTTGATTTTTCCGAATCGGACGCCCGGCAGGCGCGCGCGGTGGTCGAAGATGCGGGGATAGAAATCAGCGGGCTCGGGTATTATCCCAATCCGCTCGCGTCCGACCCGGACGAATCCGCGGTGTACGTCGAACACATCCGGAATGTCGTGCGCGCCGCCGCGCTGCTCGGGGTAGACCTCGTGAACACGTTCGCGGGGCGCGATCCGATCCGGTCTGTCGAGGACCAATGGCCGCGGTTTCTGGGTGTGTGGAGGCCGCTCGTGGCGTTTGCGGAGGAGCACGGCGTGCGCATCGCCATCGAGAACTGTCCCATGCTTTTTACGCAGGACGAATGGCCCGGGGGCAAGAATCTTGCATACAGTCCGGCTATATGGCGCCGCATGTTCGAGGATATTCCCAGCGACCGGTTCGGGCTGAATTTCGATCCGTCTCATATGATCTGGCAGCAGATGGATTATCTGCGTCCCTTGCGCGCGTTCGCCGACCGGCTTTTTCACGTGCATGCAAAGGATGCCCGTCTGGACCGGGACCGGCTGGACGAGGCAGGCATTCTCGCCACTCCCCTTGAGTATCACACGCCCAAGCTGCCCGGGCTCGGCGATGTGGATTGGGGACGTTTTTTCTCTGTGTTGACCGACGCCGGGTATGACGGCCCGGTTTGCGTGGAGGTGGAGGATCGCGCATACGAACACTCGCTGGCGGGCCGGAAACGGGCCCTGCGTCAGAGTGCGGCGTATTTGCGCTCCTTCGTACCGCGCGCCGACCGCTGTTGCCGCTGACATTCGCGTTGCGCGAAACCCGCTGTTGTTGCCGACATATTTTGTTTTATGGTTCTTTGCGCGTAGCCTGAGCCCGCATTGCCATGATGTCCCGCTTACACTGACCTGGCGCCGCACTTCCGTACATACTCTTTACAGAGGTTACGACCATGTCCCGTTTTGCTTTTGCTCCCATTATCGCCCTTGTCGCCTTCCTGCCTTTTTTTGTCCCGTCTGCGCAGGGCCAGACGCTGGTGGATCCCCCGCCGCTCTATATGCCGTACCTTGCGGATGCTCCCGCGGTCGACGGGAACCTCGACGAATGGAAGGAGGCGGCCCATCATGACGGCGTGTGGGATATCTACCGCCTGCGTCATGCGTCCTGGTACGACGGCGGCGCCCGCAACCGCCTGACGGATCAGGCGCCCGACGAACCCGCCCCGGAAAACGATCTGCGCGCCCGGTATTACATGGCGTGGGATGAAACGTATCTGTATTTCGGCGCCGAGGTGCATGACAATGTGAACGATGTGGACGACCCGGACCCCGCGCCCCACCGCTGGATGTTCAAGGATTCCATCTGCTGGTTCATGGAGGCGCCCCAGGACGATGCGCCGGAACGATTCGGACGCGGCGACAATGCGTTTTGCTTCGTAGCGGATGCGTCCATGCCGGATTACGGAGCCTGGTGGCGTTACGGAACCCCGGAGGACACCTATCAGGAGGCGCAGATGCCGGACGACATGGTGGATTATGCATTGCAGTTCGATCCATGGGGAACCGGCGCCGGGGATTTCAAACTCGAAGCCCGCGTGCGCATGGATGCGTTCTTTCCGGTCAGCGACCCGCGCTGGATGTCGCCGCCCGCCGCGGGGGACGAGTACAGTCTGATGATCGTGCATTGCGACCCCGACGGTGGGGCGTACGGCGGGCATTTCATGGTGTACGGCGACGGGGACGACGATTCCACCTGGAGCCGCGTCATCCTGACGGGCCCGCAGGGGCCGATCGAGCGTCTGGCGGAGTAGGGACGCCGACTTTCGTTGCGGGTTATGACCTTCCCGCTGTATCCCGAACGCGATATTTCCGTATAATTATTTTTCCTTTTCTTGTTTTGCTCGCCAGCGCCTATGTCTGTGGAATCCGTTTCGTATCGGGAATATTCTCCCTGGCCCCGATGGACAGGGTGGATATTATGGGGCGCGCTGGGCGCTTCGGCGCTTCCCTTTGTGCTCGGATGGGACACGGATTCCGGCATATTGGGCCGTCTCCTTGCCATGGCGGCCCTTCTGGGGCTGGGCTGGGCCATTCAGTATATCTTTGCAGGCCTTAATGTGCAGGTGCAGGAAACCCGCCTGCTCATCTACCTGGGGTCGATTCCTCTGCTGAAAAAGTCGGTGCGCTTCGCCGACATCGTGTCCCTGAAAAGCGTGCGTTATCGTCCCATCGCCGAGTTCGGAGGATGGGGCATTCGCGGAATGGGCAAGAAGAAGGCCTGGACTGCGCGCGGAAACCAGGCCGTGGTTTTGACCCTTCCCAAGGATCGTTTGCTGTATGTGGGCAGCGACAGTCCGGAGAAACTGGAGGAGCATATTCGCCGCGCAATGACGGCGTCTTCGCTGCTCAGCGAATAAAGGACACTCTGATTTAATCAGAGTATCCTGAAAAATTCCTCCGGTAGATTCTCTGTAACTATCGCCGGAATCTTCCGTAGACGAACCTGTTCCAGCGCCCGAATCCGGGCGTGCTCATCCTGGGCGGAACCATTTCCATCACCTCTTCACCTTGAGGTATTGCCATGAACATGCATGTAGTCTCCGCAAAATCGAAAGCGATTTTCTTGCTCGTTCCCATGCTGGCGATCGGTTTCGTTCCGATTGCGCCCGCATGGTCCCAGAACGACCATGCTCCCGTGCATTCCGACGTGCTCGACGCATTGGTTTCGAGGCAGATCGTCGCCTCGCTTGCGTCGCCGCATGCGCAGGTTCGCAGCCAGACGCTGAAGAACGTGATTGTGTATGCGACGCTTGATTTCGATCAGATTGACTTGCCCAAACTTACCGCAACGCTTGCCGAAGTAGCCGAGGAAGACGAATCCAGATCGAACCGTCGTCTTGCTGTCGCGGCCCTGCGGTCGATCGATTCCTGACGAGCCAGGCGGCATTTGGCGCACCTTGGCGGCATGGCCGACGCAGAATACCGGTCGCTGGTTTCTGGCGTGATTTCGGAGTATCACGCCGCGCAGACAGGCGGTGCGTTATAAGCCATTGTTTGCCGGTGCGCTGCCCGCAAGCGCGAGGCGTCTTTGTCAGGCGCTTCGAAGGGGCAGGCCGGATCCCGGCCTGCCCTTTTTGCGTATGGAAAACCCGGGGCGCCGGACTTGCCTTAAAAGACGGCGTCCGCCAGCGAGACAGATCGTCGGCTTCGGCAGGCCGTTTTTCCTGAACCTTTACATCTGCGGGTATCATGAACAAAGTCGTACAATGGTGCGTTTCGGGCGCTCAATATTATCTCAAGGCCCTGAAAAATTACGCCGTATTCCGGGGGCGGGCCCGGAGAAGGGAATATTGGCTTTTTGCTTTATGCCATATGATCGGGTTCTATGTTATGCTGACTATCAGTGCGGTATTGGACATTTATATCTATGAAGCGCCAATAGGTGCGGGGGGGGGGGGTAAAAATATATTTACTGGATCAAATTTGGGTCGTTGCGCATGTGGTTCCGTACGCTGCCATTTCCGTACGCCGCCTGCATGATACAGGCCGCAGCGGGTGGTGGCTATTCTGGTTTAACTTGATTGCATGGCCAATGTTGGCGCTCGTCATGTATAACGCGTTTTCAAGCATGGCGAGATTATCGGCTTCCGAATATGTAATGGATCGCACGGCTGCTCTTGTTAGCTTGGGTGCGTTGATGGCCTCGGTGGTATCGATAGTCGCGTCGATCTGGTTCCTGGTCATCATGGTCAAAGACAGCCAGCCCGGCGAAAACCGGTACGGACCCAACCCCAAGGGCGTTCTCGCTGTCGCGGCAACCGAGCCGGCTCTGGATGCGCAAAGCGAGTCGGATTCATAGGGCTGTTGCATTCGTCGGGCCGGGATACGATATTATGTCCGGGCGCGTTGCATTTTGAGGGGCGGGCCGCACGGGCCGGCGAAGGAACAAAGGGATTATGCGACCGGCGCAGGGACATGGAGACAACCGGGCCGATGCGGAAAAGCAGTAACCGATCAACCAGGGCGAGAATGAACAAGCAATTGACTGCGATTATAGAACGCGAGACCGATGGCTACGTGGCGCTGTGCCCCGAAGTGGACATTGCAAGTCAGGGAAGCAGCGTCGCCGAAGCGCGTGAAAATCTTCGGGAGGCGCTGGGGCTTTTCTTTGAGATGGCGTCCGCCAGCGAAATAGATCGTCGGCTTCGTGCGGAAGTGTATATAACCCGTGTTGAGGTCTCTGTTGGCTAAGTTGCGGGTTTTATCGGGGAGGGAGGTTTGCAGGATTTTGGCTTCTCATGGATTTGTTGAAGTACGAAGACGAGGAAGCCATATCGTGATGCAGAAGGCGCAGGAAGACACGACCAGCACCGTACCCGTCTCGAATCATCGGAAATTGCGTGTCGGCACACTGCTTTCAATTATTCGTCAGTCTGGCGTACCTCGCACGGCATTCGAATGAGCAACAGCGCTGAATCCATCGTCCTGTGCTTCAGCGGGGGCAAGGACAGCGCGCTTGCGCTGCATGAGATTCGTCGGGGCGGAAAATATGTCGTCAGGGAGTTGCTGACAACGGTAACCATTCCCTACGACCGGGTAACCATGCACGGCGTTCGCCGTACGCTTGCGCGGCGACAGGCGGAAGCCATCGGGATTCCGATTGCCGAAGTCGCCATTCCGCCCAGCTCCTCCAATGCGGTTTACGAGCGCGAAATGGGCCTCGCCTTTGCCCGGATGCAGTCCGAGGGCATCCGGCGCGTGGCTTTTGGCGACATTTTCCTTGAAGGCCTCCGGGCCTATCGCGAAGAGCAACTGGCGGCCTGGAATCTGGAGTGTTTGTTTCCGATCTGGAAGCGCGACACTGCAGAACTCGCGCGCCAGTTCGTGGCGGATGGATTCAGGGCTGTCGTGGTTTGCGTGAACCCGGCGGCGCTGGATGCTTCGTTTGTCGGTCATCCGTTCGACGAGGCGTTTCTGGCGGACCTTCCGGCGGAGGTCGATCCGTGCGGCGAAAACGGCGAGTTCCACACATTCGTATTCGACGGGCCCATTTTTCGCTATCCGGTTCTGGTATCTATCGGGGACATAGTCGAACGGGACCGCTTCGTGTTTTGCGACCTTGTTGCGGATAGCGGCGGTTCTTGAAGGGAAAACCCTGTACAGAGCAAAACTCGCTGCCCCGGTTCTCTGTGAGTTGATGAGAACGTATATTGACGAGATGACCGGCAAATTACCTATAAATATCGACCACCTGCTGCGCCAGCGCACCATTGAAGGCGAGCGCGTCGAGTACAAGGCGGGCTGGAATCCGCAGAGCGTGTTGCACGCCATTTGTGCCTTTGCCAACGACTTTCACAACCTCGGCGGCGGCTATGTGGTCCTAGGCGTCGAGGAACGCGAAGGCCGCCCTGTATTGCCGCCAAAGGGCATCTCGCCGGATTTGATCGACGGGATTCATAAGGAACTGCTGAATCTGGGCAATTCGGCGATCCGACCCTATTACCACCCGCTCACAGGGACCTACGAGATCGACGACCGGACCATTCTCGTGCTCTGGGCGCCCGGCGGCGAAACCCGTCCCTATAAAGCCAAAGTGAATCTGAGTGCGGAGCGCAATGATTGGGCCTACTTCATTCGCAGGCATAGCAGCACGGTTCGTGCGAAGGGTCAGGATGAGCGTGAGTTGCTGAGTCTGGCGGCTACCGTACCTTTTGACGATCGCTATCGCCAGACGGCTTTGCTCGACGACCTGTCGCACCGGCTGATGCGGGAATTTCTACGCGATATCGGCAGCGAACTGGCGGCGGAAGCAAAGGACATGTCTGTTGAGGACTTGAGCAAGCGCCTGAATATCGTCGGTGGCCCTCCCGAGGCGATGTTTCCGAAGAACGTCGGTCTGCTGTTTTTCAATGAACGCCCGGACAGGTTTTTTCCGGCTACCCAGATTGATGTCGTGTGGTTTCCCGATGGGCCGGGCGGCGATCAGTTCGAGGAGAAGGAATTTCGCGGGCCGTTGTCCATCATTCTCGGCGAGGCGATCAGTTATATTGAGCGGAATTACCTGAAGGAAATCGTTGTCAAGTATCCCCACAAACCGGAGGCCGAGCGATTCTGGAATTTTCCCATCGGCGCCATTGAAGAGGCGCTTGTGAACGCGATTTACCATCGCTCATACGAGGACCGGGAGCCGGTTGAAGTTCGCATCACTCATGAAGAGTTGCTGGTCTTGAGTTATCCCGGTGCGGACCGATCCATCCGTATGAACGACTTCAAGACGGGGCAGGCTGTGAGCAGGCGCTACCGCAATCGGCGTATTGGCGAGTTCCTGAAAGAACTTGATCTCGCCGAGGCGCGCTCAACCGGCGTACCGAAAATTTTTCGGGCCATGCGGCGGAACGGCTCCCCGGAACCGGTTTTCGAGAGCGACGAGGATCGGACCTGGTTTCTGGTGCGACTGCCGGTTCATGAGCGGGCTTATCTTGCGGCGGCCGACAATGGCGCCATACATGATACCCAACATGATAAGTCGCTGATAAATAAGGAGAAGGGCCAAGGAACCATACATGACACCATACATGACACCATACATGACACCATACATGTTAAACGCTTGATCGCGCTCCTCACGGGAGAAATGAACCGTTCTCAGCTACAGGATGCTTTGGGTATCAATAACCGATCTCACTTCGTGGAAGCATACCTTGCCCCCGCCCTTAATGCCGGTCTGATCGAAATGACCCTCCCGGACAAACCAAAAAGCCGAAAGCAACAGTATCGCCGAACCGCCGCTGGCGAGGCGCTGGCTGTGCGGCTCAAGACAAGAAACGCCTCCAAATGAACGTTGCTGCCGTTGTTTCCAAAGTCTGGATATTTTGTTCAAGGCGTTCGTAATCTCAGCAGAAACTTTACCCTCCGCCATGACCCAATCCGAGCGCAGTTTGCCGGTCGTAAACGCAAGCGGCCTGGCCCGCCGGTTCGGCAGGCGACTCCTTTTCCGGGACCTTTCGTTTTCCTTGTCCGGGGGCGAGAGCCTTGCCGTTACTGGCGCAAACGGGTCCGGGAAGTCCACCTTGCTGCGGATACTGGCAGGCGTTCTGCCGCCAAGCGAAGGAACCGTCTTGCTCAGCGTACGCGGCGACGCCTTGTCGCAGGAAGCGCATCCGTTGCATGTCGGGCTAGCGGCGCCGTACGTGAATGTATACGTCGGGTTTTCTCCCTGGGAAAACCTGCGATTCATTGCCCGGGCGCGCAGCCTGAGGCGCGAAGGCGAGCGAATTGAAGAGGCGCTGGCCTCGGTTGGTCTCGCGCGCCGCATGCATGAACGGGTCGCCACGTTTTCCTCCGGCATGGCGCAGCGCGTCAAACTGGCGGCGGCGCTGCTGACCAATCCGCCGTTGCTGCTGCTGGACGAGCCGAACGAGCATCTCGACGAAGAAGGCCGTCGCGTCATATCCGCTGTTATCGAAAACAGTGTCCGCCGAGGCGCCATCGTGGTGGCGGCCACCAACGACGCCCGGGAAGTGGAACAGTACGCCCGTACGCTATGCGTCGAGGAGTATCGATAGCGACTGGTTTGCCATGGGACGCGCTGATTATAACGCCACGGGTTGCTGTCGCGTGATCGTACGGCCTGTTCCGTAAACGATCTATTCCCTGGCGGCGGCAGTGCCGAACAGGTGTCCTTCAATGCGGGCGAGATGGGTATTCAACCCCTGAACGGTCTCTTTCAGGTCGCCGAGTTCGGTTTCCAGCTTATTTTCCAGCTTGTCCATACGATCCGGAAGGTTCCAGAAGCGAACAATCGCAAAGGCGACGCCTGCGATAACGGCAGCAAATTCGATGTGCTCGAGCATGATCGTTCGGGGTTAAGGATGCTCTGATTAAATGTGCAAAGTTCAGAGGCTTGCGAGGGGTGCGCTGGCAAGGAATGACGAAGCAATGTGGCAGGCCCCACATAATGAGGAATGACACAGCCAGCGCGCCTCTCGCAGCCTCCCGAAGGGCGCTTCACGTCCACCATGCACCGAATCCGCAGCGTTACCGCTGATTTCAACGACGCCATCGCAATGTCCCGTACGCACGAACGTGAAGCGCTGATCGAAGCAGATTTAATCAGAGCATCCTTAAAGGTTAATATGACGGAAACGGCGGTGCGTTCCCTGTTTTTTGTGATATTGGGCAGCAGTTTCCCGGCGTTCGGGTGGTAGCCGCGATCAGCCTCGCCTCCCTTCTCGCTCACATCCGCGTCACGCCCAGCGCGGCGACGTCTACGGCTTCTGCCCCGGCTTCGAGCAGGGCGCTTGCGGCCACGCCCGCCGTGGCGCCCGTAGTCAGAATGTCGTCCACAAGCAGGATGCGTCGTCCGGCGACCTGTTTCGGGTCTGGCACGGCGAAGGCCCCGTCGAGATTGTTCAGCCGTTCATTGCGCGAAAGCGCTGTTTGCGAACGGGTGGCCTTGTTTCGGATCACGACATTCGCCGCAACCGGCTTTTTCAGGGCGGGCGCAATGCCCCTGACCAGATATTCGCTTTGGTTGTATCCTCGTTCGCATAGCCGCATGCGATGCAGGGGAACGGGGACGATCATGTCCGGCGCGGGCCGATACAAGAGCGTTTGGGCAAAGGCGTGACCGAGGGCGCCTCCCAGCCACACGCCGTAGCGCGGGCGATTTTCATATTTCAGGGCCTGATGTATGCGCTGCAGAAATCCCCCCTTGTCGAACATCCACAGGGCGAATGCGCCGTCGATGGCGCTGCGCATGCCGGGCAGGTCGTCAAGGCGTTCCCGTACGTCGTCCGCATCGGCCCGATCCGCGTTGCGCAGGCAGCAGAAGCAAAGCAGCGCCGAGGCGTTCGGGATGGCGCCGCCGCAGTTGAGGCACGCCACAGGGAAAGCCAGTCCCGTCAGTCCCTGTCCAGCGGCGTGCGCCGCTTGCACCGATGTTCGCCACAGGTTTCGTGCGGAGAGGGGCATGGTTCCTGTCGGGTATTGCGTCAGGGCGGTGCAAAATTTGCTTCGAATTTCATATATTAGACACTTCGGGTCGATCTTTATAACCTGTTGCGGCGCTTCCGTACGGTTTTCGGCCGAATATTCCGGGAAACAGGCAACAAGCGCTACTGAATCCGATGGCGACTCCCGTGCGGCGCGGAATGATTATCAAGAACGCCAATTCGCGTCCGGTTGAGATAGGCATGATTTCTCGCAGCATTACGTTGCTTCCTGGCGAAGCGACGATGATCACTGCGGAAGAAGTGCGCGACCCCGCGGTTCGGAAGAACCTGCAGGTGCGCGCTATTTCGATCGTGCGTCCGGTGACGAAGGAGGAGGAGAAAGCCTTTCGGAAGGAGCTGAAAGAAGCCGGGAGCGTTCAGGGATGAAAGTGCTTGCCCTGGAGCCGTGGTATGGCGGTTCCCACAGAAATTTTCTCGACGGCCTGGTCAAGCATAGCCGTCACGAGTTTCAGACGGTCACCATGACGGACCGTTTCTGGAAGTGGCGCATGCATGGCGGCGCCGTCACCATGGCGCGCAAGGCCCTCAAGGCATTCCGGAACGGTTTCGAGCCGGACATCGTGTTCGCCACGGGCATGGTCAATCTGCCCGCCTTTCTGGCGCTTGTTCGCCCGCATCTGGGCAATGTGCCCGTGGCGCTGTATTTCCACGAGAACCAGCTGACTTATCCGTTGCCGCCGGATACCGAGCGGGATTATACCTACGGATATATCAACTACCTGTCCTCGCTGGCCGCCGACCGGATTGTGTTCAACTCCCGGTTCCATTTCGACGAGTTCATGGATGCGTTGCCCAAACTCTTGCGTACGTTTCCGGATTACACCCATTTGAATACGATGAATGCGCTTCGGAAGAAGTCCGCCGTGTTGCATGTGGGCATGGACCTGGAGGCGCACGACCGCTATCGCGCTGCGTACGCGCCGCCCGATTGGGGGCCTTCCATGCGATCCCCGATCGTGTTATGGAATCAGCGTTGGGAATACGACAAGAATCCGGAATCCTTTTTTCGGGTGATGAACCGGCTCGACGATTGCGGATACCGTTTTCGCCTTATTCTCGCCGGGGAGCATTTCGAGGAGCAGCCCTATGAATTCGAAAAAGCGTTCGAGCGGTATGCGGACCGCATCCTGCACTATGGCTATGCGGAGGACTTCAAGGAATACAGTCGTCTGTTGCACCGGGCGCATCTGGTGGTGTCTACCTCGATTCACGAATTTTTCGGCATAGCCGTCATGGAGGCTATTTATTGCGGTTGCCATCCGCTCCTGCCGAATCGCCTCAGCTATCCCGAACTGATTCCCGAAGCGCTCCATCGCCCATTGCTCCATGCCCCCGTGCTGTACGAGGACGAGAAGGACCTTTTCGAGGCGTTGTCCCGTATAATGGAGAGCGAGGAACGGCCGTTGCCGTCGTCTACGCTCCGGACTATTCCGCAGGCGCTCGACTGGCGGAAGCATGTTGCGCAATACGATGCGCTGCTGGAAGAGGTTGCCGCGTCGCCTCGGGAGGCGCGTTTGTAGGTTCGCCCGCGGAACCTGTCAGGGCCGGGGGCTGCTGTGCCGCGCCCTTACGCCATGTTTTCGACCATCGCTGCGCCGAACTCGCTGGTTTTGAGGAGCGTGGCGTTGTCCATCTGGCGTTCGAAGTCGTACGTGACCCGCTTCTGCGCAATCGTTTTTTCCAGCGAAGACACGATCAGGTCGGCGGCTTCGTTCCATCCCATGTACCGGAACATCATTTCCCCGGACAGGATGACCGAGCCGGGGTTCACTTTGTCCTGGCCCGCATATTTGGGCGCCGTGCCGTGCGTTGCTTCGAAGATAGCGTGGCCGGTGTCGTAATTGATGTTGGCGCCCGGCGCAATGCCGATGCCGCCGACCTGTGCGGCCAGCGCGTCGGAGATATAATCCCCGTTCAGATTCATGGTTGCAATGACGCCGTATTCGTCCGGGCGCGTCAAAATCTGTTGCAGAAAGGCGTCTGCGATGACATCCTTCACGACGGTTCCGTCGGGGAGTCGGCTCCAGGGGCCGCCCCCGAATTCCTCGGCCCCGAATTCGCGCCGGGCCAGTTCGTATCCCCAGTCCCGGAAGCCGCCTTCGGTGAATTTCATGATATTCCCCTTGTGCACCAGCGTGACGCTGTCGTAGCCGCGCTGTCGGGCGTAGCCGAAGGCCGCGCGCACGAGCCGCTCCGTGCCTTCTTTGGAAATCGGCTTCACGCCGACGCCGCTCGTTTTCGGGAAACGGATATTCCGTACGCCCATTTCGTCTCGCAGGAAGCCAATGAGTTTTTCTGCTTCCGGCGTACCCGTTTCATACTCAATGCCTGCATAGATGTCCTCCGAATTTTCCCGAAAGATCGTCATGTTCACCTTTTCAGGGTGCTTGACGGGGGAAGGGACGCCGGCGAAATGGCGGACGGGGCGTACGCAGGCGTACAGGTCCAGTATCTGCCGCAGGGCCACGTTCAACGAGCGAATGCCTCCGCCCACGGGCGTGGTCAGGGGCCCTTTGATGGCGACGAGATGCCGGCGAATGGCTTCAAGGGTATCGTTCGGCAGCCAATCGTCGAAACGATTTTTCGCCTTTTCGCCCGCAAACACTTCGAACCACGCAATTTTCCGCGCATCCCCGTAGGCATGCCGGACCGCCTGGTCGAAAACGTGTTGCGCGGCGGCCCATATATCCGGGCCTGTGCCGTCGCCCTCTATGAACGGTACGATGGGCTTGTCCGGCACATTCAGTCGGCCTTCCTCCATGGTAATGGATTGGCCTTCGGCGGGCGGGGTGAAGTTGCTGCAGGCGGGCATGGATATGTTATTTGTGCATTGAAAGGCGCATAGTGCGATTCGCTGGGCCTGTTAACGCGCAACATGCAAAGAGGGATGCGCGCTTTAGATGGAGAGCGTGTAAAATTGTACGCTTCGACCTGGCGAGAGTATTCCTTTTTACAACCGCCCGAACAGTTGCCGCAGCCGGAGTTCCCAGACCTTGAAAGCCGCTTCGCGCACGATGGCCCGCGTCATCTTGGACTGGCCTTCGGTGCGTTCGGTAAAGATGATCGGGATTTCGAGCAGGACGAATCGCTGCCGCCAGGCCCGGAATTTCATTTCCAGCAGGAAGGAGTAGCCGTTGGAGGTGACCCGGTCGAAGTCGATGGCTTCGAGTACGCGCCGATGGTAGCACATGAATCCGGCGGTTACGTCCCGGATCGGCAGGCGCGTTACGAAACGGGTGTACATGCCCGCGGAATAGGAGAGGATGAGACGGGTAAGCGGCCAGTTCACGACGCGTACGCCCTCTGCGTAGCGCGATCCGACCGCCAGGTCGGCGCGGCCTTCGACTACCGGCGCGATCAAGCGGGAAATGTCGGCGGGGTTATGCGACAAGTCTGCGTCCATGCTGCAAATAAAGGCGTAATCCCGCTCAAGCGCCCAGTCGAAGCCGTGAAGATAGGCCGAACCGAGGCCCATTTTACCTTCCCGCTCGATCAACGAGATGCGCCCCGGGTATTTTTGCATGCGCGTCTTTACGCAGCGGCCTGTGCCGTCGGGCGACCCGTCGTCGACCACAAGCACATGCACCTGCTCGGGGAGCGTCATGAGTTCGTCGAGCACGACGGGGACGTTTTCCGCTTCGTTGTAGGTGGGAATCACCACTATGGAGCGGTTCTCGCCCGAAGCATCCTGTTTGCGAAGCGGTTTCACGGAGCGCGGAAATCGAAGGAACAGCGTACGAAGTATTGCGATTTTTTATTATCTTGATTAACTGTGCATGCGCAGGCCGCATTCTGACACAGGAGCGGGCAGGCGGTTCCGAAGGGGGCCGGGCGCCCAGGCGTCGGCTATCGCTCGCAGCGATGTCCATTAAATTTTAGGGAAAGAGGAAACCCGCGGGATTCTATTCTGATACAAACGGGTTGACGGCCCGGTTCGTCGTTTTTGGAAAACAATGCATGCTATGATACGCAATGGCTGGTGAAACGCGGAAAAAAGCAAGGCAACCTGTCGCAGAGGGCAAGGCGCAGGGCAATGGGATTTCGGCTGTGAGCCAGAATGGCCATTCCGACGCGACCGCGGAAGACGGCGCCAGCGAGGCCTGCGTCGATTATCCGGCGGGCGCGCATACCCATGAGGAACTCGGGCTTTCCGACGATCAGGTGCGCGCCATGTATCGTAACATGTTGTTGCAGCGCCGGTTCGAGGAGCGGGCGGCGCAAATGTACGGAAAGCAAAAGATCGGCGGCTTCCTGCATCTTTATATTGGGCAGGAGGCGGTGTCTACCGGCTCGGCGTACGCCATGGAAATCGGCAAGGATTCGGTCATCACGGCCTATCGGGATCATGGACTCGGGCTGGCGCTCGGCATGACGTCGAACGAATGCATGGCGGAGCTCTTCGGCAAGGTCGGGGGTTCGTCGCGAGGGAAGGGCGGCTCCATGCATTATTTCAAGAAAGAACTGAATTTTTACGGAGGGCATGGCATCGTCGGCGGGCACATCGCCGTAGGCGCAGGCATTGCCTTTGCGCACAAGTACAAGGGCGACGGCGGCGTGTGCCTGACTTATTTCGGCGACGGGGCCGTGGGGCAGGGGTCTTTTCACGAAGCCATGAACCTCGCGGCGCTGTACGAAACGCCGTGCGTCTTCGTGATCGAGAACAACGAATACGCCATGGGCACGGCGACCCACCGGGCGTTTGCGCAACCGGACTTTTACCGGTACGCCGATAGTTACGGCATGCCTTCCTCGCTGGCCAGCGGCATGGACATTTTCAGCGTATACAAGGCCATGTCCGATCATATCGCCATGGCCCGGAGCAACCGTCCGTCGATTCTGGAAGTGCGCACCTACCGGTACCGGGGCCATTCCATGAGCGATCCGGCGAATTACCGGACCAAAGAGGAACTGGACTCCATGAAGGAAGAAGACCCGATTATTCGCCTCAAGGGCTACATGCTGGAGCGCGAGCTCGCCTCGAACGAGGAACTGGACGCCGCGGACGCCGAAATCAAGCAGGAAGTGATGGATTCGGTCGCCTTCAGCGAAGAAAGCCCAGCGCCGGCTACTTCGGAGATATACGAACATGTATATGCGCAAACCGACTATCCGTTTTTAACCGATTGATCCACGCAGATTATGGCTGTATTGCAATTCCGCGAAGCGATTCGCGCCGCCATGGTGGAGGAGATGCAGCGCGACGAGAACATTTTTCTGATTGGCGAAGAGGTTGCCGAGTACAATGGAGCGTACAAGGTCAGCGAGGGGATGCTGGATCGTTTCGGCGCGGGCCGGGTGATCGATACGCCGATCAGCGAAAGCGGGTTTGCAGGCCTCGGCGTTGGCGCCGCCATGGCCGGCTTGCGCCCTGTCGTCGAGTTCATGACCTTTAATTTTTCGTTCGTAGCGTTCGATCAACTGGTCAACAATGCGGCGAAAATCCGATACATGTCGGGCGGACAGTATGCGATCCCCATCGTTTTTCGAGGGCCGAACGGCGCGGCGGGGCAGTTGGCCGCTACGCACAATACGGCGGTCGAATCCCTGTATTCGTATTTTCCCGGCCTGAAGGTGGTGGCGCCGTCCAATCCGGACGATGCGAAGGGCCTCCTGAAGTCGGCGATCCGGGACGACGATCCGGTGATTTTTCTCGAAAGCGAATCCATGTATGGGCTGAAGGGAGAAGTTTCGGACGCTGCCGATTACCTGATTCCCCTCGGCAAGGCCCGCATTGCGCGAGAAGGCGCCGATGTGACGGTCGTGGCGCATCAGAAGAGTTACTGGCGCGCGCTGGAAGCAGCCGACAGGTTGGCGGAAGACGGGTACGAAGCCGAAGTCATCGATCCGCGGACGATCCGCCCGCTGGATATCGATGCGATCATTGCTTCCGTACGGAAAACGAACCGGCTCGTGGTGGTCGACGAAAGCAATCCGTTCGCCAGTTTTTCGTCGGAGGTGGCGTGCCAGATACAGGAGCGCGCATTCGACTGGCTGGATGCGCCCGTCCTGCGCGTGACGGCGAAGGACACGCCTGCTCCGTACGCCAAAAACCTGATTGAGTATTACATGCCGCGCACCGAAGATATCGTAGCGGCCGCCAAAAAAGTACTGTAGGACACTCTGATTAAATCTGCTTCGATCAGCGCTTCATGTTCGCGCGTACAAGGCATCATGACGACATCGTTGAAATCAGCGGAAAACGCTGCGATTCGGATCATGGCGGACATGAAGCGCCCTTCGGGAGGCTGCGAGAAGCGCGCTGGCTGTGTCATTCCTCATTATGCGGGGCCGCCACACTACTTGCTTCGTCATTCCTTGCCAGCGCGCCCCTCGCAGCCTCTGAACTTTGCAGATTTAATCAGAGTATCCTGTACGCACGTTGAATGCGAGGCGGCTTCCCGGATACGTCGTGTGCGAACCTGGAAAACACTCCCGGACTAAAGCCGCCCGAAATTCCGCGCAAAGCGCGTTTTAATCAGAGCATCCTTAATTCGTACGCCGGACCATGCCCATTCCTGTCGAAATGCCCAAAATGAGCGATACCATGGAGGAGGGCGTCCTCGTGGCATGGCTTGCAGAGGAAGGGGACGCGGTATCGTCTGGAGATATTATAGCCCAGGTCGAGACGGACAAGGCCACGATGGACCTTGAAGCGTACGACGACGGCGTGTTGCTCAAAAAAGTGATTGCGGCGGGGGAGTCCATACCTATCGGCGGACTGATCGCGGTGCTTGGCGAGGCGGGCGAGGACATTTCAGGATTGCTTGCCGGGTATGACGGGGCAACGGGCGCGGTGGATTCCGAAGCGCCTGCCGCCTTGACGGGCGACGGGGCTGTGCAGCCCGTCGCGCCAGAGGCTCCGGCGGAGACGGCGGCGACGCCCGGCCCCGCGGACGCCGGGCGCATCAAGAGTTCGCCGCTGGCCCGCCGCCTGGCTCAGGAGCACGGCGTTGCATTGCGGCAGGTTGCGGGGAGCGGTCCCGAGGGGCGCATCGTGAAGCGGGACGTCGAAGCGGCGATTCGGCAAGGCGCTCCGGGCCGGAGCGCCTTGCCGGGTTACAGCATGCCGACTGCGGCGATCGAAATGCCCGAGGAGGATGTTTCCGAGACCCTGCCCATTTCGCAGATGCGCAAGACGATTGCCCGCCGCCTGGCGGCGAGCAAATTCACGTCGCCGCACTTTTATGTGACGGTGGACGTGGCTGTGGAGGAAGCCGTTGCGGCGCGTGCGCGCATTAATCGGAAAGTCGAAGCCGAGGGCGGCGTAAAAATTTCGTTCAACGACCTTGTCACCAAGGCGTGTGCGCTGGCCCTGTCCCGGCATCCCGCGGCGAATGCCTCCTGGCTTGAGCAGGAAGGCGTGATTCGGCGGCATGGAGAGGTTCATGTGGCCATCGCCGTAGCCATAGACGATGGCCTCGTGACGCCGGTTATTCGCCATGCGGACCGGAAAGGACTCGTGCAGATCGCCATGGAAACCCGGGAACTGGCCCGCCGCGCTCGCGACCGTTCGTTGCAGCCGGAAGACTGGGAAGGGTCTACTTTCACGACAAGCAATCTCGGCATGTACGGCGTCGAGGAGTTTACGGCGATCATCAATCCCCCGAACGCATGTATCCTCGCTATCGGGGCGATCCGGGACGCGGCAGTGGTCCGGGACGGAGCGGTCATGCCCGGCAAGCGGATGAAACTGACGCTTTCGTCTGATCATCGCGTAATAGACGGCGTTGTCGCGGCTTCTTTCGTCGGAACGGTGCGAAACTATCTTGAAGAGCCTCTTTCCATGTTGCTATAGGACAGCACGGTGAGCGGATTCAGGATCGCGCATGTATCGGATTTGCATTTCGGCAAGATTGCACATCAAGGCGTCGTAGGAGCGCTTGTCGATGAAATCAATGCCTCGAATGTCGATCTTGTCGCCGTAAGCGGGGATTTGACCCAGCGGGCCCGCCTCGTTGAGTTCAAAGAGGCCGCTGGAATGCTCGCCTCCCTGAAGCCGCCGGTGCTTGTCGTGCCCGGCAACCATGACGTTTCGCCGTGGTGGCAACCCTTCCTGCGCATTTTTGCGCCGCTCGAGCGGTATCGGCGCTTTATTCACCCCGATGTGGCGCCGTTTTTCCAGACGGACGGGGTGGCTGTGCTTGGGCTGAATTCGGCCCGCCGGCGTACGATCAAGGCCGGGCGCATCGACGAGCGGACATGCGAAGATATTACGCAGCGCCTCGCGGCGATCCCTTCGTCCGTATTCAAGGTGCTTGTGGTGCACCATCAGTTGTCCCGCATGCGCGCCCTCTGGCTGCATGACGTGGCTCGCCATGCTCCCCGGGCGCTGGACCGGGCGGGCGAGGCGGGCGTATCCCTTATTCTGTGCGGGCATCTGCATGTTTCGCATGTCGAACCGCTTGAGATTACGCTTGGCGCGCACCCCATGCAGCGAATCGTGGTCGCCGTGGCCGGGACCGCAACCAGCACCCGGGGCCGTCGGGCGTACCGCTCCCGGAATCATTACAACATAATCGACGTCGCGCCTGACGTCTTCTCGATAGAGGGGAGGCAGTACCTTGTCGAAACGGGCCGGTTTATTTCGGAGGGCGTAACCCGGTTTGATCGATAGGCCGCTCGCGCGTTTTTCCGCCGCTTCGTTTTCTTTTCCCGTTTTCCGGGCCTATTTTCAGAAATATTCAGCGTGGTTAATCTAAGGACACTCTGATTAAATCTACTTCGATCAGCGCTTCACGTTCACACGCACAGGACGTTATGACTGCGTCGTTGAAATCAGCGGTAAACGCTCTGGATTCAGGGCATGGCGGACATGAAGCGCCCTTCGGGAGGCTGCGAGGAACGCTCTGGCTGTGTCATTCCTCATTACG
>CAZSNF010000012.1:31230-96164 GCA_964608315.1 uncultured Rhodothermales bacterium | reverse complement strand
GAAAACAACAAGTCAAAAAGAGGCGGAGCCCGCTACGGCAGGCTCCGCCTTTTTTATGGACTTATACTGCAAACTCGACAGGCCCTTCACGCCAGAAACGCAATAACGGATATATGTACTGCATTCCAATATCCCTGGATGCTCTGGCGGACGGCAAGAACCGACGGCCGGACAGCGTACGCGGGGAGCGCCTCATACATCCCATTGCCGAAAACGCCTCGGCGCAACCCTTCGGCGGCGGGAAATCCGCCGGAAATATGTCGGAATTCCTGGCGCGGCTATTCGTCTCTTGACAACACCTCCTCGTAGAACCGCACGGTCCGTTCCGCCACGGCCCGCCAGCTGTATTGCTCCACGACGCGGCGACGACCCGCAGCGCCCATCCGGCGGCGCATATCCTCGTCGTCCAGCAGCCGGTTGACGGCCTCGGCAAGGTCTCCGGAGAACCGCCCCGCGTCCTTCGGCTCGAAATCGGCGGCGCCCCGCGCTTCGAGCGGCACGAGCACGCCCGTTTCTCCATCCACCACAATCCCCGGTATGCCTCCCACGGCGGAAGCGACCACGACCGTTTCGCAAGCCATCGCTTCGAGATTGATGATCCCGAACGGCTCGTACACCGAGGGGCACACGAACACGTCGGCCCCCGCGTACAGGGCGATGGTCTCTTCGCGCGGAAGCATATCGGCGATCCAGACGATATCGCGGCGCCCGGCGGACCGGGCTGCGGCGACCGCCTCCTCCATTTCCCGGGCAATCTCCTCCGTATCCGGCGCCCCGGCGCACAGCACGACCTGCGCCCCTTCGCGCAGATGTTCGATGGCGTTCACCAGGTGAACGATTCCTTTTTGCCGGGTAATGCGCCCCACGAACAGTACGAACGGTTTGGCAGGATCGACGCCGTGTTTCCGCAGGATTTCGGGCCGCTCCATGGGCCGGTATTCGTCCGGGTCGATGCCGTTCGGAATCACGCGCACTTTGTTTTCCGGCACGTCGTAGAGCGCCATCACGTCCTGGCGCATGGCGTCGGACACGGCCACCACGCCGTCGGCGTTCCGGTACGCCGTCTCTTCGATCCAGGAACTGGCGTAGTAGGCGCTTCCCAGTTGCTCCACCTTCCAGGGCCGATGCGGCTCCAGCGAATGGGTGGTCAGCACCAGGCGGGCGCCGTCCAGGCGGCGAACCAGGCATCCTGCAAAATGCGCATACCAGGTATGGCAATGCACGATATCGACGCCGTCAACCAGCCCGGCCATGCGGACGTTGCGCACCATCGTTTCGAGGAAGCCTGCGTGGCGGGGGTCCGTCCTCGGAAGGTCCGCGCCCGCCTCGACTCCATGTACGCGCAGCCTGTCCCGTTCTTCGCGCTGGTCCCCGAAGCAGCACACATGTACCTCGTGTGCGCCCCCGTCCACCGCAAGGAGTTCTTTCACGAGATACTCGACATGAACGCCCGCGCCGCCGTAAACGTGCGGGGGGTATTCGTTGGTAAGGATGGCGATGCGCATGGGGGGGGGTGAATAGTTAGGTGATGGAGTCAGGCATTCTCGCCGTTTTCGAGTTTGCGAAGATTCTTTTCTGCCGCGGCAAGAACTTCTTTATTTCCGATCTCTTGCGCAATCTCGAACGCTTTTTCGAAGTCTATACGTGCTTCAGCTAAGCAGCCCATTCTTCTCTTGACAAGTCCACGATTATAGTAAATTTTGGCATCGTATGGTTCTAAACGGATCGCTTCATCGTAGTCAGTAATGGCAGCTTTATATTGGCCGAGTTCATCCTTCGCGATGCCACGGTTAGTGTAAGTTTTGGCATCGTATGGATCCAAATGAATTGCTTCATTGTAATCATCAATAGCATCTTTATACTGGCCCATTTCAACCTTGGCAAGGCCACGGTTATTATAGACCGCGGCATAGTTTAGGCCCAAACGGATTGCTTGATTGTAGGCCGAAATCACTTCCTCATAGTTTGCTTTATCACCTCGAATACTTTCCAGATAACCAACAGAAAACCAAGCACGGGCCGCAAGGTCATTGGCGATTCCCGTAATGGCATCGGCAATGCCCTGCCAGATTTTTATAGCTTCCTCTATTTTTCCTTCTTTCTGGAGAGAAATAGCGCGGGCAATAGCTTTGTCAATGTGTGATGCAGCGGGATCCTTGCTGACATCCACAGCCTGTTGTGCGATAGCCGGATTGTCTGCGGCACTTTCTGCGGTCATATCCCGACGCATCTCGGTAATTACCCCCTGGTCCTTCTCAGCATCTTCGGCATGACGTCTGGCCTTATTGGCACTTTCTTTCGCTTTTTCAGTCGCTTCGTGTGTTTTTGCAATGGCCTCCCGCGCTTCTTTTTTGATTTCCCACAATTCCCTGAATCCAAAGAGGCCGAGGATAGCAAGAAAGGCCAAAAACACACCAACAGCAGCCAACCACCATTCGATAGTGCTCGCCCGGTCGTCCAGTAGTTCGCGTCGTATCTCGTTGAATCTGTGGTCGATTTCTGCGTTGGAATAACGATCAGAGCCCTGCTGGATATCGCCGTACGCCATCTGCGTACCGCTTATCGTGTCAGCCCCCGAAGCCTCGCTTAGCGTATTGGTTTCCTGGGTGACAGGAACCTGTGCTGGCTGCGCAAGAGCAATCATTGGAGCCGAGACACCCACCACCCCATAAGCCATTACAGCCGCGACTATAAGGAGCGATATCTTTGAAGAGCGCATGGGTGAATTCATTGTCCTGCTATATGGCTGATATCAGATAGATAGGCATGGCTTGCATTGAAAAACCCGAAGCTGGTTGCACAATGGCATAAGCCCCTCATCAGTGGCTAACCAAAGGCACGGATACCAGCAAGGTAGCCTCCATGCCTTCAAAGGTAAAACGCTCTATTCGCCGCATTTTTTGCGGAGATTATGTAGACACCCTGCGACGGAAAACGTTGACGAGATCACATGGAGGCCCTCATCCCTACGCCTCCGCAGCCCAAATCGTCAGCATGAGTTCCGCCTCGCCGAGCAGGCGGTACTCCGGTAAGCGACCGGAAAGTGCTTCGCTCAGAGACAAAATCAAAGGTACGCCGTTCCCGCGCTTATCCATCAACATTTTACGATCAGTCTTTAGCCACGCTTCGTCAGACGGAACCGGACATTTTGCAAGCAAACTGGCGATAATCTCATTCCTTGCCGATTGCAGGTAGGCCAATTCCTCAACTGCCATCGTATTGGAAAGTGCACCCGGGGAATACAACTCTAAACGATCACTGAACAGCCGCAACCTGATTTTTGAGCCGTGAATGGAATAATCTCGATGGGCGACTGCGTTGACTATCGCTTCAAAAACCGCTTCCATGTCAAACTGCGGGCGATCCAGACGACCCATATGTTTAAAGGCTGCTACCTTCATGTTCTTGGCAACGAAGCGACAAGCCTCCACCACCTGAATATCAAGCGGGCCTGTAATATCGTCCGCGTCAAGTTGATACGGATCTGTGGCTTGGTCGGTATGAATATTGACTCCCCGATAGCAAACCGCCTGTACATAAGCATTGGGTAGCCATTCCCGGGGGTCCTGGGAAGCGACCAATACGCCCGCCACCGTCGGACTCAATACCCCTTCATCATCTATGCGAGCCATGTGAAGTTTGGACAGAAGAGCTTCTGGCGTATCGTGAGACCGAGAAGTCCGAAATCTCTCCGAAAGGGCTGGCTGCAAGTCACGCAAGCTGGCGTGGGGAACGACCTGCTCGTCGAAACGGATGATACGGACCTGACTGCGTTGCTGAAACAAGCGGGCAAGATATTCGGAAGACATAACGCGCTTGGCGCTGCCGACACGGTGCAAAAAACCGCCGGGACTGCGATGGACGAAAAGACTGCGAGGCACATCGATTTTGATAACGGCCACTTCTTCTCCGGTAGCCGTCGGCAATAGTAGCGGATCAATAATGGGTGCTATCGGCGGATCTATTGAATCATGGCAAAGCTGATGGACAAAACGCTCTACCTCAGTGAGATGCTGTTCCGGAATCCCCAGAATTCCACGCGTTCTGTCATCTACGCCGAGCACCAGCACCCCGCCATGACTGTTGGCGAAGGCCGCCAATTCATCGGCAAGATCATCTCTCTTTGGACCACGAATCTTGCTACCGGCAAAACGCACTTCCTTCAGCTCAAGGAAGCTGCCTTCGCCCAAACGAATCTTTTCCAGAAGTTCTTTACGTGTGGCAAACATATCAGACCTCTCGTCCCAAGCGTTCCCAGCGCCGAGCGAATGCCTCCCGTCCACCCTCCATGACCCGGCAAACTTCTTCCCGGACTTCTTCTTCTTGTAGGGCGCCTTGCTCAATGACTTGGCATTGGCCGCTTCTAAAGTCGAAAGCATGGACCATTTCTGCGTCGCCGTTAATCAACACATTGGGGTTGTGAGTGACTATGATCAGTTGCCGCCGCAATTTGTTCTCGCGAATCTGTCGTACCACCAGGTCGTAAATAAGGTGATTGTCCAAATCGTCCTCGGGCTGATCCAATACAAGGGGTTCATCGCCGAATGCAAGCAGAAACGCCAGCAGTGCCGCTGAACGTTGCCCTTGCGAGCCTTGGGTGATGGGTGTCCAATCGCTGCCATCCCCTTGGCGACTGTATTCAATCCGAAGATCATCCTCCGAGAACCAGCACCGGATGTGATCGGAGAACTCTGGCCTCTCGTGCTTACGTTTGAGGTAGTTGCGAAATTGACCGCGGAAATCGACGCTGATTTCTATTAGTTGTTGCTTCGCAGCATCTAAGGCCGCTTCTCGATTTTCGTCCTGTGCTATGTCAAAAGCCAAACCGCCGTCCGGTTCGCCATCATCCTCTCGCAGAATATCATGTTCAAAACGATCATCTGTCACCTCGATAATGCTACGCAGGCTTTGCTCGATATGACGAGGCTCGAAGCCAAAACCGACGACCTCAATTTTCACGAAGGTGTTGGTCTCCAACGTTTCCGCAACAAACTCGGCACGTGCTGCCGTGATAGCCTTGCGTGCTTCAAGCACTCGTTGTTCCTGCCTTTTGTTGTTTTTGTAAAGAAGGTCCCGATCCTTTTTCAACTGATCCAACCCCTTAAGTTGCACTTCGAGACTCTGACGCTCTTGTACCAAACGTCCAAAGTCTTGCGGATCCGTCACGCCCTGATCGGTGAGTGTCGTTTGGAGGGTTTCGTAGTCCGATTTGGCCTTTGCGGCACGCTTCTGCCATTGGCGAAGTCTTTCGTCTGCTTGCAACTTCTGCACATTATTATCAAATGCGTCAGCAGTGTGATTGAGTGCCTCCCGCATTTCCGCTACAAGTTGCTCGGTTTCGCTCCGCCAAGCAAGCACATCGCCATCCTGTGCGGCATCGAAAACGCTATCCGGCCAATCGTCGAGTAGCATATCCTCTGCCAATGCCGTGATGCGTCCGGGCATTTCTCCCAATTGTTCCAAAATCGTATCAATCTCTCGACGTTGACGCAGTGCCTGCTCATGCGCTTTCAAAACTTGCGCGTGATCGGACTGCGTGAACACTGTGAGCTTACGTTTCAAGTCATTGAGCTTGCGTTCCAACTCTGGTCGTCCGTCTAATTTTTCATCCAGTTCGCGCAGTCTGGCGCGTTGTGCCAAATAGGTGATTTTCGTCTCATCGAAAGTGCGATGTAATTCGGCAACGCCAGCAGCGTCATCAATGACATAGAGCAAACCCTGTCGACCTTCGCCCGCCATGGCCGCAATCTGACTCTGCGAAAACAGCCGGATCGGAAAACGCTCAGGATTGACTTCTCGGCTCGCTGTGGGCTTCCACTGACCATCCACGTCTCGCTCTTCAACGACATTACCGGCACCATCTTGTCGCCAACGCAGAATGTGCTCTACATCGTCGCGCATTAGCTCCACGCGAATCTCCGTGGAATCACGCAGCCCGCCATCCCCATTGCGTCCCTTGACTGGTTGGGAAAAACTTTTGAACTGGCGATAGGGCTCTGTTGCTTCGCCCAAATCCTGTAACTCTTTGTCGCGCCGATACGCGAGACGTAACGCATGAACTATCGTGGACTTGCCGGTACCGCGTCCGCCAATCAGTGCGTTAAAATAAGGTGTGGTAGCAAGTTGTGTTGGGATGCTCAAACCCATAAGGTGCGCCTCTTCGACCTCAATGCGGGTGATGAAGTGTGCAGGCCTACGGAACGGATCGAACTCTCCCTCATCATCGCTCCGCCGAATCGAAATTCCGTCGCCATCCAGAAGCGCAAGGCGTAACCCTTCAAGTGTGGGCTTTGCCATTTTGACCCAAGTGTAACGGGATCCGGGAAAATTCTCACCTTGAAAATTGTGGGAATCACTACCGAGTACCCGCGCCAACCTTTTGAGATGTTTCTCGACATGCGCAGGAGACGGATGTTCCATGTCTTCCCATTCCATTGCCAATAAACATTCGGTGTCGAGCACCTGGAGAACCGTGTTGGGGTCGAGTTGGGGTTGACGGGTACCTGGACGTACAGCAAGAAGGCCCTTACCACTATTACCTTGCCGGTCAGCATGAGCCGGGATCGGAACACCTCCGGCATCCATGACTTCACAAACCACCTCGGCTGCACCCTTGCGCGTTACCCCGTCGCTGTCTCCCTTGGTCCCGGTATAATCCACCTTCCCGATTAAAGTGTCGATGTCGCTGGTAGTGGAATTGGGGTCCAAGATAGCGAGTAGGTGGAATCCTCCCTGTACCGAAATCTCAATCCCCGGAAACAGCGTCAGTTCTCGAAATCCCTCTGGTGGCGATCCATCATCGGCTTGTCTTTTCATCGACTCGTAAGCAGCTTTAAGGGGATCAATCCAAGCACCGCTATTGTGGTCAGTAATCGCTACACAATCGATTTCGGCATCCATATATTTCAGCAACCATTTTTCCGGCGTAACCTCGTCCTCCGTACCAACCGCCTGCTGCCAAGCGTGGGTATCACGGGAAGCCGGCGTATGCGTGTGAAAATCGAATTTCCACCAGCAAGAACCGGGGTAGGGCCATTGCCGCGAGTTTGTCATCGCTGTCTGTCCTTCTTCAAGTCCGGGGCCGCTTGCTTCTCGGCATTGGTAAAATGTGGGCTATATGGCGTTCGCCCGTACAAACATCGCTTTTTAAGAACCAAGGCACTGCTCCTCATCGCGCATCGGTTCCCTGTCGCAGCCTTTTACGCCAGTCAATGTCCAGCGTGGCGTGAAGAATCCAGCCACCCATCTTGCTGTCCAGGACATCAATGGCCCTCCAAAGACAACCGCTTGAAGCGTACACGGTCGTTGACGGCGGGTTCCCGGCCAAAACGCCACCACCGCGAACGCAGCCAAAACCACCCCCTTGCCCCCAACCACCCCTATTCTCCGCATTTTTTGCGGTGAATAGATTCGAGAGCATCGTTCCGCCATGCTCCCGAACCATATGAGCCAGCAGAATCCCAAAATCCTACTGCATCCACGATTTTTATTCGGGCCGCTTGGACAATGTTTTCTGCGGAGACAGGCGTAATTCAAATTGATTCTCCGCATTTTATGCGGCGATTAGACGAATTACCCCGCCGTGGGCCCGAACCATCCGGGCGAAAATGAAGCAAAAACCTTCTTTTTTACCCCGTCATCGTTATTCACCGCATTTTTTGCGGCGAATAAGACGATTCGGGTTGCCTGGACAATGTTCTCTGCGGAAACAGGCGCGGGTCAGATTTATTCACCGCATTTTTTGCGGATATAAGCACGATTCATTTTATTCACCGCATTTTTTGCGGAGATTAAGGATGCTCTGATTAAATCTGGCAAGTTCAGAGGCTGCGAGGGGCGCGCTGGCAAGGAATGTGACGCGCTGAGCGAAGCGGTTTTGATCAGAGTATCCTTACGGCCTTGGCAGCCTCGGGAAATATACGGAAGCCCCGGCGCGGGCAAGGGAACAGAATTTTCTCTTTGACTGGCAAGGAACGCCGATATGTCGGGGCGGTTGACTATTTTCTCGCAGGAACGATCCATCCCGTAGCGCGCGAACGGATGAGGGCAACGGTTCAAAAAGAAATAGTGCGGCCACGCGTACGTAGCGCGCCCCGGCCTGCGCCCCCTGCAATGCCCGTTCCTCGCCAGGGAGAGCGACCCGCTGTCTATGCAGACCGCGTCGGCGCATGGTACGTCGAAAGCGTCTCCGACAAGCACCGCAAGGCGCATGGCCTGTATCTCACGCCGGTCCCGGTGGCCGATTTTATGGCGGCGCGAATCAAAGCGGATGGACCGGGGCTCCGCATCCTTGATCCCGCCGCCGGCGCCGGCGTTCTCTGCTGTGCGACCATAGAGGCGCTTGCCTCCCGCGACCCAAAACCGGACAGGATCGAACTGGTCGCCCATGAAGTCGATCAAAACCTGATTGCGCCGTTGCGGACCGTCCTCGACTATCTTGCGAACTGGTGTCGCAATTATGGAATAACGGTCGCTGTTCGGATCGAGGCAACCGATTTCGTCATGGCGCACGCTGAAACGCTGTGTACGCTCGGCCAACTCTTTCCTTCCCGGGCGGAGATCGAACGCTTCCACATCGTTGTTTCCAATCCTCCTTACTTCAAGATCGGAAAAGCCGACCCGCGCGCGCGGGCGGCCTCCGCCGTGGTTCACGGCCAGCCGAACATCTACGCACTCTTCATGGCGATCGCCGCCGCCCTGTTGCGCGAACAGGGGGATTTCATCTTCATTACCCCCCGAAGTTTTACTTCCGGTTCATATTTTCGGCGGTTTCGCGAGGTGTTTTTCGGCATGATTCGCCCAACGGACATTCATGTGTTCGGATCGCGACGCGACGCCTTCAGCCGGGATGAGGTGCTGCAGGAAAATGTTATTGTCTCTGGCGTCCGCCAGGATCATTCGCGTCAAAGCGAGTGCAGTGCGCCGCTTGTTATTTCGTCGAGTCGGGGAATCCTCGACCTGAGCGAATCCGACAAGCGCGAGGTGGCGATGAGCACGGCGCTTGATTTAGCCTCAGAGAACAAGGCGCTCCGCTTGCCCGTTCGGGACGAGGAAGAGGAAGCACTGGCCCTGATGGATTCCTGGCCGAACAATCTTCAACATCTTGGCCTGAATATTTCTACGGGACCTGTGGTGCCGTTTCGGGCAACGGAACGCATCGGCAAGGAAGGCAATGTGCCGGAGAGCCACGCGCCTCTGCTATGGATGAACCATGTACGGGCCATGCAAACCACATGGCCCCTGTCTTGCCGCAAGCCGGAATATATTCAACGCGCGGGCGCCCAAAAACTTCTTGTTCCAAACAGAAATTACGTGCTCCTGCGCCGCTTCAGCGCGAAAGAAGAAGCGCGTCGGTTGACGGCGGCCCCCTACATCGCCGAAAGATTCGACGCGCCGCAGGTCGGGTTCGAGAATCATCTCAACTATGTGCACCGCCCCGGCGGTACGCTCTCGGAGGACGAAGCCTGGGGCCTTGCGGCGCTTTGCAACAGCCGACTGCTCGACGCCTGGTTTCGGACAATCAGCGGCAATACCCAGGTAAGCGCAACCGAATTCCGCGCCATGCCGTTGCCCGCACGCCGTACGATCATCGCCCTCGGCCAGCGCATAAAGCATCTCGCCGATCCGATGGAGGGTCTGGACAAGGCGGTTGTGGAAGAGGTTACTTATTTGGACTTGAAGGAGGCTGGCGTGGTGCAATTCCTTTTTTAAAAAAGTTTCTGCTTTTCAGAATGATTCAAAAACAGATTGTGATTCGGGAATATATTACCGCTAACGACCGCAGCCCGTTCGCCGAGTGGTTTGATCAGCTTGACCCTCAGGCTGCAACCAAGGTGGCAACGGTGCGGGCCCGAATGGAACAGGGCAACTTCTCTGAAGTCCAAGGCGTAGGCAGAGGTGTCTACGAACGTCGAATACACTCCGGCCCTGGTTACCGGATATATTTCGGCAAGGACGGCGATGACCTTATCATCCTTTTGGGCGGCGGAACCAAGAAACATCAGCAAAAAGACATAGAGGCCGCACACGATCTCTGGGAAGAATACAAGCAACTCAAAAAAACAAGGCTTGAAAACCATGCCCCTGACACGAGACGTCAAGGAAACGATCCGGGCGCGCATCAAGCGCGATCCGGAATTCGGCGAGGAATTGCTCAAGGAGGGAATCGAGTGCCTTCTTGCAGGGGAAGTGGGTACCGGCAAGATTCTGCTCCGCGATTACATCGACGCCACCATCGGCTTTCGGGAATTGGGCGAACTGACCGCAAAACGGTCGAGTAGTTTAATCCACATGTTCGGCCCGGAAAGCAATCCTCAGGCCAGCAATCTGCTGGGAGTTATTGGACGCTTGCAGGAGCACAAAGACTTGCGCATCAAGGTACAAGTGGTCCAGGCCGCCTGACGTACGGCACGGAGCGCACGCCCCCTGACCTCACCCCGCCACAATCTCCTTCCTCAGGCGGGCGGCGGGTATGCCGAGTTGCTCGCGGTACTTCGTGACGGTCCGCCGCGCAATCCTGAATCCCTGTTCCGTCAGAGACCCCACCAGACGCTGATCGGACAAGGGTTTCGCCTTGTTTTCTTCATTGATGATCCCTTCGAGGATCGCCTTGATTTCCTTGTTGGACACATCCTCTCCGGCGGCGCTCCGAATACCTTCGGAAAAGAAATATTTTAACTCGTACACCCCGAACCGGGTCTGCACGTATTTTCCATTGACCACCCGGCTGACCGTCGATATATCCATTTCGACGATTTCCGCCACATCGTTCAGGATCATGGGCTTCAGGCGCCCCTCCCCATACCGGAAGAAATCCTCCTGCAAGCGGATGATGGCGTGCATCACCAGGGTCATCGTGTGACGGCGCTGGCTGATGGACTGGATGAACCACTTCGCCGATTCGAACTTGTTCTTGAGAAACTTGCGCGTGTCGGCGTCTACGGAAGACGCGCCGGGCCGTCCCGACTTGCGAGCCTGCATGCTTTCGAGCATCTGCCGATACGGTCGCGAAATGTGCAGCGACGGCGCATTGCGTCCGTTGAGCGTGACAATGAACTCGTCGTCGATGCATTCCACGGTGAAATCCGGCGTGATGTAATTCTGCCGGGGCGTGAACTGCCCTTCGCCCGGTTTCGGATCGAGCCGGAAGCGAATCAGGTCGAACGCTTCCCGAAGTTCCTCGCTGGCGACGCGCAACTTCTTCTGAATCGCATCGAAATGCTTCATGGTGAACGCCTTGTACGTCTCCGAAAGCATGCGAATCGCCACGTCGCGGCCCTCGGTGGCGGGCGGCATGGCGCGAAGCTGCGCCAGCAGGCATTCCTGAAGATCGCGGGCGGCGATCCCTATCGGGTCCAGGCGCTGAATGCGCGCCAGCACCTCCTCGATTTCCGAAAGGGAGGGCGCGAACCCCACATTGAAAGAAATATCGTCCACAATGGATTCGAGGGGGCGGCGCAGGTATCCGTCCTCGTCGATGGAGCCGATAATCTGCTCGGCAATGATTTCCTCCTGCTCCGTGAGGTCCTGCAACGCCAGCTGGTCCCGCAGGTGCTCGGTTAGCGTCCCGGTGGCCGCAACAGGCGCTTCCCGGTCCTCGTCCCGGCCGTAGTCGACGCGCGCCTTGTAGCCGTACAGATCCTCGGTATTGTCGAGGAGTTCGCCCCAGTCGTATTCCTCGTCCGGATCCAGTTCGGTTTCCGCGTCGGCGGGCTCCTCTGCAATATCTTCGAGGCGGTCAGGCTCCTCGGTGGTCGCGTCCTCCAGCAAGGGATTTTCTTCCAGCTCCGCCTCGATGCGCTGTTCGAGCGCAAGCGTAGGCAATTGCAGCAACTGGATATACTGTATCTGCTGAGGAGACAGTTTCTGCTGGAGCCGCTGTGTTTGCTGGAGATTCAGCATGATGGGATACTCTGATCGGACGCAGGACGTATAAAACGCTTCGAATGGGTTTGCTGGAGAGAAAACCCGTTACCTTAATATCTGTCCGTCCTTCCCGGACAATATATCATGTCCTCAAATATAGTGCCAAATTTTTTCGCGCCGCAAGCATACCTGATATCCCGAAACCGTATCTTGGCGATACGATCCGCGACAGGCGCCGTTGTTATCCTCAGGAATGCGCATGAACCGTCCCGAACATCCCGAAAACCTTTCGCCGCAGCCCCGGCATTCCGAAGAAGACATCGAAAAAGCGCTGCGGCCCCGCCAGCTGGACGACTTCATCGGGCAGGAAAAAATCAAGGACAACCTGCGCGTTTTCATGACGGCGGCGCAGCGGCGCAGCGAAACGCTGGACCATGTGTTGCTTTCCGGTCCGCCGGGATTGGGCAAAACGACGCTGGCGTACATCATTGCGGAAGAAATGGGCGCCAACATCCGCACCACCAGCGGGCCGGTGCTGGAAAAACCGGCGAACATCGCCGGGATTCTGACGAACCTCGAAGAGGGAGACATTCTCTTCGTGGACGAAATTCACCGGCTCAGCCCGGTAGTGGAGGAATACCTGTATTCCGCCATGGAAGATTACCGGATCGACATCGTAATCGATTCGGGACCCAGCGCGCGAAGCGTCAAACTGGCCATTCCCGCGTTCACGCTGATTGGCGCCACCACCCGGAAGGGACTGCTCACGGCCCCCCTGCGGGCGCGATTCGGGATCGACTTCCGGTACGATTACTACACGGCGGCGCTCCTGAGGCGCATCGTCGTCCGCTCGGCGAGCATTCTCGGCATAGAAATTACGGACGAAGGCGCCCTGGAAATCGCGCGGCGAAGCCGGGGCACGCCGCGCATCGCCAACAGGCTGCTTCGACGAGCAAGAGATTTCGCCGAAGTGGAAGGGGAGGGCGTCATCGACCAGAAAGCGGCGGACCGCTCCCTGAACGCCCTCGACGTCGACGAACATGGCCTGGACGACATGGACGCCCGCATCCTCATGACCCTGATCGAAAAATTCGGGGGCGGCCCCACGGGATTGAATAATCTTTCCGTGTCCGTCGGGGAAGACGCCGGCACCATCGAGGAAGTCTACGAACCGTACCTCATCCAGGAAGCCTTCCTGGAGCGAACGCCCCGGGGGCGCATCGCCACGGAGCGGGCCTACAAACACCTCGGCGTACAGCCGCCCGGCAACGCGCAGCCCCTGTTCGAATAAAAGAATACGCTGATTAAATCCATAGTATATAGTGATACTCTGATCAATTCTACTTCGATCAGCGCTTCGCGTTCGTGTGTGCAGGACATTGTGCTGGCGTCGTTGAAATCAGCGGTAAACGCTACGGATTCGGGGCATGGCGGACGTGTAGCGCCCCTCGCAGCCTCTGAACTTTGCACATTTAATCAGAGTATCCCTATGCGAATTTCCCGGCGCGCTTGTCTGAACCGCCCGATATGCCGTATCTTCGTACCTGTTCGTACAGGGGCTTTCCGTAATCCCTCTTTTCCGTCACATTTATTATCGCTTCGATATGCCGTACGTCGTTGCAGAACCGTGCATCAACTGCCGATACACCGATTGCGTTGAGGTGTGTCCTGTCGATTGCTTTTATCAGGGGCCGAATTTCCTGGTCATCCATCCGGAAGAATGCATCGACTGCAATGCGTGCGTACCGGTTTGCCCTACCGAAGCGATTTTCGCGGACGACGAATTGCCCGAAGAATGGTCCCACTACCGCGAATGGAACGAGCATCTCGCCAACGAATGGCGCGACCTCGGATACAACATCACCGAGAAAGAGGATACGCTCCCGGACGCCGAGGAGTGGGAAAGCAAGGAAAAATCGGAGGAAGACATTCTCACCTGGGATGCGGGCTAAATCCCGCCGGAGCCCCTCCGAAACCCGGCCTTGCGCGATCCGGCCCGCCTCCCCGCTATGTCCCGGCGGAATAATCGGTGGCGTACGTCGTCTGCTCGTCGGTAAGGCGGTCTATCGAAATGCCCATCGTCTCCAGCTTGACGGAGGCGATCTCCTGATCCAGCGCTTTGGGCAAGTCGATAACCGTATTCTCCAGGGACTCCCCTCGCTCATGCGCCTGCACCAGTTTGAGGTGCGCATTGAACTGATTGGCGAAGCTCATATCCATCACTTCGGAGGGATGCCCCTCGGCGGCGGCCAGATTGACCAGGCGACCGTCCGCAAGCACATAAATTTTCCTGCCGCCTTTCAGCAGATAGGCCCGGTTGTTTT
This sequence comes from uncultured Rhodothermales bacterium, assembly GCA_964608315.1. Classification (GTDB taxonomy): domain Bacteria; phylum Bacteroidota; class Rhodothermia; order Rhodothermales; family VXPQ01; genus VXPQ01. The sequence goes on along the minus strand of CAZSNF010000012.1, from coordinate 81,975 downwards.
CCCGAACCTGAAACGTGTCTTCGGCTAATTCGGCCAGTTCCTCAAGGTTCAGCTCCACGTCGTAGTGCCCGGTGTTGCACACCACGGCGCCTTCCTTCATGGCCGCAAAGTGCCGTCCGCGAATCACATCCTTCATGCCCGTAGCCGTCACGAACACATCCCCTGCGGCGGCGGCCTCGTCCATCGTCATCACGCGACAGCCCTCCAGCGTGGCCTTGAGCGCAGCGGTGGGATGCACTTCCGTTACGATCACGTTGGCTCCCAGCCCCTTCGCCCGCATCGCTACGCCGCGCCCGCAGTGCCCGTACCCCGCCACGACGAAATTCTTGCCCGCCACGAGGATGGACGAAGCGCGCAGAATGCCGTCCAGCGTACTTTGACCGGTGCCGTAGACATTGTCGAAATCCCACTTGGTTTCCACATCGTTGACGGCGTATACGGGGTACAGCAGTTTCCCGTCGGCGGCCATGGCCCGCAAGCGATGCAAGCCTGTCGTCGTCTCCTCGCTGCCCCCAATGATATGCTCGGCCAGCGCCGGAAACGCGCTATGCACCCGGAAAATCAGGTCGGCGCCGTCGTCCAGCGTGAGATGAGGCGGTTTGCCCAGCGTACGGTCGATGCTCCAGTAGAAATCCTCTACGCTTTGCCCGTACCATGCATAAATTTCGATGCCTGCTTTCGCCAGGGCGGCGGCCACCTCGTCGTTCGTGCTGAGCGGGTTGCACCCCGACCACGCCACATCCGCGCCGCATGCAGCGAACGTCTCGACCAGCACGGCGGTCTCCTTGGTGACATGGAGACACCCGGAAATCCGGTACCCCTTGAACGGCTTGCTTTTGGCGTACTGCTCGCGCAAACGCATCAGCACCGGCATGCGGCTTTCTGCCCATGCAATATCGCGACGGCCGTTGTCGGCCAGGTCCAGATTAAGGACTTTGTAGGCGTCTTTCTTGAAATCCATGGTTTGAGACAAAGAAGAAACAGGGGAAACTAAAATAACCCGGAAGATACCCGCAGGAGCATGGCTTGCTCCGCCTCCCCCGAAAATTCTAACGAATAACCATCATGCGTTCGAGCCGAATGCCGCGGGGCGTTTCGAGATGCAGAATATATACCCCGCTCGCCAACCGGCCCGCGTCGTAGCGCACCGTATGCGTTCCCGGCTCCTGCACCTGATTGCGCAGCACGGCCACCCGGCGACCGGTCACATCGTAGGCCGACAAGCGAACAGGAACGGCTTCGTCCCCCGGAATCGTATAGGAAATGTGTGTGACGGTGCGCACCGGATCCGGGAAATTCGCATGCAGCGCCAGTTCGTAGGGGAACTCGACATCGTCGTCCGGAGACAGGGAACGGTATCCGATATTCCCGATGCGCCAGACCGTATCGGGGCCTAACGGCGCCGCATGGGCAAGGTCTATCCGAAGCCGCACCGTTTTGCCCGCATACCCCGTCAGATCGAAAGAAACCGCGCCCGATCCGTCCGAACCGCCCCCGAACACCGCTTCGTCTCGCATCGGATGGTCGACGGAGGGGGCGTACTTCCCGTCGTAGCCCTCCCGAGGCGCAATCGCGCGCCAGGTAAAGCCGTCGTCCTCGGTGATTTTCACGTTGCCGCCAAAATTTTCGCCCAGCGCATAGGCGTGCGCAAATTCCAGCGCCGTCGATTCGCTATTCGACGGAATGGTCGTCGGCGCGAACACAAGGCTTGAAACGACAGCGCCCGACGCGCCCGAATCAGCGTCCCGGGCAAGCCATTCCCCCTCTGCGCGGCGCCATACCCCTGCGGGAACTACGCTGGCGGGCGCAGCCGCCGCGTATGCTTCGGACCGAACGTCGATCGCGAAAGGAGAACCGTACGCCGTTTCGTTGCCGTCGAAATCCCGCACATGTATTGCGTAGGCAATCCGGTCTCCGGGAAAAAACGTCTGCAAAGGAGCTGGATAGCCTTCGTACACGTTCGAATCCGCGCCCGACATGGCCCATCGTACGCTGCCTGTTGCAACGCCGCGCGCATCGGTGATTTCGTAGCGAGAGATCACCGATTCGACCCCCGTATTGTCGTACGCCCGAATCGACAAGGGAACCAGCATATCCCTGCCGGCCACATGCGCAACCCGTTCTTCCGGCAACCCTTCCGCCCAGGGCGCATCGACGTCCCGGGGCCTTTCGGTAACAAGCGAAACCTTGTCCAGATACCATCCGGCGAAATACCGCGCTTGTCCTTCGTTGCCTGCGTCGGTTCCCGCCTCGAACCGCACCCGTACGTCCCCGGAAATCGGCAAGGGGACGATTTCGCGGCGCCAGCCGAAGCTGTAGCCCCCGAAACCGGGCTGACCAGCCAGCGGATTGCCGCCGCGCCCGCCGATATTCCCGGTATACCCGCCCTGGGGAACAAGCGTCTCCCAGGAGGCGCCGCCGTCCAGCGATACCTTGACGTTGCCGCCGTCCCGGATATCCGCCTGGTCGTCGAACGCGCCGGGCGCGACCTCGCCGCCATGCTCGAAATCGTACCAGTGCCAGAAAATCAGGTAGACCGACCTGGCCGTAGTCAAACGAAACGGGGGCAAGTCAAGGGTTGCGCTGCCGGCCTCGTCGGGATAGGCGCCGCCGGGCGCCGTGGCCCAGGCGTGTTCGCCGGAATACGCCATCCGAAGGCCGAAGGCGGGCGGCCCGCGGCGCCATCCCCGCGCCGTCACCGCCGGATCGTCCCGCTCGAAATCGAACGCATGCAATTCGCCCTCCAGCACGAGCAGCACGGAGAAGAAACCTTCCTCGGGAAGCCGGGCTTCGTTGCCCGCCATGGACGCGTCGCGGGCCACAAGGCGGTATTCGACCACATCGCCTCCCAGCAGCGGCGCCGTCGGCTCCGGGAAACGACCCGAATAGCGCCCGTTCTGGTTCGTCAAGCCGAATGCGCCCTGCTCGCGTACGTCGCCTGCGCTCCGGCGAACGTATTCGACCCATACGGAATCCACGCCCAAATCGTCGCTCGCTTCGGCGTTCAGCGTGATGGGCCAGGCCGCGATGGGAACGCGCGCAAGCGCTTCGTGGGTAATGGCGGGCGCCGTCAGGTCTCGCCCCGCAGCGAACGAGAACAATTCGTTCGGGGCCAGCGCAGGCAAGCGGCGGCGACGCCCCTGCGCGTCGTACGCCTCTATGTAATACCGCACCACCGTCGGCTGGTCGGGCACGGGCAAATCGCCGGTAAACAGCCCATCGCCCCGATGCGACAGGGAAAAAGAGCGCCACGGAAGCCCCGCTCCGGGCGAATAGTGCGCGAGGACGCGATCCACAGGGGAGGCAAGGCCCTTCGCCTCGACGCGTATCTCGACCGTTCCGCCGACATTTTCGGTCCGCCCCAGTGGATCATGGGCCAGAACCGGGCCATACGCCCCGGAATCGACGAATCCGGCTTCGCCCAACTCCTGAACCAGCGCGCCGACATGGTCGCCGCCATATATATCCTCGTCCGCCTGGATCAGGGCCTCGGCCGCATCCCGGAAACTGGCCCCCGAGGCAAGATAGGCGTGCGAAGCAAGGTGCAAACGGTCCAGGACGCGGCGCCCGACATGCGAGTAGATATCCATCATGGTCGTGGCCCACAGCAAGCCCCACTGATATATCCGAGGGAACACCTGGCATCCTGCGGATTCGTACGCCATGTCGTCGTCGTAATGCCCCGTATGATCCAGCGTCCGCCCCGACCAGCAGGAAGCATTGCCGTCCCAATTGTACAGCCTTTTCCAGTCGTGCGCGGGAATGTTCGGGTCCTCCTCGGACAAAAAACGGGAATACGAGGCGGCCCAGTAATCGGCCCAGCCCTCGTGCAACGCCCTGCCCTCGAACAGGCCGATCAATCCGGGCGTCGCATGGTCCAGCAAGGCGTGCGCGTACTCGTGCCACAGCACGTCGGCGTCTTCGGCGTCGTCTATGCCGCCCGTGCCGAAACGAAGGAGCCGACCCTGTGGAATGTAGACGGAATTATCCCCTTCGAGTGCTTGCGGATCGACTTTCACCGGAACGTCGAGCACGGTATAGCCAACGTCCAGCGACTGTGCGTAGCGACGGCTTTTGTCGATATGATAATAGGCGTTTACGGCCTCGAACCGATCATCCGATCGCGTAAAATCAAAGGCGTCGGGATCGGATATCGCCGGAACGGCGTGCGGGTCTCCCTCGATGCGGACGTACGGGCCTTCCAGCCGATATAATCCATCGGCTCCCTGCGTAACGTCGCGCAGGGGCGCCCGCACTCTTTGCGCTGTCAGCGCCGCCGTGTCCGCATCGTCGTTATCCTGATAATCCCCTCCGTAGGACACGCCTGCGGAGGTAAGCGGGTCGGGATCGAAGACCAGTCCGGACCCGTCCACTGTCCGGATACCTTTCCCGGAAACCGGTGTGGAAGCAACAAACGGTGGAGGCGTCGCCGAGGCCAGCGCCACAGGCGATGGAACAACTCCAGCGACATGGGCAGGGGCGGCGCGGACCGCCGGACCGCCGGATCCGGGCGATACGGCCGATGCCTTGTGCGCATGCAACGATGTGTTGAATATGCGGTGAATTTCGCCCGTTCTGGCGTCCACAAGCACCTCCCACGAAACAGGCAAGTCGGAAGAAACGGCCGGAACGCTCCAGACAAGGCGAGGCGGATCCGATGCGTAAACGAGCAGTTCCGGCTCGGAAACGGCAAGCGCGGGCGACGCAGCGAGGCGGGCGATATCCTGCGCGGCGGCGGACGAAAGCGTGGGCGCGGGATCGAATCCGCGGACTTGTTCGAGATGGGACCGGTAGCTGCTCACAACCATGGTCGGCTGACCGCGCCGGTCGAGGCTGACCGCAACGTCGGCCCGAAAAACAGGTACGCCGGCAAGCGTCTGCAGGTAGCGAACGTGGCGGGCGTATCGCCCCTCCCGAACTTGCTCGACGCGGAGATGCTCCGCGGGGGCGGTCATGCCGTACGCTTCGCCATCCCGCTCAAGATGCGCAAGGGCCGCCTGCGTTGTGGACAATCCTTCTTCCACGCGATCCCCGATGCGGTACCGGGCCCGCAAAAAACCCGTTTCAAGATCGACGCGCCCGTCGGGAACCGGTCGGGCGCTCGGCGTCCACACCGTATCCTCGGCGGCGATCCGGGCCTGCGCCTGCGGCGTGAGCTGAAGCAGGGCATGGTCATATACGGACCGGCGGCTCTCTTCCCGGGCCTGCCTTTCCTGCGACCGACTTTCCTGCGCTGCAAGCAAACACAGGGCAACAAGGCCGACGACTTTTAAGGATACTCTGATTAAATCTACTTCGATCAGCGCTTCACGTTCGTGGACACAGGACATTGTGCTGGCGTCGTTGAAGTCAGCGGTAAACGCTTCGGATTCGGGGCATGGCGTACGTGAAGCGCCCTTCGGGAGGCTGCGAGAGGCACTCTGGCTGTGTCATTCCTCATTATGTGGGGCCTACCACATTGCTTCGTCATTCCTTGCCAGCGCACCCCTCGCAAGCCTCTGAACTTTGCACATTTAATCAGAGTATCCTTAACGGAAAACGCGCGCGGAAACGGGCTACGCGCCCACGCCCGCGGCGTCTTTGAGCATATCGACGCAATCCGTTTCCTCCCATGCAAATCCGGAACGTCCAAAATGTCCGTACGCCGCCGTGCGGAGAAACTGCGGCTTGCGCAAATCGAAGCGTTCTATGATCGCTTTCGGTCGCAAGTCGAACATCTCAAGAACGATCACAGCCAGTTCCCGGTCGGCCAGCGCATGGCCCGTGCCTTTCGTGTCTACGGCGACGGAAACCGGTTCCTCGACGCCGATCGCATAGGATATTTGTACTTCCACCTCTTCCGCAAGATGCGCCTGCACAATGTTTTTCGCTATATGTCTGGCCGCATAGGCCCCGGAGCGATCCACCTTGGAAGCGTCCTTTCCGCTGAAGGCCCCTCCGCCGTGGGCGCCCTTTCCGCCATACGTATCTACGATAATCTTGCGGCCCGTAAGCCCCGCATCGGCATGGGGTCCGCCCAGTACGAACCGGCCTGTGGGATTCACATGCAAAATGCAGTCTTCGTCCAGCAGCTCCGCATCGATCACCCTCGGCAACAGCCGGCTGCGCACATCGGCTTCGATCCCGGCTTGTCCGACGTCTTCGCTGTGCTGCGTCGAAACGACCACCGTGTGGATGCGTCGCGGCGTACGCCGATCGTCTTCGTACTCAATGGTCACCTGACTCTTCGCATCCGGACGCAAATACGGCATGATGTTTTCTTCCTTGCGAATGCGCGCCAGTTCGCGGACCAGCTTGTGCGCATACGTGATCGGAAGCGGCATCAGGTTTTCCGATTCGCGGCAGGCGTAGCCGAACATGATGCCCTGATCGCCGGCGCCTCCCGTATCGACGCCCTGTCCGATATCTCCGCTCTGTTCGTGAATAGACGTAAGCACGGCGCACGATTCCGCATCGAACCGCAGCGCGGGGTCCATGTATCCAATTTCCCGTATCGTCTGCCGAACGATTTTCTCGACGTCTACATAGGTTTTGGTCGTCATTTCTCCTGCCACGAGTACGAGACCCGTCGTCACGAGGGTCTCGACCGCGACGCGACTGTACGGATCGCCGGTTAGCGCAGCGTCCAGCACGGCGTCGGATATCTGGTCGGCCACTTTGTCGGGATGGCCTTCGGATACGGATTCGGAAGTAAAGAGATACGACATGCGACAGATTAAGGATACCCTGATTAAGTCCGTAAGGCTCAGAGGCTTGCAAGGAGCGTTCTGGCAAGGAATGACGAAGCGGCGCGGCAGGCCCCGAAGAACCTCCCCCGAAAAACCTCAATGGGTAATCCAACGGAAAATGCGCAAGATAGATTCGCGCCGAAAGGGTCTCCTGTCTATTTTTATGAAAACCGACGGCGCGCAAGGGTGTACAAGGGCGTTGCTTATGCAAACGCCTTGCCGTAATTTCGGGCGTTCCTGACAAAAAGGTTCTCACCGAATCGCCGCAACAACGCCGCCTCCCCGTTTTTCGGGAACCCTGCGGCCCCTTTCACCAACTTTACCGGAGGTTTTGAATCATGGCGAACCCGATCGCAGAAAAGGTCACGTCTATCATCGTGGAAAAACTGGGCGTGGAAGAATCCGACGTCGTTTCCGACGCCTCGTTCACAAACGATCTTGGCGCCGACTCGCTCGACACCGTCGAGCTGATCATGGAGTTCGAGAAGGAATTCGATATCACCATTTCCGACGAGGACGCAGAAACCATCGCAACGGTGGGCGATGCGGTGAATTATCTTGAGGAAAAGGTCTCGTAAGGCCGCGCTACGCCTGTGCCCCGTATGTCAAAAGAACGCAGAGTCGTCATCACGGGGATGGGCGCCCTGACCCCGCTTGGAAACTCCGTAGACGCCTTCTGGGAGGCTATGATGCGGGGCGAAAGCGGAGCGGCGCCCATTACCTTGTTCGACACAAAAGATTTTCCGACGAAGTTCGCTTGCGAACTCAAGGGATTCGACGCCAGAGAAGCCCTTGGGTCCAAGGCGGTGAACCGGCTGGACCGGTTCGCCCAGTTCGCCATGGTTGCCGCAGAACAGGCCGTGCGCGATGCCTGCCTGGACCGGGAAGACCTCCCGCAAGCGCTCAAGGATCGCATCGGCGTCGTTTTCGGAAGCGGCATCGGCGGATTGCAAACTTTCCAGGACCAGACATTGATTCACCTCGAAAGAGGCCCGCGCCGCATCTCGCCGTTCTTTATTCCGATGATGATCCCGGACATTGCGAGCGGGCATATTTCGATGAAATATGGTTTCCGGGGACCGAATTATTGTATCGTTTCGGCGTGCGCCACGGGCAATAACAACATCGGAGACGCCTATATGCTGATTCGGCAAGGACAAGCCGATGCGATGCTTTCGGGAGGCTCGGAAGCCAGCGTTACGGAACTTGGCGTAGGCGGATTCAATGCCCTCCGGGCGCTCTCTACCCGAAACGACGACCCCGCCGGAGCCAGCCGTCCCTTCGACGCCGGCCGCGACGGATTCGTCCTTGGCGAAGGCGCCGGGGCGCTCGTCCTCGAAGAGCTGAGCCACGCCCAAAACCGGGGCGCGAGGATTCACGCCGAAATTATCGGCGTAGGCATGTCCGCCGACGCACACCATATGACGGCCCCGGATCCGGAAGGAAGCGGGGCGGCGCTCGCCATGTATTCGCTCTTGCGGGACGCGGGTCTGAAAGCAGAAGAAGTGGATTACCTGAACATGCACGGCACATCCACGCCCCTTGGCGACGTGGCGGAAACGAAAGCCGTCAAGCAAGTGTTCGGGGCGCACGCCTACGACATGGCCCTGTCCTCCACCAAGAGCATGACGGGCCACTTGCTGGGCGCGGCGGGCGCGGTGGAAGCCATCGCAACCATCCTTGCGATCGTGCACGACCGCATTCCGCCCACGATCAATTTCGAGGAAAGCGATCCGGCGTGCGATCTGGACTACGCCTTCAACGAACCGAAATCGCGCCCGGTGCGCGTCGGCGCCAGCAACGCGTTCGGTTTCGGCGGCCACAACACCTCGGTGGCGTTCAGCAAATTCGAGGAATAATCGGAGCCGTTACCGGAATACGATTTCCTTGATGCGCGCCGAGCCCAGTCGCTCGTTGAGCCGATCCCGCCATCTTGATCGCTCCAGGTGCATATCCTGGCGGCGGGCAGCGCTTGTGATGCGGACAAAAAGGGTTCGGCCCTGCACCCAGGCTGCGCCCATAACGTCGCCCGCAGACGGTCCGGCGAGTTCCCGCCACGTAGCCACCACCGTGGCCTCGTCGAGGCGGGCTCGCATATTCATTCGGTCGATAAGGGCTTCAAGGACCTCGCCGAGGGGACGGTATGTTCCGGATCGGGACATGGCTTGCGGCGGCGTTCAGCAGGCGAGCGTCAATGCGCGGGAGCCGTTTTGTCGGGCTCCGGCAAACCGCGCCACACCATCATCCCCATGGCCAGTACGGCGACGATGGCCAAAAGCGTATTGCTCCAGTAACCGTACCGGGCATAGGCCAGGCCGGCAAGCGCTCCGCTAATGCCGATCCCGACTTGCCCCGACGCAATCGCGAAGCTCATCAACATGCCCCGGCTGCTGGACGGAACGAGGGCGCTCAGCAACGACTGGAGCGGGCTGATGCGCAGGGCAAGCAACAACATGGCCGCCGTGAACAGTACGCTGGCGATCCACATGCTGGTGGCCAGCCAGGTCATCAACGGCATTGCGATGGCCAGGCCGATGCACGACCAGATGACGAGCGGCTTGCGGCCAACGCGGTCGGACAGTTTTCCGGCGGCGGGCCCCGCAACCACATGAGCCAGTCCCCCGAACAAAAAGAGCGCCGCAATGGCTTCCCCGCGCACGTTCAGGCCGCGCTCCAGCCAGGCCGGAAGATACACGAGATACAGACCCACTCCGAGGAACGTCAGAAAATAGACGATGGCGGCGTTTCGCGTCACGGGTCGGCGGCAAAGGGCTATATAATCCGAAACGACCCGCCCCACAGAAAGACGGCGAACGTCTCGTTGCACATCCGGCTGTGGAACCGCCCGCCATATCAACGCGAAGGCGCCTGTCATGGTGACCGCAAACATCAGAAACGGCCACCGGTAATCGCCGAACTCTGCAAGAAGCGTACCGAGCGGAATGCCGACCACCTGTCCGACTGCAATCCCGCTCATTACCCATCCATTGGCCCATCCTCGCCGATCATACGGGAAATAATCTCCTGTATACGCGACGGCGGCTCCGCTCAGCGCACCGCCCGCCATGCCCGCCAGCGCGCGCACGGCAAGCAGGGACGCATACGTATCGGCCAGCGCGTGCAGATACAAACACGCGGCCATGAAACCGGTCCCCGTCAGCAAAATCCGGCGCCGCCCGATCTTGTCGGAAATGGGGCCGGTCACCAGGGCGAAAAGGCCCAGCATCACGGCATAGGACGTAACCAGCGTGCCGAGCAGCGATTCCTTTACGGCCAACGCCTCCGCGATGCGAGGCAAAATGGGCGAAATCACGATGACCTGGCTGCTGGCGGAAAACACCATTAACCAAAGGGCGAAAAGGATCAGGGAATCCCGGCGAGAAGGGTTGGACAATGTGATTTTTTCGAGAAGCCCTTGAGGAATTACAATTTTTTTGCGCAGAAAACACGCAACGACGCATCCTTAACATTTTGGTAATGTGGCGTACGTATGTTTCGGCGTGAACTGAGCGCACCCGCCGTAAGATACGTTACGGCGCGCTTCGCACAAGAGCCACTTGCCAAATACAGCTTTTTTGCCGACATGTTACGATTACACAGGCGCCTTGTACTGGCCGCTTGTCTCGGAGCCTCCTTGCTGCTTGCCTCAACGGCCGCGGCGCAATCCGCGCAACCAGGGTCCATTATCGGTACCGTGGTGGATTCCGAAACCGGAGAAACCCTCATAGGCGCCAATGTCCTGATCGAAGGCACGCTTGTCGGCTCGATCACCGACCTGGACGGAAACTACGCAATCACACCGGTGGAGCCGGGAACGTACAACGTTGTTTTCTCCTACATCGGCTACACGAGCGTTACCGTTACGGATGTAGTCGTGGCGGACGGAGAATCCGCCATCGTTGACTTGGCGCTTGCGCCGGAAGCCATTGGTCTGGAGGAGATTGTGATTGCGGCCCGCGCGCTTGAAAACACAGAGGCCTCCCTTCTGAAACAGCGGCAGAAGGCCGCCGCCGTAAGCGACGCCATAAGCGCCGAGGCCATCGGTCGGTCGGGCAGCTCCACCGCCGCAGACGCCATGGAGAAGGTAACGGGAGTCTCCGTCGTAGGCGGAAAGTATGTGTACGTGCGGGGCCTCGGCGACCGGTACATGAATACGCAGCTCAACGGCGCCACGTTGCCGAGTGCGGATCCGGACCGGAACTCCGTACCGCTGGACCTTTTTCCGGCCAATCTGCTCGACAACATCGTCACATCGAAGACCTTCACCCCGGACAAGCCGGGCAGTTTCTCCGGCGGATCGGTGAACATCGGGACGAAGGCCTTCCCGGACGACTTTACCGTTTCGTTCTCTACCTCGATCAGTTACAAGGGCAACATCGGACCGGGCAGCGATTTTCTCTCCTATGAAGGGGGCTCCGCCGGGTGGCTGGGCAACAACGGAGGGACGCACACCTTGCCGGAGGTTTTCAACAACCCGAATCTGGACATTCCGAATATTGGCAATGCGTTCACGAGTCAGGAAGCGGCGCAGGAACTGGATCGGCTTTCGAGGGCATTCAATGGCGTCATGGCCCCCACCCGCCTTTCCGCCCCGGTGAACCAAAGCTACAGTTTCTCACTCGGAAACCAGTTGCCGGTATTCGGCAGGCCTCTCGGCGTCATTGCCAGCATCAGTTACAGCCGGAACGTCCGGGAATATGGGGACGGCTCCGTCGGACGGTACACACTTACGAGTTCTTCCGCCCGGGAACTCAACAATGATTTTCTGTTTACGGACCAGCGCGGTACGGACGAGGTGCTATGGGGAACGCTGATCAACGCCAGTTACAAGCCGCACCCGAAGCACGAACTGGGCTTCAACTACATGAACAACCGGAGCGGCGAATCCACGGCGCGCTACCAGTTCGGCGCGTTCCCGCGCGATTTCGACGAAGGATCCACGTACGAAACCCGTACGCTTCAGTACGTATCGCGGGAGCTGGACAGTTATCAGGCCCGCGGGGAGCATGTGCTCTTCGGCGACAACGGACTGAAAATCGAATGGACAGGATCGCTGGCGAACACGGTGCAGGACGAGCCGGACTTGCGGTTCTTCACGAACCATTACACGACCTCCGAACGAGACGGCGAAACAAGAACATCCTATTCTGTCAGCCCGGCGCTGTACCCCGTACCAACGCGCTACTTTCGCACCATGGAAGAAGCGCTGCAGAGCGGCGCGCTGGATGCGTCCGCACCGTTCAGGCAGTGGAACGGATTGCCCGCGCAAGTGAAGGCGGGCGGGAGTTTCGAACGCAAGACCCGCGATTTCCGCGAACGGCGTTTCGAATTCCAGCAGGATAAACTGCGTTACGACGGAGACCCGTCCGCTTTCTTCGGACCCGAGAACCTTGGCATTCTGGAAGACGCCAGCACGGAACGATTTTTCCGGTTCGGCAACTATATCTTCGACGCCTCGGCGGCGGCGGGCAACTACGACGGAGACCAGGACATCATTGCGGGTTACGTAATGCTGGACGTGCCGCTGACCCGCAACCTGCGCGCCATCGGGGGCTTGCGCGCGGAAACCACGGACATGGTGGTGACCAGCGCCGACAGTGCGCTGGCCCAGGGCGTGATAGACACGCGGGACATCTTGCCCTCCATGAACCTGGTGTACGAGGTTCGGGAAAACATGAACGTACGGTTGGCGCAAGGCCGGACGCTGGCGCGCCCGAACTTCCGCGAATTTGCGCCCTACGCCTCGTTCAGCTTCATCGGCGATTACATCTATCTGGGCAACCCGGAAATCGAACGTACGCTCATCGACAACTACGACGTGCGCTGGGAATGGTTTGCGCGACCGGGCGAGATTCTGGCCGCAAGCGCTTTCTACAAATATTTCCGGAATCCGATCGAACGAGCTATTAATCCGCGCGCGGCGGCGTCCACGCCGAACATACAATTCCAGAATACCGATCACGCCACGGTGTACGGCGTGGAAATCGAGGCCCGGAAAAACCTGGACCAGTTGGCCGGCTTCCTGCGGTTCGTACAGGCAGGGGCCAATGTCTCGCTTGTGCGCTCCCAGGTGGCCATTGAGCCGAACGAACTGGAGCTTATCCGGGCCCTGCGACCGAACGCGTCGGACACGCGCCCCCTGCAAGGCCAGTCCCCGTATATGATCAATGTGGACCTGACCTACGACAACCCGGAGATCGGCGCTACGGTCAGCGCATACTACAATGTGTTCGGCCCCCGGCTGGACCGCGTGGCCTCGGGAGGCACGCCGAACATCTTCGAACAGCCGAGGCATATCGTCGACCTGACGGTCAAGCAAGACCTCTGGTTCAATTTCGGGCTCAAAGGCTCCGTGAAAAATCTTCTGGACCAGAAGACGGTGTTCTCCCATGCGTTCAATGGCGCCGATTTCATTGCCGAATCCTATACCTTCGGGCGATCCTTTTCGCTCGGCCTGAGCTACGCACTCGATTGACCTGATACAACTACATACCGAAATCTCTGCGCGGGGCGGCCTTTGAGTCGCCCCGCACTGTTTCGGGCCCATGTTACGAAACCGTTAACAACCTCCATCCTTTAAACCGAACTCACCTTCATCCATGTATCGTAAGCTACTTACCCTTGCGGCCCTCGCGCTGCTCATCACCGCCCCACAGGCCGCAACCGCCCAGGAACTTGTCGATGTGACGGGTTCGATCACAGGCGACGTCACCTGGACATCGGACAACACCTATGTCCTTGACGGCCATGTCTTCGTCGAAAACGAAGCCTCCCTTACCATTGAGGCGGGCACCATCGTCAAGGGCAAACCCAACCCGGGGGCAAACGCTTCCGCCCTCATCGTGACCCGAGGCGGAAAAATCCATGCCAACGGCACCGCCAACCACCCCATCATCTTCACCGCCGAAGCCGATGACGTGAACGATCCCGACGACCTGCCGCTCGATGCGCGCGGACTATGGGGAGGCGTCATCATTCTCGGCAAAGCCAGCCTGAACTCTACGCCGGGAGAAACGGCCATCGAGGGCGTACCCGTCACCGAGGGACGCGGCCTCTACGGCTGCGATCCGGGAGGCTCCGGCTCCGGCGTCGAATGCGACGACGAGGACGACTCCGGCGTCTTCCGCTATGTCTCCATCCGTTACGGCGGATCGGACATCGGCGCAGGAAACGAAATCAACGGACTCACCATGGGCGGCGTCGGCTCCGGCACCACCATCGAGTATGTTGAGGTCTTCAACAACAAGGACGACGGATTCGAGTGGTTCGGCGGCACGGCCAACACGCGCTACCTCATCTCCGCCTTCAACGGAGACGACGCCATGGACTACGACGAAGGCTTCCGCGGCAAGGGACAGTTCTGGTTCGTCGTTCAGGCCGCAGACATCGGCGACCGCGCCGGCGAGCATGACGGCGGAACGGATCCCGAAGACGGGCAGCCCTACGCCATACCCGTCATCTCCAACGCCACGTATATCGGATCGGGCGCCAACTCGACAAACGACGAGAACGACGACGCGCTTGAAATCCGGGACAATGCGGGCGGCAAGTACTACAACTCGATCTTCCACGACTTCCACGGCGGCGCCGTGGATATTGAGGACCTTGATTCGGGTGAAGACAGCCGCGCGCGGCTCGAAGCAGGCGATCTGGTGCTGGCCTACAACATCTTCGGAACGTTCGGGAAGGACGATATCGCCGGAAGCGACTGGGAGCTTGCATACCTGAAGGATGCGGCGCAAGGCAACCGCATCGTCGATCCGATGCTGCGCGGCGTCAGCCGCACGAACGACGGCGGCCTGGATCCCCGCCCGGCGGAGGGCAGCCCCGCGCTCACAGGATCAAACCACGACGACCTTGACGACTGGTTCCTTCCCACGAACTATGTCGGGGCCTTCGGCAGTGTGAACTGGGCTGCAGGCTGGTCCTTTATCTCCGATGCGGGCATCCTGACCAGCGTGGGCGGTCCCACATCGGTTGAACCTCTCGGCGAAGAAATTCCCGACGCGTTCGTGCTGGATCAGAACTATCCGAACCCGTTCAATCCGTCCACGACGATCGAATTCTCGCTGGCAACGGCGCAGAACATCTCGCTCGCGGTCTACGACATGCTTGGCCGCCAGGTCCGTACGCTGGTAGACGGCGTACAGCCCGCGGGTCGGTACAGTGTTTCGCTCGACGGGGCGGACCTCGCCAGCGGCGCGTACCTGTACGTCCTGCGAACCGAGCAGCATGTCGCCGTGAAAACGATGTCCCTGCTCAAATAATCCCCTCCGCTGCGGCAATCCGGCGCACATTCTGGCGACACGGCAGGTGGCTCTGCGTATCCCCGCCGCGCCGGTTGCCCGCAGCGGCACTTTTCGCAAGCCTGCAAACAAAACAAAACCAAGTGCGCCTAAATTATTTAGGCGCAACATTTTGCGTCCTTAATTATTTAGCCCGCCGATCTGTTCCCGTGTCCGCATCAGGAAAAAACGCTCGGCAAGATCCCCAAATGTAACAATGCTGTGACGACCCGACGGGGGCCTTGCGTAGCGAGCGCAAGATGGCTACCTTCCAGAGATACTCTGACTAAAGCAATAACCCGTCTTTTCGACGGGCGCGCTTGGCAAGCCGGTCCCTTATGACGCATCGCTGGATTCTTCGCCCCGTTCCTTCCGAGGAAGCCGTCCGGGATATCGGACAGCAATTGAACAACCTCCCCGGAGCGCTTTCCCGGGCGCTCATCCTCCGGGGAATTGACACCTTCGACCGCGCGCGCGCCTTCTTTCGCCCGGTCGCCAGCGCCCTGCACGATCCGTTTCTAATGGCGGATATGCCCGCCGCCGCAGACCGCGTGGCGCGGGCGATCCGGGAAAAAGAACGCATTGTCGTGTACGGCGACTACGACGTAGACGGCACGACGGCCACCGCCTTGCTGGTTTCTTCTCTGCGCTCGCTGGGCGGAGACGCAGATTTCTTCGTCCCGAACCGGTTCGAGCACGGATACGGACTAAGCCGCGCGGGCCTTGACGAGGCGGCCAGCCTTGGCGCGCGACTCATTATCGCCGTGGATTGCGGCGTCACCGCCGCGGCAGAAGCCCTGTACGCCCGCGAAAAAGGAATGGACCTGGTCGTATGCGACCACCACACGCCGAAAGACGAATTGCCCGAAGCCGTGGCGGTGCTGGACCCCAAGCGACCCGATTGTAAATATCCCTGCAAGGAACTCGCCGGATGCAGCGTGGGCTTCAAGCTGATACAGGCCGTGCTGGCGAAATTGGGCCAAAATCCGAAGACGGCCATGGACTTGCTGGACCTTGTCGCCGTCGCAACGGCCAGCGACATGGTCCCCGTGGAAGGCGAAAACCGGGTGTTGCTCGCCGTTGGCCTGGAGCGGCTTCGCACAAACCCCTCGCTGGGCTTGCGGGCGCTGGCTTCAGTGGCGAACGTGTCCCTCCCCGCCTGCGCCGCCGCCGATATTGTGTTCAAAATGGCCCCGCGCATCAATGCCGCCGGGCGCGTGAAATCCGCCAAAACCGCCATCGATCTGCTGCTGGCCGAAGACCCGAACGTAGCGCAGGGCTACGCGGAAGAACTCAACGAACTCAACGCCCAGCGGCGGGAACTGGACCAGGAAACCCTTGAGTCGGCGATAAAAGGCGCCGAGCGCCAGATCACCTCGGGCAAGATGAAGCATACGCTGGTGTTGCACGACCGCGACTGGTTCCCGGGCGTGATCGGCATTGTGGCGTCTCGCCTGGTCGAGCGGTTCCATCGTCCGACCATTCTCCTCGGTACCATAGACGGCGTGGCCACCGGGTCCGCTCGTTCTATCGAGGGCGTGAACATTTTCGATGCGCTACTGGAATGCAAAGACCTGCTGGCGCGCTTCGGAGGACATGCTTTTGCGGCGGGCCTGTCGCTCGAAATCTCCAGACTTCCGGCATTGCAAGAGCAGTTCGATCAGGCCGTAGGCAAAATGATAACGGCCGAAACGCTCCGCCCCGCCATCCGTGTGGATGCGCCCCTGCGCCTGCATGAAATAAACCGCCGGTTTCTGGCGGTGCTCAAACAGTTCGAACCCTTTGGTCCCCGGAACGACCGCCCGGTGTTTCAGGCCAATGGCCTGCTGCCTGCCTGGCCGCCGCGCAAGGTCGGCAAAGATGACCGGCACCTCAAATTCAGCGTACTGCAACAACCGCAAGAAGGCCATCCGACCAAAGCCGCCCCCATGAACGCCATTGGGTTCGGGATGGGCTCGCAATACGACATGCTGGAGCAATGCAGAAGCGAGCAGCAACCCTTCGACATGCTTTTTTCCGTGCAGGAAAACACCTGGAACGGGCGTACGGAAACCCAACTCTACGTCAAGGACATTCGGCGCAGCCAGCCCGCGGCATAGCGTACCGGCGGCGCGGCGCGGACGCACTGCGTTATTCTATCAGGCGCCTGATACGGATCATGTGGCGCCGAAACACTTCGAAACCGGTCCGCCGCACCGCCTCGTCCCATGCGAACCACGCCACATCGGTGATCCCTTCTTCAGCCTGCGGGACAAAGCGCTCGGCCGTCGTGGTCATATGAAACCAGTGCGTGGTTTTAACCGCATGCACATACGTTCCCTGGCGGATATGCACATCGTAGCCATACACGGTGGCGCCAAGCGGAGGTCCGAGGCTCACCTCCCTGACCCCCAGCTCCTCCTGCACCTCCCGGAGCGCGCACTGCCTCACACTTTCTTTTTTTTTGCCCTTTCCCTTGGGTAAATCCCACATGCCTCGCCGAAAAATCAGCAACACTTCCATATCCGCCCCGCGACGTCGCGTAACGATCCCGCCTGCAGCCACAATCAAAACGGGCGGACGATACGGCGCCACATTGCAAAGCGCCTCCGGCGGCGCATAGGATCGCCAGTCCTGGCCCGCCTCGCCGCTTGCATACGCGTCGATAACGATAAGCCGCTCTGAACAGGCCGTTTGCGCGTCTTCGAAACGCTCGAAGGTCGGAAGAGTATCTTTCCGCGGATGGAGACCCTCGCGGGCCGCGCTTCTCGTCCGCCGCGCATCGGCGCAGCAAAACGCCAGACGGCTTGTGACATCTCCCTGAACAACTTCGTGCATGTTTTTCTCTTTTGGCATAGACGCCTTTATGCTTCGCCTCAATTACGAACACATTTCCCCCTTTGTCGATCCCGACGCGCTGGACAGGCAGTTGATTGCTGCCTCTGAGGCGCACCGCTGCCTCATCGAAAAATCCGGGCCCGGCGGCGACGCCACGGGGTGGCGAGACCTTTTGACACACCCGGATTACGCATTGCTGGACGACATTGCAGAAACCGCCCGACACATCCGAAACGAAGCCGATATGCTGATTTGCATAGGCATCGGGGGGTCGTATCTCGGCGCAGAAGCCGTGATACAAGCGCTGTCTCCAACCTTTCGGGGCCGTGCGGAGACGCCCGAAATCTTTTTCGCGGGGCATCACATGAGCAGCGCTTATCTGCACGATCTCCTCGAATATGCGCAGGGCAAATCCGTTTTCGTCAATGTCATCTCCAAAAGCGGGCGCACGCTGGAGCCCGCCATTGCGTTTCGCTGCATTCGACAATATCTCGAAAAAAATTTCGACGACGCAAACGAGCGCATTATTGTCACGACCGACCCGAAAAAGGGCGCGCTCAATACCTTGCGCGCAACCCGCGGGTATAAAAAATATGTCATCCCGGAAAATGTGGGGGGGCGTTTTTCCGTACTGACTCCCGTTGGTTTGCTGCCCATCGCCGCGGCAGGCGTCGACATCCGCGAACTTTTCCAGGGAGCCGCCTCCGCCCTGGTCCAGTTGGCGTCCCCAAACGACAACCCTGCCTTGTCGTACGCAGCCATTCGGTCCGTCCTGCTGCGCCAAGGCTTGTCCATCGACCTGTTTTCCGTATTCGAGCCCGCATTATACGGCTTCGGGCGCTGGTGGCAACAACTCTTTGGGGAAAGCGAAGGCAAAAACGGGACGGGTCTGTTTCCGTTCGTCGCGCAATACTCTACGGATTTACATTCCATCGGGCAGTACGTTCAGGAGGGCCAACGATCCCTGATGGAAACATTCCTGATGGTCGAGAGAGCAGGCCATGCGCTGTCCGTCCCGGAAGAACCTGTCTTCGGTTCGGGGGACCTGGACGGCCTTGGCTACCTGGCCGGACGGTCCTTGCCAACCATCAACCGAGCCGCCTGGGAGGGCACGACGAAGGCGCACGCAGACGGCGGCGTACCCAACCTTACGTTATGGTTGGAAAAAATCTCTCCAAAATGTCTTGGCGAGGCCATCTACTTTTTCGAACACGCGGTCGCCGTCTCCGGGTACCTGCTTGGCGTAAACCCTTTCAACCAGCCCGGCGTCGAGGCATACAAGAAAGAAATGTTCAAGCGACTCGGCAAACCGTAACTGCGCGCCACGCGTGGAAAAATCGGGGGTTACTCCCCTTTTTATCCCCATCTCGCAGGACGGCGACGGACCAAGTGCATAAGTGCGCTCATATCCACAACTTACTCTGTCGATGCGCACACCCGACGACGCGTGAATGAATGGAGAGACAACGTGAATAACCTGTCTGCATCGGAAGTATCTGTCCACACGTCTTCCCGAAAGAACGCGCAAAAATCTGTGGGAAAAAGTTTTCAACAATATGAGGATAACTTGTACATAAACCTTTTGTCCACATATCCACAGCCCCTACTACTACGACATATTTATTTAAAAAAATTAAAGTAAATAGTAGAACAAGGGAATAACCGCCAAATGTGTGGATAGCCTGCTCCTCGCAGCTTCCCGAAGCGCATTACATCCGCAATACGCCGAAGCCGTGTTTTCGCGGCTGATGACAAGGATGCTGTCATGGCGTCTTTTGCGGGCGCAAGCGATGCGCTGAGCAAAGCAGACTTGACCAGAGTGTCCTTTGAATTTCGGGCTGGACGTTATGTTTTAAGGGGGAATGTGTCTTGGGGAGATAGTTTGTCCAGGTCCTGAATTCTGCATATTAGTGTCTGCTCCCGAGAAATCCCCGCCGAAACGATATCCGGCCTGCTGGGCGGCCATAGCCCTCGGGTTGGGTATTCTGATTGCGCACGAAGGCCGGATGGACCCCGAAGCATGGGGCGGCTTACTGGCGAGCCTTGCCGTTTGCGCGGCGCTTTTTCGCGTCCTGCCCGGTTTGCGCTCCCTGAGAAGCGCATTTCGTCCGTTGCTCATGGTTCTGGCGGGCCTGTTCCTCACGGCGTGTTTCGGAGGGCTTCGGTACGCCACTTTTTATGCGCTTCCCCATGAGCATCCATTGTTCGAAGCGCTCATGCACGGCGAAGAAACCGTATGGGAAGGACGTATTCTTGACGATCCTGCAGGCGATGCGGGGTCAATCCGCTTCATGCTCCGACTGGACCGGAATGGAGATCGCTATCCGGTTGGCTTGCTCGTATCCGGTCGGTCTGCCGCGCCGCCCGACCGGCGACCCGGACGATGCGATCAGGTGCGCCTGCGGGGACGTCTCGCCGATTTGCCCCAAGCCCGGAATCCCGGCGAGTTCGATTACGGAAGGTACCTGTTTCGCAAGCGCATCTATGCTCGCCTGTACCTTGCAGAAGGCGGGCTGGAGCGAACAGGGCAAGATCGGCGCAGCATGGGATGTCTGCTCGAACCCGCCCGCGCATTCGTCCAATCCAGTCTGAACCGTTTTTTGCCTGATCCCGATACGCAAGCCATTCTTCATGCGCTGCTCCTTGGAGATCGCAGGCAACTCGATAGCGATACCCGGGATCGCTTTGCCCGTATGGGTCTTTTGCATTTATTGGCCGTATCCGGGCTGCACGTGATGGTGGTCGGAATGATTTTGTACCACTTGCTGGGACCTCTCCTGTACAGGCTCCGCCTGAGTTGGCGGACGGTAGATATCCTTCGGGTAGCATGCACGGTGATTTTGCTCACAGGGTACATGTTGCTCACGGGATGCTCTGCATCGGTTGTTCGCGCGGTGGTAATGG
This sequence comes from uncultured Rhodothermales bacterium, assembly GCA_964608315.1. Classification (GTDB taxonomy): domain Bacteria; phylum Bacteroidota; class Rhodothermia; order Rhodothermales; family VXPQ01; genus VXPQ01. Next base: position 61,241 of record CAZSNF010000012.1, on the reverse strand, counting down.
CTTCGTTGTTTCTGGCCGCTACATCGTTGCAACGTCCTGCGCAATCCCTGAATAGTCTCGGCGCCGCCGTGTGCGTTCTGCTGGCTGTGGCCCCTGCGCATCTTTTCGAGGCGGGATTTCAACTTTCCGTTTCCGCCGTAGCGGCCATTCTCACGCTGGCGCCTTTGCTCGCGGCCTGGATTCCGACACCGCCGTCGCGTTTGGGAACGTATGTGCATTCCGGAATCACCGTCACATTGTCCGCAACCATAGGCACATTACCTGTAACGCTTTATCATTTCGGACAGGTTGGATTAGGAGGTCTTGCGCTGAATCTGCCGGGCATTCCATTGACGACAGGCGCGCTCATCGCCGGAGTAGCGGCGGTTGTTTTTGGAAGCGCAGCGCCTGTTTTGGGCGAAATTCTCGGCGCTGCCTCCAGTGCGTTGGCTTCGGCTTTACTGCACGTATCCGTGTTCGGAGACCGCTTTATGGGGTGGAGCGTCGTTCGGTGGAGTCTGGAACGTCCGCTCCCGATCATTGTCCTGACGTTATTGGGAATATCTCTCGCCGCATGGTATCGTCCCCGGGTACGCTGGCGTTGCATTGTCCTTGTGCTGATCCTTCTTGTCGGAGATGTGGTTCAGGGGGTCGCAAGCGGACGGTATCGCCCGGGCCTTGACGTCATTTATCTGGATGTCGGTCAGGGGGATGCTGCGCTGCTTCGTCTTCCCAACGGCGAGGGGGTGCTTATCGATGCAGGGCCCCGCTCTCCTTTTACCGGAAGCGATGCGGGGAGCCGCTTCGTAACGCCCCAGTTGGCGTACCATGGCGTCGACGAACTCGCCGCCATCGTGATTACCCATCCTGATAGCGACCATATCGGGGGCGTTGCGTCCGTGTTGCGTTCTGTTCCCGTGCGCCGCGTGTTTCGCTCGGGCTACCAGCACTCGTCAAGGCTTTTCGAGGAAACCAATGCGATGCTGGACAGCCTGCGCATTCCGCATCGCGCAGTCCGCGCAGGCGATTCCTTGTCGCTGTCGCCCGACGTGCGCATCTATGTGCTGTATCCCCTTGAGGATATCCCCGAAGAGGACCCCAATGCGCATTCCGTGGTGCTGCTTGTGCGCTACGGCGCGCTGTCGTTTTTGTTTATGGGGGATGCTCCGCTCGAAGCCGAACTGCACATTGCGCAACGATACCGGAACCTGCTGCAAAGTCACGTGCTGAAGGTGGGGCACCATGGCTCCAAAACTAGTTCGATTCCGGCGTTTCTCAACAGTGCGACAGGATGGAAAGAAAGCGCCCGAAAGCCGTATGCGATCGTAAGCGTGGCGGAGCGAAACCGCTACGGCCTCCCGAACCAGGAAATACTGGATCGTCTGGAATCTGCCGGCTTCGAGGTGGCGTTGACCTCGAAATCGGGCGGCGTATGGTTTCGTACGGACGGAAAGACGCTTCGGCGCGTACATTGGCGATAGGGTCTGGCCATGGATTGCCCAATAAACCAGTAAAGGCACTCTGATTAAATCTGCTTCGATCAGCGCTTCACGTTCGTGGGTACAGGACATTATGCTGGCATCGTTGCAATCAGCGGTAAACGCTGCGGATTCGGTGCATGGCGGACGTGAAGCGTCCTTCGGGAGGCTGCGAGAGGCGCTCTGGCTGTGTCATTCCTCATTATGTGGGACCTGCCACATCGCTTCGTCATTCCTTGCCAGCGCGCCTCTCGCAGCCTCTGAACGTTACGCATTTAATCAGAGTATCCTGAAAAAGGCGAGAAACTCGCGGCGTACAAGAACCTGAAGCCTTTTGGCGAATATGATGCCTCTTAAGGATACGCTGATTAAATCTGCTTCGATCAGCGTATCCTTCATGTTTTCAGCGACGATTCTTCGCCGCCCCCCGATAGATCGTCTTTGACATATGCATAACCGCAGAGAGGCCAGAAAATGCGTGATGCAGGCGCTCTACGCGACCGAAATTGCGGGCGGAGAAGACGCCGCCCACATTGTCGAGACGATCATTGCACCCAAACTTTGCGGCGATGCGGCGGCGCTGGCGTTCGCCCAGCGCCTTTTCTGGTGGGTCCAGCAACATCTTGTTCGTCTTGACGAAATCATCGGGTCTCATTCGGAAAACTGGCATTTGTCGCGCATCGCGCTGGTCGACCGCATTGCGCTTCGCATGGCGCTCGCCGAAATGCTGGCCTTTGAGGATATTCCTCCGAAAGTGTCCATCAACGAGGCGATCGAAATCGTCAAGCGATTCAGTACGGCGGAAAGCGGGGGCTTCATCAATGGCATTCTTGATGCGGTGTTGTGCGACCTTCACAAGAAGCGCCTGCTGAAAAAGTCGGGGCGAGGCCTGATCGGAATGGATTCTGTTCTGAAACGCGCCGGCGCAGAGCCGCTCCGCAGGGAAACGGAATAGTCGCCCCGCAACGAACGGATACGCTGAACAAAATCGCATGGCTTTACGCTGCGGCATCGCGGGCTTGCCCAATGTGGGCAAATCGTCGCTCTTCAATGTGCTGAGCGGCGCGGGAGCGCGATCAGAGAATTATCCTTTTTGCACGATCGAGCCGAATGTGGGCATGGCGCCTGTTCCCGACGAGCGGCTTTATCGCCTGGCGGCGCTGTCCGGCTCCGCAAAGGCGACGCCCGCCGCAGTCGAATATGTGGATATTGCAGGTCTGGTCGAAGGGGCGTCCAGGGGCGAGGGGCTGGGGAATCGGTTTCTGGGACATATTCGGGAGGTGGATGCGATAGTTCATGTGGTGCGTTGTTTCGAGGATCCCGATGTGACCCATGTCTCCGGGGCGGTGAATCCGGCGCGCGACATAGAGACCGTAGACACGGAATTGTTGTTGAAGGACCTGGAATCTCTTGAGCGCCGCATTGAGAAAACGGCAAAGCAGGCCAAGGGCGGAGATCGCGCGCTGCGGGAAGAACTTGCCTTCGTCGAGCAGGTGTACGCCCATGCAGCGGCAGGCAAACCGGCGCGCACCTTTCCCGGGCGCCCCGGGGACGAAGACCGCCTCGCGTCCCTGTTTCTTTTGTCGGCGAAACCGGTGCTTTACGTCGCCAACGCGGCGGAGGCCGACCTGCCCGACGGGGGGCCGCACGCCGCCGTCGTGCGTCAGATCGCCGCGGCGGAGGGTTTCTCCTGCGTGGTCGTTTGCGCCGACATCGAGGCGCAGCTGGCGGCGCTGAACGACGAGGAGCGAGCTGCCTGGCTTGAGGAGCTGGGCCTCAAGGCGCCGGGCATGGACCGGTTTGTCGCCGCCGGATACGCCTTGCTGAATCTCATTACGTTTTTTACGACCGGGCCGAAGGAAACGCGGGCCTGGACGGTTGAGCAAGGTACGCGCGCGCCTGCGGCGGCGGGCGTCATTCATTCGGATTTCGAGCGGGGATTCATTCGGGCGGAAACAATCCGGTGCGAGGAATTCTTCCGATACGGTTCGGAAGCGGCGGCCCGGGAAGCGGGCGTGCTGCGCGCCGAAGGCAAAGACTATGTCGTGGCGGACGGCGACGTGATCCTGTTCCGGTTCAATGTGTAGTCAATGTACAGGCCCTAACCAAAGCCACTTCGCTCTGCGCGTCGCTTTCGCCCGCGTTTTCTTCCCGCGCATTGTTCTGCGAGTCCCTATTTTCAGGATACGCCGATCAAACCCGCTTCGCTCAGCGCGCCCCGCTCGCCTTGCAACCCGCTTCCTGCATCAACGCGATTCGACCATGAAATCCATCATAAAACCGCGCAATCCTCGCTTCTCGTCCTGTTTCGCTTCAGGCAACCTCTTTTTCGCTATGGCGCTGGCCTGCGTTCTGGCCGGTTGCGGCGGCTCGTCGATGGAGGGGGCGTCCCATGTCCCTGCCCTGCCCGCCATGGAAAACCGCGCCGACAGCGTGGCCATGAAGGTGTTCGAGGCGTACGGCGGCCCTGCGGCCTGGGCGGACTTGCGCTACTTGCGGTTCGATTTCGCCACGGGGCCTCCTCCAGCGGTCGCCGCCGATTCGGTCGCCGCGCCGCCGGAGCGCACCGTGCGCAGGCGGCATTTGTGGAACCGCATGACGGGCGATTACCGGCTGGAAACGCCGGGCGGCGGAGACACCCTGTATGTGGCGCTGTTCAATACGTCTGCTCCCGGCGAGGGAAGCGCCTGGCTTTTCGGCGAACGCGTGGGCGCCGAAGAAGAAGCCGTGCTGCTCGAAGACGCCTACCGCAGCTTCATCAACGATACGTATTGGCTGCTCATGCCGGTCAAACTGTTCGACGAGGGCGTACGCAGAAAGCACCTGCCCGATTCTTCCCGCGCCGACGTAGACGTTTTGCACCTTTCGTTTGGAGACGTCGGCCTGACGCCGGGAGACCAGTACTGGGTCTATGCGGACAAGGAAACCGGCGATATCCGGCAATGGGCGTACCGCTTGCAGCATCACGCTCCGGATCATGCGCCACAGCCGTTCGCCTGGTCCGCCCACAAGACCTTTGAGACGCCTTCGGGCGCCCTCGTCGTTTCCGAGCAAAAGACCAGCGACGGGTTTGTCTTGTTTACGGATCGCGTGGACATGCCCGCGGACGCGCCGGAAGGCGCCTTTACCGACCCGCAACCTTTCTTGTAACCGGCTAACCGGGTGGACTTTCGCTTGCTGATCGCCCGGCGCTACCTTGCAGGCCGCCGGCAGGTCTCCCTTATTTCGTTCATTACCGGCATCTCCGTTGCGGGCGTCGCACTCGGGGTCGCGGCGCTTGTGGTCGTGCTTTCCGTGATGAACGGATTCTATTATGTCGTGCGGGATTTACTGGTTTCGCTTGATCCGCATGTACGGATTGTCGGAACCGGGAAGGCCGGGGTCGCGAACCCCGACTCGCTGGCGGCGGTGGCGCTTGCGCTGCCGGGCGTCGAATCCGCCTCGGCCTACGTCGAAGGCAAAGCCCTTCTGTTGCCGGAGCAAGGCGCCGAAGTGAACAAAGTGGTCGTGGTCCGGGGCGTAGAGCCGCAAGTCTACGCCGGCGTGAGTCGCGTAGTGAGCCGGACGAGCGACGGGACCTTCGATCTGGCGCGGCGGAACGGGCGTCCCGGTCTCGTGGCGGGCGTATCGCTGGCCTCCCGGCTGGCTTTTCTGCCGTCCGCGAATACGGAGGCCGGTCGGGTCCTGCTGCTTTCGGCCCCGGATATCGAAGACATGGCGACCGGTTTTACGGGGTCCGCCGCGTCGCCCCCCATGCGGTTCGATGTGCGCGGTCTCTTCGAAATGGAGGATATTTATGACGAAAGCCATGTTTTCATCGAAACCAGCGAAGCCCGGCGCCTGTTTCGCACGGAGGATTTCGTAACCGGCGTCGAACTCCGGCTCGCCGATCTGGAGCAAGCCGACGCGGTCAAGCATATGCTGACGACCCGTTTGCCCGCCTCGCTCAAGGTGGTCACCTGGTACGACCTGCGCAAATCGCTGTACGACGTCATGCGGCTCGAAAAATGGGCGGCGACCTTTGTGCTGGGCCTGATTATCGTGGTGGCCTCGTGCAATATCGTCGGGTCGCTGACCATGATCGTTATCGAAAAACGCCGCGACGTGGGCGCATTGCGGGCCATGGGCGTTACGCGGCGGGACATCCGTCGCATCTTTTTGCTGGAGGGCGTCCTCGTGGGCGTGACCGGAACCGCTTCTGGCCTGATCATCGGCCTGGGGCTGGCCCTGTTGCAGCAGCAGTTCTCCCTGGTCCCGCTGGCCGGCGCGGAATCGTTCCTGATCGATGCGTATCCAGTCTTTATCGAGGGTATGGACCTGCTGACGGTAAGCGCCGCAGCGATCGGGCTTTGCGCGGCGGCGGGGCTGTATCCTGCGGTGCGCGCCGCCGCCATAGAACCGGCGAAAGCGGTGAATTCGGAGGCGTAGCGCTGCCGCTCGTTCGCACCTGCGCCTGTTCGACTGCAAGCCGCACAATCCTCGACCCCATATTGTCGATGATCCTCTCTTTTCTTCATTGAAAGGAGAGGGTGCTTATCTTGCTTCTGCGCCCGGAGACGCTGATGGTTATCGGTATGGTCGATGATTTCAAGGGCTTTGGCGAACTTTATCTCGAACAATGGCATGATGGATCTTCCGCCCTGTTCAGCAAGCTTGATGACTGATCCCCGCGCCCTTTCATAGAGAACGCGAGGGTCTCGCGTTCGCCGCGCCGACGGTTCTTGTTCCTGTCCGCCCAAATTTCTCTACCCGCCATGCCGCACGACCGATTCGGATTTGACGACTTGCCTGCCCGCCCCGCCCGTCCGCGCGCTTCGGGCCTGACCCTCGTTCTGGACAAGGGATTCTCGGTTCGGCAGGCGGAGGACCTGTTGCAAACAAGCGCAGACTATGTGGACGGCGTAAAACTGGGATGGGGCACGGCTGTAGTCACGCCCCGTCTCGAAGATAAATTGGCGGCGTACCGGTCTGCCGAGGTGCCGGTTTGTTTTGGCGGCACCCTCTTCGAAGCGTTTTGCTTGCGCGGGCGGCTCGCCGAGTACCGCGCCCTGCTTCGCTCGCTGGACGTTGAATATGTCGAGATTTCCGATGGGACCATTTCGCTGCCGCACGAAGAAAAGCTCGCGCATATTCGTTCCTTTGCAGAAGATTTCCGGGTATTAAGCGAGGTCGGCTCGAAAGCTCCGTCTGTTGTCCTTTCGCCCGACACATGGGTCCGGATGATACGGGACGAACTGGACGCGGGCAGCTGGAAGGTTATTTGCGAAGCGCGGGAGAGCGGAACGGCGGGCGTTTTCGATGCTTCCGGTCAGGTGCGGTCGTCCGTCATGGACGCAATCGTTCGCCGCGTCGACGTCCGGCAGCTGGTTTTCGAGGCTCCCCGAAAGGCGCAACAGGTCTGGTTCATTCGGAAATTCGGCGCCAACGTAAACCTTGGGAATATTCCTCCGGACGAAGTGATTCCCCTTGAGACGCTGCGTACAGGGCTTCGGGGCGATACGCTGCTTTCGTTTTTCGACGCGCCCGAACGCTGATCGAAGCAGATTTAAGGAACCTCTGATTAATTCTACTTCGCTCAGCGCTTCGCGTTCGCGCGTACAGCGACATTATGACGGCGTCGTTGCAATCAGCGGCATACGCTACGTATTCGGGCGCAGCGGACGCGAAGCGCCCTTCGGGAGGCCGCGAGGAACGCGCTGGCCGCGTCATTCCTCATTATGCGGGGCCTGCCGCATTGCTTCGTCATTCCTTGCCGGCGCGTCCCTCGCAGCCTCTGAACTTTGCAGAATTAATCAGAGGTTCCTTAATCAGCGTACCCTTCAGGGAAACAAATTTTGGGCGATTGCGTATCTGTTTGATTAGACAGGCCCTAGGACAAGACGGTACGGTCGTTCGCGGAAAAATTCTTGCGAAGCGGCTTTCTTTGGCGTATCTTGCGGGGCTACGCTACAAAGGCATTGCTTGCGAGCGGTATCGCACAGAAACGCGCAGGAAACATCGACACGCCGGTACGGCATTCTTCGGGATTTGAGACATGGGGGTTTGAGACATGGCGCGAAAAGACGACATCACGGGACGCGGCCCCCGGACGGGCAACCACGTTTCCCACGCTCACAACAAGGTGAAGCGGCGTTTTCTTCTTAATCTTCAGAAGAAGAGGTTTTACATTCCGGAGGAGGATCGCTACGTCACCCTGAAGGTGTCCGCGAAGACGCTGAAAACGATTAACAAAAAGGGCGTCCAGGCCGTGCTTCGCGAGGCGCGCAGGCAAGGCGTACGCATCTGACGTTTCGCGGCATGTCCGCGGCGTCGCGGCATGGCGTACCCCGGAACCCGTAATCCAGAGTAAAATCATGGCCAAAGCGAAAGGAGTTCGGATTCAGGTGACGCTCCAGTGTACGGAAGCCCCCGGCACGTCGCGGTACTCCACGACGAAGAATCGGCGCAATACGGATCAGCGCCTGGAGCTCAGGAAGTATAATCCGAAGTTGCGCAAGCACACAGTGCATCGGGAAATCAAATAACGGACGGCGGGCCTTGTCCCGCGGCTCCAGAAACGTCGTAGATCGCCATGGCGAAAACACAGACATTCGGCGACAAGGTGCGCAAGACGCGCGCCTCCTCCAGGCAGATGGCCAAAATCGTCGCTGCCGAAAAAAAGGCGAACGGTCATTACAGCTTTCGGGCCCGCATGGTGCCTGCCGAGGCGGTTCAGGATACCCTGACCGCGGCGAAGAAGGCGAACTGACCGCGACGAACCTTTGCGGCGAGGACGTTGTTCCGTTTCTCCCGCTGCAAGGAAGCGTCGCAGGATGCGCCCTTGTTCGCAACATCGAGGCGTGGCGCAGTCCGGTAGCGCATCTGCTTTGGGAGCAGAGGGTCGTCGGTTCAAATCCGGCCGCCTCGACACATACCGATTCCGGCCATGGTATGGACGGGGCAAGGCGCCGCCGGCAGCTTGTCGCCGCATCTCCGCACTTGTTCCTTGCGCCCGTAGCTCAACCGGACAGAGCGGCGGACTTCTAATCCGCAGGTTGCAGGTTCGAGTCCTGCCGGGCGTGCTACGGCGCGACAGCAACGGCGCGCGGTCGCGGCGCTCTTTCGCCGGGATCAAGAAACCCGCCGGAATCGTACGGTACGGGAAAACGGTAAGGAAATCGGGTGACGTGGCCGAGTGGTTAGGCAAAGGTCTGCAAAACCTTGTACGGCGGTTCGAGTCCGCCCGTCACCTCACATCACGTTACAACATACAGGCAAGCCCGCACCTGCATTCGCTTGCCCCGGGAAACCCTCTGCCCCATGACCGACCTGCTTCGCATTCCTGTCCTCTTTTTTGCGTTCGCCGTCATGGCGGGTTGCGCCTCCCATGAAGAAGAGGAGGTATACGCCCGCCCCGCCGCCGACGCCATCGGAACAGTGATCCGCCTGGACGACCGGATGGACGCGCTGGTCCCCGAGGACGCCGTCATTGAAAAACTGGCCGAGGGTTTCGAGTGGTCTGAAGGCCCGGTATGGGTTCCCGACGACGGAGGCTACCTGCTTTTTTCCGACATACCGGTGAATACGATCTACCGGTGGGACGAAAAGGACGGCCTTTCGCCCTATCTTCGACCGGCGGGGTACGCAGGAAGCGATCCGTCGGGGGCCGAACTGGGCACGAACGGGCTTGCGCTGGACGCCGAAGGCCGTCTCGTGATGTGCGATCACGGAAACCGGCAGATTGCTCGCCTCGACGCCGCGAATTTCACGCGCGAGACGATAGTCGATTCCTACGAGGGCAAGCGCCTCAATAGTCCCAACGATCTGGTTTTTCATTCCAGCGGGGATTTGTATTTCACCGATCCGCCCTACGGACTGGCGGGCCTCAACGACAGCCCGGACAAGGAACTTCCTTTTAATGGCGTATACCGCGTCGATCCGAACGGTGCGTCGTCCTTGCTTGCGGACGAACTGGGGTTCCCGAACGGGATCGCGTTTTCCCCGGATGAAAAGACCCTGTACGTTGCGAATTCGGGAGGAGCCCACCCGGTCATTCGCGCCTACGATGTGCAGGACGACGGAACGCTGGCGAACAGCCGGGTGTTTTTCGACGGCAGCGCGCTGATCGCCGACGGGGCCGCGGGAGCGTTCGACGGCATGGCGGTCGATACGGAAGGAAACCTGTTCGCTACGGGGCCGGGCGGCGTACTGGCGCTGACGCCCGAAGGGGAGCACCTCGGCACCATTTCCACGGGCGAGCGGATCGCCAATTGCGCCTTCGGGGACGATGGCTCTACGCTCTATCTTACGTCGGACATGTTTCTCGCCCGCATTCGCCTCAATGCGCGGGGGCTGGGCTTCTGACGTTTTTCCTGCGGCGCAGCGTCTCGTCGCCCATGATGTCCTGTATTTGCGAACGTGACGCGCTGAACGAAGCGGTTATATCAGCGTATCTCCCAAAATCAGGCCCTAGAAGGGGGCGTTCTCGCTGTGGGCTCCATTTCCTTCCGCGGCCCCCTGGTAGTACGTCGCCAGACTTTCGAAGCGCGCATATTGCTTCACAAAGGATAACTCCACCGTGCCGACAGGTCCGTTGCGTTGTTTGCCGATAATGATTTCGGCGACGCCTTCCGTGGAATGCCCATCGTCATTCGTAACAAGGCCGTATCGCTCGGGCCGATAAATAAAGCACACCACGTCCGCGTCCTGTTCAATGGCTCCGCTTTCGCGCAAATCCGAAAGCTGCGGCCGCTTGTCGCCGCCCCGGGTTTCCACGGCCCGGCTTAGCTGCGACAGGGCGATTACGGGCACGTTCAGTTCCTTGGCCAGCGCTTTCATGGACCGGCTGATGTGCGAAATTTCCTGTTCCCGGTTGCTGTAGCGCTGCGTCGCAGACACATGCATGAGTTGCAGGTAGTCGACGATCACCAGCCCGATGTCGTGCTCTGATTTCAGGCGGCGGCACTTGGCGCGGAGTTCCAGCACAGACAGCCCCGGCGTTTCGTCGATGAAAATGGGCGCCTCGGCCAGCCGCCCGGCCGCCCGGTTAAGTTTCTGCCAGTCGTCGTCCTGCATGCGGCCCGTACGAGCGTCCTGGGAATTGACCCGCGCTTCCGAGGTCAACATGCGCAGGGCCAGCTGCTCGGCGCCCATTTCGAGAGAGAAAATGGCCACGCCTGCAGGATATTTGCTGTGCAGGGCAGCATTGCGCGCACAGGTCAGGGCGAGCGCGGTTTTGCCCATGGACGGGCGCGCCGCCACAATGATCAGGTCGGACCGTTGCCAGCCGCTTGTGAAATCGTCGAGGCGGGAAAATCCGCTGGGAACGCCGGTCACGCCCCCTTCGCGTCCATTGATCGCCTCAAGATGTTCTATCGTGGTTTTTATGACGTCCGAGATCTTCTCTGCGGGCCGCCGTATCTCCGCATTGGAAATCTGGAAGATGTCTGTTTCGGCCTTGTCGAGCAATTCGAACGTGTCCGCCCCGGGGTCGTATGCGTCCCGGGTGAGCTGCGTCGTCGCTTCGATCAGTTTCCGAAGCAGGCGCTTCTCGGCAATGATGCGGGCATGATATTCGACATTCGCTGCGGCGCTCATATGCGCCGAGAGTTCGTTCAGATAATTTGCGCCGCCCACCTTTTCGAGTTCCTTGCGCCGCCTCAATTCGTTCGTCAAGGTGATCAAATCGACAGGAACGCCTCGCCGAAAGAGTTCCGAGAACGCGGCGAATATTTTCTGATGCCGCCCGTCGTAAAAACTGTCTTCGGAAAGAATCTCAAGGCTTTTCGGCAGCGCGTCCTGTTCCAGGAGAATCGCTCCCAATATGGCCTGTTCTACATCGACGGCTTGCGGCGGCACGCGTCCGCCGGCGTGCGGATCCGGCAGGGCTTCCCGGGGGGCGTCCGGCATGGGCGGAGGATATGGTTCCTGCTCAGGCATAAGAGGCGCTGCAAGGCGCGGGATCGACGATCAGGTTGTATTTCCCTTCAAGGATACTCTGATTAAATGTGCAAAGTTCAGAGGCTGCGAGGGGTGTGCTGGCCCAGTGTGGAAAGGGCGCAACCACAGGCCCCTCTCGACCGTCTTGCCTTAATCAGAGTTTCCTCAACTGGTCGTAGCGTTTGCGAAGCATCTGCATATCTTCCCATGTGGGTCGTTTCCATCCGGGATTGCGCAGCAGCGCCGCCGGATGGTAGGTAACAAGCAGGGGAAGGCCATGAAAATCCTGAAATTTTTGTCTCATGGCTTTCAGCGAATCCTGCCGATTCAGCAAGGCGCCTGCCGCGACCTTGCCAAGGCAAAGTAGCAATTTGGGGCGAATAAGCGTCATTTGCTTATAGAGAATCGGGGCGTGCGCCTGGATTTCTCCCGCAAGCGGGTTCCGGTTGTTCGGCGGGCGACTTTTCAGGATATTTGCTATGTAGACGTCTTCTCGTTCGAAGTCAATGGCCTGCAGGATTTTGTTCAGCAATTGACCGGCTCTTCCCACGAAAGGCTCGCCTCGGGCGTCTTCGTCCGCCCCGGGAGCCTCTCCTATCACCATCAGGTCCGCTTCCGGATTCCCGACGCCGAACACCGGGTTTTTACGGGTTTTATCCAGCGGAATGAGCACATTGTCCCGCACGAAGGCTTCTGCTTCGTCCAGCGTATTCATTTCGCGCAGCGGGGATTGGGCCGGGATCAGCGCATGAATGCGCGCATAGGGCGACAGGTTGCTTCCACCGCCCTGTTCCGCTCCGCCCCCGAACAGGCTGCTGTCCTCCGCGTTTGCAGCAGGCGCAATCCTGCTGGCGGGAGCCGCTTCAGAAAGTGGTCGGGCCGGTTTCGCCGCGGCATGGTCGCGCTGCGTCGTTCCTTGCGCTTCCTGCCTGGCGGAACGGGGAAGCGGTGCGAACGACCCGCCGAGCCGCTGTTCATGCTCAAGGATGGTTTTCAGTTCGCGGAGGATAGACATGGGGTAAAGAGGTTATGTCGCGACCGGGGCCGGTTCCGCAGCGGGTTTCGCCGCATCGTTACGCCGCTGTCCGGTCCTGCGGGGACGCAATGCGATCCAGAATGATTTCGGCGGTCTCCCGCTTGCTCATCGCGGGAACCGCTTCTTCTCGACCGTCGCGGCTCAGCAGCATGATCCGATTCGTTTCCGTCTCGAATCCCGAATCCGCGGCAAGCATGTTGAGCACGATCCAGTCGAGGTTCTTGTCGCGGAGCTTTTTGCGCGCGTTTTCCAGCCCATCGCTGGTTTCCAGGGCAAATCCCACGAGGAGTTGCCCCTCGGCCCGCTGTTGCTGCAACGCATAAAGGATATCCGTCGTGCGTCGCAGGCGCAACGTCATCTCGCTGTTTTTCTTTTTGATTTTTTGCGTGGCGCGTTCTTGCGGCGCGTAATCCGCGACCGCCGCCGCCATGATCACAATATCGGCTGCGCGATGGGCCATAACGGCGTCGTGCATTTCCTCGGCGCTTTCCACGTCGATTCGCTTCACCCGGGCGGGCGTGTCCAGATGCGCCGGACCGCAAACCAGCGTGACCCGGGCCCCGCGCCGGGCGGCTGCCTCCGCAAGCGCAAAGCCCATTTTTCCGGAGGAGGGATTGCTGAGGAAGCGAACCGGATCTACGTGCTCCCGGGTAGGTCCCGCCGTTACGAGCACATGCCTGTTTTGCAAGCGGGCGTTTTCCGCAGGGGGGCGCGCCGGGCGGTCGTCCGGGCCGGTTGCAAGCGCTTCGCGGATGTGCTGCGCGATTTCTTCCGGTTCCGGCAAGCGGCCCTGCCCGGTCAATCCGCTTGCAAGCGGGCCGTACGCTGTCGGCGCCACGAAATAGCCATAGGACCGAAGCGTCTCCAGGTTGCGCTGCGTGGCCGGATGCACCAGCATATCCTCGTCCATGGCCGGACAGACGAGAACCGGGCATCGGGCGGCGAGCACGGCGGCGGCGAGCATGTTATCGCAGAATCCCCCCGCCATTTTGGCCAGTGTTTGCGCCGTCGCCGGGGCAACGATTAGCAGGTCCGCCCAATGCCCAAGCGTAATGTGCCGGGTCCAGGAGCCGTCTTCCGCCTCGGGAAACAGGTCTGTGAGAACCGGACGCTCCGAGACGGTTCCCAGCGTCAACGGCGTGACGAAGCGCGTGGCGTCCGGCGTCATAAGGACTTGTACGTCGGCGCCTGCTTTTTTGAGGAGGCGCACCAGTTCGACGGATTTGTACGCCGCAATGCCCCCGCATACGCCGAGCAGAATATGCCGCCCGCGCAGTTCGGCATATGGCTTGCTGGACGTCATCTGTTTATCGAAAGGCCAACGATCTTTTTTGCGACCGGGCGTCGCGCAGGCGGTTACTCAAGCGGAAAATTCTTCAGGCGAGTCTTCTTTTTCGGCGTTGCGGAAGTAAATCTCGTTTTGCTCGATTTCGCCGATCGCGACTTCGGCGGGTTTGGGCCGTTTTTCGTATTCCAGCGATATGCGGGCCTGTTCTTCCTGCATACGGAGATTTTCCACATCGGACGTAAATCCTTCGTAGTACGCCAGTTTTTCGTCCAGATCCGCCTTCTGGCGGGCGGCTATTTGCCGAGCGCGTTTGGAAAGCACTACGACCGTTTCGTACACATTGTCGCTCTGCGCCGTGAGGTTTTCAATATCTATGGTCTTCATTGCCATGGTTGGCCCCTGTCTGCATGTTCAGAAATTTTGTACCCGTACTCAGGTTTTAATAAACCGCCGTACTACGCGCAAGGTTTCCTTGACGGCGCGTTCGATATCGTCGTTTTCGATCACCTTGTCCGCCTGGCGCACGGCGTCCAGCTCCCGGCGCGCCCGATCGAGGCGGACCCGGATGGTGTCTTCGTTTTCCGTGGCGCGTTCCCGAAGGCGTCGCCCGAGTTCCCGGACAGAGGGGGGGCGAATAAAGACGATAAGCGCATTTTCCCCATAGATTTTTTTAATCCTGAACGCGCCTTCAATGTCGATATCGAGCAAAATCGGGTGTTCTGCGCTGGCGCCGTCCAGTTCGGATCGCAGGGTTCCATACAAGCGTCCGGGATATACCTCTTCGTGTTCAAGCATCTCGCCGGAGTGGATGAGCGCCTGAAACTCCTGGTGCGAGATGAAGTGATAATCCTCGCCGTCCTTTTCGTCGGGACGTCGAGGTCTTGTGGTGGCCGATACCGAGAAACGGAAAGCAGGCATGGCTTCCAGGATTCGGTTAGCGATGGTCGTTTTTCCGGAGCCGCTTGGCGCCGTGAGCACCACAAGGCGCGGGGCCTGTTCGGGGTTGTTCATTCCACGTTTTGTACTTGCTCGCGAATTTTTTCCAGTTCGTCCTTCATGGCGACGGCAAGGCCGGCGATTGTCGTATCTCCGGATTTGGCTCCAAGCGTGTTTACTTCACGGTGTATTTCCTGCGCAATAAAATTAAGCTTGCGCCCTTCCGCATGCTCGCTTGCAAGGCTCTGCCGGAACAGATTCAGGTGGGATTTCAGGCGTACGCATTCCTCCGTAACGTCCAGCCGTTCGGCCAGGATCGCAATTTCCATCTCCAGGCGATGGGGGTCCAGGCGGCGGTCTTCAAGCATTTCGGCAAGCCGTTCCCGCAACCGCTCGCGCGCGCTTTCGACGCGCGCGGGAGCAAGGGTTTCGACCTGTTCCAGTAACTGTCCGATCACTTGCAGCCGCTGATCCATATCGTTCAGGAGGGCGTCTCCTTCAAGGCGGCGCATGGCCTGAAGGTTGGCTATCGCCTTGTCGAGGGCCTGCTCCGAGGCATTCCATTCGCGGGCCGTTTCCCCGCACGACCCTTCCTTCGTCTGAAAAATATCGGAATACTTCAGCAAATGTTCGAGCCGCACCGGTTCGGTTAGTCCGGCGGCTTCGCGCACGGCCTGGAGCAGTTCCATGCATTGCCGGACGCTTTCGGGGTTTATCCGGAGGCTTCCGCCGGATTCTTCCGTATCGCGCTCGACCTGGATGTGCGCCGCGATCCGCCCTCGCGCAAAACGCTTCCGGATGCGGGCCTGGACTTCCGATTCGTATTTGCTCAGGCTGCGCGGCAGGCGAACCGATATCTCGCAGAACCGATTGTTGGTCGAACGAAGTTCGACGGTCGATACCGCGCCGTTTGCCTCTGCTTCGCCAAGACCGAAACCGGTCATGCTGTTTATCATGCAGGCAAAGATTCGAGTGGGTAACGGGCGCGGTTCGGCATGGTGCGGTTCAGCCGGGGAAACAGGGCGGAGAGGGTGGGATTCGAACCCACGGTACCGCGTGAACGGTACACTCGCTTTCCAGGCGAGCCCCTTCGGCCGCTCGGGCACCTCTCCAGGGTATCCTCAGGATACTCTGATCAAGCCCACAAAGTTCAGAGACTGCAAGGCCGGATCATACCTCCATGATTTCTTCTTCCTTGCGGGCGGTCAGCGCATCCACGGCGTTTGTAAAGCGGTCTGTGAGTTTCTGGAGTTGCTCGCCGCCTTCGAACAGCATGTCTTCCGGGATGTGCTCTGCCTCGCCCATTTTGCGCATTTTGTCCTTTGCGTCGCGACGAATGTTGCGAATCCCGATTTTGGCTTCTTCCCCCCGGCCTTTCGCCGCCTTGACAAGGTCTCGGCGACGTTCCTCCGACAGCGGCGGGACCGGGATGCGAATCATGGCGCCATCGTTCGACGGATTAAAACCCATGTTCGACGCCATAATGCTTTTTTCGATGGCTTCGAGCGCGCCCCGATCCCACGGCTGAACGGTGAGCAGGTCGGGCTGCGGCGCGCCGATCGTCGCAATCTGGTTGAGCGGCGTTTGCGCGCCGTAGTAGTCCACCCGGATTTTGTCGATCATGCCCGGCATGGCCCGCCCCGCCCGGATGGCGTGCAGTTCGCCCTGCAACCATTCGAGGCTTTTCTCCATGTGTTCTTCGGCCTCTTTCAGGAGGGCCTTGAGATGCTCGTTGATCATGGCTCGACTTGTGTGAAGGAGCGTGCTTTCGTTTCCGGGCGCTCCCGCGCGTTTTCAGGGGCCGCCCCGGATTTTTCGTTCCAGTGGACTACGGTGCCGATGCGCTTGCCGGAAACAATGTGGTTCAGGTTGCCCGGCTTGTTCATGTCGAACACCAGAATCGGCAACCTTGATTCCCGGCAGAGGGTAAAGGCGGTAATATCCATGATGCGCAAATTCCGGCGGATCACCTCGTCGCCCGCGATTTCGTCGTACATTTTTGCCTTCGGATCGGCCTCGGGGTCCGCCGAAAAAATGCCCTTGACCCGGGTCCCCTTGAGGAGCGCGTCCGCTTCGATTTCCAGCGCCCGCAACGCGGCCGCCGTGTCGGTGGTGAAGTACGGATTGCCCGTCCCGGCTCCAAAAATGACCACGCGGCCCTTTTCCAGATGCCGGATCGCCCGCCGCCGGATGAACGGTTCGGCGATTTCCTCCATTTTTATGCTGGATTGCAACCGGGTCTGAAGGCCCGCCTGCTCCAGGGCGTCTTGCAACGCCATGGCGTTGATCATCGTGGCCAGCATGCCCATGTAGTCGGCGTGCGCGCGGGTCATGCCGGCGTGGGCGGTGCGAACGCCGCGGAAAATATTGCCGCCCCCGATTACGATCGCCACCTCGACCCCGCGTTCCGCGACGGTTTCTATTTCGCGCGCATATCCAGCGAGCACTTCGGGGTCGATGCCGTAAGACCGGGCGCCCAGCAACGCTTCCCCGCTAAGTTTTAGCAGGATACGCTTGTATGCGCTCCGGTGCGTGTCGCTTGCCATAATTTCAGAGGTCAGGAGATTATTCTCCCAGCGCAAACCGGGCGAATTGGCGTACGCCGGCGCCCGCGTTTTGCAGCATGACCTTTACGCTCATCGAAGAGTCCTTGACGAAAGGTTGTTCAACCAGCACATGGTCCTTGAAGTACCGCTCCAGCTTGCCGTGGGCGATTCGGTCTATAATGTGATCCGGCTTGCCTTCGTTGCGGGCGGATTCCCGCGCAATTTCCAGCTCTTTCTCCTTCACGCTTTCGGGAACGTCGTCTTTTGTGGTGGCGATCGGGTTCATGGCGGCCACTTGCATGGCGACGTCGGTTCCGGCGTTTTCCACCTGTCCGTTTCCATACATTTCCACGAGGACGCCAAGACGGGACCCCGGATGAATATAGGAAACGATGCGTCCATCCGCGCTTTCGAGCAAGGCCACCCGCCGCACCGCGATCTTTTCGCCGATTTTGCCCGTGGCCTCTATCAGGGACTGCTCCACGGTTCGCCCCGCCGCAAACTCGACGTTTTGCAACGCCTCTACGCTGTCGAGAGCCTTGTCCAGCGCAACCCGGACCAGCGCTTCGGCCAGTTGTCCGAATTCCTCGTTCCGTGCGACAAAGTCGGTTTCGCAGTTCAGTTCAAGCAATGCGCCCTGTTTTCCGTCGTCGGAAAGCGCCGCCGCCACGAGCCCCTCGTTGGCTTCCCGGGAGGCGCGTTTTTCCGCTACCTTCTGGCCCTTTTTGCGCAGAATATCTACCGCGGCGTCCAGGTCGCCGTTCGCTTCCTGGAGCGCTTTTTTGCAGTCCATCATGCCGACGCCCGTGATCTCACGGAGTTTTTTGACGTCGGCTGCCTTGATCGTCATGGTCTTGAATTTGTATTGCAAGCAGAATTCGCCGGAGGCAACGATCCTTGCAGGATCGCCGATTCGTCAGGATTTCCGCTTCTGGTCCTGGTGGGCGTCTTTGTTTTCTTTTGAGCGCTTGCCTTCGTTCACCGCATTCGCAATGACGGAAGTAACAAGCTGGATCGACTTGATTGCGTCGTCGTTGGCCGGGATCGGGTAGTCCACCAGATCCGGGTCGCAGTTCGTATCGATCATGGCGATGATCGGTATGCCGAGCTTGCGCGCTTCCTTGACGGCGATGTGCTCCCGGTTTATGTCCACGATGAAAGCGGCGCCCGGCAAGCGCGGCATGGCGGAGATGCCGCTCAGCACCTTCACAAGCTTTTCGCGCTCGCGGCTGTGCATCAGCCGTTCCTTTTTCTTGAGCGTCTGAAACGATTCGTCTTCTTCGAACCGGGCCAGTTCGTCCATGCGCCGGATACTTCCGCGAATGGTCTGGAAATTGGTCAGCGTACCTCCCAGCCAGCGTTCGACCACATAAGGGGAATCGCACTCTTCCGCATAGGAGCGGACCGTTTCCCGCGCCTGTTTTTTCGTGGCGACGAACAGAATCGATTTGCCCAGGCGCGCAAACCGGGCCGCCGTTTCCGCCGCTGCGTTCAGCAACGCCTGCGTTTGCATCAGGTCGATAATGTGGATGTTGTTCCGCTGCATGAAGATGTATTTCTTCATCTTCGGATTCCAGCGGGACGTGAGGTGCCCGAAATGCGTGCCTGCCTTGAGAAGTTGCTCAATGCCGACCGGGCCTGCGGCAGGCGCCGTTTCGGGCGCGGGGGCGGTCGTCGCGGGTGTCGTTTCGCTCATGGAAAGGGCGTAATTCGCCGGGTTTGTTCCTCTACCGCCGTCTCGCATGAAACATGACCGCCGCGGCGGCCACCCTGTCGCATGTCGGGCGGTATGCGTGATTAAAGTATCCTGAAAAAGTTTTGTCCGTCGCCTGCGTTACCGCTTGCTGAACTGGAACCGCTTGCGCGCCTTCGGGCGACCGTACTTCTTGCGCTCTACCATGCGGTCGTCCCGCGTGAGCAAGCCGGCGTCGCGAAGGGGCTTTTTGAATTCTTCGTCAAAATCGACCAGCGCGCGCGCAATGCCGAGGCGAATCGCTTCGACCTGTCCGGTCAGGCCGCCGCCTTTTGCGTTGACCAATACGTCGAACTGTCCACTGGTGCCGGTCGCTTCAAACGGCTGGAAGATGATCTTGCGTCGCCAGTCGAGCGGGAAATACTCTTCGTGGGGACGACGGTTTATCGTCACCTGGCCGTTTCCGGCGCGCAGGTAAACGCGCGCCGTGGATGTTTTCCGTCGGCCAACGCCGATATGCTGAACGGGTCCTGCCATAAAATAGGGTTTGTCGTTTTCGCTGGTTGCAAAGGGGTGGATAGCACTTGTCGGATTGATTTTTAAGGCAAGGGGACAAGCGCATTAAATTTTTCAGGCGTCCGATGACTCAAAGGCGATTTACTCGAGGAATTTTGATCCCGAACGGGCCTTTTTGTTTTCGTTGCGCGGGTTACAGCGCGAGCTCTTTGGGTTGCTGTGCGGCGTGCGGATGCTCCGGACCGGCGTACACCTTTAATTTTTTAAGCATCTGACGGCCAAGGGGACCTTTCGGCATCATCCCCCGGACGGCGTTGCGCACGATGAATTCCGGTTTGGAAGCGCGCATTTCCGCAGGCGTCGTGAACCGCGCTCCGCCTGGATGCCCGCTGTAACGGAAGTACTCCTTCGCCGTTTCCTTGTTGCCAGTCAGGCGAACCTTGTCCGCATTGACGACGACTACGAAGTCGCCGGTGTCCATATGGGGCGTGAATCGCGGGTTGTGCTTGCCGCGCAGCACGGAGGCCACGCGCGACGCAAGCCGACCGACGATCTGATCCCTGGCGTCCACGACGTACCAGGCGCGATCAATGTCGCTCGGTCTGGCGGAATAAGTTTTGTAAGTGTTCGCATCCATGACTAAATTTATTTAACTTCCGTTGTTACGCAGCACATCATTTATAGCCTGATGTCCCCGCGCAGATACCGATCAAGACGGTGTCGCGGCGTCGGATCATTCCGTTGGAGTGTTCGGACGCTCCTGAAGACGAAAACGTTCGTTACGAACCATCGTAGCCAAGTAATATACGGCTTTTGGCATTGTACGTCAAGTTTTTCGATGCAGGCGCGAACCGTCTTTTTGTGTAGTGGTCTTGCAGCGCCCGAGGCTGGCCAGTATTCGCTTTGAATGGGCCATCTGTTCGGTTTTCCATCCTTGAGTCTGTCTCACGTTATCCACCCGATCATTAATGTCGTACTCATCCTTCGATTCGCTGGACGAACTGGCCGCGGGCCTGCCTTTTCGTCTTGACGACGCATCCGCCGTAAACGCCGCCTACGCCCGCTGGCGCGCCACGCTCGACCTTCAGGAGCGCAGCGTAATTCAATTGTGGACGTACTGCTACATCCGAAGATATTTTCTCGTGAAATTCGTTCAGGAGTCGTCCTGGAGCGCTATCGATCTGGATGTCCTGATCGATATAGCGTTTCGCAAAACGGAAATGCGGGAGTCCCAGGTCAGGGAACCGTCTCGCTATGCAAGCTGGGTCAGCGTGGTGTGCAAGAACACCTTCCGCAACTACCTTCGCGCAAGGCGGCAGCAAGTTGCTCTCGACGGCGCCCCGTTGGGGACTTCCGTGTCCGAAACGCCGAATAACTACCGCGAATACGGCGCGCAGCAACAGATGCTGGTTGGCGCCATCGACCGGCTTCCCCCGCATCTTCGCTCGTGCGTACGGCTGCGTTTTCTGGGCGGATTGTCGTACGCGGAAATTGCGCGGCGCACGGACCGCCCGCTCCCGACTATTCGCGCCTTCATTTACAAGGCCGTCAAACGATTGCGCAAAGACGAGGAGTTGCTAAAGAATCTGGAATGATCCGCCGGTCAATGGTTCAGCATGACCGGCATGATGAGCATCAGCACATGCTCCCCGTCCCGCTGAGTATGCGGCGTGACCACGCCGGCGCGATTCGGGGAACTGAACTCTATAACGATCTCCTCGTCGTCAATGTGTCCCAGGACCTCGTTCAGATAGGTGGCGTTGAATCCGATGGGCATCGGGTCGCCGTTGTATTCGCACGGGACGGTCTCGTGCGCTTCGCTGGACCGCTCGATATCCTGCGCATCGATCTCAATGTGATCCGGATGGAGCATCAGGCGAATCTGGGGCGTCAGGTTGGACGAATACAGGCTGACCCGTTTTACGGCGGCGAGCAGTGCGTTCCGCTCCACGACAATTTGCTTGTCGTTGTCTTTGGGGATAACCGCTTCGTAGTTGGGATACGCCTCGGCGATAAGCCGCACCAGGATGCGCGTATTGCCTGCGTCGAAGCACGCATAGCCCGAATCCACCAGAATGACGCAGGTTTCTCCGGATAAAATCTTGTTGGCCAGCGAGAGCGCTTTTTCCGGGATGATGAAATTCGCGTCCTCGTCCGAAATCATGGAGTCCATTTGCATGCGCACAAGGCGATGCCCGTCCGTCGCCACGGCGCGTCCCGGTTCCGGCCCGATCTGAAAATACACGCCCATCATGGCGGGTCGCAGCGCGTCCTTGCTGACCGCGAAACTGGTCTTGTCGATCGCGCGGCGAATCAGGTCGCCGTTCGTTTCGATAGTGTGTTCCGGGTCGAGATCGGGCAGGGACGGGTAGTCTCCGCCGTCGTGCCCGGACATTTTGTATTCGCCCGCCTCGGTTTTGAGCACGATATGAAATTCATCGTTCGCCTCGAACGAAATCGGCACTTCCGGCAGGGCGCGCAGCGTGTCCAGGAGGCGGCGGGCAGGCACGGCGATGCGGCGGGCCGATGTGCTTTCGAATTGCACTTCGACCTGCTGTACGATGGTGACCTCCAGGTCCGTTGCGCTCAGGCTGAGGCGCGTCTCGTCAACTTGTTCGAAAAGGATGCACTCCAGAATGGGCAGGGTGCTTTTGGCGGGGACAGCTCCCCCGGTGGTGGTCAGCGCCTTTAGGAGTGCGGCGCTGGAGGCGGTAAATTTCATGGCGTTACTATTTCGATACGCTCAGGTGGCACATGCGCGGCGACGGATGACGCTGCAATTCGGGGAAACCGGTTAAGGTCCCTGTTTCCCAAGATAACAATATCGGGAAGAAAGAGTTACCGATAACCTGTTTCAATTTCCCGATGGATTCGTTTGAGCGTTTCCCGGAAGTTCGGATCCGTTTCCATCAGGTTCTCGACGCATCGGCAGGCATGGATTACGGTCGAATGGTCCTTGCCGCCGAAATACCGGCCTATCGTGGCGAGGGAATGTCCGGTCAGCTTTTTGCTGAAGTACATTCCCACATGGCGCGCCTGCACGATTTCCCGGTTGCGGCTCCGTCCCAGCACCAGGTCTTCGGCGATCCCGAAATATGCGCAGGCGGTGCGGCGGATATTTTCCACCGTCGGTTTCGCCTGCGCGTCGTCGGGCAGTTCGCTCAGTGCCTCCCGGATGAGCGGCATATCTATTTCGCGCCGGTGCAACGTAGCGTGCGCCAGTAGCCGTATGAGGGCGCTTTCCAGTTCGCGAACATTCTTCTTGATGTGCCGGGCGATGAATTCGATGAATTCGTAGGGAATGTCGATGCCCTGGTCGTTGGCCTTGCGGTTCAGAATAGCGATGCGGGTTTCCAGCTCGGGCTGTTGCAGGTCGGCCACGAGTCCTCCCTGAAACCGCGAAAGCAATCGGTCCGCCACGCCGGGAATGTCCTGGGGCGCCCGATCCGTCGAGAAAACGATCTGTTTTCCGGTCTGATGCAGGAGGTTGAAGGTATGGAAGAGGCCTTCCTGCGTTTTCGGCTGGTTGCTGAAGAACTGGACGTCGTCGATGATGAGCAGGTCTATGTCGCTGTAAAATGCGACGAACTCGTTATTCCGGTTGGTCTGGAGCGATTGCATATAGTCCGACGTGAAGTGGTCGCTCGACGTATAAAGGACATTGTAATTGCTGTGCTGCCGGACATGGTTGCCGATAGCCTGCACAAGGTGCGTTTTGCCCAGGCCGACTCCGCCATAGATCAGCAGCGGGTTGAAGGCCGTATGGCGAGGCTGCTGGGCGATGGCCAGCGCGGCGCTGCGCGCGAACTGGTTGCAATCGCCTTCGATGAATCGGTCGAAGGTGTACGAGGCGTTCAGCGGAAGGCCGGATGCAATGAAGACCGGGCTCGCAGAGTCGAAAGCGTCTGCCCGGGCATGGAGCGCAGCATCCGGCGGCGGCGGGCCAGGCGGAGACGCCGTTCCGGCCGTGTGCGGCGGTTTCCCGGGGCGGCCCGAAGGCGGCGCGGATGCGTTTCCGAAGGGTGGTTTCACGTCGTCGTTCTTGCTGTTTATTTCCTCGAAAAAGCTGCCTGCGGACCGGAGCCCGGCCGATATGCACCTATTATTCACAACCGAAAAAAATTCCGCTGCATACGCGCCCGTTCCCTCTTTGGCTCGCCACAGATGCGCTCACAGGTTATACACACCGCGTTTTTTGCCCTATATCCCCGTAAAAAAATGGTTTAAACGTAAGGATGCGGATTTTTTTCACACGTACTGCTTCGTAGTTATCGTCATGGACGATTTGTTTTTGACTGGGCAACCTGCTTGTCCACACGTTGTTCACAAACAGGTCGCGTCTGGCGCGATCCCCGGGAATCTTTCTGCGGCATTCGACGGCGCCATGCGTAATTCCCGAGGGCGCATGGCAGGATGGTAACGATTTCGGGAGAAAAAGACAAGCCGAAACGTATTGAGGATACCCTGATCTTTGCGGCGGCGTTGGCCAAAATGCGTCCCATCGTTTTTGCCCCGGAACGCGAGCGTGCATATCTTCGTTGGATGGAACAGATTTGACGTGCTGTCATGTTTGCGATAGGTATCGAAGCGCTAAAGCCGGGCGTGCATGAACGAACGTTCAGGCCGGAGGCCGAGGCGCTGGAATTGGATCCTTCGGTGTTTCGGGATGTGGACGTCTCCGCGCGACTGGATGTGGCCGAGACGCAAATCCTTGTTTCGCTGACGGTTCGGGCGCAGGCCATACTGGAATGCGACCGTACGCTGCGTTCCTTTGATCGGCAGATCGAGGGTACGTACTGCGTCCTGTTCTCTTGCGCCGGATTCGCAAGCGGGAGCAAAAACCGTTGCAACGAGGTCAGGTTACTGGATCCGAGCGATCGGGCCCTGGACCTTACCGATGTTGCGCGAGACACGATTTTGCTTGCGGTGCCGGCGCGTCGCATTGCTCCCGGAGCAGAAGACATAGACATTCCGACAACATTCGGTATTCCGAAAGGAACGCAGGACAATAGCATAGACCCGCGCTGGGAAGCCCTTGGCGCATTAAAGTCGGAGAATGACTGAAGGTCAGGCAGGCGCGCACGCCAACAGCTATGCTTATCGGCGAACACAAAAAATCATGGCGAATCCCAAAAGAAAACATTCCAAGGCTCGTACGCGGCAGCGCCGCGCGCGGTATTACGGCAGCTTGAAAGAACCTCAGATAACCGAGTGTCTCAACTGCGGTACGTTGAAGCTTTTGCATCACGCCTGTCCCAGTTGCGGTTATTACCGGGGCCGTCAGGTGATCGGGCCCAAAGGAGTTATTTAGGCCATGCATTGCGTCCGGTTCGCCGGTCGCTTCTTCATACCTTGAAATATGGCCATTCGGGTAGCGGTTGATGCTATGGGGGGCGACAAGGCTCCCGCCGTTGTCGTTGAGGGCGCCATTCATGCGCTGGACGCTTCGGACGGGGATCTTGAAGTGCTTCTTGTAGGGCGGCGAGACGCTCTGCAAGCCGAGATTGCCCATAAAAAAGAGCTTGTCGACAGGTTGCCGTTGCGCATCGTGCATGCGCCCGATTCGATCGGCATGGACGAGGCGCCTGCGGCCGCTGTAAAAACGAAGCAGGGCTCTTCCATTCATATTGGGCTTGGCGCCATGCGGGAAGGCGCGGCGCACGCATTCGTCAGCGCAGGCAATACGGGCGCCGTCATGGCGGCCTCGCTTTTCGTGCTTGGCGCCATGCGGGGCGTTGCGCGCCCCTCGATCGTTGCGTTTTTCCCCACTACCCGGGGCCATTGCATCATGCTTGACGTGGGCACCAATGTGGATTGCCGCCCGGAGCATTTGCTTCAGTTTGCGAAGATGGGCTCGATTTACGCCTCTGCGGCGATGCAGATTCCCAGGCCGAAGGTGGCCCTGGTGAACCTTGGAGAGGAAGCCCGGAAGGGCAACGAGCAGGTCAAGGAGGCCTACAAACTCCTTCAGGCGTCTCCGGACATTCACTTTTGCGGGAATATCGAGGGGCGGGACATTCTGCATCATATGGCCGACGTCGTGGTTTGCGACGGGTTCGTGGGCAATATTCTGCTCAAGTTCGGGGAGAGCGTGGCCTCTGCGATTCCCCGGATGGTATCGGAAGAAATGACGCGGCGGGCGTTTTCCGATGCGGACAAGGAGATGGTGCGGGAGGCGCTTTCCGCCGTACGCCTTCGGTTCAGCTACGAAGAGTATGGCGGCGCGCTGCTGCTTGGGGTAAACGGCAATGTGATGATTGGCCACGGCGGGTCGTCGGTTCGCGCCATCGAGCGCATGATTCTTGTGGCCGCCGATGTGGCGCGGCACGGGGCGCTTGAGGCAATGAACAAGGCATTCGGCAAATAACGCTCCGAGCCATTCTGTATGCAGAAGGCGTATCCCCGATCATGCAATCAGCGACGAACAGCGCCATGAGCTATGCGGCTATTACAGCGGTTGGGCATTTTCTCCCCGAAGACCGGCTGACGAACGCGGATCTTGAGCAATTGGTCGACACCGACGACGAATGGATACGGACGCGCACGGGTATTCGGGAGCGCCGTATTCTTCGCGATCCCGACAAGGCCACCGCCTGGATGGCTTCGAGAGCGGCGGAGGATTTGATTGAGAAGCGGGGGCTGGGCCCGGAAGAAATCGATGCGATTATTGTCGCCACCATTACGCCGGATATGTTTTTTCCTGCGACGGCTTGTCTGGTGCAGCATGAAATCGGCGCATCGAATGCCTGGGGATTCGATCTTTCCGCTGCGTGCAGCGGGTTTCTTTTTGCGCTTTCGACCGGGGCGCAAATGATCGAAAGCGGGCGGTACGAGAAGGTGCTCGTCATTGGGGCGGACAAAATGTCGGGCATTACGAATTTCGAGGACCGGAGCACATGCGTTCTTTTTGGGGACGGCGCCGCCGCCGTGCTTCTGGAGCCCGATCCCGGGGATTGCGGCATTATCGATTTTTATCAGCGCATCGACGGGAAACACGCCGGGCTGCTTTCCATGCCGGGGGGCGGGAGCCTGCGTCCCCCCACCTACGAAACGGTGGCGAAAGGAATGCATTTTTTGCAGCAGCAAGGACGCGCAGTGTTCAAATACGCTGTGGACGGCATGGCTCGCGCCGCCGCAGAGATCATGAACCGCCACCAGTTGGGGGTAGACGATATTCGTTACCTCGTGCCGCACCAGGCCAACCAGCGCATTATCGATACGACGGCCCGCCAGATGGGTCTCGATAGCGACAAGGTGATGGTCAATATCGACCGGTACGGCAATACGACCGCCGCCACCATTCCCCTGTGTTTTGCGGATCGGGAGTGGGAACTGCGCCGTGGGGATTCCCTGGTGCTGGTGGCGTTCGGAGGCGGATTTACGTGGGGTTCCTGTTATCTTCGCTGGGCCTACGATGGCGGCAAGGCGGCGGCAAGGGAGACGGCATCGTATGTAGCCGCGGAGTTGTAGCGACGATGCGAAAAGCCGCTTTTATTTTTCCGGGCCAGGGGAGCCAGTACGCGGGCATGGCCGAGGATCTGTACGAACGCTTCGCCGAAGCCCGCGAAGTCATAGACCGGGCAGATCGGTTGCTGCCCTTTTCTGTTTCGGAGGCCATGTTCGGCAAGCCGGACGAAAACGGCGGCGCTTTGAAGCGGACCGACAGGACGCAGCCTGCGCTGTACGTACACAGTATGGCGGTCATGGCTATACTGCGCCGCGCCAGGTTCTCCGCAGCTATGGCGGCGGGCCACAGTCTTGGCGAGTACAGCGCCCTCGTTGCGGCGGGCGCTTTTTCTTTCGAGGACGGGTTGCATCTTGTGCGGCGGCGCGGCGAACTGATGGCCGCCGCGGACGACGAACGACCCGGCGCCATGGCCGCCGTACTTGGCATGGAAGACGATGATGTGGCGGGTGTGTGCGAGGCCGTTTCAGCGCCTTCCGACGTGGTGGTGACCGCGAATTTCAATGCTCCCGGACAGGTGGTCATATCCGGAGATGCATTCGCCGTCAAACGGGCTATGCAGGAGGCGCGTACGCAAGGCGCTCGCCGCGTGGTTCCGTTGCCCGTAAACGGCGCTTTTCACTCGCCCCTTATGGAGCAGGCCCGGGACGGACTCGAACGCGCGCTTTCGGGATGCGCGATTCATCCTCTCCGTTTTCCTGTGTACCTTAACGTGACGGCTTCCGCTGCGCGCGATCCCGACGAAATCCGCAAGGCGCTCGTGGCGCAGCTTGCGTCGCCCGTGCATTGGTCCCGGTCGCTCCGGAACATGCATGCGGACGGCGCCGACGCATATATCGAAGTCGGCGCGGGGAAGGTGCTGTACGGCCTGACGCGCCGTACCCTGGGTCGCAACGTCCAGACTTTTTCCGCCGGAAAAGCGGATGAGCTGACGGCGATGCTCGCCAACGGAGTCTGACCGCCGCCGCGCCGGGTCG
This sequence comes from uncultured Rhodothermales bacterium, assembly GCA_964608315.1. GTDB lineage: Bacteria > Bacteroidota > Rhodothermia > Rhodothermales > VXPQ01 > VXPQ01. The sequence continues at coordinate 33,409 of CAZSNF010000012.1, read as the reverse complement.
AGGCGCACGGGCCTCCTTGTTCTCATTCACCGATTTCTTCGGAACCATGGCTTTTGATCTGAACGGAAAAACGGCGCTTGTTACGGGCGCTTCCCGGGGCATTGGCCGGGCTGTCGTCGAAACGCTGGCTGCGGCGGGCGCGCGCGTGGCCTTTACGTACCGATCTTCCACGGACCAGGCGCAGGCGCTTTGTCGGCGGCTGGAGGAATCCGGTTCGGAATGTCTTGTTTTTCAGGGAGACGCCGCGAACATATCTTCTGCCGAAGAAGCGGTGGGCGGCGTACTGGAAGCATGGGGCGCCATAGACATTCTGGTCAATAACGCCGGCATTACGCGAGACAACCTGATGCTTCGGATGAGTGAGCGGGACTGGGACGCCGTGGTGGACGCCAACCTGAAAAGCGTGTTCAATTTCTGCAAAATGGCGTACCGGCCCATGATGAAGCAGCGGGGCGGCAAGATCGTGAATATGTCGTCGGTGATAGGCGTCTCGGGCAACGCGGGACAAACGAACTATGCGGCTTCCAAGGCGGGGGTCACAGGTTTTTCGAAGAGCCTCGCCAGGGAGCTTGGCGGCCGCGGAGTCACCGTAAATGTGGTGGCCCCGGGCTATGTGGAAACGGATATGACGTCCGGGTTGAGCGACGCCGCCCGCAACGCCTTGCTCGATACGGCGGCGCTGAAACGCACGGCCACGCCCCAGGACGTCGCGAACGCCGTGCATTTTCTGGTTTCTTCCGCCGCGGATTACATCACGGGACATGTGCTGCATGTGGACGGAGGTCTTGCCATGTGACCCTGCCGGGCCTGTCGTTTTCGGCCCGCGCCCCAAACAACAGGTTATTTTTTATGAGTGAGCGCGAAGACAAATCATCCTTTTCCTATACCAGGGTCATCGACTTGACCCGTCGCGCCCAGCGCGAGCAGCATAGCGAGCAGCAGATTCAGGATATACGAGAGGGCGCCGCCGAAGACCTGCCGGGGGCGTCGCTGGACGACTTGCCGGAAATCATGCGCGCGGCGCTGGGCGCCGCCGGATGGGATTCGCTCATGCCCGTTCAGGAGCAAGTCATTCCTCATATTCTCGAAGGGGCCGACCTCATCGTGCAGTCCCGCACCGGGTCTGGCAAGACGGGCGCGTTTCTGTTGCCGCTTTTCGAGCGTCTGGATTCGTCGCGTCGCGTTGCGCAAGCGCTCGTTATGTCGCCCACCCGCGAGTTGGCCAAGCAGATCAACGAGGTGTTCGAGCACATGAAACAGGCTACTCCCGAAACCCGCGCACTGGATTCCGTGCTGGTGTACGGCGGCGTCGATTATCGTCCGCAGGTCCGCGGGTTGCAGGGCGGCGCCCAGGTCGTTATCGGTACGCCCGGTCGGATTCTCGATCATCTTAGCCGAGGCAACGCCGATTTTCGAAACCTCGACCATGTCATTTTCGACGAAGCCGACGAGATGCTTTCCATGGGTTTTTACCCGGACATGCAGGCGTTGAGGCGGTATTTGCCCGCCGAACGGTGCACATTGATGTTCAGCGCCACGATTCCTCCCAGAGTTCGTTCGCTCAGCCGCGACTTTCTTACGGAGCCCCGGTTTATTTCGTTAAGCGCGGGCCAGGAAAGCGTCGAAACGATGGAGTATCGGTATTATGTAACCGACCCTATGGAAAAGGATCGCGTGCTGGCGCGCCTTTTCGAGATCGAAAACCCCGAATCGGCCATCGTATTCGTCAACCGGAAAAAGGATGTCGAGTACTTGACGACGTTTCTGCGGAATTACGGCTATAGCGCCGACGCCATCTCCGGGGATTTATCGCAGAAAGCTCGGGAGGCGGCGCTTGCCCGAACCCATGCCGGGAAAACGCGCTTTCTGGTCGCCACGGATGTCGCGGCCCGCGGGATCGACATATCGGACCTTAGCCACGTATTCATGTACGATGTGCCGCAAGACCCGGAATACCTGATTCATCGGTCCGGGCGGACCGCCCGCGCCGGAAAAATGGGCGTTGCGGTGGTGTTGGCCACCGTGGAGGACGAAACGGACCTTATCCGGTCGGCCATGCGTTATGGAGTGCCCGTGGAAAAACGTCCTCTGCCTGCGCAGGAGGAGGCGAGCGCCCGCGTTGCGGAGCGCCTTGTGACCGTGCTGGAGAACCGCTTTCGCAAACGAACGGATATGGAGC